>NZ_JBIXJX010000019.1:0-121415 GCF_052871955.1 Bradyrhizobium sp. CAR08
GACTGATCCCGAACCGCCGGCACAACTCCCGCCGGTTCGCCCCTTCCTGCAACGCAAGCCGCACAAACTCCCGTCGCTGATCCATCACCGACACCTCGTTCCAGGGCATGGAAGGCCTCCCGAATCGACCATTCCAGCCCAGTTTGAAGTGTCAGCTATGTCTCCGAACACCTGTCAGTGATCTGTCCGGTCTAAACATCAAGCCGGGCGATGACGGCGGAGCATGAGCAAGAGCGCCGATCCGCGCTACTCCGCCACCCGCGCCTGTAACCGCGCCTTCACGATCCCGTCGCGCGCGAGCTGGTCGGCGCGTTCGTTCTCGGGATGGCCTGCGTGACCTTTGACCCAGTGCCAGCGCACGTCATGGGCCTTCAGCGCGGCATCCAGGCGCTGCCATAGCTCGACATTCTTCACCGGCTTCTTGTCGGCGGTGCGCCAGCCGTTGCGCTTCCAGCCGTGGATCCAGCCGGTGATGCCCTGACGGACATATTGGCTGTCGGTATAGAGATCGACCGTGCACGGCTTCTTCAGCGCTTCCAACGCGGAGATCGCCGCCATCAATTCCATCTGATTGTTGGTGGTGTGGCGCTCACCACCGTTCAGTTCTTTTTCCTTGTCGCCGAACTTCAGGATCGCGCCCCAGCCGCCGGGCCCCGGATTTCCCGAGCAGGCGCCGTCGGTGTAGATCGTGACAATCGGAAGCTCGCTCACGCCACCAGCCCCGACGGCATCAGCCCGTAGTCGCGCACGCTGGAAACGCTCTGGTGGAAGCGCAGCTTGCGGACATATTCCAGCGGATCCTTCGGCCGAACCAGCGCGCCGGGCGGAACGTTGAGCCAGTCGACCAGCCGCGTCAGCAGGAAGCGCATCGCGGCGCCGCGCGCGAGCAGCGGCAGCGCGGTCTCTTCCGCCTCGGACAGCTTTCTCACCCGGCCATAGGCATTGAGGAAGGCCCGGGCCTTGGTCACGTTGAAGGAATGATCCGGCTCGAAGCACCAGGCGTTGAGGCAGATCGCGACATCATAGGCGAGCCAGTCATTGCAGGCGAAAGTGAAGTCGATGATCCCCGAGAGCTTGTCGCCGAGAAAGAAGACGTTGTCGTTGAAGAGGTCGGCGTGGATCACGCCTTCGGGCAGCTGCGTCGGCCAGACCCCGCTCTCGAGGTAGTCGAGCTCGTGGCTCAGGAACGCGCGCAGGCCGGGCTGCACCTCGTCGGCCCGCTGTGACGCGGCATCGAACAGCGGCCGCCAGCCCGGGACCGACAGCGCGTTCGCGCGCCTGATCGCGAAATTCGCGCCGGCCAGATGCATCCTGGCGAGCCCCTCGCCGACGCCGGCGCAATGGACCGCGTTCGGCTTGCGCGGCCAGACGCCTTCGAGAAAGGTGATGATCGCGGCCGACCGGCCCGACAGCTCGCGCAACGCCTCGCCGTCCGTTCCCTTCACCGGCAGCGGGCAGTTGACGCCGTGCTCGGCCAGATGCGTCATCAGCGCGAGGAAGAACGGCAGATCGTTCTTCGCCACGCGCTTCTCATAGAGCGTGAGGATGAACGACCCCTTGGTCGTATGCAGCAGGAAGTTGGAATTTTCGACGCCCTCGGCGATGCCCTTGTAGGAGAGCAGTTCACCGAGATCGTATTGATTGAGGAAGTCCGCAAGCTCGTCGGCGGCAACGTCGGTGTAGACCGCCATGAAGGTCTACTCGGCGGCGGCTTCGGGGCGCACCTGGCGCGGCAGCGGGAAGAACTCGTTCTCTTCCGCGGCCGAGACCGTCTCCACATGCAGCGTGAAGCGTTCGGCGAACGCGTCCATGATCTCCTCGACGATCACTTCCGGTGCCGAGGCACCCGCGGTGATGCCGAGGCTGGTGATGTTCTCGAACCGCTTCCAGTCGATTTCGGTGGCGCGCTGCGCCAGCACGGCGATCGGGCAACCCTCGCGTTCGGCGACTTCGCGCAGGCGCTGCGAGTTCGACGAGTTCGGCGCACCGACCACGATCAGGGCGTCGACCACCGGCGCCACTTTCTTCACCGCGAGCTGGCGGTTGGTGGTGGCGTAGCAGATGTCTTCCTTGTGCGGCCCGTTGATGTTCGGGAAGCGTTCCTTCAGGAGCGCCACGATCTCCGCGGTGTCGTCGATCGACAACGTGGTCTGGGTCACGAAGGCGAGGTTGTTCGGGTCCTTCGGGGCGATGGTCTTGGCGTCCTCGGCAGTCTCGATCAGGGTCACGGCGCCGGTCGGGAGCTGGCCGAGCGTGCCCACCACCTCCGGATGATGGGAATGCCCGATCAGGAAGATCTCGCGGCCGCGCTTGAAATGGATCGCGGCCTCGCGGTGCACCTTGGTGACCAGGGGGCAAGTCGCATCCAGCGAGAACAAATTGCGGGACGTGGCGTCGGCGGGAACCGATTTCGGTACGCCATGGGCCGAGAACACCACCGGCGCGGTGGTGTTTTCCGGGATCTCGGCGAGTTCCTCGACAAAGATCGCGCCCTTCTTCTTCAACCCATCGACGACATACTTATTGTGCACAATCTCGTGGCGAACATAGACGGGGGCGCCGTATTTATCGAGCGCCCGTTCCACGGTGTCGATCGCCCGGACCACCCCGGCGCAGAAGCCACGGGGAGAACAAAGCACGATCTTGAGGTCTGGTTTGGCTGACATTGAGCGATCTCGGGACCGAATCACCTCGCCAAATGGGAGGGAAGCGGTCGATGGATGAACAGGGCTTGGGTACGGGCTTACAGAGACTTCAGAGGGAATTGGGCCCCCTTTCGGGCGCTGTCAAGGCACTATCTATAGCAGAACCATTGCGTGGCTAGCCCCTCCGGGCTTATATAGCGCGAATTCCCAGTCATCGCTGATGACCACCGGTTTCGCCTCCAAAGGGGTGGGCGAAGCACAAAGGAGATTTGCCATGAGCAACGCACCTCTGATGCCCAAGGCGACCGCCGTCTGGCTGCTCGACAACACCGCGCTGACCTTCGATCAGGTCGCCGATTTCACCAAAATGCACCCCCTCGAGGTGCGCGCGATCGCCGATGGCGACGCCGCCCAGGGCATCAAGGGCATGGATCCCCTTTCCAATGGCCAGTTGACCCGCGAGGAAATCGAGAAGGGCGAGAACAACCCGGACTACCGGCTCCGCCTCCAGGAGAGCAAGGTGGTGCTGCCGCCGCAGCCCAAGCGCAAGGGCCCGCGCTACACCCCGGTCTCGCGCCGCCACGAACGCCCGAGCGCCATCCTCTGGCTGCTGCGCAACCATGCCGAGCTCAAGGACGCCCAGATCATGCGCTTGGTCGGCACGACCAAGAGCACGATCGCCAGTGTCCGCGATCGCACCCACTGGAACACCTCCCAGCTGACGCCGATTGATCCCGTCACCCTTGGCCTCTGCTCGCAGATCGAGCTTGATTTCGAGGTCGCGCGCGCGGCCAAGGAAAAGCCGATCGACGCGGCCTATGGCGGCGCCACTTTGCTGCCGGCCTCCGAAACCACCAAGAAGGACGAGTACGAACCCGCGGAGAGGTCCAGCGACGATCTCAACGTCGATGCCGTATTCGCCAAGCTGAAGACGCTCGGCGGCAAGAAGCAGGACCAGGAGGAGGAGTAATCCTTCCGCTCTTCAGTCGTCATCGAATGCAAGCGCGGCGGGGAAACCCGCCGCGTTTTTTAGTCTGACGCAAGAAGCTTCAGCAACCTCGTCATTGCGAGCGCACCGGCGCAGCGCAGCCTTTATGGCCGGTCCGGATGGTTCAGCATGTATTCGCCGAGGTCGCGCTGGCGGCGGTCGGCGCGGGTGGTCGCGGAACTGCGCTGGACGTCGCGGTCCTTGCGGCAGGCCACGTATTCGGGCGATCCGGCCGCATAGCCGCGGCTCTGGCAGACCGCATCGTCATCATCGCCGCCCATCGCCACCGGCGTCTGGTAGCGCGCGGAGCAGGCGGAGAGAATGAGGCCCGCAAATGCAATCGCTAGAAACGGCTTCGAATTCATGGCAGGCCCTTCATCCTCATGGTGAGGAGCCCGCGCAGCGGGCGTCTCGAACCATGCAGGCCAAGCTGCCGCAGCGGGGCCTTTCATCCTTCGAGACGCGCGCCAGGCGCGCTCCTCAGGATGAGGATTGAGCGGAAAAATGCGGCCTATTCAAGCCCCATTGCAAACCTCACACCCGCCCCTTCAGCGCATCGCCGATCTCGTCCAGCACCTTGGGGTCCTCGATCGTCGCCGGCATGGTCCAAGCTTCACCATCTGCGATCTTCTTGATCGTGCCGCGCAAGATCTTTCCGGATCGCGTCTTGGGCAGGCGGCCGACGGTGATGGCGAGCTTGAACGCGGCAACGGGACCGAGCTTGTCGCGCACCAGCGCGACGATCTCCTTCTCGATCTCGGCCGGGGCCCGTTTCACACCCGCCTTGAGCACCAGGAAGCCGCAGGGCACCTCGCCCTTGATCGCGTCCTTGACGCCGAGCACGGCGCATTCAGCGACATCGGGATGCGAAGCCAGGATCTCCTCCATGCCGCCGGTGGAGAGCCGATGGCCGGCGACGTTGATGATGTCGTCGGTGCGGCCCATGACGAAGACATAGCCGTCGTCGTCCTTGTAGCCGGCATCCGACGTTTTGTAGTAGCCGGGGAATTCGGTGAGATAGGCTTCCTTGAACCGTTCGTCCTGATTCCACAGCGTCGGCAGACAGCCCGGCGGCATCGGAAGCTTGATGACGATCGAACCCATGGTGTTCGGACCGACCGGCTTTGCCGCTTCGTCGACCACGTCGACCTGATAGCCCGGCATCGGCACCGTCGGCGACCCGTGCTTCACCGGCAGCTGACCTAAGCCAACCGGATTGCCGGCGATGCACCAGCCGGTTTCGGTCTGCCACCAATGGTCGATCACAGGCACTTTCAACTGCTGCTCCGCCCATTCCACCGTCGGCGGATCGGCGCGCTCGCCGGCCAGGAACAGCGTGCGGAACGTCGAGAGGTCGTATTGCCGGATGAATTTTCCTTCCGGATCTTCTTTCCGGATCGCGCGGAACGCGGTCGGCGCAGTAAAGAAGGCGACGGCCTTGTGCTCGCTGATCACGCGCCAGAACGCGCCGGCATCGGGCGTGCCGACCGGCTTGCCCTCATACATGATCGAGGTCGCGCCATGCAGCAGCGGGCCGTAGACGATGTAGCTGTGGCCGACCACCCAGCCGATGTCGGAGCCGCACCACCAGACCTCGCCCGGCTTGACGCCATAAATGTTGAACATGGACCATTTCACCGCGACGAGATGGCCGCCATTGTCGCGCACGACACCCTTGGGAATGCCGGTCGTGCCTGACGTATAGAGGATGTAGAGCGGATCGGTAGCGGCGACGGGCACACAAGGCGCCTTCTTGCAGTCGTTCATCGCCTTGCGGCGCAGGCCCGCCCAATCATAGTCGCGGCCGGGCGTGAGGGCGCAGACGAGCTGCGGACGTTGCAGCACGATGCAGGCCTTCGGCTTTGCCCCCGCAAGCCTGATCGCCTCGTCGAGCAGCGGCTTGTACTGCACGATCCGGCCGGGCTCGATGCCGCAACTCGCCGACAGAATCAACTTTGGCTGCGCATCGTCGATGCGGGTGGCGAGCTCTTTCGCGGCAAAGCCACCGAACACCACGGAGTGCACCGCGCCAATGCGCGCGCAGGCGAGCATCGCGACGACGGCCTCGGGGACCATCGGCATATACAGGATGACGCGATCGCCCTTGGCGACACCAAAATCCTGCATGATGGCGGCAAGCGCCTGCACTTCGGCCAGCAGTTCGGCGTAGGTGAATTTGGTGACGCTATTTGCCAGCGGCGAATCATGGATCAGCGCGACCTGGTCGGCGCGGCCGCGTTCGACCTGACGGTCAAGCGCGTTGTAGCAGGTGTTGACGACGCCACCGCTGAACCAGCGGCCGTAGACGCCTTGCGAGGGATCGAATATCTTTTTCGGTGGCTCGATCCAGTCGATCTCCTTGGCCACCTCGGCCCAAAAGCCCTTGGGGTCAGCCAGCGAGCGCGCATAAACCTCGTGATAGAGACTTTTTCCGTCGATGTTTCCTCGGACGTTCATTCCCGCGCTCCCGTTCCCTTATTCGCCTGGCCTTGACCTTGTTGCAGGACAGACGTCCCGCCATGACAGGGATCAAGTACCGGCCTTGTTTGAGGGGTATTTTCCCGGGAACGGGCCGCGGTTCAAGCTGAAAAGAACAATGCTCAGCTATCCATCGCATTCAGCCGCTGCAGCCGCTCCTGCATGACCTTCCTGAGATCATAGCCGGGGCGGCCGAAGCTCGTATTGCGGGTGGTGAGGAAATCGCGCTGGGTGCGACGGAGGCCGCCGGCGAAGCGGGACCCGGCCGATTTCAGCACGCGCTCGTAGGTCTCGGCGATATGGCGATCGAGCACCCCCAGCAGCGGATCGGCACAAATCACCTTCTCAACCTCGCGCTTCGCAGTGGCACAATCGAACGACGGGCCATTGTCGGAATTCGCCGCGAGTGGCCGCAGCGGCTCGCCGCCGAATTTCGCAATCTCCGCGATCATGGCACGGCGGCCGGCGGCGGCGTTGTCGTTGCCGGGATCGAGCCGCAGCGCGGTCTCATAGTCGGCCAGCGCCTTCCTGCGTTCGCCCATCTTCTTGTAGAGCACGGCGCGGTTATTGTAGGTCTGCGCGAAATTCGGATCCAGTTTCAGCGCGGCCTCGTAATCGCTCAGCGCCGCGCCAAGCTCGCCCTTCAGGTGGTAGGAATCGCCGCGGTTTGTGAAGAAATTCGGCCGCGGTGCCAGCCGGAGCGCCTGATCGTAATCGGCAATCGCCTTGTCGTACTCCCCCATCGCGGCCAGCGCCAGCCCGCGATTGTCGTAATATTCGGGCACTTTCGGATCGAGCCGGATCGCCTCGCCGTCGTCGGCAACCGACTTGTCGAGCTGGCCGAGCTTCTTGTAGGCGGCGCCACGATTGGTGTAGCTGCGCGGCCGGTTCGGATCGAGGCGCAACGCCTCGCTGAGATCGCGGATCGCCTTCTCGTTGTCGCCGCCGAGATAATAGGTCACGCCGCGGTCGGACCAGGCCTGTGCATTGTCAGGCTTCAGCCTGATCGCCTGGTCGTAATCGGCAAGCGCGCGGTCGAGCCGGTGCTGGTTGGTGTAGACGACGCCGCGCAGCTCGTAAGATTCCGAATCCTGCGGATCGAGCTCGATGGCCTTGCTGAGGTCCGCCGCGGCGCGGTTGAGATCGCCGCCGGCCTCGCGCAGGAGATCGCCGCGCAGGCGCCAGGCTTTTGCGTTCTTGCCATCGAGTGCGATGGCGCGATCGATATCTCGCAGCGCCTGCGTGAGGCCGCCCGAGGTTCGCGCATTGGCGTCGGCGCGCACCAGCAATGCCGCGGCGCGATCGAGGGATGGATTCGAGGCCTGGTCGATGATGGCGCTGCAGGCCGGGATCAGCTCAGCCGGAGCGGCCTTGCTCCCGATTACGCAATCGACGCCGGCCGAAGCAGGGGCGACGAGAACGACGCTCATTGCCGCGCTGAGCAGGAGCGAGCGAAACGAGATTTTTGCAAACGAGAGCATTTGCGCGGAAGGATGCGTGCCGCACATGGCATAGGGCTCCGGGACATCAGGCTTTCACCATTGTCGCGGCAGCCAAAGAATCGGTTCAAATCGAGGCGTGCCAGCGGCGCACCGATCCCTTCCCTCCTTCGTCCCGCTCTTACGAGCGAGACGAGGAGCCTCAATACCCGTCCACCCCGTTGAGCCGCTGCAGCCGCTCCTGCATCGCCTTCTTCAAATCGTACCCCGGCCGGCCGAACCCGGCGTTGCGGCGGGCGATGAAATCGTCCTGCTCGCGTTGAAGCGCCTTCGCTTCGCCTGCATTGCGGGCTTCGCGCAACACGCGCGCGTTGGCGGCAAAGATCTCGCGGTCGAGATCTGCGAGCTCGCGGTTGGCGCAGATCGCCTTCTCGACGGGACGGCGCACACCCTTGCAAATGAAACTGGGCTTGCCCGCGACTGCCATCTGCGCGCCGATCCGCTCGATCTCGCGCGCCATCGCCTTGTGATTGGGCTTGGCCTTCTCGTGGTTCGGATCGATTTTCAACGCCGCGCCGAAATCCTGCACCGCCTTGGGCTTGTCGCCCTTCCTTAGCCAGAGTTCGCCCCGCGCGTTGAAGATATCGGCGAGACCGGAATCGAGCTCCAGCGCGCGGCTGTCGTCGGCGATCGCGCGGTCGACTTGGTCGTGCCGCGCATAAAGCCCGCCGCGCGCGATCAGCGCCTTGATCAGGTCCCCTTTCGCCGTCTTCTCGTTGTCGATCACGGCGGCGCAGGCCGTGGCGGCCTTGTCGATGTCGTCGGCTGCGGCAGCCGCGAGGCACGGCGCGATGTCGACCTGCGGCACCGCGGCCGGCTCGCCGCCGGTCGCAGCATGAGCCGCAACGAACGAGAGCGCAAAGAGCAACCCGACGCCGGACCATTGAATGAGAAAACGCATGCTCGCCACAGTTGGAAAGTCTTGAGTTAAGGTCCCCTTGAGGTCTTGCCTTGGGGCCGCACTATCCATCAAACGGCCGGATTGGTGCTAGCTTGTGGCGCCGCTCAAATCGGCTTCGGGGATCAACGTGTCGACATTCGAATGGATCATCGTGCTTCTGCTCGGCGCCGTTGCATTATCGGCGCTGGCGCGACGGATCAAGGTCCCCTATCCAACCTTTCTCGCAATCGGGGGCGCGCTGATCGCCTTTGTGCCGTCCAGCCCGTCCTGGGCGCTGGAGCCCGACCTGGCGTTGGCTCTTTTTGTCGCACCGGTCCTGCTCGATGCCGCCTTCGACACCTCGCTGCGCGATCTCCGCAACAATTGGGTTCCGGTCTCCACCCTCGTCGTCGCCGCGGTCGGCCTGACAACGGCCGCTGTGGCCTACGTCGCGCACCGGCTGATGCCTGATATGCCCTGGGCCGCCGCGGTTGCGCTCGGCGCCATCGTGGCCCCGCCGGACGCGGCCGCCGCGGTCGCGATCCTGAGCCAGGTGAAGCTGCCTCACCGGATGGTGAAGGTCCTGGAAGGCGAGAGCCTGCTCAACGACGCGACCGCGCTCCTGATCTATCGCATCGCCGTCGGAGCGATCGCCACCGAGCATCTGGCATGGAGCCAGGTCGCGCCAACCATGGCTCTGGCGCTGGTCGGCAGCGTCGTTGCCGGCTATCTCGCCGCGCGAGTCATGCCACTGGTGATCGTGCGGATCACGGAGGCTCCCAGTTCGATCATCATGCAATTCGCCACCACCTTCATGGTCTGGATCGGCGCTGAACATCTCGGCCTCTCCGGCATCCTCACCATCGTCGTGTACGCCATCACGATGGCACGCGCTGCACCCGCCCGTATGCCGGCGCGGTTGCGGGTACCGTCCTACGCGGTGTGGGATACGATGGTGTTCGTGCTCAACGTGCTCGCGTTCATGCTGATCGGCATGCAGATGCGGCCGATCTGGACGCGGCTGGACGCGGACGTGCGCTGGGACTATTGCCTGGCCGCCGCCTGGATCCTTCTCACTGTAGTCCTGGTCCGGCTGGCCTGGGTCACGTTCTACCGCACGACGCTACGCACGCTGGTGGCGCACGGGATCTATCACCCCAAGGATCCAAAGCAGGTCGCCTCCGCCAAGGGCGGCCTCATCATCTCCTGGTGCGGCATGCGCGGCCTCGTCACGCTCGCCACCGCCTTTGCCTTGCCGGAAAACTTTCCGCATCGTGACTTCATCGTCTTCTCGGCGTTTGCGGTCGTGCTCGGCACGCTGGTCGTGCAGGGCCTGACCTTGCGGCCGCTGATCCTGGCGTTCGGCCTCAAGGACGACAATCCCGTCGGCATCGAGGTCGCGCGCGCCCGCGCCGTCGCCTATCGCGCGGCGCTCGACGCGATCGAGGACGATCCGTCGGAGGAAGCCGAAATCCTGCGGCTCGAATATCGTGCCATCCTGATGCAGGCCGACGACGATCCCCATGGTGGCATCACCAACGGCGAATTGCCCGCCGATCCGCTGCGCCGCCGCGCCATCGAAGCCGCGCGAAAACCGATCTTCGACCTCCGGGCCACCGAGGTGATCGGTGACGACGCGTTTCACAGGATCGAGGAGGAGCTCGATCGCGCGGAACTGAGCGCGGGGGGTTAGATTTCGTCATCCCGACAAGCGCCCTGCACAGGTGGCTAGGGGTTTGAACCAAACGCCGCCTCTCCAGACTCATCCCTCATGACGACCCTGATCGACGACCGTCGTGTGCGCGCGCGAGATGCGTCGCCCGCACGATATTTCTATCTCCACATGGCACTGGCCTGCGCGGCCACCGCCTTTCTCGGCTTCGCACCGACCTATTTTGTGCCGCTCGCCAACCGGACATTGTCCGCAAGCCCCGTCATTCATTTCCACGGCCTGTTGTTCTTCACCTGGTCTCTCTATTTCGTGATCCAGACGTGGCTCGCCGCCTCAGGCCGCATGGTCAATCACCGTGCGCTCGGCATCGCCGGCGTTTCGCTCGCGACCGCGATGACGATCTTCGGCTTCCTCGCCTCCGTCCATGTGATGCAGCATTCCGCGGCGCTCGGCCAGAAAGAGGCCGGCATCGCCTTCTCGATCGTGCCGATGAGCGGGATCGCGTTCTTCGCTGGTGTATTCGTGCTCGCGATCATGAACACGCGAAAGCCGGAGATTCACAGACGCCTGATGCTGCTCGCGGCGGTCTCCATCCTCGATGCCGCGATCGCGCGCTGGTTTCTCACTTTCCTCGCGCCTTCGGGACCGCCAGGGCCGCCGCCGGTGCCCGTCACCATCGCGCCCGCGATGGTCGCTTCGCTGCTGCTCGTCGTCGCCATGGTACGCGACTGGCGTACCGCGGGCCGAGTGCATCCAGTCTACATCACCGGCACGCTCGCGCTGCTGGCGGTGAAGGTGCTGAACTGGCCGATCAGCGAAACGGCGGCATGGCATTCATTCGCCGGCGGGATTCTGGCGCTGGCGCAATGATGTCGTCCTGGCGAAAGCCAGGACCCATTACCCCGAATGCCGAATGTTGAAGAAGCCGGAGCCGCCAACCTTTGTCAAACTTCTCCCTGGGGTTATGGGTCCTAGATCAGCGCTCGTTACGCTCGCTTGTCCAGGACGACGGCGAACACGGAACGACGCCTAGGCCCCCGCCTTGCACGTGATCCCGCCGTCCACCACGAGCTCGATGCCCGTCACATATTTCGCTTCGTCCGAGGCCAGGAACAGCGCGGCGTTGGCGACGTCGAAAGCGTCGCCCATGTGGCCCATCGGCACTTGCGCATCGCGCGCCCGCCACATCGCTTCAACATCGCCCTTGGCATAGCTGTTCGCAAGACCTGCGGAATGTTCCACCATCGGCGTCTTCATCAGGCCGGGCAGGATCGCGTTGACGCGGACATGGTGGCGCGCGAACTCGATCGCGGTGGTGCGGGTCATCTGGTTCATCGCCGCCTTCGAGGTGCCGTACGTGACGTAGGAGATGCCCATGTGGCGGATCGAAGCGATCGAGGAGATGTTGATGATCGAGCCACCGCCCTGTTTCACCATCACGGGGATGACGTGCTTCATGGCGAAATAGGCGCTCTTGAGGTTGACGCTGAAGACCCGGTCCCAGCTTTCCTCGGTCACTTCGACCACGCTGCCCATCTCGGCGATGCCGACATTGTTGTCGAGCACGTCGATGCGGCCGTAGGCCTTGAGGCATGCCGCGACCATCGCCTCGACCTCGCGCGCATGCGAGACGTCGGCCGTGAACGCGCTCGCCTGGCCGCCTTCGTCCGCGATGATCTTCACGGTCTCCTCGGCGGCCGCGCCGTTGCGATCGACGCAAAACACCTGCGCACCCTGGCGGGCAAAGGTGACCGCGGTGGCCTTGCCGTTGCCCCAACCAGGCCCGATCGAGCCGGCACCCACCACCATCGCAACCTTGCCGTCGAGCCGACCCATCGCGTGTCTCCCTTATTATTGTTCTTTGCAGACGATCATCTTTGTGACGTTAGCACCAATGGGATGACCGACAATCTCGGACAACGTCCGGCACTTGCCGTCATGGCATAGCCGCCATTCGCCAGCCGCGTCCGAATTGCCCAGCACGACCTCCGGCATCGGCGCGCGCGCGGGCCTCCATTGAAACCAGCCGTCAACGAGGCGCGCCTCGGGCGGCGGCTCCATGCCGGGGCCGGTGCCCTTCACGCGTGCCTGCACCAGTTCGAGCCCGGCGGGGGTGACGCGCCAGTCTTCCTGCCAGTCGACCTTCGCGATCGAATGCGTCCACACCAGTGTGAACGCGGACAGCGCCAGCGCCTTCAGGCCTGAGGCTGTGACGAGGCAGAGGCTCACACCGCCTCGACCGGCGCCGGCGGACGCCGCCGCCACTGCCACAGCACGATCGCAGCGGCGAGCAGGAAGCCCGCGGTGTCGCTGAACGGGAAGTCGCCGAGCAGGCACAGCGCGGCACCGAGCGCGACCAAACGTTCGAGGAACGTCAGGCGCGTGAACAGGAATCCGATCGCGACCATGCCGAACAGCGCGATCGCCACCAGCGCCTTGACAGTCGCCAATGCCACCGCGCCGTAGAAGCCGAGCTTGGCCGCCATGGGATCGCCGCCCTGCAGCATCAGCGCCGGCGAATAGACGAAGATGAAGGGGATGACGTAGCCGGCGAGCGCGATGCGCATCGCCTCCCAGCCGATCTTGTCCGGATTCTCCTTCGCGATCGGTGCTGCGGCAAGCGCGGCCAGCGCCACCGGCGGCGAGAGGTCCGCCATGATGCCGTAATAGAACGCGAACATGTGGCTTGCGATCAGGGGCACACCCAGTTTGGCCAACGCGGGCGCCGCGAGCGCTGCCGTGATGATGTAGGTCGGGATGGTCGGGATGCCGGTGCCGAGCAGGATCGACAGCAGCATGGTCATGATCAGCGCCAGGAACAGGCTCTTCTCGCCGAGACCGATCACCCAGCCGCCGAAGATGGTGCCGACGCCGGTCTGCGACATCATGCCGATGATGACCCCGACGATGGCGCAGGCCATGCCGACGGTGATCGCGGATTTGGCGCTTTCAGCCAAGGCATCGCGGCAGGCGCGCAGGGCGGAAAATCCGCCACGCACGAACGCAGTGATCACGATCAGCGCGACGACGACGCCTGCGACCGGCACGATCTGAAGGCCGTCGCGCGAGAGCGCCGCGACGACGAGCGCGAGCCCGATCCAGAAGACATAGCGGATCGCCATCGAAGACGCGCCTGTCGTGATGGCGGTGCCAAGGATCAGCGCCACTGTGAGCGCGAGGCCCATGCTGCCGGCATAGAGCGGCGTAAAACCTTCGAACAGCATGTAGACCAGCGCCGCGAGCGGCAGCACGAGATACCAGCGCGTCACCAGGGCCTTCCAGGCGCTCGGAATCTCCGAGCGCTTCATGCCGGTGAGCCCGTGCTTGCCGGCCTCCAGATGCACCATCCAGAAGGCGGAGGCGAAATAGAGCATCGCGGGAATCGCGGCCGCCTTCACGATCTCAGAATATTGGACGCCGAGCGTCTCTGCCATGATGAAGGCAACCGCGCCCATCACCGGCGGCATGATCTGCCCACCCATCGACGCTGTCGCCTCGACGCCGGCCGCGAACGCGCGGCGATAGCCGAACCTGATCATCAGCGGAATCGTGAACTGGCCGACGGTGACGACGTTGGCGACGCCGGAGCCGGAGATCGTGCCCATCATGCCCGAGGCGAACACCGCGACCTTGGCCGGGCCGCCGCGGGTCCTGCCGAATAACCCAAGAGAAACGTCGGTGAAGAGCTGGATCATGCCGGCGCGCTCCAGGAACGAGCCGAACAGGATGAACAGGAAGATGTAGGTCGCCGAGACGTAGATCGGCACGCCGTAAAAACCTTCGGTGCCGAACGACAGATGCGTGACGATCTGGTCGAAATCATAGCCGCGATGGTTGAGCGGTGACGGCAGATACTGGCCGAAGAACCAGTAGACGAGACAGGCGCCGCACATCAGCGGGAGCGCTGCGCCCATCAGCCGCCGCGTGCCCTCGAAGATCAGGACGGCGAGCAGCGTGCCGACCACCAGATCGAGGCGCGTCGGATCGCCGTCACGTGCGATCAGATCCGCATAGAAGATCCATTGATAGAGCCCGCACAGAAAGCCCATGCCGCCGATCAGCCAGCCGATCGCGCGGCCGAAATCGCTTTTGGCGGTGAAGTTGCCGATCAGGCCGAAGGTGAGGAGAATGAGGAAGCCGACATGGACGCCGCGCACCACCTGGCTCGGCAGATAATTGAAGGCCGCGACATAAAGCTGGAAGATCGCGAAGGCGATGCCGATCCAGTAGGCGAGCGTGCCCCACCAGCCCGGGCCAAAGCCTTCCGGAAAACCGTGCTCGAAATTGTCGAACTCGACCTTGATGGGCTCTTGAGCGCCCTCTGCCTTCTCCAGCATTTCAACCCATCCCCAATCGTCGAGCGCTTATAGCATTGGCACGGTCCATCCGCGCCGTCATGCCCGGGCTTGTCCCGGGCATCCACGATCTTTCTCGCCTGGCCTTAGAACGTGGATGGCCGGGACAAGCCCGGCCATGACGTCCGATAACGAGGCCGACGTTACTTGATCAGCCCCTTTTCCTTGTAATAGCGGATCGCGCCGGGGTGCAGCGGAACCGGGCTGCCGCTGGCGGCCGTCTCGAGCTTGATCTCCTTGCCGGCCGCATGCGCGTTGGCGAGTTCGGGCAGCGACTCGTAGACCAGTTTTGTCATCTGGTAGGCGAGATCGTCCGACACCGCCGAGCTGGTGACGAGGTAGTTGACCACCGCCGCAGTCGGCACGTCCTTGTCCTGCCCGGTGTAGGTGTTGGCGGGAATGGTCGCCGCGATGAAGGGCAGGCCGATCTTGTCGACGGTCTCCTTCGGCACCGACACCACCACGATCGGGCTCGAGGTCGACAGATCCTTCAGCGAGGCCACGCCGAGCCCGGCCGATTGCAGCGTCGCGCCGAGCTGGCGGTTCTTCATGAGGTCGACGGATTCGGCAAACGGCAGATACTCGACCTTGCCAAGATCCTTGTAGCTCATGCCGGCCGCCGCCAGGATGGCGCGCGAATTCAGCTCCGTGCCCGATTTCGGCGCGCCGACCGACAGGCTCTTGCCCTTGAGATCCGCAAGCGTCTTGATGCCGCTCTCGGCAGTCGCGACGATCTGGATGTAGTTCGGATAGATCGCGCCGATCGTGCGCAGCTTGTCGAGCTTGGACTTGAAGCCTGCTTCCTCGTCGCCATCCCAGGCCGCTTTCAGCGAGTCACCCAGCGTGAACGCGATCTCGCCGCGACCCTGCTGGAGCAGGATCAGATTCTCGACCGACGCCTTGGTGGCCTGCACCTGCGTCTTCACGTTAGGAATCTTGTCGCCGTAGATCTTCCCGATCGCGACCCCGAGCGGATAGTAGACGCCGGAGGTGCCACCGGTCAGCACATTGATAAAGGATTGCGCCTGCGCGCAAGGTGCCGAGGCCGCCAGAGCAAGAGCCGCGGCCACGCCGAAAATCGTTCGTTTCATGATCTTTCTACTCCCCAAACCGGCCGGAAGTTGGCCGGATGAGGGGGGCGGGTCAACCCATCCAAAAGTCAAAACAGGACTGCAGTAAATGGCTGTGCTGGTTCGATTTTTGGGGAACTCGCCAGGTGCGGCGAGGTGGCGCAGCCAGGTCTGGTCAGCCCCTCACTGGAAGGTCATGTCCAGGCATTTGGAGATGTCGGAGCCGAGGCCGGAGGAGATGATGATGCAGCCGCGCACCTTCTGCGCGCCGACGTCGGCGGCCCACACCGAGTAGCCGCCGGGGCCGAAGAACGAATTGGTGTTCGGCGGCTCGGTCTCGGTCGCGTCGAAATCGTAATGGCCGTCGGTGTCGAAGATGCGCGGCTTCTTGGTACAGCCGCCGTCGGTCTGGACGTTGATGACTTCCTTGTTGTCCCGGGTCAGCGCCAGCGAGACCTGACAACGGAAATATTCCGAGGTCTTGGTGTTGAAGAGGTAGGTGTATGACTTGCAGGTCGCGGTGTTCAGCTTGCCCGGGGCCAGGCCGCGGCTGCACGAGATCCTCTGGTTGTGGCTGAGCTGGTAATCATCGGCACGGGCGGCCGGCGCGAGCACCGTCAGCAACAGGCCGGCGGCCCAGCAAGCTTTAATGACGAGGTTCATTCGAATCATCCCCTACCCAATGTTTTTGTCGAATTGCGTTCTAGACGGAAAGCGGAACATAGTCGCGCGGGGACGAAGGGAAAATCACAAACTGCTCGGCAAGACGTGATGCGCTGCGGCGCTTTCGCAAATTGACCTGGAAGCGCCGTTCGTGATTTGTTCAAGCCGGGAGCCTCGATGGGGAGGATAGGGTGATGGCATTTTCGACAAGGATATTTTTGGTGACGGCCGTGCTCGGCGCGTTCGCTGCACCCGCATTGGCGCAGACCGCTGCAACACCTTGGGAGCTCAAGCCCGACACCGGCTACGCCTATGACAAGGACGGCAAGACCTTCTCCTACAAGATGGGCACCAGCAATGCCGGCGAACTTCTGAAGGGCGCCAAGAAGGTGCCGAAGGGCACGCTGTTCTTCCTCGGCCACAACGGCCAGCTCTACATGCGCAGCGGCCCGTATCTGGAAGGCGACGGCAAGTTCAAGTTCGGGTCGGATCAGTAGGGCGAGGTCGCGGCGACGCCACACACTGCTGTCGTCCCGGCGAAGGCCGCGACCCATACCGCGTGATCCCTCGATTGCGTACGGCCGCAGTACCGAACGACCGTCCTCCCAAACTATGCCCTGTGGTAATGGGTCCCGGCCTTCGCCGGACGACGCCGCCTAAAACGCCCCCGCCAGCTCGCGCGCGCCGGCGTTGTTGCTGTTGCTGTCCATCCTCGTATCCGTCACCGCCAGCAGCTTCGCCACCGTGTTGTGGCGGATCGCGACCGGGTTACGCTCGTAGCCGCCGCGCTGGAAGAAGTTCGAAGTCGGCACCTGCTCGCGCATTACCTGCGGCATTGTCACCATGTCGAGGCCGGTGCCGTCGCCGGTGAGGTTCATCATCTCGAGCTCGGCCGCGCTGAGCGGGCGGTTGTAGCCCTTGGCACGCGCGAACAGCACCGAGGTGAGCAGCTTGTGAGTCTGCAGCATCGGCCCGATATCGATGTCGAGCACCATGGCATGCATGGCCCAGCCCTGCGCGGTGTTGCCGATCTTCTCGTGCTCCGACCAGGTGTCGGGCACCGACTTGGCGTGCGCCACCATTTTCTTGAGCACAGTGAGCTTGTGCTCGAGCGACTGACGCGCCGGGCCTGAGGTCCGCGCCACCTTGTCAGAGAGAGCGCGGATGAATTCATGGCCTTGCTCGGCCAGCAGCTCGACGCTGTTGGTCGTCAGCAGCTGGTTGTAGCCCATCGCGGTCGAAATGGCGCGCTTGCCGCCATGTTCGATTCCCGCCTGCACGTCGTAACTGCCGGTGCCGCCGGTCTCGAACGCGTAGACCCGCACCGCCTGCTCGCGCGTCAGCCCCGAGGCCAGCGCGTAGCGTGCATAGACGCGCTTGAATTCGACTTCGTTGGCCGGCCGCTGTGGCGTGAACTGATAAAGCTCCTGCGCCGCGCGCAGCAGATCGGCGACCACCGGGATCGGCTTTTTCGTCGGGCGGTCCGGGGTTTCCTCCGGCTCCGGATTCACCGGCCGTTTCGGCCCGTTATAGAGCGGCGGATGCTCCAGCACGTAATCGTCGAGCGTGACCTGCTGCCCGCTGCGCCGCTTGGCATTACGGCCTTTCCGCTTCTCGGAGATCTGACTCCAATAGGCGCCGGCTTCCTCGTCAAAGGCCGCGCGCGCCGCCTGATACTCCTGCAGCTTGCGGCGATATTCCAGCACGGCGGGCGACACGCCGCCTTGCGCAAAGAACTGCGACAACAGCTGGGCATTGGCATTGCGGACGGCCGGCGGCAGCGCGTCGGATTCGCCGCCGCGCACGGCAGGCGCGAGCAGGACGAGCGCGAGTGGAACCAGTCTCACGGCATTTCGAATCGATTGATGCATGCTGCCCTCTTAGCAGGCATCCGGTAACTGTCACGTTAACGCGCCGTTTACCTCGTTTTCGCCCCTCGCATCATTTCCAGGCGAATACCGGCTGTTCCAGCTCGGTGACGCGGGTGTGCCGTCCTGCCAGCACTTCGCGGAACTGGTAGATCAGGGCCGCCGTCGGTGCGTGAATCAAGCTCGACTGATGATGGAAACGGATCACACGGCGCGTGCTCTCGGGGATCGCGACGAAATCGAAGGCGTCGGCGCGCTCGACCGTCGCAAGCGCGATGCGATGGACGGAGGCGACCTCGTCCGGGTTTGGTTTGATCGCGGCACTATCGGCGGCCCAGACCACGACCGGCGTGATCAGATAACCGGAGCGGGTCGGATAGTCATCGAGCGTGCCGAGCACCTCCGCGCCGGTGAGGCGCAGGCCAAGCTCCTCGTCGAGCTCGCGCAGTGCCGCCTGGACCGGCGTCTCGCCGGCATCGCAGCGTCCGCCGGGAAGAGCCCATTGGCCGCGATGGGCGCGCAGATGCGATGCGCGCAGCGTGAGCAGGAACGCCGTGTCATCGCGCTCGCTGGCTGCGGTCAGCGCAATCACCACAGCGGCACGCTTCAACGCCGCCGGCGCCTCATCCTCCGGCAGCCGCGTGAAGGCCGCACAGGCAGCCGCGATATTCCGCCGTGTGGCATCGTCGAACGGTCTCATCATGCTTGACTACACCACGTCCGGCCCCGATGAAACGAGATCGCACGACCCGCTCAGGAAATGGACGACATGACCAACAAGACCGCCGCGAGGCTGAAAGCAGACGGCTGGACCATCCTGGAGACCACGGGCTTCATGCACCTGATCGGCCCATTGTGGGAGCGCAAGGTCGACGGCCAGTACGAATTCGCACTTGCGACCGAGGACAAGCACCACAATCGCCGCGGCATGGTCCAGGGCGGCGTGATGATGACGTTCGCGGACCGTACCTGCGGCATGACTGCCCGCTATGTCTCGGGCAAGGAGTTCATGGCGACGGTGCAGCTCGACACACATTTCGTCGAAGCCGGCCAGATCGGCGACATCCTGATCTCCCGCCCGCGCGTGGTGCGCTCGACCCGCAGCCTGATCTTCATGAGCACCGAGGTGACGGTGGACGGCCGCTGCGTGGTGATGGCCAATGGTGTGTTCAAGATCTTGAAGGGGCCGGGGTAGGAGCGATACCCACCGCTGTCATTCCCCGCGCAGGCGGGGAATCCAGTACGCCGCGGCTTCTCGATTGAACTACAGCCCTCTCGGAATACTGGATCGCCCGGTCAAGCCGGGCGATGACAGCTGAGAGCGTAGCAAGCATCTCCGCCAACCGCGTCATTGCGAGCGCAGCGAAGCAATCCAGACTGCCGCCGCAGACGCATCTCTGGATTGCTTCGCTGCGCTCGCAATGACGGAGTGAGACGGTTATGCTGTCGCCAGAAGAAGCAGCAAGGACGCGCCCATGCAATACCGCCAACTCGGCCGCAGCGGCCTGAAAGTGTCGCCGATCTGCTTGGGCACCATGATGTTCGGCGGGCCGACCGATGAAGCCACCTCAAAGCGGATCATCGCGAAGGCGCACGAGGCCGGGGTCAATTTCATCGACACCGCCGACGCCTATTCCAAGGGCGCATCCGAACAGGTCGTGGGACGCGCCATCGGCAACAACCGTCACGCCTGGGTGCTGGCCACGAAACTCGCCAATCCCATGGGCGACGATCCCAACCGTGTCGGCCTGTCGCGACGCTGGGTCTTGCAAGCGGCGGATGAGAGCCTGAAGCGGCTCGGCACCGACCACATCGACATCTATTATCTGCACAAGGAAGACCATTCGACGCCGCTGGAGGAGACGGTGCGCGCGATGGGCGATTTGATCCGCGCCGGCAAGGTGCGCTATTTCGGCGTCTCGAACTACCGCGCCTGGCGCGTCGCCGAAATCTGCAACATCTGCGACCGGCTCGGCATCGACCGGCCCGCGGTGAGCCAACCCTATTACAACGCCATGAATCGCATGCCCGAAGTCGAGCACTTCCCGGCCTGCTCCTATTACGGCCTCGGCATCGTGCCCTATAGCCCCCTGGCGCGCGGCGTGCTGACCGGCAAATACACGCCCGACGCGGCTCCCGACAAGGAGACGCGCGCGGGCCGCAATGACACCCGCATGATGCAGACCGAATGGCGGCCGGAATCGCTCCAGCTGGCGCAGGAGATCAAGGCCCACGCCGAGAAAAATGGCATCACCGCAGGCCAGTTCGCGGTCGCCTGGGTGCTGAACTCCGCCTTTGTCTCCTCGATCGTTGCCGGCCCGCGCACCGAGGAGCAATGGGACGGCTATACCGGCGCGCTCGACTATCGCTTCACCGCCGAGGACGAGGCGCTGATCGACAGACTGGTCGTGCCGGGTCATCCCTCGACGCCAGGCTACAACGACCCGGCCTATCCGATTGAAGGACGTCGCGCGCGGACGGCCTGAGCCGGAGACAAGAATGGCCCTCGAAGATCGCTACGGCCTGCCGCTCTCTACCTCTTCGCCCAAGGCGGCGTCCGCTTATCGCGAAGGCGTCGACCTCATGCTCGCGGGCTGGACCGGCACGGCGGAAACCTTGGAGTGCGCGATTGCGGCCGATCCGGATTTTGCGCTGGCCCATATCGCCCGCGCCCGCCTGCATGGCTTCTATCAGCAAGGCGATCTGGCACGGCAGAAGGCGGCACTCGCCCGTGAGCTCGTGGCGACACGCGGCACGGAACGCGAGCGTTCGCATGTCGAGACGCTGGCGCTTTCAATTGAGGGCCGGCTGCCCGAGGCAATCGCGGCGACGATGAAGCACGTCGAGGCGTGGCCGCGCGATGCATTGGTGCTGTCGCTGCCGCTCGGCGCCTTCGGCCTGTTCGCGTTCTCCGGCATGGCCGATCACGACCGCGCGCGGCAGGAGCTGTGCGAGCGCGTCGCGCATGACTATGGCGAGGATTGGTGGTTCCTCACCATGTACGGCTGGGCGATGACCGAGAACGGCAATGTCGGTCGCGGCCGCGGTGTCACCGAGCGCGGCTTCGAGCTGCGCCGGCAGAATGCCCATGCTGTGCACGCCGTGCTGCATGCGATGTTCGAGGACGGTTCGATCGAAGCGGCCGACCGGCTCGTCGACGACTGGATCCCCTGTTACGACCGCGCCGGGATCTTGCACGGCCACATCCGCTGGCATCAGGCGCTCGGCGCGCTGGAGCATGGCGATGCCGCGCGGGCGCTCGCGATCTATGCCGATGTGCTGCAGCCAGAGGCCACACAGGCGCCGCCGCTCAATCTCGTCACCGACGGTGCGTCACTGCTCTGGCGCCTGTCGGCTTACGGCCACGCCGTGCCGAGAGCGCTCTGGGTCGAAGCCGATGCCACCGCGCAAAGACTGTTTCCGAAATCGAGCCTGCCCTTCGCCGATATCCACATGGCACTGTTCGCAGCCGCAACGCAAAATCGCGAGGCGCTTGTCGCGCGGTTGACCGCGATCGAGCAGCGGCTCGCCGATGGCAAGCTGCCGGCCGGCCCCGTCGTGCCGGCGGTCTGCCGCGCGCTGGCAGCCTTTGCGGACGAGGATTACGCGGCATGCGTGCAAATGCTCGCGCCGGTCCTCGACGAGGTCGTGCGTCTCGGCGGCAGCCACGCCCAGCGCGAGTTGATCGAGGACACTTTTGTCGTTGCCCTCATGCGCAGCGGCGACCTGCCGCGCGCCCGCGCCCTGCTCGACGCCCGCCTGCACCGCCGCCCATCCTTGCGCGATACGCGCTGGCGGGCGGCTATGGGGTAGCCCCGCCACGAAAAAAACACTGGCCTGACGGCAAGTGCTGGCCGGGAATGGGTTGGGCGATATGGGCGAATTGCCGTTGGGGTGGCGCGGTGGTATTTCAGACGAGTCCGGCAGAACAAACGGGATCGCAACCAATTTACGGTTCGCTGGTTATCCGACGGGACTTTTCGGTCGTTCCCTGGCATGTGAGCCTTCCGATGCGCCTCTGCCGCCCCATCCTCGCTGCTGCCCTCGTCCCCACCTTGGTCCTCTTGGCAAGCCCTTGTTTTGCCGAGTCTTCCGCGCCGATTCCCGTCAACAATCCGCCCGGGCAACAGACCGCCTTTATCGACTTGCTGGCGCTGATGTCCGGCCACTGCAAGACGTTGAAGGTTGCCGGCCGCACCTTCCCCTGCAAGACGGTCGCCTACGCTCATGGTGACAAGGGCCGGGTCAATTTCACGGTCGCGGTCGACGATCCCGCTGATGACAATCACGTCGTGTCGTTCTCCGGCGAGAACGGCAAGCGCGCCGACGACAATTCCTACGAGCTGCCGATCGACCGCATGCTGCTCAACTCCAAGGACCGCCCCAAGGTCGACGGGCTGCCGGTGCCGGCCGAGCAGACCTCCACCGGCCTCTGCCGCCAGACCGGCAATTTCGCCGCCAAGAAGGTGAACGACGTCACCTGCTCCGCGACCGACAGCGAGGGCCGGAAGTATGAACTCCTGTTCGTCTCCGACGGCACGCCGGTGAGCGTGCGCCGCATCAGGCAGTCGGCGCCGTCGATCCAGGATCCGTTCAAATAGCTCCATCCGTTACGTGAACGCCTTTCCAGCGTCGCGAAGAAGGCGAGATTGACGGAATTCCTGGGCACCGGCAGCGGTCGGCCGCGCTGCGCGGCATGAACATGCTGGTGATGTAGGGCATGCGGCAGGGAATGCAGATCGCATCCTCGAAGACGCCAGGGTCGAATTCAGATGGCCGCGCACCAGCTGTGTGTCGAAGCCGAGATTGCTCACCGACGAATTCGCGCGCATCGTCACCACCGATGACGTGATTGCGTCATTCGCGGCAGAGTGATGGCAGAGTTGCGATCACGCCGGTGATGCGACAATAGATCTCACGAGACGCACGCAGCCGCGCGAACCGGACCAATGTAACTGCGTCGTTTCGACGCCCGCACTGGCCGGAACGTGCCGGATGACCATGTGTTGTCACACGACATTCAACCGGAGTGATGACATGAAGTATCTCTTTGTCGCGATGGCCGTCGGTGCTGCGGCGCTTGTCGGCGGATCCGCGGCGAACGCAGCCAATCATTCAAGTGCGAAACAGAACGCGCCAGCCGCCCAGTCAACCGATATCAGCGCGCAGCACAGGCACCACCATCACGGCTATCGCCATCACTGGCGTCCTCACCACCATCATGGATTTCATCGTCCGCACTACCGGAGCTACGGCTATTATCCGCGGCACCACGGCTATTACGGCGGTGGACCGTACGGGTATTACGGCGGCGGCGGTCCCAGCGTGACGTTCGGCTTCGGCGGTAGCCGCTGGTAAGACGAAAGGCAGCAAGACGAAAGGCAGCAAGACGAAAGGCTCGCGAAACGCGGGCCTTTCTTTGCTCGTCAGCCTATTCCCGCAAGATTATGCCCGCCGTCTGTTGACCGCTCGCCAGCGCCGCTTCGACTGTACCCATGTCGGCTCCGCGATAGAGCGCCTCGCCGGAGAACAGCACCGGACCGTCGGCGCGCGCAAGGATCGTTTGCGCCTCGCGCGTTCGCGGCGTCGCCCAGGAATAAGCGCCGCGGGCGTAGGGATCGTGCGCCCAGTTTGTCGCGACCGCGATGACGAGTTCGCGTGCGAGGTCCTCGCGCGACAGGCCAAAGACGATCGCAAGCGAATCGAGCCCGGTATCGATCAGCGCTTGCGGGTCGAGACGCGACAGCGCTGCCGTGCGCGGGCCGCCGAACCATCCGGTCAGCACGGGATGCCGGTTCGGATATTGCGTCCACCACACCGGGATGGCCTGGTCGGACAAAAGGAAGGCCATGTCCGCGAGCTCTTCCTTGCGCTCACGCCACCATGGCCGCCTGAAGCGCAGCAGGATTTTTATCACGTTACCGAAGCCGATATCGTCGGCCGCCGCCGCCTTCGCGCGCGCGCGGCTCGGCAGCCCGATCTCGCGCAACAACGGCAACGGAACGGTGATGATCACGCGATCGCAGCCCTGCACGTCGCCGCCGACACAGCGAACGGCGATCGCGCCGCCCTCCTCCTCGATCGCCGACACCACGCAGCCGAAGCGAAACGTCACGCCAAGCTTGCGGCACTCGGCTGCCAGGAAGTCGATCATCCCACCATAGCCGCCCTTGATGCGCGCCTGCGGAGAGTGCCCGCCAGCCATCCATTCCTCGCGCAGCGCCAGCGTGGAGGCGGACTCGGGATCGGCCGCATCATAGCCCTCAACCATTCGCTCGATCGAATGGCGCAGCCGCGCATGCTCATCCCCGGCAAAATGCCGGCGCAGGAAATCGGCGACGGTGAGGTCGTCGTTCAATTCCCGAACCACGGCGTGCAGCTCAGCCTGATGCGGATCGTGGCGATCCTCGCGCACGATGTCAGCGCCGTCAAAGCCCCATCGCTCGCCCTCGATCTCCTGAAGGGACAGCCCGGCTTCACGCAGCAACGCGCGCGTGACCGGCGCCTCGCCGTGGACGAATTCGGCGCCGCCGTCGGCGGGGTAGCCGAACTCCGAAGCAGGCAGCGGATGGATGCGGCCGCCGCAGCGCTCGCGCGCCTCCAGGATTGTCACGGTCCTGCCCGCGCGCGCCAGCTCGCGCGCCGCCATCAGACCGGCCGCGCCGGCACCGACAATGACGATATGCTCGGATGTTGCCGACATCTCGGTGCTGTTACTTGCCCACGGCCTGCGGATCGTTCTGGATCAGATAGCGCAGCAGCAGGACGCCGCCACCGACATCCCGCGTGCTCTCCAGCGTCATCGCGCTCAGTGGTGCGCGCCGGTCGCCGTCGGAGTCCGTGGAATCGAACACGAATGGCGCGCCCTTGGCGCCGTCGATCGCGGGACTGAGGATCAGGTTGAACTCGTCGATCAGGCCGGCACGCAGGAACGCGCCGTTGGCGACGCCGCCGCCCTCCACCAGCAGGCGCTTCACGCCGAGCTCGCGGTTGAGGATGTCCAGCGTCAGCGCGAGGTCGATCTCGGACTTGCCGGCAAAGATATAGGACACGCCCTCGCCGCGGAGCCCCGCGAGATGCGAATCTGCGACGCTCTCGGTCAACACGACGACGATCGGATCGCCGCCGATATCGGAGCGGCCCCAGCCGATCTTGCCCTGCGCATCGAGCACGACGCCATAGGTTTTCGCGTCGCGTCGCGCGAACCAGTTTTCGCGCGGAAATTTCGCGTCCGCCGTCGTGGGATAGGGCTCGCCCTTGGCGAACTCCGAGCCGGTGATGCGGCCGATCACCCAGGCGTCGCCGCCGAGCTCGTCGTGGATCTTCTCGAACCAGTCCGTTCCTGCCCCCTTCGGGCGCCAGCGGCTCGGATGGGTGCGGCCGTCCAGACTCGAATGCATCAGGCAGATGACGTAAGGCTTCATGCGTATCTCCGGGCCGCGCTCAGGCAGCCGGCTCATTGCCCTTCTCATTCCCAGTGGCGCGATCGTTCACGATCAAAGCGAGGGGATTGAGCTTTGGCGGCGCGATGAGTTTCAGCGTGTTGGTGTCGCGATGGTTGAACGGCGCGCCGCGCACGAACAACTCGGTCTGGATCAGATAGGTCCAACTGCCGTCGTCGTTGAAGGTGATGTCGCAGCGGTAAGCATCGGTGCGGAACGCTTGTTCCAGAAAATCAGTCGAGCAGATCCCGTAAGCGGTGTCGCCGCGCTTGGCGGTCACGGAGATCTCCTTGTCGCCCGGCCCGGCCTTGCCCGACGCCAGCAGCACCTGCCCGCGCGGGATCGCCAGCGTCTGCATGATCAACCCGGTCGCGGGCTCCCACAACCAGTAGCCGACCTGGTCGTGGAAGGTGATGTCTTCCTCGGGCGTGTTGATGTGGATGTGATAGCGCAGCCCATAGAGCAGCTGCGGCCCGTTGGCCTGCGGATCGATCGGGTCCATCCGGATGCGCTCGATGAAGGTCCGCCGCTCCGGCCCCTGGGCCTTCGGATTGATGTCGATACCCTTGTCGGCCTGCCAGACACCGGCGAGACGGCGGAGCGGGCCGAGATTGGCAAGCCCGTCGGGCGAGACGTCCTCGGGCTCGGTGAAGATATCGGCGGGAAGGGGGAGCATGGGTGTCCTCGTGTCGTTGCGAGGCAGCAATAGCATGAGAGCGCGGGCGTGGCTCGTTCTCCAGCCTCACAATCGCGAATGGACATAGGCGTCACGCGCAGACGATCCATCACGCGAAGCGGAGCCGAACCTCCTCAGTTCGGCTCCGTCGCCAGTGCGCTTAGTGGCGGTGGTCGCGGACCTTAGGTTGATTGCGGTGGTCCCGGACGATGGGTTGATTGCGATGGTCGCGCACGATGGGCTGGTCGCGATGGTCGCAGACGATGCGTCGTCGCGCTCGAGGGTGTCACCACGTCGCCAATGCGATCGCTGGATGGAGTTGTGCATGGAGTTCTGCCTTTCGCTTGGTGGATCGCTGCGAGCTACCTGACAACAAGGTAGATTTTGCAATCGACGTCGAATCTGCCGCAGTTTTAATCAGGCACCCGAGCGTCGGGCTTATGCAGCCAAGGCGTTGACGTTCCGGAATTTGTGAAAATCATGGCAGCTGCCCAAGAGAGCGTCATAAGCATTTGTGTTCGGTGTTCCCGTTTGCGCCACGGAATCACGATGATAAGATCACCTCAGGATTGTGAAATACACCATAGGCGATGAAGCCACTCCTAAACTAGCGTTCACGTGACGTCCTTATTTTCAAGTGAGTGGTTTGGAATGCAGCAGGCTTGGGTCGAGAAGTTCTCGGACCTCATCGGCAGTGTCTATGATTGTGTGATCGCGCCGGAAGGCTGGACCGAAGTTCTGGATCAGATCTGCGCCGAGTTCGGCTTTGCCGCCGGCGCGCTCTCGGTCGCCAGCCTCACCAACATGAAGGCCGTCGTCAAACGTTCTCCGGGTCCGACCTGGCCCAGATGGCCCAGAACGGGGTCGGCTACGGCCCCGACATCATCGAGCTCTGGGGCGGCGCCGAACGCATTCGGCAATACCCGCTCGGCGAGCCGATCGTTCAATCCCAAGCCGTCCGGCCGGACGTTATTTCCAGCAACCGCTACTATCGCGAATGGGCCCTGCCTAAGGGCTTGTTCGACGCCGTTGCCGTCGGCCTCGTTCGCGACAGGACGATGGTTGGAAATGCGATATTCAGCCAGCATGAGTCGGCGGGCCGGATCGACGATGCGCAGGTCGACGGATTGCGCCTTCTGGCGCCTCACATCCGCCGCGCCGTGACGATCAGCAATCTGTTCGACATGAAGGCGGTGGAAGCCAACACATTCGCGGCGACGGTGGAGGCCCTGACGGTGGGCGTCGTCCTGGCCGACGAGGATTCGAAGATCGTTCACACCAACGCCGCAGCCGCGGCCATGCTCGCGGCCGGCGATCCGATCGTGACAAGGCATGGCCGGATCGCGGTTCAATCCGTGGCGACCACAGCCACATTGCAATCAGCCGTCGCGCAGGCGGCAAAGGACGAGGCGACGCTCGGGGAAAAAGGCATCGGCATCCCGATCCCTCGCCAAAGCGGTGAGCCTCTCGTCATCCACGTTCTGCCGCTGCGACGCAGCCACACACGATCCGGTCTGATCCAGAGCGCCGCTGCCGCCGTGTTCGTGACGTCAGCCTCCGGGCCGCCGCGATTGCCTCACGATGCGCTCAACCAGCTCTATGACCTGACGCCGGCCGAGATTCGCATCTTCGAGCTCATTTGCGAGGGACACACGCGAGACGCGATCTCGGCCTTGCTCGGCGTTTCCGTCAGCACCGTGAAGAGCCACCTCATTCACGTCTTCGAAAAGACGGGCTGCCGGCGCCAGGTCGATCTGGTCAGGCTCGCGAAATCGCTGACGTTCCCGGTGTAACAGAAGACCCCGCTCAAGCCGCTTCCGACGTTGATCGCGCACGCTGCTCGAGCACGCCGATCGTCGAGACCAAATTGTCGCGTCGCGCGCGAAGATTCAGCGCAAGAAGCGGATAGGTCGGCTGAAGCACGTCAAACACCCCTGCTCTCGCCTCTTCCTCGAGAATGTCGGTGTTGATGAGTCTAACGCGCCACCACAAATCGGCGACCAACGCATCGAGCCGGAGTTCGCCGGCAGCACCAGAACGGGACATTTCTTGCATCACTTGCCTCAACCTGAAACGGCCTCTCTTCCAAGGCCAGACTTTGGTCCTGGCCGAGCAAGCAGAGTGTCAGCAATGGGCGGGCGCGATCTGGTTCCGGAACGGATTGCTGCGCGAGCCGGCTGGTCAAGGCTTGGCGCTCAAGGCTTGGCGCTGGGGAAGATGTTGCCCGTGGAGAGCGAAAATGGTGCCCAGGGGCGGAATCGAACCACCGACACTGCGATTTTCAGTCGCATGCTCTACCAACTGAGCTACCTGGGCGTGCTCCAAAGAGGGGCCAAAGCCCATCGAGCGGGCGGTTTATAGTGGGCTGAAGGCTGCCTGTCCACCCACGCTTCGCCGATGGCTTCGCGGGGCGTGGCCAGGCTGTGCACAAGGCAGGACGTGGCTCGGAGGCAACGCCGCGTAGCGGTGCATCGACAATTTAAATACTTGATAGAACAGGGTTATTCCTCTCCGTCTGCCTCGTCATCCCGGCCGGGAATGACATAGGAGCCTTTCAGCCAGCGGTTCAGATCGACGTCGCGGCAGCGCCAGGAGCAGAACGGGCGGGTGGCCTCGGACTGCGGCTTGCCGCAGATCGGACAGGTTTTGAGGGGCCTTGCGGGCTTTTTCACCTGGTCGTCCATAGGGTGCTCAGCTTACACGAGGTGAGAGAGTTCAAGAGCCCGTCGCCAAAGGGGTTCCTCCGGCGGAAGCGCAGGCGTCCCGGCCAGATTTCCGCGCGGCAATTCTACTGTGCATGGGGTTGTTTTCGCGATTTTTGCAGGAGCGGCTTTTCGGCTCAGACGGCGGTGGCGTTGAGCCAGCCGAAGCGGATCGGGAAACCTTCGCCGCCGAGCAGCGTGGTGGTCTCGTAGAGCGGCAGGCCGACCACGTTGGTGTAGGACCCCACCATCTTGACCACGAAGGAGCCGGCGATGCCCTGCACCGCGTAGCCGCCGGCTTTGCCGCGCCATTCGCCGGAGCCGATATAGGCCTGGATGTCGTCCTCCGAGAGGCGCTTGAAGCGGACGCGGGTCTCGACCAGGCGCTGGCGGAAGGCCTCGCGCGGCGTCACCAGGGTGATCGCGGTGTAGACGCGGTGGTTGCGACCCGACAGCAGCCGCAGGCACTGCGCGGCCTCGTCGACGAGGTTGGCTTTGGGCAAGATGCGGCGGCCGACCGCCACCACCGTGTCGGCGGAGAGGATGAAGGCGCCGCGCAGCTCGTCGTCAAGCTGCACCGATTTGAGCGCCGCATCCGCCTTGGCCCGCGCGAGCCGGTTGGCGCAGGCGCGCGGCAGCTCGCCCCGCTTCGGCGTCTCGTCGACGTCGGCGGGCCGGAGCGCGTCCGGCTCGATGCCGGCCTGGTTGAGCAGCGACAGGCGCCGCGGCGAACCGGAGGCGAGAACGAATTTGGGGCGGCCGAGCATCAGGTGATTTGGGGAATGAAGCAGGGGGTGAATTGCGCGCGGAACCTATCGGACGGGGGCTGATTTCACAACCCGGGAACCCGGACTTTACTGATTCGACGGGTACAGGATGCGTGTGCCTGCAGTCTGTGACGCGGGTGTTACGGGCGCCGAATGCTACCCGTTCGCCGCGCCCACCTTCGAAAACCGCCAGCGGATGCGCAGCAGGAGCTGGTCGCAGACGTCGCGATAGGCAGCCAACTTCTGGTCGCGGCTGCCTTCCATGGTGGTGGGATCATGCGTCGGCCAATATTCGACGTCGGCGGCAAGCGTGCGGGTCAGCTCCAGCGCCTTGTGATGCGCCTCCGGCGACAGCGTGATGATCAGGTCGAAATTCAACCCCTCCCAATCCTCCAGTTCCTCGAAGGTCTGAGGCTTGTGGGCGGAGATGTCCTGGCCGAGCTCGGCCATCACGGACACCGCGAACGGATCGAGTTCGCCGCGCCTGGCGCCGGCCGATTTCACGTAGAGCCCTTGCGGAAACATGTGCCGCAGCAGGCTCTCGGCCATCGGCGAGCGCACGCTGTTCATGGCGCAAGCGAACAGCACCGATTGCGGATCGCGTGCGCGTGGCGGACCCGCCATCGCGCTTAACCCTTCCAGTGCAGAACGGTAATGAGCGTGAACAGCCGGCGCGAGGTCTCGAAATCGACCCGCACCTTGCCCTTCAGCCGCTCCTGCAGCGTGCGCGAGCCCTCGTCATGGATGCCGCGGCGGCCCATGTCGATGGCCTCGATCTTGTCCGGCGTCGCTGTGCGGATCGCCTGATAGTAGCTGTCGCAGATCATGAAATAGTCCTTCACGATCCGCCGGAACGGCGTCAGCGACAACAGATGCGCGACCACGGGCGTGCCGTCCTCGCGACGGATGTCGAACATCAGCCGGCTGCCGGTGATCCCGATATGCAGCGTGAACGGCCCCTTCCCGTCCGCGCCCTCCGGCGCGAACAGGTTCTGCTCGATCAAATCGTAGATCGCGATCGCGCGCTCATGCTCGATGTCAGGCCCGGAACGGCCGATCGAGTCCTCGTCGAGCGTGACGCCGACGATGCGATTGGTCGAGTCGTCCTGTTCGGGCGGCTGGGTCATGACAAATTGAGACGCAATCCAATCGAGCGCGAATGGGCATCTAGCCCCTCCGCCTTGCCGAGAATCATCGCGGCTGGTCCCAGCGCACGCAGCTGATCCGGGCCGCATTTCAGGATCGAGGTGCGCTTGAGGAAATCGTGCACCGAGAGCCCCGACGAGAATCGTGCCGAGCGCGCCGTCGGCAGCACATGGTTGGAGCCGCCGACATAGTCCCCGATCGCCTCCGGCGTATGCGGCCCGAGGAACACGGCGCCGGCGTTGCGGATTTTTGCGGCGAGCGCGTCGGGATCTTGCGTCATGATCTCGAGATGTTCGGCGGCAATCGCATCCGCGAGCGGAATGGCGTCGTTGAGGTTCTTCACCATGATGATGGCGCCGAAATCGGCCCACGAGGCGCTGGCGATCACGGCGCGCGGCAGCGTCTTCAACTGCGCCTCGACGGCTTTTTCGACATCGTCGGCAAGGCGCGCGGAATCGGTAATCAGGATCGACTGCGCGCTGGCATCGTGCTCAGCCTGGGCCAGCAGGTCGGCGGCAATCCAGTCGGCATTGCCGGTGTCATCGGCGATGACGAGCACCTCGGAGGGACCGGCGATCATGTCGATGCCGACCTTGCCGAAGACCAGCCGCTTTGCCGCGGCGACATATGCATTGCCGGGGCCGACGATCTTGGCGACGGGCGCGATCGTCGCGGTGCCATGGGCGAGCGCGGCCACCGCCTGCGCACCGCCGACGCGATAGATCTCGGTGACGCCGCCAAGCTTTGCCGCCGCCAGCACCAGCGGATTGAGCTTGCCGTCGGGCGAGGGCACCACCATGACGAGACGCGTCACGCCGGCGACCTTTGCCGGCACCGCATTCATCAGCACCGAGGACGGATAGGCCGCGGTGCCGCCGGGCACGTAGAGGCCGGCGGATTCGATCGCGGTGTAGCGCCAGCCGAGCTCGACGCCGAGCTGATCGGTGAAGCGCTCGTCCTTCGGCAGTTGGCGGCGGTGATAGGTCTCGATGCGATCGCGCGCGAGCTTGAGCGCATCCAGCGTCGCTGCATCACAGGCTTTCACCGCGGCCTCGATCTCGGCGGCGGTGACGCGCAGGTCGGATGCATCGAGCGTCAACCGGTCGAACTTTGCCGTGGCCTCGAGCAAGGCGGCATCGCCCCGCTTCGCCACGTCGTCGACGATGGCACGCGCGGCCGCCTCGACATCGGCCGAGGCCTCGCGCTTGGCGGCGAGGAAGGCCCCGAATCGCTGGTCAAAATCGGCGCTGCTGCGGTCGAGACGAACGGGCATCTTGGCTTCTAACTGGTTTTTGGGGGCGCGGTTTGGCTCACCAGGCCCCTGCTCAATGGCGCGGCGGGGAAGCTGCGTCAACCCTTGAGCCGGGCCGCTCCCCTCCGGCGTCGTCCTGGCGAAACCGGAAGGCGTGGCGTTGGCATGCCACCTCACCCCTCGCCTTCAGCCTCCAACCCCGTCCCCAGCTGATCCGCCCCCAGATCAGTCAGCTCGCATTCCAGGCATTCGACGTCGAGGCGGATGGCGCCGCCTTGGGCAAACAGCAGCAGGGCGCTCCCGCCGGGGGCGTCCTGGCCGTGGAATTCGATGCCGACAAGGTCCAGGACAGTGTCCGGCGCGTCGAGGTCGATGTCGCGCGACTTGCAGGCGAGCACGCGGTCGAACCGGAGAGCCGCCACCAGCCTGCGCGGCTCGGCTTCGCCGTCCAGCGTCTGCTCCCAGTCCAACCGGCTCATGCCGACGACCAGCCGCTTTTCACTTTGCCGCCAGATGATGTCCGAGGGCTGCACGCGGGCGTCCTGGACGTGGGCCGAGATCACGGAGAGGTCGTCGGCGTCGAGCGCGATCAGTTTGAGCTGGGGAGACATCGACGGCGCTTTCTCCTTCGGGCGGATAGGGCTCAACGCGCGCGGGCGGCGAAATTTCCCTAGAACTAATGCCCTACGGGACTAGAGGCTATTGATATCCTCCATCTCCAGCACCTTTCGCGGATACCCCTCCCGCGCAACCCGGATCATGGCGCGGCCGATCTGCTCGGTCGAGGTAACGAGCCGCGGCGAGAGCCGGCGCAGCACCGACCACAGCGGCCAACTTGCTGCATACACGGCCTGCACCCACGCAGTCTTGGAGCGGGCACCGTGGAGCGGTTGGATCGCACCGGGCCGGAACATGTAGGCCGCCTTGAATGGCAGCTTGAGCAGGTCGTTCTCGGTCTTGCCCTTGATCCGCGCCCACATCCGCGAACCCTGCTCGGTGGAATCAGTGCCGGCGCCCGTGACATAGACGAATGTCATCTGCGGATTGAGCCGTGCCAGCGCGGTCGCCGCTGCGAGCGTGATGTCATAGGTCAGATGGCGGTAGCGCTCCTCGCTCATGCCGATCGAGGAGACGCCGAGGCAGAAGAAGCAGGCATCGAAGCCGGTGAGCTGCGCTTCGATCGCCGAATAGTCCGTGAACTCGCCGTGTGTGATCTCGGTGAGCTTGGCGTGGCGCACGCCGGTCGGGCTGCGGCCGACCACGAGCACGCGATCGATGCGGGCATCGATCAGGCATTCGCGCAAAACGCCCTGCCCGACCATGCCGGTCGCGCCGAAGATGATGATCTGCATCGGGACCTCCCCGCAGCGCGCCTTCCGCGGCAGACTGACTAATGAAAGGCTGCAACCACCGGCTCACACGCGACTGGAACGTGTTCGCACCCGGCCCGTTCGAAATCAGATCGGTCCGCGCGTGGACTGAGGCCGCTCACTCCTTGAAGAACGCAAGCAGGTCCGCGTTGATGGTCTCGGCGTGCGTTGTCGGCATGCCGTGCGGGAAACCCTTGTAGGTCTTCAGCGTGCCGTTCTTCAAGAGCTTGGCCGACAGCGGCGCGGAGTCGGCGTAAGGCACGATCTGGTCGTCGTCGCCGTGCATCACCAGCACAGGCACATTGATCTTCTTCAGATCCTCGGTGAAGTCGGTCTGCGAAAACGCGACGATGCCGTCGTAATGGGCTTTCGCGCCGCCCATCATGCCCTGGCGCCACCAGTTCTGGATCACCGCTTCCGAGGGCTTTGCGCCGGGACGGTTGTAGCCATAGAAGGGGCCGGCCGCGATGTCGCGGTAGAAGCTGGAACGGCCGGCAGCGAGCTGCACCTGGAAATCGTCGAACACGCTCTTCGGCAGGCCGCCGGGATTGGCCTCCGTCTTCACCATCAGCGGCGGCACTGCGGAGAGGATCGCGGCCTTCGCCACCCGGCTCTCGCCGTGGCGCGCGATGTAATGCACCACTTCGCCGCCGCCCGTGGAGTGGCCGACGTGGATTGCGTTCTTGAGATCGAGATGGGCGGTCACCGCCGCAAGATCATCGGCATAATGATCCATGTCATGGCCGTCGGCGACCTGCGACGAACGGCCATGGCCGCGACGGTCATGCGCGATGACGCGATAGCCGCGCGTCACGAAGAACATCATCTGGGCGTCCCAGTCGTCGGCCGACAGCGGCCAGCCATGGCTGAACACGATCGGCTGGCCCGAGCCCCAGTCCTTGTAGAAGATCTCGACGCCGTCCTTGGTGGTGATGGTGGGCATTGTCAGGCTCCTTGTATGTTCAGGCGAACGCCATCGGTTTGAAGCGGCGCCAGGCGCCGACGGTGAGCACCACGAAGAACACCAGCACGAGGCCCTGCACCACGGCGAACACCGGACCTCCGGGCGGCGCGGGCGCCACGGCGGGAGCGAGCGCGGCGAGCGCCGGCACCTTCAGGAACGACTGGATCACCAGCACGAAGACGTTGAAATAGAGCGAGATCATCGCGGTCACGATGTAGACCGGGCGCCACACCCCAGCGAGCTTCATGCCGTAGAGCGCGACGCAGGCGATCGCGAGCAGCACCAGCGAGATGATGCCGATGATATGCGACGGCAGCAGCTCCTTGAACGGAAACAGGAAGCCGGTGGCACTGGTGAGGATCGTGAACGCTAAGAAAATCGCGGTGAGGCCCCGCATCGACTTCGAGCCGAGCAGGCCGAACATCACGACAAGGCCGGCGGCGATGCCGATCAGGCTGATGATGACATGAACCAGCGTGAAGGCGGGCAAGCTCAACCCAAGAACCATGACATCTCTCCTATTCTCTGCATCGAGTTCGGGAGATTGATATTACGGCCCTCATCAGATTGCCACACGCGCTGGCGTCACACATGCGTGCGCAGCCATGCGTCATCGTGCGAATCGAAAACGCATGGCTGAATTATTTGCACCGCTGTCACAAACGACGGCAGTTTGTAGCCCGGATGGAGCGCAGCGAAATCCGGGGTGTCAGTCACAAGCACCGTCCCGGATTGCGCTTTGCTCCATCCGGGCTACGAACCGACGAAAGTCGCGGTTCACACTTCCTTGGTGTCGAAGATCAACAGGTCGGCGCCGCCACTGGCGAATTTCGGCACGTCAGCGCCGGTCGCCTTGCCTTCCGGGCTAGCGAATGCCGCCTGGATGTCGGCCGTGCTGTCGAAGGTGAGAATGGCGACGAGATGGATTCCGGAAGGTCCAGCGGGGGAGCCGACCGGCCCCTTGCTGATGGCGTACTTCTTCAAGCCTGGAAGTTTCTTGGCGAGCGGAATGTGGGTCTCGGCATAGTATTTGTCGAAGGCCGCAGCATCCGTGGGCGTTTTATACAGCACGACGATTTCAGCCATTTAGTCCTCCCGTTAAGCGCTTCTTTGTCGACCCTCATGGTGAGGAGGCGCGCGAGCGCCCCTGCGGACAATGCTTGCGCATCGCCGCGCGAACCATGCAGGCCCGGCTTTGGCAGCTGGGCCTTCATCCTTCGAGACGCGCGCAATGCGCGCTCCTCAGGATGAGGAGATAGTCACGCATCACACCGCAAGATGGCAAGCCTCATTCGACTTGCCATTTACTTGCCTTGTCCTTGACTAAAGCGCCGGTTTTGCGGCGTCGCCGAGGAAGCCGTGCAGGGAGGCCACGACCTGGGCGCCTTCGCCGATGGCGCCGCCGACGCGCTTGACCGAGCCGGAGCGGACGTCGCCGACGGCGTACACGCCGGGCACCGACGTCTCCAGCGGCGCGACCAGCCGGCCCTGGTTCTGCTCGGACTGCGCGCCTGTGACGACGAAGCCGCCGCGATCGAGCGTGATGCCGCAGCCGTCGAGCCAGTTGGTGGCGGGATCGGCGCCGACGAACAGGAAGAGATTGCGGATGTCGGCGAAATCCTCGTCGGCCGAGAGCCGGCTCTTCCAGCGGATGCGCCGCAGCAGCGAGGCCTCGTCGCCTTCCAGCGCCGTGATCTCGGTGTTGAACATCAGTTCGATGTTCGGCGTGGCTTCGATGCGCTCGATGAGATAGCGCGACATGCTGGCGCCGAGGCCGCCGCCGCGGATGATCATCAGCACTTTTTTGGCGTGCCCCGACAGGAACACAGCGGCCTGCCCCGCCGAGTTTCCGGCGCCGACCAGCGCCACCTCCTCGCCGGCGCAGAGCTTCGCCTCGACCGGCGAGGCCCAATACCAGACGCCGCGGCCCTCGAACTTGTCGAGGTTCTCGATCTCGGGCCGGCGATAGCGCGCCCCGCTGGCGACCACCACCGCGCGCGAATGCAGCGGGTCGCAGCCGTCAAGCGCAACCGAAAACGCGCCGTCCTTGCGCGTGCAGTCGAGCGACTTCACCGTCACCGGGATCATGATTTCCGCGCCGAACTTTTGCGCCTGGTTGAAGGCGCGCGCGGTCAGGGCCTGGCCGGAAATTCCGGTCGGAAAGCCGAGATAGTTTTCGATGCGCGCGCTGGCGCCGGCCTGGCCGCCGAAGGCGCGGGTGTCGAGCACGGCGACCGAGAGGCCTTCGGACGCGGCATACACGGCGGTGGCGAGCCCGGCCGGTCCGGAGCCGACGATCGCGACGTCGTAGATACGGTCGTTGCGGGGACCGCCGATCATGCCGATCGCGCGCGCAAGCTCGGTTTCGCCGGGATTGCGCAGCACCGCACCATCGGGGGTGACGACCAGCGGCCAGTCGTCCGGCTTGGGCGAATAACGCGCGATGACATCGGCGGCGTCGCGATCGCGCGCGGGATCGAGCAGATGATGCGGCTGGCCGTTGCGGGTGAGGAAGCCCTGCAACCGCACCACGCCTGCCGAATGCGACGGACCGATCAGCACCACGCCGCCGACGCCGCCCTGGAGCAGATTGACCCGGCGCAGAATCAGCGCGCGCATGATGCGCTCGCCGAGCTCGGCCTCGGCGACCAGCAGCGCGCGCAGCCGCTCCGGCGGCAACAGCAGCGTCTCGACATCGCCTTCGGCACGGCCGTCGACCAGCGCCGGCCGTCCGGAGAGCTGGCTCAGCTCGGCCAAAAATTGCCCGGGTCCCTGATCGATCAACGGGGTGACATGGCCAAGGCCGTCGCGCTGGGTGATGGCGACATGGCCCTTGAGCACGACGAACATGCCCGGCCCCGGCTTGCCGGTCTCGAACAGGAATTCCCCATCGGCATAGTTGCGGACCTCGCCGAAATGCCTGACACGCTCGATCTCCGCTGATGTCAGCGTCGGAAAGGTCTGTTCAGGGCGGGTGAACCGCGACATCTGCGCGTCACTCTCGGGTCGTTGCGATTCGTCCTGCCCCATTGCCACGTCCATGCACTCCAAAAATTCTAGTCGCCGGTCTTGCCGGCTATCTCGCCGGCGGTCCCCTCATCTAGGGAATCATCTTCGTTCTGCGAGGGGCCGCCACTTGCGGCCCGTTCGCGCGCCTGCATCTTTCGCCGCTTCAGGTTTTCGCGCAGCGCCGATTTGAGCCGGTCGTCGCGGGACGCCCTCGCCTGTCTGGCGTCCTGCTTCGTGCTCTTGTCGTTCTCGTCTGCCATCCACGGTCCATTACAGCGATCGGCGATAACATGCCCGAGGAACAAGGCAGCTCAAGAGGGCCGCGCGATCCGATCGTGCGAAAATCGAAATGGATCGAATCCGGCGCATCGGGCAACTGGCCAGTTGGGTGGGCACATCGGAACCAAATCCGCGGAAAGTCGGCCGTTTCGAGCCAAAACAGGAATTTTGGCCCCGATATCGGCCCGATTTTATCGCTTTGGCGGAGCTAGCAAGCTTGCACAGGAGGGGGGCTTGTGGCAGATATCGGCCCGCTTGGTAGGCCCCTCGTGGCGGCCGATTCTTACCCCAGCACATGCTGCCGTAGCTCAGTGGTAGAGCACTCCATTGGTAATGGAGAGGTCGACAGTTCAATCCTGTCTGGCAGCACCATTCCCTGGCTCAAATCACACGTGAAGCAGCCTTCTCGCGGCATGAGATGCCCGAGTTTTGCTTCTACCTTGACCCTCCTCTGTGAAGAGGGCGCAGGGAAGACCGGGTGCCGGCTGGCACCCGCGGTCCGCTGCGCAAAGATGTAGCGCAAAGAGACCGCACAGCAGCATACAGGTGACGCCGAACACTCGGCCTTCCCTGCGCAGTGGGTTGACGGCTTATGCCGCGCTCTCCCCGGCGACGAGTTCCTTTTTGTCACCGTCGCCTTGCGAATTGACGATGCATTGAGACCCGGTTGAGCCTCGATCCATCTCCGCAAGGCTTGACCGTAGCAACGACGGCCAGGACCACACGATTTTGCCGTACGCAGCGATCCGGCTTCGCCAAAAGGCTTCGCCGGACACAGGCGCCGTTCGTCCGCACGCAACAGGACCTCACGAGGTTCATCTCGCCCTGGTTCCGCCTTCGCGTGCCCGACACTGCCGCGTCCACCGCCCCCCGATCCACGTACGTTACGACGGACGATCGCCCCTCTCCCTGGACCGGGATGGCGGATTGATACTGCGATTCCGAATTTCGGTAAAGTGGAATATTTTTGTGGAGGAGGGTTGACGAGATTTTGCAGGAGAGAGGTGTTTTGCCCGACGGGTCAGATTTGCCTGCCTAGCGCGCGCCTAAGCACGTATATCGCCCCACCTATGGAAGGGGATACAAGCCGACGTCGAGCAGACTTCCACTATGGGGCCAAAAGGGGAAGTGGACCTGCATGTAATGCAGTCTTCGGCGCAATCGATCCTTCTTCTGAAGACGCCAGTTGCCGCGGTCATTCATCCTTACGTCCGCCGCGAGCAATCGTCGCCGCCTCCTGCAACGTAACGCCATGAACCAGCGGGTCTGCGTGGCGATGGACTAACTGCCATTCAGAACCGTCCTTGCGATAGATTTCCGTAACTCGGAGCGACCAGTCTTGTTTTGGTAAGCTCCCGACTTCGGCATATTGCCGCTCGACCATGACGAGAACGACGAGCTTGTCCGATGCATAGGTTTGCACGACCTCCAAGGTCGTCTCACCGTTCTTGAAAAACCGGGATAGCTTCGCCAAACGTTCAGGACTTGCGTCGAACCCGTGGCTAGTTGGGCCGCCGAATGGTTGCATTAACGTGAAGTCACTGGCGATGCGAACAAGGGCCAGCCAACGATCCATGTCCCCGCGCATGAAGGCCGCGTTTTTCGCAGCGGCGCGCTCGATAAGGTGAGCGACGTCGTCACTGGCAGCCACACTAGCGCAAAATCGAGGGGTCAACGATGCCGCAGCGACTGTCGTGATCGCGGACCGCCGTGACAGCGTTCCTGGCCAGTTTGCATGGTGTTTGGTCATTTCAGCTCCTGTGGCTAACGTTGCGCAATCCATGGAGCTTTCAGGGACATGAATCCAGTGATATAACCTCAGCAATATGCTGAACCACATTTCCTTGTCAAAAGTCGATCTTAACTTGCTGCTGGTCTTCCACACTGTGCTGGAGGAGAGCCACGTGGCGCGAGCGGCTAGCCGCTTGAACATCACCCCTTCTGCCGTAAGTCATTCACTTGGGCGGCTACGGCATCTATTTAATGACCCCCTGTTCTTACGGACGCCGAAGGGTGTTGTGCCGACGGAGCGTGCGCTGGAACTCGGCGAGCCAGTAGGAGATATCCTTTCTCGCGTAGGGCGCGTATTTGCTTCAGCTACGCCCTTCGACGCGACTACAAGTAGCCGCCGTTTTTCCATTGGCGCTCCTGATGCGATCATGGACACGGTGATGGGACCATTTGCGGGGCGGCTCAGGAGAAAGGCACCCCGTGCCGACCTGAGCTTGATCCATCTGATGCCAGGGCGGCATGCAAGCGCTGTGGAGCACCCTTGGCGGTCAAGCCTGGAGAAGCTGGAGAAGCGCGAAATCGACTTGGCCATCCTGCCCCTGGGCACAGTGCCAACCCGCTTCCAGGCAAGAAAGCTTTACGATGAGTGTTTCGTGGTCGCAATGCGCAAGGGAAACGGATTCGCCCGCGCACCAACGATTGCTGCATTCTGCAGAGCACAGCATCTTCTTGTGTCGCTCGACGGCGATCCGCGAGGTTTTGTCGACCAACTCCTGGAGAAGCGCGGCCTCCAGCGCCGCATTGTCCTGACCGTGCCCACCTTTATGATGGCACTCACGCAAATTTCAAACTCGGACTTGATAGCAACATTGCCGCGCCGTCTCGTCGAGAGATACGCGGCTCGTTTCGCGCTGCAATTGGTTGAGCTTCCTTTGAAGCGGAAGTCCGATGCAATCATGGCCATTACGACCAAGGCAGCAATGATGGATGCGGGCATTGCGTGGTTGACGGAAGAAATCGCCGCTGAGGTTGGCTCCCTCAGCTGAGGATGTCTCTTATATTCCTTAGAGCACATTTTAGGCCTGTGGGGCCTTAGCGAACCTCAACTTCCCCGCGACCGCCGCTTCGGGGTCACTTGCGGGCATCGCCCGAGCGAGAGCTCCAGTCAGTTTTGGCCAGGAATTGCATAGCATTGCTCGGTTACGAAGCATGATGGGTTTCGCAAGTGCTCTACCCATCCTACGCGAGCTGACTGGATCTACCGCCGACCACGGCGCCACGAGGCCCCGATCAGCCAGAACACGAACCGGACAAACAGGATCGCGGCCGTCATCTGGATCCAAAGGAAACCACCGAGTTCGCGCAAGACAATTTCGGCCTGAGCGCCCCAATAACCAGGAAGCGCATCGCCGACAGCTTCAATAGCGTGCGTGCCTGTTCGCAGGGCCCATCGGACCCACTCAGGCTTGTAAAAGAGCGTCGCGCCGAGCAGAATCCAAGTCAGAAAAGCAGTGCTGACTCTGAAGGAGTGCACCTTGGCGTGGTGCTTGAACGCCGCGAACCGTCCATTATCTCCGGCTCGAGCCATGTTAGTTTCCTATTCGAAGCCTACGGTGCCGGGGAGTTCGTAGGATGGGTACAGCGAAACGAAAATCCATGGAAGATTTGCGCGGTGACGAGACATGATGGGTTTCGCTTCGCTCTACCCATGCTACGCATGTCAACTCTCGTCACCCACCTGATGCCCCGCTAACCGATCGTCTGAACGGCGCAGCCGTCGGCATAGCTCGCGATTGATGTTTTGCAGGACGATCACATAGGTGTGGATATCGGCCTTGTAGCAAGCGTAGAGCTTCTGGGCGGTCAGCTCGTAAAGCACGGTCGGACTCTCCGCGACCACCGTGGCGGATCGATTTTGCATTTCAATCAGCGTCATCTCACCGAAGAAATCGCCGGGCTCCAGAACGGAAATCGGGATGACGTTGCCCGCATTCGCCCGCTTGCTCACCGCCAGCCGGCCGGATTTGACGATGAACAGCGAGCGTCCGGGCTCGCCCTCCGTCACGACGGTTGCTCCGGTATCAAATCGGCACTCAACCAGCATCGACATCAGGAGGTCGAGACTTTGATCCGGGATACCGCCGAAGAACGGTGTGGCGAGCAGGAATGCTCTCAGGTCGGGGACACTGACGGCCATCGCGCGAGGATAATCTTGACCGCCTTCCCGGGCAAGCGGAGCCGATACCAGCGGTAACGACGCCGAACGTGTTGGAACAAGGGGGTCAGCGAAAGTTTCGGAGCTCGTAGGCTGGGCGAAGCGAAGCGTGCCCACCAACCACCATTGATAGATAGATGGTGGGCACGGCGCTACGCGCCTTTGCCCACCCTACGCTTACGGTCGCGCAATGCTGCTATCGCGCAACGTCCGCCTTCTCCAGAGATCAACCATCACCTTGACGGTCGCCGCCAGCACAGCTGCGCAAAGCGCAGCCTTCGAGATCGTCTCCATCGTCCCCTCGATCAGCAGGCAATGGGCGACGCTGCCTGCGACGATGACGATCGCGAGGGGAATATGGACGATGCGCCACGTGCGCAACCGCAATCCCAGCCGCCGGCGCAGCAGAGCCAGGAGCGCAACAATGAAGATGGCCCACATGGCGGTCACGCCGAAGGGGGAGAACGGTGTCGGTGACGTATAAGTCAGGGCGTCGATCATGTCGGGCGGGCTGGTGATCCAGAGGCCGGCGACGTGGATCACCACCGCCAGAGCAAGCGCGCCGCCGATCCAGCGGTGGGCGCGCCGGCCGCGATAGGCCGACAAGCCCGGCAGGTATCCGCCGATCAGCAGGGGCTGAGCGAGCACGAGACCGAGCGCAATGATGCCAGCGAAGCCGGCGAGGATGTAGACCGGGCCGCGCCATGTGAGCTGTTCGCTTCCCGCAGCGAGCGCGATCGGCACGCCGATGGCCAAGGCAAGGGCGATCCAGATCAGGGGCGCCCGGGCCGATCTCCGCCCCTTCATCTCCAATGCGATCAGGCCGGCTGCAGGACGAAGTGCGCCTCGAGGCTGGTTTCCTTTGCGCTCCGCATTATCGGCCGCAGGAAGACGGTTTTGAATTCACCGCTGTCATAGGCGAGGTGGCCATGCGGCTGGCCGAAGATGGGAATGATCTGCGGCATTTCGAGCCGGAACTTGCCGTCCTTGTCGGTGAGCGTGGCGCCATGACTCTGCGGCTCGTGCTCCTGGCCTTCGACCGTGTGCGCCCAGATCTGGATGCGCTGCCCGGCCAAGGGAGTCCCGTCGCCGGCGCGGCGCACGGTGCCGCTCATCCAGAAGCCACCCTTTCCGATCCGCTCCACGATCGCCGCGCCCTTGCGGTAGTTGTTCGCCCCGCCAGACATCGTCTCGGTCGGTGCGAGGCCGTCCGCGCGTGCAGGCAACAGCAGGCCGGGGACGCCGGTCGCCAAGAGCCCGGTTGCGAGGATCGAGCCGCCCGCGGCGAGGAGGCTCCGGCGATTGAGTACGACCGTGGTCATGTCGGTTCCTCCTGGCGAGCGTCCAAAGGCTCAGTGAGTGTACAAGAAAACGCGCCAGACGCACAGTTGGGCCGGGGGACGCAGCGGGTCGCGATGACGTTGTTGTGAACGGGGTGCAGGCCGCTCGCACATGCATCAGTGATCGTCTTCTTCCTTGACCAGCGTCAACAAGCGAAGCGTCAGGAACGTGAATACGGCGACCGTCACCGCGACATCAAAAGCGCCGAGCCCGACGGAGACGCCGATGGCGCCGGTCGCCCAGAGGCTCGCGGCCGTCGCGGTCCCCTGCACCGAATTCCCCTGCTTGAGAATTGCGCCACCGCCGATGAAGCCGATGCCGGTGATGAGGCCCTCGATCACCTTCGCCATTCCGTCAGGCGAATGCACGAGCAGGCTTTCGCTGGCCTGCACGAAGCCGCAGCTTGCCATTGCGACCAGTGGAAAGGTGCGCAAGCCCGCGCTTCGCGCCCGCTTCTCGCGGTCCCAGCCAATGGGAACGGCGAGTGCGAAGGCCGCAGCCAGCGCAACGACATGAACACCAATGTTGAATCTGTCCAAAGAAAGCCCCCGAAATGAAAATCGTCGCCGTTGATCAAACCGGCCGGCAACGCGGCAATGCGGCCCGCGGTTTCCATACAGGCGAATTTGCCGCATGCAGCGCAGCGATGGCCCCGTCTCCGCGCGATGGAGCCGCCGGCGCAGCACCATGATCGTTTCGGCTGGTATTCCTGCGACCGGCTCCTACATGTCGAGTCCACGTTACCACCGCACGCTCCATCCGGACCCTTCCATGATCCCCTTCTCCGTGCTCGACCTCGCGCCCATCCGCCAAGGCGGCGATGCGTCACAAGCGTTCCGCAATTCGCTCGATCTCGCGCAGCATGCGGAGGGCTGGGGATACAAGCGGTTCTGGCTGGCCGAGCATCACAACATGACGGGGATCGCGAGCGCGGCGACGTCGGTGGTGATCGGGCATATCGCGGGCGGGACGAAGACGATCCGGGTCGGGTCCGGCGGGATCATGCTGCCGAACCATTCGCCGCTCGTCATCGCCGAGCAGTTCGGCACGCTGGCTTCGCTCTATCCCGGGCGGATCGATCTCGGGCTCGGGCGGGCACCGGGCACCGACCAATTTACCGCACGCGCCCTGCGGCGCGACCTCGCGACGAGTTCGGAAAACTTTCCGCAGGACGTGCTGGAGTTGCAGGCGCTGCTCGGCGACGTGCAGCCGAACCAGGCCATCCGGGCCGTGCCGGGCATGGGGACGAAGGTGCCGCTGTGGATCCTGGGATCCAGCACCTTTGGCGCGCAGCTCGCAGGGATGCTCGGCCTGCCGTTCGCGTTCGCTTCACACTTCGCACCGCAAATGATGATGCCGGCGCTGCGGGAGTATCGGGCGCGGTTCGAACCCTCGACGCAGCTCGACAAGCCCTATGCGATGGTCGGCGTCAACGTGTTCGCCGCCGACAGCGACGCGGACGCGCAGCGCATGTTCTCCTCGCTGCAGCAGCAGTTCATCAATCTGCGCCGCGGCACGCCCGGCCCGCTGCCGCCGCCGGTCGACGACATGGACGCGCTGTGGTCGCCAGCCGAGAAGGCGATGGTCGGCCAGTCGCTGTCGTGCTCGGCGGTCGGCACGCCTGACATGGTCGAAGCGAAGCTGAAGGCGCTGATCGCCGACACCGGCGCGGACGAGCTGATGACGACGGGGCAGATCTACGACCACGCCGCACGGCTGCGCTCGTTCGAGATCGCAGCCGGGGTAAGGGACCGGTTGGCGGGGTGAGCGGGTGCGATTGTTGCGACGGTGAAGCTGCGCTCGTGGCAGGCCGTGAGCGCCCTAATCCGGAAAGCCGAACAGCTTGGCCGGATTGTGCACCAGGATCTTCTCCAGCGTCGACTGGTCGGGCGCGTAGCGGTACATCAACTCCAGCAGATCGGCGTCGTTGGGCGGCTGCTTGACCGAGACCGGGTGCGGCCAGTCGCTGGCCCAGACGCAGCGGTCGACTGCTGCCTCGATATAGGCACGCGCGATCGGGATGACGTCGTCGTAGGGCGGCCCGAGCTTCGAGGACTTCTCGCCGAGCGACAGCATCACCCAGAAATTGCCCTTGCCGAGCAGCTCCAGCATCTTGCGCAGGTTCGGATCGTTCCTGCCGGCTTCAGGATCGGGCCGTGCCATGTGGTCGATCAGCACGGGCACGTCGAGATTCTCGTATTTGGCGACGCTGGAGACGATGCCGTCCTTCTCGGGCTGGATCTTGACGTACCAGCCGAGCTCGCGGATGCGCGCAATCGCGCGGGCAAAATCGGCATCCGACAGCACAGCGCCGAGCTCCTGGCGGAAGCTGAAGCGCGCGCCGCGGACCCCAGCATCATGCAGCTTGGCAAGATACGAATCGTTCGCCTCGGCGAACACCAGCGCGTTGGCGCAGCCGCGATAGTTCGGGCCCATCGCGGCGAGACCGTCGAGCACGACGGCATGGTCGGCGCCATACGTCGTGGTCTGCACGATGATGCCGCGCTCGATGCCGAGCGTCTTGTGCACGCGCAGCGCCGCCTCCCAGGTCGCGGTCGGCATCCGATAGGCAGCACCGGGACGCTCCGGATATTTGTCGAGGGGGCCGAGCACGTGAAACTGGCTGTCGAGGGATTTGGGCGGCGGCCCCTTGACCGGGCGGCGCGGGTTCGGGTCGAACGGAAGATAGGTCGGCATGCGCAAAACTCCCTCAGTCGATTACGGCGGTGAAGTCGCACTGCACCAGCGCGCCGCCGTCCATGTTGTCCATCGGCAGCGCGTGGCGCGCCGGGCGCGAATGCTCGTCCGGAAACATCTTCAGCCACTCGACATTGACCGGGCCGCGCTGCGTACGGTCCTTCAGCCACACCGTCATCTTGATGATGTCGTCGGTGGTGCCGCCGGCAGCCTCGACCGTCGCCTTCATATGCGCGAACATGTTGGCACATTGCGCCTCCAGGCTCTCGGGCATCGCACCAGTCGCATCGCGGCCGAGAATGACGCCCGACATCACGAGATTGCCGATGCGGCAGGCGTTCGGAATCGGGTTGGCATGCTTGAAGCCGCCGATATGGATGCTCTTGCGCCGCGTGTGACCGGTCATGATGCGCTCCCTTTCATGTGTTGATTCAGACGAACTGGCACGACACCGAGCCGAACGCGCCATAATCGGCATGAAACGTGTCGCCGCGGCGAATGTCGACCGGACGCGTGAACGATCCCGCCAGCACCACCTCGCCGGCGGCCAGATGCTCGTCATGCGGCGCGAGGCGGTTGGCGAGCCAGGCAATGCCGTTGGCGGGATGGTTGAGCACGCCGGCGGCAAGCCCGGTTTCCTCGACCTCGCCGTTGCGGAACAACAGCGCGCCTATCCAGCGCATGTCCGCGTCCATCGGACGGAAAGGCCGGCCGCCAAGCACCAGCGCGGCGTTCGCCGCGTTGTCCGAGATCGTGTCCATGACCTTTCGCGCCTTGCCCGTTTCGGGATCGACGCGGTGCATGCGCGTCTCCAGGATCTCCAGCGCCGGGGTGACGTAGTCGGTGGCGTTGAGCACGTCGAAGATGGTGCAATCGGGCCCGCGCAGCGGCGCCTTCAGCACGAAGGCGAGCTCGACCTCGATCCGCGGCGCCTGGAAGCGGTCGAACGCAATCGGCGTGGCGTCGGCATAGAACATGTCGGCGAACAGCACGCCGTAATCGGGTTCGGAAATGCCGACCGCGTTCTGCATCGCTTTCGAGGTCAGGCCGATCTTGTGGCCCTTGATGACCCGGCCGCGACCGAGCTGGAGCTTGGTCCAGGCGCGCTGAACGGCATAGGCATCCTCGATGCTGAAATCGGGATAGTCTTTGGTGAACATCGTGATCAGCGACTTGGTGCGCTCGGCTTCGTCCAGCCGCGCGGCAAGGCGTTCGATCGTGGCAGTGTCCAGCATGACCTACTGCTCCGCCGCGACGGTGTTGCACAGCACGCCGATGCGGCTGGATTCGACCTCGACGACATCACCGACTTTGAGCCAGCGCGGTGGGTCGAAGCGCGCGCCGGCGCCGGTCGGCGTGCCCGTCACGATCATGTCGCCGGGCTTGAGGGTTGCGAAGGTCGAGAGATAGGAGATCAGGAAATCGAACGGAAACATCAGCCGTTCGGTGGTGTCCTGCTGCCGCACCTCGCCGTTGACGCGGGTGACGATGTCGTGAGTCCCGCGCGGGTCGAGCTCGTCCGCGGTGACGATCCACGGACCGACGCTGCCGGAGCGGTCGAAATTCTTGCCCTGCGTGACGTTGAACTTGCCGTGGCGGAGCCAGTCGCGGATCGTGCCCTCGTTGCACAGCGTCATGCCGAAGATGTGCGCCCAGGCCTTTTCGCGCGGAATGTGGCGGCCGCCCTGGCCAATCACGATGACGAGCTCGCCTTCATAGTCGAGCTGCTCGGAGACGTGAGGCTTCTCCAGCGGCTGGCCTGAGCCCGTCATCGAGGACATGCTGCGCACGAACAGACTGGGATATTTGGGCAGGTCAGAGCTGTCCTTATACTCCGCATTGCGCTCGGCGTAATTGACTCCGATGCACCAGAGCTTTTCCGGCGCCAGCACCGGCGGAAGCAGCACGAGCTCTTCCAGCGCGTAGTCCGGCTTTTGTCCGGCGACGGCTTCCTGCGCGTCGGCCAGCGCGTTGGCTGCGATCAGCGCCCTGACGTCGGAGAAGTCGCGGCCGATCCGCCGGGTCAGATCGACGACACCGCCTTCCATGACGGCACCGTAGCGCGGCTCTCCGTCCACGAGATAGCTTAGGAGTCGCATGGTCGTTCTCCAATGGTTTTGGGGCGCGCGCGGGGGCGGCGCGCTCAGTCTTTCGATTTGGGAGTCTGGAACACGCCGTGCAGCGTCACGATCTCGCCGAGCCGGGCGTAGCGCGGCCCGCCGATGCGCGCGATCGGATCGAGCGCGACGGTTTCGACCTTGCCGTCGTTCACGAGGCCGTCGCGGAGGTGGAACATCACGACTTCGCCCACGATGAGACGGCTGCGGGCGTCGCCGAATTCGAGGCACTGCCGAAAGCGGCACTCCATCGCAACGGGTGCAACGCTGAGCCGCGGCACCTTGATGCGCTCGCTCGGGAGCGTCTCAAGGCCGAGCTCCGCGACCTCGCTGATCTCGGGCGGATGCTCGACCGATGAGTCGTGCACCGCCTGCATCAGCGGGGTATCGGCGATGTGGATCACGTATTCCTCGGTATCGAGGATGTTATGCGCGGTGTCCTTGTAGTCCGCGCCCTTGCGGCCGACGCTGATGGCAAGCATCGGCGGCTTCTGCGAGACGAAGGTGAAGGCGCTGAACGGCGCGAGGTTGAGCACGCCTGCGCGCGACAGGCTCGTCACCCAGGCGATCGGACGCGGCACCACGATGCCGGTCATCAGCCGGTAGATGCGCTCGGCGCCGAGCTCGCTGGGGTCGATCCGCATCGATCAATCCGCCTTGATGTTGGCCTTGCGCACGATCGGAATCCATTTGGCGTCCTCGCGCGCGAGATAGGCCTTGAATTCGTCGGGCGTCATCGCGACGGCTTCACCGCCGAGCTTCTCGAACTTGTCGACCACGGCGGGGTCCTTCAGGATCGCGGTCAGTGCCTCGTGCAGCTTGTCGATCACGGGCGCCGGCGTGCCTGCCGGTGCGAACAGGCCGGTGAAGGTCTGGCCGTCAAAATCCTTGTAACCAAGCTCGGCGAAGGTCGGCACGTCGGGCAGCGACTTCAGGCGGTGCGGGCTGGTGACGGCCAGCGCCCGGAACAGACCGGCCTTGATGTGCTGCAGGCTGACCGTGAGCTGGTCGAACGCGAACTGCACCTGCCCGCCCAAGAGATCGTTGACGGCAGGCGCATTGCCGCGATAATGCGCGGTGACCCATTGCAGGTCGAGGCTGGACTGCATCAGCTCGCTGAGCAGATGATTGGTGGTGCCGGGGCCGGGCGAGGCCATCGTCAGCTTGCCCGGCTCGCGCTTGGCGAGGTCGATGAATTCCTTGAAGGTGGTCGCCTGCACCGACGGATACACCTCGAGCACCAACGGCGTCATCGAGATCGTCGTGATCGGCAGGAAGTCCTTCTTCCAATTGTAGGCGTCGCGCTTGTTGATTTCGGTCGCGAACAGCACCGGGCCGTTGGCGCCGACGAACAGCGTGTAGCCGTCGGGCGCGGATTTCGCGAACGCCTCGCCCGCGATCATGCCGCCGGCGCCCGCCTTGTTCTCGATGATGAAGGGCTGGCCGAGCTTTTCCTGGAGCTTGTCCGCGATGATGCGCGCGGCGCTATCGACATTGCCGCCGGCCGGATAGGGCACGATCAGCTTGACGTTGCGCGCCGGCCATTGCTGGCCCGACGCCGGTCCCGTCAACATCGCCGCTGCGGCAGCTAGGGCAATCCAGATTAATCGCATGTTAACCTCCCGGCGGCGCTTCCAATTTTACGTCGATTTGCCTGACGTCGTACACGGCATGTCGATTCGGAGCGCAATCTCCAGATGGGCGCTTTACCTGTCGAGTGAATTGTGGCGTTCTCGTCCATATTATGGACAAGACGACTTCCGCGAAATCCACCCGCCGCATCACGGGACCGCGACAGGGCGCGCAGGCGATCCGGCGCGCCCTCGCGGTGCTGCGCATCCTTGCCGCAGGCCGCGAAGACGGCGTGCTGCTGGCCGAGGTGGTGCGGGCGACCGGCCTCACCCGCCCGACCGTGCACCGCATCGTCCACGTGCTGATCGAGGAAGGCATCGTCGAACGGCATGACCGGACCGGCCGCTACGCGGTCGGCAACCAGGTGCCGGAGCTCGCGCTCGCACGGCCTCGGCCGTCGCGGCTGCTGATCGCGGCAAATCCGTCGCTGCAACGTGCCTCGGCCGAGATCGGCGACACGCTGTTCCTGACGGTGCGGACCGGCAATGACACGCTGTGCGTCGATCGCCGGATTGGCGTCTATCCGATCCAGGTGCTGTCGATTGAGGTCGGCGCGCGCCGACCGCTCGGCGTCTCCAGCGCAGGCGTCGCCATCCTCGCCGCGATGCCGGCGCAGGACGCGCGAAAAATCGTCGCAGCCAACGAGAAGAGACTGGAGGCCTACCGGACCGATGTTGCGACGGTGCTGGGCCAGGTCACCGCCGCAAGACGGCTGGGATACGGCATGAGGGAAATTGGTCTCGTGCAGGGCACGAAGTCGATCTCGACCTGGATCAAGACCCCGGACGGCCGTCCCGCTGCCGCCATGACCGTCTCCGCCGTTCGCACCAGGCTCGGCCCACGACGCGAACAGGAGGTCGCGGAGATCCTGCTGCGGGAGGCGCGGATCATCGAGCAGGCGATCCGGGGTTAGACAACGCTGTCAATGGGCTAACGCCGCGCGCCATTTTATGGCACAAGAGCCGCCTCCGCCGACCGAGCAACGAGGCCCCGCATGCCCGCGCCAAAACCGCCTGCCTTCGAGACCCTGAGCCTGCATGCGGGCCAGCATCCGGATCCCGCGACCGGCGCCCGCGCGGTGCCGATCTACCAGACCACGTCCTACGTGTTCCAGGATTCCGATCACGCCGCCGCGCTGTTCAATCTCGAACGCGCCGGCCACATCTATACGCGCATCTCCAATCCGACCACCGGCGTGCTGGAAGAACGGCTTGCGGCGCTGGAAGGCGGCGTCGGCGCGATCTGCACCGCGAGCGGCATGGCGGCGCTGCATCTGGCCATCGCCACGCTTCTGAACGCCGGCGACCATATCGTGGCATCGAGCTCGCTCTATGGCGGCACCATCAATTTGCTGGCGCACACGCTGCCGCGCTTCGGCATCACCACAACGTTCGTCAAGCCGCGCGATCTCGACGCGTTCCGCGCGGCGATCAAGCCGAACACGAAGCTGATGATCGGCGAGACCATCGGCAATCCCGGGCTCGAGGTGCTGGACATTCCGAACGTCGCTTCGATCGCGCATGACGCGAAGATTCCGCTGCTGATCGACAACACCTTTGCCACGCCCTATCTCAGCCGTCCGATCGAGCTCGGCGCCGACATCGTCATGCATTCGGCGACCAAATGGATCGGCGGCCACGGCATCGCGATCGGCGGCGCCATCGTCGACGGCGGTCGTTTCGACTGGCGTTCATCCGGAAAATTCGGCGTGCTGACCGAGCCCTATGGCGGCTATCACGGGATCGTCTTCGACGAGCAGTTCGGCACCGCCGCCTTCATCATGCGCGCGCGCACCGAAGGCCTGCGCGATTTCGGCGCTTGTCTATCGCCGACCAACGCCTTCCAGCTGTTGCAGGGCGTCGAGACGCTCGGCGTGCGCATGGACCGCCACATGCAGAACACGCACCTCGTGCTGGAAGCACTGAAAGCCAACAAGGCGGTCGATTGGGTGCTGCATCCCTCGCTCGAAGATCATGCGGACTACCAGCTCGCAACACAATTACTGCCGCGCGGCGCCGGCTCGATCGTCTCCTTCGGCATCAAGGGGGGCCGGCCCGCGGGCCGCAAATTCATCGAATCGCTGCGCATGATCAGTCATCTCGCCAATGTCGGCGACGCCAAGACGCTGGTGATCCACCCCGCCTCGACCACGCACCAGCAGATGGACGCCGAGCAGCTCAAGGCCTCGGGCATCGGCGAGGAGCTGGTGCGACTCTCGGTCGGCATCGAGACCGCAAGCGACATCATCGACGATCTCACCCAAGCGCTGCGCATCTCGCAAAAGGTCTGACACCATGAAGCTCTCCGTCAACGGCGCCGAGGTGCTGGTCGCAACCGGCGGCCGCGACTTCGACAGATCCCTGCCCGCCGTCGTCTTCCTCCACGGCGCCGGTTTCGACCGTTCGACCTGGGCACTGCACACCCGCTGGTTCGCGCATCACGGCTTTGGCGTGCTGGCGCCGGATCTGCCCGGCCACGGCCGCTCGCCCGGACCTTCGCTCGGCAGCATCGCCGAAATGGCCGACTGGACGGCGGCCCTGCTCGATGCGGCCGGAGCGACGAAAGCGCATCTGATCGGCCATTCCATGGGATCGCTGATCTCGCTGGAGACGGCCGCACGTCACCCCGACAAGGTTTCCGCGCTCAGCCTGATCGGCACGGCCGCGACCATGACGGTCGGCCCGGATCTGCTGAAGGCGGCCGAAGCCAATTCGCAGGATGCCAACGACATGGTCTCGATCTGGGGCCTCGGCTTCAACGCCGAGCTCGGCGGCAGCCTCGCACCGGGCCTGTGGATGCATGGCGGCGCGCAGGCCGTATTGAAACACTGCGAGCCGGGCGTGCTGTTCCGGGATTTGTCGGCCTGCAATGCTTACGCGAATGCGCTGCAAGCAGCCGCAAGCGTGAAGGTGCCCACGACGCTCATCCTCGGCGAACGGGACATGATGACGCCGGTGAAGGCCGGCAAGGCACTTGCCGCCGCGATCCCGCATGCGAAGACCGTCGTGGTGCCCGGCGCGGGCCACATGATCATGGCCGAACGCCCGGATGAGTTGTTGGCTGCGCTCCGGAACTGACAGGATCAATCATCCATCTTGCGCGTTGCGGTCAGATATCCCTGTGAAGATCGAGGGAACAGGACCCATGCCAAGACAGGAAGTCATTCGCAAAGCCAAGCAAGACAAGCGTGCCGGTAAATCGGCAAGCACGCAGGCCGGCGAATTCGTCAAGGACCAGATCGACAAGATCCGCAAGGGCAAGCATGGCGCCCGCTCGACGAAGCAGGCCATTGCCATCGGTCTCTCCGAAGCGCGCCGCGCCGGCATCGATCTGCCGCCACCGCGCAAGGGAAGCGTCAAGAAATCGACGCGACGCAGCGCCAAATATGCCTACGAGGTCGGTCAGGGCAAGCGCACCCCGAAGCGCCGGCCGCGCGTGTCGCAAGCAGTCGAAAAGGTTTTGAAGAAGGAGCCGCGCTCGACCGCCTCGCGCAGTGCACTGTCGAAGCAGGGCAAACGTGCCGCGAGCCGGCGAACGGCCGCGTCGCGTTCAGCCGCCGCGCGCAAGGCGAGCCGCACCAAGGGCGCCAAGGCCCGCTCTACCGCCGCAAAGAAGGCGGCACGCACCAGGGCGCGCCGCCGGAGCTGATCAGTTCGCGCGCCGGCCCCGCTCGGAGAATACCGCACGGGCGGCGCGCTCCGCCTCGTGCGCCGAGCGGACTGGCGGCCTTCGAGGCTGTCGAACAGACGCTCGGAGGAGAAGAAGCGGAAGCCGCGCGTATCCATCGTGACGATGCCGGCGGCGCGGTCGTGGATCTCGATGATGTAGGCATTCGATTGAGTTCGGGACATGACTGCTCGTCCGCCGGGTCTCGGCGTTCCTGTCTTTGGATTTGCTTCTTGGGATTTGCTGGGTGAGGTGCTGCTAGGAGGCGGCGGTCAGCAACAACAACATGCGCCGGTGGCCGCCGAGAAACAGCGGCGCGTCATGCACGCATGCATGTCATTGTTACTGCGCTGGTGATCGGTTCTCATATCGCGGCTTCGGCTCGAAGGAGCAGTGTCGATGCGTCGAATATCGAGCGTTTAGCGCGAACGGTCAATGAAATGGCTATCCATAATTGCGATGAGCGCACAGGGGCGCGTCTCCGGGTGCGAGCGCCGACAAACGAATTCATCTCGCGATGAGTTCTTCCTTCTCCCCTTGCGGGAGAAGGTGGCGCGAAGCGCCGGATGAGGGGTTTGCCTCCGCGAATCCTCAAGAGAGTCGCACGCGGAGAGAGACCCTCACCCGTCTCGCCGCTACGCGGCGAGCCACCCTCTCCCGCAAGGGGAGAGGGGAAGAACGAACTCACCACATCGTCGCGGCCGCACGCTCCGGCCAGGCGCGATCATACTCCGCGCCGCCGACCTTGTTCTCGCTCATCTCGGCGAGGATCTGGCCGGGCGTCGGCAGCGTCTTGGGGTCGATGCGCTTGTCGGGATTCCAGAGATCGGAGCGGACGATGGCGCGGGCGCACTGGAAGTAAATTTCGTCGACCGTCATCACCATGACGCTGCGCGGCGCCTTGCCGTCGACCTTGAACGAGGCCAGCAATTCGGAATTGATGGACAGATGCGCCCGGCCATTGGCCCGAACCGCATTTCCGGAGCCGGGGATCAGGAACATCAGCGATACCCTGGGATCGCGCACGATGTTGCGCAAGGAATCGACCCGGTTGTTGCCGCGGCGATCCGGCAGCATCAGCGTCTTCGGGTCATGAATGCGGACGAAGCCGGAGAGATCGCCGCGCGGCGAGCAGTCGATCCCCTCGGGTCCGATGGTAGCGAGCGCGGCGAACGGGGCCTTTTCGATGAAGACGCGATAGAGTGGGGTGACGTGGTCGGCGACTTTCACGGTCGAGGCGTCGTTGGTGACGCCGTAGATGGCCTCCAGCTGCTCGACCGTTTCGATCACCGACATTCCAGTCTCCTTGTTGTGCCGGCTATTCGTGCCAGCCTTGATTCCTGATCACGCGCAGAAGCTGGCGGCCATGATACTCCGCGCTGTGCGCGTTGAGAATGGTGACATCGGCCTGGGCCGATGCGTCGTCGACGCTGCGCGTCAACCGTTCGGCGATATTGCCGTCGCTGTCCCGGGCGCGAGCAGCAAGCCGCTGCGCCAGCACATCCGGCGGCGCGGTGACCGCGACCACCACGACGTTTGCATAGGCCTGGCGCAGCGCGCCGATCACCGTGCGCGAAACATTGGCCACGACGGCGCGTCCGGCACGAATATCGTCGTTGAGGTCGCGGGGCAGCGCGTAGCAATGCCCATGCGCCTCCCAATGCACGGCGAATTCGCCATGCTCGCGCGCGCGACGGAATTCGTCTGGGCTCACCGCAATATTGTCTTCGTCGGCCGAGGATTCCCGCGTCACGACACGGCGCGGGAAGACGATGTCGTGATCCTCGATGCAGGCTGCCCGCGCCAGCCGCAGCAGCGTGTCCTTGCCGGCACCGCTGGGACCGACCACGAGCACGAGCCGCCCGGGCCCGATCGCACCCGTTGTCTTTCCCGCCACGGTGACGGCCTCGCTCATGCGACACGGCTTCCTTCGCGCCAGACGCTGCGGACCGCGGGGACGCTGCCCGCGACATGCACGCGGATCAGATCGGCACGCTTGCCGATCGCGATCTCGCCGCGGTCGGACAGGCCGACTGCCTCCGCGGGCGCCTTCGTCACGGTGCGGATCGCCGCCGGAAGAGTGATGGCGGGCACGTGCTCGGGCAAGTGCAGCGCGGCCATCAGAAGGCTCGAGGGAATGTAGTCCGACGACAGGATGTCGAGCAGGCCCTCGCGGGCGAGATCGACCGCGGCGATATTGCCGGAATGCGAGCCGCCGCGCACGACGTTCGGCGCGCCCATCAGGATGTCGATGCCGGCCTCGTGCAGGCCGCGCGCGGCCTCCAGCGTGGTCGGAAATTCCGCCACCGAAACGCCATCGCGCACGGCGTCCACGACGTTCTCCTCAGTGGTGTCGTCATGGCTCGCCAGCGGGATCTTGTACTTGTGGGCCAGCGCCACGATCTCGCGCATGTTGGTCGCGGCATAGGCCTTCTGATATTCGAAGCGCTTCGCGAACAGCTCGTCGAGCTCGGCGTCGGTCTTGCCGCCGCCCTTGCCGCGATAATAGTCGCGCAGCTTGCCTTCGTCCCGGAACTGGCGCTGGCCGGGGGTGTGGTCCATCAGCGACATCAGCCGCACGTCGGGACGGTCGATCAGCTCCCTGGCCTCCTCGACCACGCTCGGCATCGGGATTTCGCAGCGCAGATGCAGGAAGTGATCGGCGCGGAGCAGGTCAGCATCGCGAGCGGTCGTGATTGCGGCGGCGAGCGTGCCGGCGCGGCCGTCGACTTCCTCGGCGCCATCCTCGCGCCAGACCCGGAGCGAGTCGAACACCGTCGTGATGCCTGATGTCGCGAGCTGGCCGTCATAGGAGACGACGGCGGCGACTGGATTCCAGAACACTTTTGGTCGCGGCACGTAATGCGCCTCGAGGTGATCGGTGTGGAGCTCGATCAAGCCGGGCATGATCAGATCGCCGCCGGCATCCTCTGCCCCCGCGGGCGCCCTGCCCTCGCCGATCTCGGCAATGCGTCCATCGGCGAGGGCAAGCCAGCCCTGCTCGATCACCCGTTCCGTCAGCACGATCCTGGCGTTGGCGATCACGATGTCCTTCTTGGCGTTCATGTCCATTTCCTTCAGGCCGCGGCGGCGAAGCTGGTGACGTCGACGATGCGGTCGGCAATCTGATGACGGATTTCGTCGTCATGGACAATGGCGACCATGGCGACGCCCTGGCGCTTCTTTTCGGCTACCAGCCCGACCACGACGGCGCGGTTGGCGGCGTCGAGCGACGCGGTCGGCTCGTCGAGCAGCAGGATCGGCAGATCCGAGATGAAGCCGCGCGCGATGTTGACGCGCTGCTGCTCGCCGCCGGAAAAGGTCGCGGGCGGAAGCTGCCAGAGCCGCTCGGGGATGTTGAGGCGATGCAACAGTTCGCCAGCACGGGCTTGCGCCTCCGCGCGCGCCAGGCCGTTGACGATCAGCGGCTCGGCGACCACGTCGAGGGTCGCGACGCGCGGCACCGCGCGCAAGAACTGGCTGACATAGCCAATGGTCGCGCGGCGGATGTTGAGAACCTGCCGCGGCTCGGCGGTGGCGAGATCGACCAGCGCGCCGCGATGGTGGATGCCGATCCGGCCGGAATCGCAACGATAACTGCCGAAGATCATCTTCAGGATCGACGATTTTCCGGCGCCTGATGGCCCCGACAGCACGACGCATTCGCCGGGATTGACGTGAAAGGTCACGCCGCGCACCACGGGCAGCTCGATGCCACCTTGCAGGTGCATCGTGAAGGTCTTGTTGGCGTCGGCGATGTCGATCATGGCGGTCATTGGAGAACTCTTCTTGCAAGGCTCATTACGTGGAAGGCTCATGGCGGCAGGATCGAGGAGACGAGCAGCTGGGTATAGGGCTCGCGGGGGTCGTCGAGCACCTGATCGGTGAGGCCGGTCTCGATGACTCGGCCGCCCTTCATGACCATGACCCGATGCGACAGCAGGCGCGCGACCGCGAGATCATGGGTGACGATGATGACCGCGAGATGCAGCTCCGCGACCAGGCTGCGCACGAGGTCGAGCAGACGGGCTTGCACGGAAACATCGAGGCCGCCGGTCGGCTCGTCCATGAACACCAGCCGCGGCTCGGTGACGAGGTTGCGGGCGATCTGGAGCCGCTGGCGCATGCCGCCGGAATAGGTCCGCGGCGCATCGTCGATGCGCGCGATGTCGATCTCGACGCGAGTCAGCCAGTCCGACGCGGTATCGCGGATGCGGCCGTAGTGATTCCACCCCACCGCCATCAGCCGCTCGCCGACATTGGCGCCGGCCGAGACGGCCATGCGCAGCCCCTGCGCGGGATCCTGATGAACGAAGCCCCAATCGGTACGAAACAGGAAGCGCCGCTCGGCCTCGCCCAGCGTGGCGAGATCGCGGGTGACGCCATCGCGCATCCGGTAGGACACCTCACCGCCGCTGGCCGCGAGCTGACCCGACAGCAGCTGCAGCAGCGTCGATTTGCCCGAGCCGGATTCGCCGACGATCGCCAGCACCTCGCCGGGGTAGAGCGCAAAGGACACGTCGCGGCACGCCGCGATCCGGCCATAGGACTTGCTGAGGGATTTTGCGACCAGCAGCGGCTCGTCGTTCTCGAGCATGTCTTGATCAGCCATTCGATGCCTCCTGCGCCTTGTCCTTGTACGGCGCGGCGCTGAGGCTGCCGTGATGGCCGGCGGCCTGACGTCCCTCGCAATAATCGGTGTCGGAGCAGACGAACATGCGCCCGCCCTTGTCGTCGGTCACGATCTCGTCGAGGTAGGAATTTTCAGCGGCGCACAACGCGCACGGCGCGTTGAATCGGTACGGCTCGAAGGGATGGTCCTCGAAGTCGAGCGACACAACTTGCGTATAGGGCGGGATCGCATAGATGCGCTTCTCGCGGCCGGCGCCGAACAGTTGCAGCGCCGGGCAATTGTCCATCTTGGGATTGTCGAATTTGGGCGTCGGCGACGGGTCCATCACGTAGCGCGCATTGACCTTCACCGGATAGGCGTAAGCCGTCGCGATGTGGCCGAAGCGGGCGATGTCCTCGTAGAGCTTCACATGCATCAGGCCGTATTCGGCGAGCGCGTGCATGCGCCGCGTCTCCGTCTCGCGCGGCTCGAGGAAGCGCAGCGGCTCCGGGATCGGCACCTGGTAGACCAGCACCTGATTTGCGTGTAGCGACGTCTCCGGAATGCGGTGGCGGGTCTGGATCACGGTCGCATCGATCGTCGCCGTCGTCGTTGCGACGCCGGCGGTCTTGGCAAAGAACTTCCTGATCGAGATCGCATTGGTGGTGTCGTCGGAGCCCTGGTCGATCACCTTCAGCACGTCCTCGGGCCCGAGGATCGCGGCCGTCACCTGCACGCCGCCGGTGCCCCAGCCATAGGGCATCGGCATTTCACGGCTGGCGAACGGCACCTGATAGCCGGGGATCGCGATCGCCTTGAGGATCGCGCGGCGGATCATCCGCTTGGTCTGTTCGTCGAGATAAGCGAAATTGTAGGCGGGCGCGTTCATTCCGCGGCCTCCTTCATGGCATCGGGCGCATTGGCCTCAGTGAATTCCTTCCGCAGCTTGCGCAACAGGCCGAGCTCAGACTGGAAGTCGACATAATGCGGTAGCTTCAGATGCTCGACGAAGCCGGTAGCCTGGACGTTGTCCGAATGCGACATCACGAATTCTTCGTCTTGCGCGGGGGCGAGTGCCTCTTCGCCGAGCTCGCGCGCACGCAACGCGCGGTCGACCAGCGCCATCGACATCGTCTTGCGCTCGCTCTGGCCGAAGGCGAGGCCGTAACCGCGGGTGAAGCACGGCGCCTCCGTCGCGGAGCCCTTGAACTGATTGACCATCTGACACTCGGTGAGCTCGATCGAGCCGAGCGGCACGGCGAAGCCGACGTCTTCCGCGGAGAATTCAACCTCGACCTCACCGAAGCGAATCTCGCCGGCGAAGGGATGGTTGCGGCCGTAGCCGCGCTGGGTGGAATAGCCCATCGCCAGCAGAAAACCTTCGTCGCCACGCGCGAGATTTTGCAGGCGCAGGTCACGATCGGCGGGAAAATTGAGCGGCTCGCGGGTGAGATCGCCGACGCTGGCGCCTTCCTCGGCCTTAGGCGAGGATTCGATCAGCCCGTCGCGGCCGAGGATGTCGGTCACCCGCGGGGTCGGCGCAGACGATGCTTCGGCCGTCGCCGGCGCTTCCGGCACAAAGCCCTCGGCGAGCGAGGGATCGAGCAGGCGGTGGGTATAGTCGAAGGTCGGGCCGAGGATCTGGCCGCCGGGAATGTCCTTGAAGGTCGAGGACACCCGCCGCCGTACCCGCATCGCGCCGGTCTCGACCGGCTCGCTGGCGCCGAAGCGGGGCAGCGTCGCGCGGAAGGCGCGGACCAGGAAGATCGCCTCGATCAGATCGCCGCGCGCCTGCTTGATGGCGAGCGCCGCGAGCTCGCGATCATAGAGCGAGCCTTCGCTCATGACGCGGTCCACGGCGAGGCCAAGCTGCTCCGAGATCTGGTCGAGGGAAATTTCCGGCACCCTTTGGTCGCCGCGCCGTGCACTGGCGAGCAGGCGATGGGCGTTCTCGATGGCGCGTTCGCCGCCTTTGACTGCGACATACATGCTTAGCTTCCCTTGCTCACGACACGCGTGGTGCGCGGAATCGCAACCACGGCATCATCGGCGACCAGCATCACATCGATGCCGCGCGGAAACAGCGTTTCGTTGACGCGCAGGCGCTCGAACAGGTCGAACGGCTTGATCGAAGCCTGGAGCGTGGCGACACCGTCAATGCCGGGGCCGCGCAGCTCGAAGCTCCGCCCTCCGTCCAGGCTCTCGACCTGAAGGATCAATGTGGTTGAGCGATCCGGATATTCGCTGGTGCCGGGGGCGAAGCGCTCCAGCGAAGGGAGCGCCCCGCCGTCGCTGATCAGCGCGAAGCTCGCGATCGAGGAATCCTGCACCACCGGTGCACCGGTGTGGAATTTCAGCCATTTCACGAGGTCGGAACTCTCATGCATGCGCGCATCGAGCCAGAGCGGCGTGTCGTGATCGAACAGCGTCAACGCGATCGCGGCCGTGCCGCGCATCATCACACGAGGCGCTCCTGATGTCGGCACGATGCGCTGGACCGACCCCGGCCGGGCCATCGCGTCCATGACCGAACGAAAGGTCGATTGCGCCGACAGCACCTTGTCGGCGAACCCGGGGGGCAGTTCCGCAATCGTGGTCATGATCTCACCCCTCACCGCGCACCATGGTATAGAAATCAACCTTCGTCGCGGCGGTCTGGGCCGCCACCTGCTTGCGCCTGACCATAAGCTGCTCACGCAACGGCGCGATAATGTCCCGCTCCAGCGCGCCGGCGAAATCGCGGGACTGCACCAGGGCATCGCACAGCGCGATCAGCCGCGCCTTCTCGCCGTCGCGACCGAGCGTGTAGCCGAAACCGACCTCGCCGCTCGCAAGCCGCACCGCGGCGCGCGACACCGTGGCTTCACCGAGGTTGAACGGCGCACCATCGCCGCCGACCCGGCCGCGCAGCATGACGAGGCCGTTTTCCGGCGCGCGCAGATCCTGATGCGCCGGCAAAGCGAGAGCTTGGAGGCGAGCGGCGATCTCGTCCGCCTCCGCGTGCGCCAGCACGGCCATTGCGGCCTTGCGCTGGGCTTGCTGATTATTGTGCTGGGTCACCGCATCCACCGACTTCTCTGCAGAACTTGCCGAATCCAAGTTGTCTATGATACTAGACAACTTGATAGCGGAGCGCCATGACTGTTTCGTGACAAAGGCGTGATTTCTGGAGTAGCTTCCTGGCCACATGAGCATGCAGGACACAGCCTCCTCCGGCGTCGCGTTGTGGCGTCTCGTTGCCGACGGCATCGAGCGCGGCATCGCCGACGGCCGCTTTGCGGCGGGCGACAAGCTGCCGGGCGAGGTGGAGATCGCCGAAACCTATCGCGTCAACCGCCACACCGTGCGACGCGCGCTGGCCGCGCTTGCCGAGCGCGGCATCGTGCGGGCAGAACGCGGCAGCGGAACCTATGTCGAGGCGCAGAAGCTCGCTTATCCACTGCGCTCGCGGACCCGTTTCTCCGAGATCGTCGGCGCGGACGGCCGCGAACCGCATGGCCGGCTGATCGAGGCGTCCGCTGACGTTGCGACCCGCGAACTCGCGCGGGAGCTTGGCCTCAAGACCGGCGCACCGCTGGTCCGGATCGAGGCGATGCGCCTCGCCGACCGCACGCCGATCTGTGTCTCCACGACGTGGCTATCGGCACAGCTATTCCCCGCTGCGGGCGACGTCTTTGCCGCGACCCGCTCGATGACGAAATTGCTCGAGCATTACGGCGTCCGGGACTATCGCCGCGGCGCGACCCGGATCACCGCCGGTATCGTCGACGCAACCGACGCCGCACGGCTCGATCTGGCGCTGGGACGGCCGATCCTGGTGGTCGACGCCACCGATCACGATCTCGACGGCAAGCCGCTGGTCACCAAGCATTCGCGCTTTGCGGCGGAGCGGGTGGAATTTCTGGTGGAGAACGGGTGAACTGGCTGCCCTCTGCCCCTCTCCCCTTGCGGGAGAGGGTGGCTCGCCGCGCTAGCGGCGAGACGGGTGAGGGGTTGCCTCCGCGCACTGATCTGAATTGAGGATGCAGACCCCTCATCCGGCGCTTCGCGCCACCTTCTCCCACAAGGGGAGAAGGAAGAAGGTTACGCCACCGCCCGCCGCCCGATAATCGCAAAACGCAATTTGCCCGAAACGAAATCGATCGCGGCGACTGCGACCAGGATCATCAGGATCAGGAACGACACCTTCTGCCATTCCAGCACGCGGATCTGCTCGGCGAGCTGGAGGCCGATGCCGCCGGCGCCGACGATGCCGATGATGGTGGCCGAGCGCGTATTCGACTCGATGAAATAGAGCACCTGCCCGGCAATCACGGGCAGGACCTGCGGCAGCAGGCCGAAGCGAATCTCGTGCAGCGCGCTACCGCCGGAGGCGCGGATGCCCTCGACCTGCTTCTGGTCGGCGCCCTCGATCGCCTCCGAGAACAGTTTTCCAAACGCGCCGAAATCCGACACGGCAATAGCGAGCACGCCGGCAAACGGGCCGAGCCCGACCACGTTGATCCACACCAGCGCCCAGATCAGCGTGTCGACTCCGCGGATTGAATCCAGGAAGCGCCGCACCGGAAACCGCAAAATCCTCGACGGCACCACATTGCGCGCGGCAAGAAGACTGACCGGCAGCGCGAAGACCGCGGCCAGCGTCGTGCCGAGCAGCGCAATCGACAGCGTCTCGCCCAGCGCCTTCAGATAGACCGGCAGCGACGAGCCGGGATCCGGCGGGATCATCATCAGGCTGATCCAACCGAGCTGGCTGAGCCCCGCGAACAACCGCGACGGCGAGAAGTCGAGATCGATGAGGCCATAAATCAGAACCGCGAGCGCCGCGACGATCATCGCCGGCATCGGGAGCCGCGCCGAAGCCGGCCGGTCGAACACATCAGGGTAGCGCGCGCGAAGCGCTGATGTGTCAATGTCCTGCGGCCCCGTCACGTCCGCGCCTCCTTGCCGAACAGGCGGCCGCGCAGCCAGCCGGTGCTGATGTCGATAATGAAAACCGTGACGATGATGGTGAGCAGGATGGCGCTGACGTCCGAGTAGTAGAACTTGCGGATGGCGACGACGAGCTCCTGGCCGATGCCGCCGGCACCGACGAAGCCCATCACGGAGGCCTCGCGGACGTTGATCTCGAAACGCAGCAGCGCGTAGCTGGCATAGCCCGCCGTGACCTGCGGCAGGATGGCGAAGCGCATGCAGGACAGCCAGCTCGCGCCGGTCGAGCGGACGCCTTCGACCGGTTTCATGTCGGCGTTCTCGACGATCTCCGAGAACAGCTTTCCAAGCGCGCCGGTGGAGTGAATCGCGATCGCCAGCACGCCCGCCATCGGCCCCAGCCCGAAGGCGATCACGAAGATCAGGGCAAACACGATGCCGGGGACCGTGCGGGCGAATTCGAGCAGGCGCCGCACGACGAAGCGCAACCACGGCGCGGGCGAGGTGTTTTCAGCCGCAAAGAAGTTCAGGCAAAACGCAAAAGTCGCGCCGATCAGCGTGCCGACATAGGAGATCAGCAAAGTCTCGCCCAGCATCCTCAGCCATTTGCGCCAGCCCCACAGCCACTCGCCGACATCGGTCCAGACCCGCTGGCCGGTGTCGAGTGTGAGGATGCGGTCGAAATAGCTGATGAAGTTGCCAAAGTGGGCGAACAGCGTGCGCAGATTCACTTCAGCGCCGATCGCGGCCAGACACAGTGCTGCGGCGAAGATCACGGCTCCAGACAGGATTCGGAGCCGCTTGCGCGCCACCGCCTGGCGATAGGCGGCGTTGAGCACGGCGAGCTGTTGCTCGGGGAGGATCGAAACCGCGACGGTCATCTTGGCCAGGAAAATGGTCAATCAAAGAGAAAGAGCCGGGTCCATCGACCCGGCTCCAGTGGCATCGTCCCGAAACTCAGGACGCCTTCTTCTTACGCAGCGCATCGACGAACTTGATCAGCTCGATCGTGCCATCCCAATCCTTGGTGGTCGCGGGATGAAAACCCTTCTTCTGGCCGTCCTGGAGGCGATCGAACGCAGCCTTGTCCTTGGCCGGCGCGTCGAAGAACGCCTTGGCGATGGCGGCCTTGGCCTCTTCCGGCAGGTCAGAATTGTAGGCATAGGGGCCGTTGATGATCGGCGCCGACTTGTGGATGATGCGGAAATCATCCTTCTTCATCGCCGAGCCATCGGCATTCTTCAGCATGCCCTTGGTCAGCATCTGCGCTAATGTCGAGTCGTTGTCGCTGGTCCACTGGTTGGCCGCGACGTCGACCGTGCCCTGCGCCAGCGCCAGGATCGCGTTCTCGTGGCTTCCGGTGAAGACGACCTTGCTGAAATAGGTGTCGGCGTCCGCGATGCCCATCTTGTCGAGCTCGAAGCGCGGCACGTTGTTGCCGGAGGTCGAGTTCGGATCGACCAGGCCGAGGTTCTTGCCCTTGAGCTGATCGATGCTCTTGTAGGGGCTGCTCGCCTTGACGAAGAACACCGAGTAATAACCGGTGGAGCCGTCGGAGTTGATGTCGTTGGCGAAGGCGTCGGTCTTGACGCCGGTCAGGCGGGCGCGGGCGAACGACGCCGAGCCGTAGCTCGCGATGTGAATGTTGCCGGCACGCTGGCCTTCGATGACGGCAGCGTAGTCGTTGGCGATGCGCAGCGTGACTTTCACGCCCAATTCCCTGGAGAGATAGCTCATGAACGGCGCCCAGCGCTCGGTCACGCCCGAGGCGTTTTCCGCCGGAATGACCGCGAAGGTCAGCTCGGGATATTTGGCTTTCCAGTCTTCGGCGGAGGCCGAAGTCGTCAACGCGAGCGCGGCGGCGCCGGCGAGAATCAATCTGCGAGTAATCATGATAGCCTCTTCATTGGTTGAGGTCGGTTGACGCAAAATTGGTAAGTCCTGATGCGGCGCAGCTCAGGCGGCGGCCGCCGTTCCAAGCGCCGGAATGCCCTGTCGCACTGGTGCAGGCGTGCCGCCCATGACTTCGGCGGCTTCGAGATCGTAGAGCTCGCGCGCAACGTGCTCGGTCAACTCGGCCGGCGCGCCGTCGAACACCACGCGACCCTGCGCCATGCCGATCAGGCGGTCGCAATAGCTGCGCGCCAGGTCGAGCGAATGCAGATTGCAGAGCACGGTGATGCCGAAGTGCTTGTTGATGCGCAGCAGCGCATCCATCACGATCTTGGTGTTGCGCGGATCGAGCGAGGCGATCGGCTCGTCGGCGAGGATGATGTCGGGCTGCTGCACCAGCGCGCGGGCGATCGCGACACGCTGCTGCTGGCCGCCGGAGAGCTGGTCGGCGCGCTGGGCTGCGAGTGGGGCGATGTCGAACTGCTCGAGCGCGGACATCGCCAGCGCCTTGTCCTGCTCGGGCCAGCTCTGCGACAGCGAGCGCCAGGCCGGCATCATCGCGAGCCGTCCCATAAGAACGTTGGTGAGAGCATCGAGCCGGCCGACCAGATTGAACTGCTGAAAGATCATCGCCGAGCGCGCCCGCCACTGCCGCAGCTCCTTGCCGCGTAGCGCGGTGACGTCGAGACCGTCGAACAGGATGCGACCCTGCGAAGGGGTCGCGAGACGGTTGATGGTCCGCAGCAGGGTCGACTTGCCGGCGCCGGACCGTCCGATCACGCCGACGAAGCCGCCGGGAGAGACTTGAAACGAGGCGTCGTCCACCGCGGCTTTCACGCCGAAGCGACACGTCAGACCTTCAACCACCAGCATGCAGGGCTCCAGAGTAGCTGGGACCCACCGCTAACGCCGGCGCTTGACACTTGTGTGACACGGACGTTGCGATGCGGCGATCCTACACACCTCATCCCCTGTTCATCCCCTGTCATCGCGCCGTCATGACATTGTCATCAAGCCGCTCGAAGAGAAACACTCGCCCTCTCGTTCGGATACAACATGGCCGCCAAAGCTCTTTCGCTCCAGCCGACTGTCGATTCCTCGGCGAAGCTGCACGACACCAGGCTTGGGGCCTACACAGAGGTCGGCGCCCGCACGATGCTGCACGAAGTGACGATGGGCGATTACTCCTATGTCGTGAACGACGCCCAGATCACCTACACCACCATCGGAAAATTCTGCTCGATCGCGGCGATGACGCGGATCAATCCGGGCAATCACCCGATGCACCGCGCCACGCAGGCGCATTTCACCTATCGTTCGAGCGCCTATTTCGAAGGCGAGAGCGACGACACCGAGTTCTTCGACTGGCGGCGCCAGCATCACGTCCATATCGGCCATGACGTCTGGATCGGCCATGGCGCGATCGTGCTGCCGGGCCGCAACGTCGGCACCGGCGCGGTGATCGCGGCCGGCGCCATCGTCACCAAGGACGTGCCGGCCTACACCATCGTTGCCGGCAATCCGGCGCGCATCGTTCGCCGGCGGTTCTCGGAAGAGGTTGCGGGGCGGCTTGCGAGGCTCGCTTGGTGGGACTGGGATCACGACAAGTTGCGTGAAGCCCTGCCCAATTTCCGCAAGCTCGGGATTGAGGATTTCCTCACGGCATACGAAGCAGGGGCACCCTCTTCTGCCAGCAAACGAAGCGCGGTCGCGTGACAGACATATTCCTCGAGGGCGGGCGGGCCCTGATCGGCTCCGAGTTCGCCGAAACGTCGCTTCTCGTGTCCGGAACGGACATCGCAGAGATCAATGCCTCGCGCAGCCGGGCGCGGCTGGCGATCAAGGCGCGCGATCTGCTGGTCCTGCCGGGCATCGTCGATCTGCATGGCGATGCCTTCGAGCGACAGATGATGCCGCGCGCCGGGGTCGATTTCCCGATCGACGTCGCGCTCGCCGACAGCGACCGCCAGGCGATCAGCAACGGCATCACCACGGTTTTTCACGCCACGACCTGTTCGTGGGAGCCGGGCCTGCGCAGCGCCGGCAATGCGCGCAGCCTGATGGAGGCGATCGAACGGCAGCGCCCGCAATTCGCCGCCGACACCCGCTTTCACCTGCGCCACGAGACCTACAATCTCGACGCCGAAACCGAGATCAGCCAATGGCTCACTGAGGGCCGCGTCGACCTGTTCGCCTTCAACGACCACATGGACGGCACGGTTGGGGACATGGCCAAGCCGCGCAAGCGCAATCGCATGGTGGAGCGCACCGGCCTGTCGAGCGAGGAATTCGACCGGCTGGTCGGACACATAATGTCCCGCGCCGCGGATGTGCCGGCTTCCGTGTCACGGCTGGCCGCGACGGCCCGCGCCGCCGACGTGCGGATGCTCTCGCACGATGATGCGACGCCGGCGATGCGCGAAGGCTTTCGCGCCATGGGCGTGGCGATTGCGGAGTTTCCGATCAACGAGGAGACAGCGCGGGCGGCAGCAAGCCACGGTGACGCCATCGTCTACGGCGCGCCGAACGTCGTGCGCGGAGGCAGCCACACGGGCTGGACCAGGGCATCCGACATGATCGCCAAAGGGCTCTGCTCGGTGCTGGCCTCGGACTACTACTATCCCGCGCAGCTGCTCGCTGCGTTCCGGCTCGCCGCCGATGGCGTGCTGCCGCTGACCGAGGCCTGGAATCTGGTCTCCGCCGCGCCCGCGCGCGCGACCGGTCTTGCAGATCGCGGCGTGCTCGCGGAAGGCCGGCGCGCGGACATTCTGCTGGTCGACGACAGCATGCCGCTGCGGCCGCGGCTGATCGCCGTGATATCAGGCGGCAAGCTCGTGCATCTCACCGAGGCGACGCGGTTGCTTGGCATGCCAGCTACCCCGCGCCAAGCTGTCGCCGCGGCATAAACCCGCTATGCTCGGACGATGACGAGTTTCCCCCGCTACGCGATCTATTTTGCCGCAGGCAGCGACAGCGCGCTCACCCGCTTCGGCGCGGAGTTGCTCGGCTACGATGCCTATACCGGCAACGAGCTGCCGTTTCCCGCCGACGCATCGCGTCTCGCGCCGGACTGGCGTGATGTCACCGCCGATCCCCGCAAATACGGCTTTCACGCCACGCTGAAGGCGCCGATGGCGCTGGCGTCCGACAGGCGCGAGGTCGAGCTTGTTGCGGCCTGCGCGACATTCGCCGGCAGGGCACGCGCAATTCCGGTGATCCGCCCGGTCGTCGATTCCATCAGCGGCTTCATCGCCGTCATTCCCGGGGAGCCGGTCGGCGAACTCCAGCAGCTCGCCGCCGATTGCGCGCGCGACTTCGACTCCTTCCGCGCGCCGCTGAGCGCGGAAGACCGTGCGCGGCGCAAGCCGGAGAAGCTGAGCGAACGGCAGCGCCACTATCTCGACCGCTGGGGCTATCCTTACGTGATGGAGGAATTCCGTTTCCACATGACGTTGACGGGCCGGCTCGACGTGGAGCGGCGCGGGCCGATTCTGGAAATGCTGCAGGGAAGGTTTGCTGCGCTCGGCCTCAAGACGCTTGCGATCGATCGCGTCGCGCTGTTCAAACAGGACCACGCCAAGGCTCGCTTCCGCATCATCGGCGAGTGGGCTTTGACCCAGTAAGTGTCAGTGCCAGCTCGCGAGATTGAAGCCGAAGGCCACAACGCCAACCAGAATGAGGCTGGTGGCCCAGATTACATCCAGATTGAACCAGCTTCGCGAGACGAACCTCAATCCCAGATGGCGGTAGACCAGCCACGCCAGACATCCGCCGGCGCTGACCATGGCAGCGACGTGCACCAAAGACACCAGAACCGCCATCCCGAGACTCGCCTTCATCAGCGCGCCGGCGGCCTCATGGCCGGCATCGAGTTCGAAGGCCTGGCAGAGCCCGAGATAGATCGGCACGAGCATCAAGGCGGCGCCGTGAGCAATGGCAACGGCAAATGACCAGAGCGCCAATTGCGTCGGCGGAATTCGTGCCAGCGCGCGCGGATGGCGCCGCTCGACCAGCCGATAGACGCCGAAGCCGATGACGAAAAGGCTCGCGCCGAGCTGGATCGAACGCTGCCACTCGGCCAGCACGAGCAGGAACGCGAATGGCAGCAGCACGAGAAGCGTTGCCAGGAGATGTCCGGCGGCCAGAGCCCACAACGCACGAAAGAGCGCGCGCGGGCTCTTGTCCATGAGCCCGGCCGAAACGGCGAGCGGCCAGCCCATTCCCGGATTGACCCCGTGATAGAGACCGCTCGCAACAAGAGCGAGCCACAGCCAGCCGAGGCTCGCGTGTGCCCAATCTAGGCCGACGGGTAGCAAAAGGAGTCCGTCGAACAATCACCGCCCTCCAGCCTGATCTGGTGCGCACGATATCCGTCGGGGAAGCTCACGAAGTAGTTCTTGTCGAGTTCAAGGCCGCCATTGCGACCGACATTGGCCATGACTTCCACACCCGGAACGCCATCGGGATAGAACTGGTCATCCCAGGTGGAATAGAGCGAATTGGTCCAGTACACGCGCCAGCCGTCGCGGCTGATCTCGACCATCTGCGGGCCGGCCGCAAATGCCTTGCCGTTCGGATGGGGGGTGCGGCGCGCGATGCCGCCGATGTGAACCGAGCCCGCAAGCTTCGGCTTTCGCGGATCACTCACGTCGTACTGGCGCATTTCACCCGTGCCCCAGCACGAGACATAGAGAAAACGATCATCCATCGACAGGTCGATGTCGGTCACCAGCGGCGGCACGGCGCCAAAGCCCTGAAGCAGCGGCGGGAGCTTCTCCTTTGGCGCAGGCTCGGGCGGGATCGTCGCCGTCTTCTCCGCATGGAATTTTCCGCCTTCGCGCCACCAGGTCCAGATCGAGGCTTCGAGATTCGTGGTGTCGACCACAACGCCTACAAAGCCGTATTCGCGAACCGGATCGTGCGCCGGCCGTACCTCCAGCGCCATCTGATGATTGGCGCCGAGGTCGATGGTCTGCACGTTGCGACGGGCGCGGAGATCCCAGAAGTGGAGACGATGGCCATATTTGTTCGCCAGCAAATCTTCCGGGACGATCCCGTTCTCGAACTGCGGCGGCAATGCCCATTCGCTCGTCACCATGTAGTCGCGCGGCAGGTTCCACCAGAAATCATAGTGCAACGTCTGCGGGCCGCGGTCGATCTCCCATCGTCCAAGGACCTCGAACGTCTCGCAATCCATGATGAAGACGCCTGGAGGCCCGTTGGTGCCGTCCTTGCCGCCGCCGCCCAGCGTGCTCACATAGATGCCGTCCGGCCCGCAATGGATGGTATGTGGCCGCGAATAGCCGGTCTTTTTGAAGACTTCCTCGGGCTCGATGATCTTGTGGATTTTGGCTTTGGTCGGATCGGGCTTGGTATCGATGATGTAAATCCGCGACGAGCGCAGCCCGGGGATGATGAGATAGCGCCGCTCGATGAAGGCATGCCCAGTGAGCGGCGACAAGGCGGAGGAGCAGGCATTCCAGCCGAAGTGATGAAACTCATCGCCCTTGTTGGGCATCGTCACGGTGTGGACGATCTGGCTGTAGGTCGGCGATCCCGGCTTGGCGTCGATCACCGCGAGAGAATCCGGTTTCGAGAAATCCGGACTGAGCAGCAACGTGTAGGCAAAGTTCTCCGCAGGAGCTTCCATCGCAAGCTTGGGCGATGCGTGAAAGGTGGGATCCGGCCTCATCGTCATGGCACTGCCTCCCTGTTTCGTTGGTTCGCACCAACCTGGTTCGGAATAGCGGCATAATGAAGAGCTGTTGCGCGATGTCTTGAGTTGCTCCGCGGGCCAGGTTGGCGAGCGTACAATATGTCATCGCCGGGCTGCGGGAAACCGCCCGAACCGCGTTAATTCGACGCCTTCAGCCAGATGGAAGCTGGCGGGATCAGGCCAGGGTGCGCACCTCACACTCAGCGTCGTCCCGGCCTTCGCCGGGACGACAGCGTTGCGCTACTTCCCCCACCTCAACGCCAGCGCATCGCGCTCCTTGGCCAACTCCAGCAGCCCGGCCCGCGTCGCCGGGTGCAACGGCTGGAGCGGATGCCGCACCGTGTCCGACTTGATCACGCCGCCGGCCTGCATCATCGCCTTGCAGGCGATCAGGCCGCATTGGCGGTTTTCGTAGTTGATCAGCGGCAGCCAGCGTTCGTAGGCGGCTTTGGCCTCTTCACGCTTGCCGGCGAAATAGGGATCGACGATCTGGCGGATGCCGTCGGGATAGCCGCCGCCGGTCATCGCGCCGGTGGCGCCGGCATCGAGATCGGCGAGCAGCGTGATCGCTTCCTCGCCGTCCCAGGGACCCTCGATATCGCTGCCGCCGGCGTCGATCAGGCTGCGCAGCTTTGCAGCCGCGCCCGGCACCTCGATCTTGAAATAACGGATGTTGGCGAAATCGCGCGCCAGCCGCGCGAGCAGCTCAACCGACAGGGGGGTGCCGGCGACAGGCGCATCCTGGATCATGATCGGAATCTTGATCGCGCCCGACAGCACCTTGAAGAATTCGACGACGCCTTTTTCGGGCACGCGGAAGGTGGCGCCGTGATAGGGCGGCATCACCATGACCATGGCGGCACCGGCCGCCTCGGCCTGCCGGCTGCGCGCGGCGCAGACGGCCGAGCTGAAATGCGTGGTGGTGACGATCACGGGAACGCGGCCCGCGACATGCTCCAGCACCGCATGCATCACGGTCTCACGCTCGGCATCCGTGAGCACGAACTGCTCGGAGAAATTGGCGAGAATGCACAGACCGTTCGAGCCTGCGTCGATCATGAAATCGATGCAGCGACGCTGTCCCTCAAGTTCGAGTTCGCCGCGCTCGTCGAAGATGGTGGGTGCGACCGGGAACACGCCGCGATAGGGGCGCTGGGCCTTGTGGTGGGGCGTGACCGGCATCGAACTCTCCATCCCTGATATCTCTTACATCTGCCGCGACGCTCGCACAGCGCCACAGATGTACCCGCCGCGCGCATCGGCGGCAATGCCGATCGCGCGACGTAAGGACGGAAGATTGTCGAAGCTATGCGGTCCTCACCGCGCCCAAAAAGCCCTCGACCGCGACGCGGAGACGATCGGCGTCGGCGGACATTTTCGTCACGGACACCGACAGGACCGAACCGGCATTGCCCGTCTCCTGGTTCAGCCTGGCGACGCTGCCGATGGTGTCGGTGACCTCGCGGGTTCCCTGCGCGGCCTGCTGGAAGTTGCGGGAGATCTCGGTGGTGGCCGCACGCTGCTGTTCGACCGCTGCCGCGATCGCCGTCATCTTTTCGTCGATGCCGCTGATCGCGCCGCCGATCGCGCGGATGGCCGCGACCGCCTGGCCCGTCGCGCCCTGGATCTCCGCGACCTGGCGGGAGATTTCTTCCGTCGCCGTCGCCGTCTGCGAAGCGAGGCTCTTGACCTCGCCGGCGACCACGGCGAAGCCGCGGCCGGCCTCGCCCGCGCGCGCGGCTTCGATGGTGGCGTTCAACGCCAGGAGATTGGTCTGCCCTGCGATGGCGTTGATCATCTTCACGACCTCGCCGATGCGGCCAGCGGTCTGATCGAGGATTTCGACCGTCGCATTGGTCTGCGCTGCCTGCGACACCGCTTCGCGGGCCTCGCGGGCGCTGGCCTGCACCTGCGCGGAGATCTCGCCGACGGACGCCGAGAGTTCTTCGGTCGCCGCTGCGATGGTCTCGAGATTGTTGGTGGCCTGCTCGGCGGAGGAGGAGACCGCCGCGGTCTGGCTGCTCGATTCCGAAACCAGTGAGCGGACGTCAGTCGCGGTGGCATCGAGCTCCTTGGTCGACGCCGCAACGCTGTGAATGACGGCTTGCACGGTGTCGTCGAAACTGCGGCAGGCCGCATCGACGGTGCCGGAGCGGGCGAGCTGGAGCGCCTGCTGCGATTCGCGCTCCTGGCCCAGGCGTTCCGCGGTCGCCGCGCTCTCGCGCAGGCTTTCGAGTGCGGCCGCCATGGTGCCAAACTCGTCGGGATACCTGGATTGCGGGACGGGCGTCGCGTAGTCGCGGGCGCTGATCTTGGCGATCGCGTCCAGGATGGCGCGCACCGGGCGCATCAGGCGATTGCGCACCACGTACACGCCGGTCAGGGTCACGGCCAGCGCGAGCAGGAACGCGAGCGACTGCACGACGAGATTGGTGAGCGCCTTGGCCTGCACCGTTTCCGCCCGGACGATCGACTGGTCGAGCGCCTTGTTCGCCACCGCGACGATGGACGCAAAGGGTGACTGACACAGCGTATTCCATTCCGCGGCGGGCATCGCGGGCTTACCGCTGCCGTCGAAATTCTTGGTGAGGTCGCCGATCTGCTTGAGGGCACCGTCGGTCTTGGCCTTCGCGTCCGCCGCTGCCGTCACCAGCTCCGCCGCCACGCCGGGCGCGGCCAGCAACTCGGCCATGCCCGCCCAACCGGAGGCGATCGTGCCATCCCATTGCGCCACTGACCGCTTCTGAGCGTCGTCGAGCGGCTTGCTGGCGTTGACGTTGGAGCGAAGGGACGAACAATGGATCCCATAACGGTCGCGCACCTGCCAGGCGAAGCGCCGAACCTGGATCATGCGGGCGATGAAAGGGTCATTCATCCAGGCACGGTTCGACACCGCGGTGGAGGCGAGGTTGGCCGTTTCGATCACCTTGGTGACGGCATCATACCAGGAGTTGGTCCGCTCGATCTTGCGTTCGGCGCGCGGGCGCTTGGCCTCGTCGTAGAACAGCTGGAATTGCGGCGCGGCGGCGCTCCAGCCCTGCTTCAATGTGCCAGCGAGTTCGTCGCGGCGGGCGAAATCGACGGTGGCGAGCGCGGCGCCGATGGCGTCATAGCCGCCCTGCTCGGCCTTCTCCGCCGCCTCGAGTTTTGCTCGCGGATCATCCTCGCCGAGGATCGCGCTCTGGGCATCGCCGCGATTGTTGCGCAGCGCCAGCACGCCATGGAAGATCGCCTTGTCGGCCGCGGCAAGCCGCGCGGTCTCGAGGCTGTCGCTATAGCGGCCGAACGCCCCAACCATCTGGATCGCCGTGGAGGCCAGCGCACCCGCAGCCAGCAGGGCCATCAAGGTCAGAAGGAGCGAACTTACTGATTTCTTAAACATTGCCATGGTGTCGGGGGCCTGGGTCGGGGGCCTATTCTTTCGAGCGCCACCTTGCCCGCGACATGCCAATGTTCCGTTAAGGTTTTAATCGAATGGGCGTGAGTTTCCGGCCCGACGAGCCTCAGCGCAGTCCCGGATATCACGCAACCTTGGTGAAATCCGGCGGGCGGCGTTCCGCGAACGCCGTGAAGGCCTCGCGCGCCTCAGCGGTGCGCAGGCGCAGCCCGAACTGCTCGCCTTCGGCATTCATCTGCGCGACCAGCGTCTCGCCGTTGCGCATCAGCTTCTTGGTGGCGGTGAGTGCGCCGGCCGGCTGACGGGCAAGACGCTGCGCCAGCGCGAGCGCCTCGGCATCGAGCTTGTCGAGCGGCACGACGCGGTTGGCGAGCCCCCATTCCAGCGCGGATTTGGCCGGCACCGTCTCGCCCAGCGCGAACATCTCGTAGGCCCGCGCATAGCCGATGCGCGCCGGCATCAGCAGGCTGGAGGCTGCTTCCGGCACCAGTGCGAGGCTGACGAAGGGCGTCGACAATTGCGCGTTGTCGGCAAGCACGACGAGGTCGCAATGCAGCAGCATCGTGGTGCCGACGCCGACGGCGCGGCCCTGCACCGCGGCCACCAAGGGCCGGGAGCAGCGCGCCAGCGACTGGATGAAGCGCACGACGTTGCGGCTTCCTTCCGACTTGCCCGCCGCGACCGCCGCGAACTCGCCGACATCGTTGCCGGCGGTAAACATGTCGCCTTCGCCGCGGATCAGGATCACGCGGACCGACGGATCGTGCTCGGCTGATTCGATCGCATCGGCGAGCTTGCCGTACATCGCATCCGTCAGCGCATTCTTCTTGTCGGGGCGTGCCAGCGTGAGCGTGAGAATTCCGCCGTCGTTCCGGATCCGGACGTGCTCGGTCATGGGTCTCTCCTCTATTCCTATGGATCTCTAGAAAGCTCTGTTGAAAGCTGTCTTGGAAACTTGTCCTGAATGCTGGTCAGCCAGCGCGCGACGATATCGATCTCCGCACTGGTGAATCCGTCCGTCAACGCCGCGTTGACCTGTGCCGCGCTGGCCTTCGCCTGCGCCAGTGCCGTCCGCCCCTTCGGCGTCAGCCAGACGCGCCAGGCGCGACCATCCTCGTGATCCGCGCGCCGCTCGACCAGTTTAGCCGCCGCCGTACGGTCGACCAGCCCCGAGATGCCGGCCGGCCCCATGTCGAGCGCCGCGCCCACCTCACCCATCAGGACGCCGTTCTGCTTGCCGAGGATGAACAGCAGCCCCGCTTGCGCCGGCGTGACCTCGCTCGAAGGCTGCGCCGCCATCCAGCGCTGCACGCGCCGCTGCGCCACGCTCAACAGGTAGATCAACCGATGGTGTCTCGCGCCCGCGTCTTTATTTCGCATGCGAAATAGATAATCGAGGCGGATCAGATTGTCAAAGGACGGCAGCTGGACATGTGCCGCGGCAGTCGTCGAGGAACAGGGCCGCCCCGGCGCACCAGGACCTCACCCACCAATCGCAATTAGCCGCCGCCGTCACGCTTGACGGCCGCTTCCTTTTATGTTCTCTATTCGTTCTATTCAATCATAGATTGTCCCGGAGACCTTTCGTGATGAACAGTATGCGTGGCGAGAACCAGCCGACCCAGCTCGTAATTCATAATGACGATGATACGCCGGACCAATTCGTGATGGATCTGCTTCGGCAGGTTTTCGGCAAATCAGACCGTGAAGCGACCGCGCTGATCACCCAGATCGAGCAGAAGGAAAAAGCGGTTTGCGGACCTTACCCGCAATCGGTTGCCGAAGCCCTTTTCAAATCTGCGCAACAATCCATCGAATTGGCCGGCCACCAACTGCAGGTCACGCTAGAGGCGGTCAAGACTCCTTGCGAACTCTGTGGCAAGCCTGAGGGACAGACCGACGTTCGTATCGGCGACCGAACGGTCTGGCTGTGCAGCGACTGCATGCGTGCGGCGGATGAACCCTCGAACGAACAAGAGGAAGATTTCGACTTTGCTTGCGACGTTCTCGATTGGCACCTTGCCAGCACCGCGCGCAGCAAACTCGTGACCACGATCCGCCAGTTTCCTGGCCACATGCGGGTCGATCTCCAGGCCGCCGTCGACCGGCTCTTCGGCAAGGCCATCCGGCTGGTGGGACTGAACGAGGAGCAGCGCTACGAAACGCTGTCGATTCCACGACTGCTCAAGGAGGGCCGCTATGCGATCGCGATTGCCCCGCTGCAATATTCCGACGTCGACGTAGGCGAGAAGAGCCCGGTCAAGTGTCTGGATAACGGGCTGTGGCTGTGTGAGCAGGATCATCTCCGCTATGCGGTTTTGCTCTGCGCACACCGCGAATACAGTCGCGAGCCCGGAATTCGGATCGAAATCCTGGTACCCTCAGGTTCCGCAGGCGCGGCTCTCGTCCAGCAATGCTTCAGTGAATTGGAAGAAGCCGTACAGGCTGCGCGGACCTATCGCGGCAAGATCCTGTCGCTCGATGCCGATTCCGACTATCGCGGTCGCTCGCGCGGCATCACGGTGCATCGCTTGCCGCAGGTCACGCGCGACGAGGTGATCCTGCCGGAGCAGACCCTGCGGCTGCTCGATCGCAACGTTCTGACCTTCGTCAACACCCGAGACCAATTGCGCCGGCTGGGCCAATCGACACGCAAAGGCATCTTGCTGTACGGGCCGCCGGGCACCGGCAAGACCCACACGATCCGTTATCTGGCAACGCATTTGCCCGGGCATACGACGCTGATCATCACGGCCGAGCAGATCGGTTTGCTCGGCGCCTATATGAGCCTGGCACGGCTGCTCCAGCCGTCGATGGTGGTGATCGAGGATGTCGATCTCATCGCCCGTGACCGCGATGACATGGGGCCGTGTGAGGAATCCATGCTGAACAAGCTGCTCAACGAGATGGACGGGCTGAAGGAAGATGCCGACATCCTGTTCGTCCTGACCACCAATCGGCCGGAGGACCTCGAGGGAGCTCTCGCGGGTCGTCCCGGCCGCATCGATCAAGCCATCGAAGTGCCGCTGCCCGACGAGACCGGCCGCGGCAAGCTGGTCCGGCTCTACGGCAAGGGACTGCCGCTCGATGGGGCGGTGATCGCAGAGGCTGCCCGGCGCAGCGCGGGCACAAGTTGCGCCTTCATCAAGGAATTGATGCGACGACTGGCGCAAGGAAGCATCGCGCGGGACGGCGGCAACACCGTGATCTCCGCCGATATCGACGAGGCGCTTGACGACATGCTGTTCTCCGGCGGCCGGCTTAACGCGCAGCTGCTCGGCGGCGCGCAGGCAATGGCCACCGGGTGACGCTCCGAAGTGGCGCGCCTGCTACGGCGCGCAGGTGAAGCTCGACGCCTCCGTCACTGGGCCGCTCTTGTAGTGCGGCCACGTTGGCCAGCGGCACAGCGGCTGCGCGCGAAGCGTCGCAAACGACGGCGCCTCGACCTTCTGCTCGGTAACTTCCAGATCGCCGGGCGCCCTGCCCTTTTCGACCCAGTCGACCAGCACGCTCAGCATGTCGACATTGGCCGGCGCGCCGGAGCCGACATGGTCGACCCCTGGCGCGGTGTAGAGCCGCGCGAACTCGGCCGTCTCGGCTTTGCCGACCTTGCGTTCGACGTTCTCGAAATAGCGGATGCCGGCATAGGGGCTTTGCGCGTAGTCCGCCATATGTTCGAGCATGATCAGCCGGCCGCCGCGAGCGCGGAAGCGGCTGAGGTCGGGGTCGGTGGAATCCATCAGGCTGGAGACCTCGAGCAGCCGCGCCTTGTGCGCTTCGGGCTTATACGTCGTCACGTCTAGCTTGGGATCGCGCGCGAACACGTATTGGATGCCGCCGGCGCCGTAGATCCAGGCGATGCCATTATTGGGCGCGGGCGGCTGCGCGGGAGGCGCCGTGCCAAGCCACCACGCGACCCAGCCGCCGGTCGGGCCGACCGCCGGCGTGTCCTCGCCCGACACGCCCCAGCCCGGATAATCGTCGAGGCCATTGGCGAGCGCGAACGGGAATTTGTAGGTCGCATGCAAGGTCTCGATCGCCTTGATCTGTGCGTCGGTGAGGCACTGATCGCCCGTCTTGCCGCTCGCGCAACGCAGCGTCTCCGCCTTGAAGGCCGCCTTGCAGGAAACGGGATCTTGCACCAGCGCGTCATCGGAGCCGTCGGCCTTGTCGCAAGCGGCCCGCACGGCATCGCCGACTAGCTTCACCTGCGCCGGATTGATCCAGCCATCACCCATGGTCACGAGCCCCGAACGCGTGCCGGCATGCTGCAGGCCGACCCAGTTGATGACGGGCACGCGAGCAAAGATGCCGTCGAAATCATCAGGGTAGCGCTGCGCCATGGTGAGGCCTTCGCGGCCGCCTTCGGACGACCCCATGAAGTACATTTTCTCCGGCGCCTTGCCGTAAGCGCGCTGCATCAGCGCGACGGCGGCATCGCGCACCTTCTTGTAGGCGCGATGGGCGAAATTCTCGAAGGCTTCGTCGTTGAGCGCGAACAGCTGCGGCGGCTCGCCCGGCTTGGACTCGTGACCGGAATCGGTGCCGTAGGTGACGAAGCCGCGCGCGAGCGGCGACGGCTTGTCGAAGGGATAGGCCGGCGGCAGCGCCAGGCCCGTGATCAGCACGCCATTGAATCCGCCGCCGCCATATTGCAGCGAACGGCCGTTCCATTCGACGGGCAAATTGACCTGAAACTTGATCGGCGGCGCCTTGGGATCGGTGGGATCGATGTGGCCGAGCACCTTGCAGAAGCCGGGATTGGCGGGCGTGACGCGCCCCGACGGCGTCGGGCCGCGTTCGGCGACGGCCAGTTGCGAGGGCGCCAGCAACGTCGCCGAATCGATCACGGCGTCGGCGCCGCCGACGAGGCCGTTGCAGACAGTGTCCGCATCCTCAGTCAGCGTCACCGCTGAAGCGGAATTCGCGCCCAGCGCGCCCGCTGCGCCCACCAGCAATGCGCACAGCTTCACATGGATTTGCGCCATCGTTTCCCCCTGAGTTTCTGTTCGTTCTGCCAGCAGGCCGCATTCAAGGCGCCCTGCGGCCGCTCGTCAATGCAGTGCTAGTGCTCAAACACCAGCCGCGCGCCGACGGTGCCCTCGAGGCTGCGGATCTGCTGCAGCAGCGCGCCTGAATCCTGGCCGCCGAGGTCGGCATCGAGCACGACGTAACCGAGGTCGCCGGAGGTCTCCAGATATTGCGCGGCGATATTGATGTCGCGCTGGAGGAAGACCTCGTTGAGCCGGCGCAGCATGCCGGGCACGTTGCGATGGACGTGGCTGAAGCGCGCGCCGGAGGGACGCAGATGCAGCTGCACTTCCGGAAAATTCACCGCGCCCGTGGTCGATCCGGTGATGAAAAAGTCGACCAGCTTGCGCGCCACCTCGCCGCCGATGCGCTCCTGCGCCTCCTCGGTCGAGCCGCCGATATGCGGCGTGAGGATGACATTGCCGAGGCCCTGCACCGGGCTGTTGAAGCGGTCCGAATTCGAGGACGGCTCGACCGGAAACACGTCGATGGCGGCACCCGCGAGATGGCCGTCGCGCAGAGCCCCCGCCAACGCATCGAGATCGACGACGGTGCCGCGGCTGTTGTTGATCAGGAGCGAGCCGGGCTTCATCGCCCGCAGCTCCTTCTCGCCGATCATCCCTGATGTCTCCGGCGTCTCCGGCACGTGCAGGCTGACGACGTCGCTCTGCGCGAGCAGCTCCTCCAGCTTCTCGACTGGCTCGGTGTTGCCGTGGCGGAGCTTGTCGGTGCGGTCGAAATAGATCACGCGCATGCCGATCGCCTCGGCCAGGGTCGAGAGCTGCGAGCCGATATTGCCGTAGCCGATGATGCCGAGGGTGCGGCCGCGCACCTCGCGGCTGCCGGTCGCCGACTTGTCCCAGCCGCCCTCATGGGCCGACACCGAGCGCGGGAAAATGCGCCGCAGCAGCATCACGATCTCGCCGATCACGAGCTCGGCGACGCTGCGCGTGTTGGAGAACGGCGCGTTGAACACCGGAATGCCGCGCTTGCGCGCCGCCAGCAGATCGACCTGGTTGGTGCCGACGCTGAAGCAGCCGACGGCGAGAAGCTGGTCGGCGGCCTCCAGCACCTCATCGGTGATCTGGGTGCGCGAGCGGATGCCCAGCAATGACACGCCCTTGAGCGCCCGCCGCAAATCCTCGCCGTCCAGCGCTTTGGTCAGGCGCTCGACATTGGTGAAACCCGCCGTTCTGAACAGGTCCACGGCGCTGTCATTGACGCCTTCGAGCAGCAGCGCCTTCGCGCTCCGCTCAGGGCTTCGGCCTGGGACTGACATGAAATCTCCGTGGGTCACAGCTTCGCCGCAGCTCATAGACCGCGGGGGATGCGCAGCACAATAGGGTTCGGATACGGGGAGAAGATGGCGGAGCGGTCGTCAGATCACGTAAAACCCGTGCGTCCCGTCCAGACGCAATTGTTCGACCAGGCCATATTCCCAGTCGAGATAGGCCTGCATCGCGCGTTCGTCGACGCCGGTGCCTTCATAGGGGCGGCGGTAGCGGTGAGCGGGGTCCGGCTTGGGGAAGACGTGCGGCGGCCCGATTTCGAGCGCGCCGTCGTAGCCGCCTTCCTGTACATAGACCTCCCAGCCCATCTGCGCGAGCCAGGACGCCGTCATGTCGGCGCGGACGCCCTTGTCGTCGGTCAGCGCGATGCGCGCGCCGCGTACCGGTGCGGCCATGTCGGTTTCCTGGACGAGCTGGCCGCCGGGATAATGGCGAAAGCCCGGGAGATGGCCGGCTGCATATTCCTCGGCGTCACGCACGTCGAAGCGATAGAGCGTGCGATCGGTCTGCGCGACAAGCGCAGCCATCTCGCTCGCACCGATGTGGCGCACGCCGGCGCGATAGGCGACATCGCGCGCATTGGCCGGACCGCCCTCGAACGGCCCGATCGCGCCACGCCTGTTAGCACCGTGGTCGAGCGTATGCCGCGCCAGCGTCCAGCCGATAGTGCCGTTGCGCAGCGCCCGGACCTTGTTCGGCACGCCGGCATTGATCAGCGATTGGGTGCCGATGATCGAGCGGGTGCGGCCGGCGCAATTGACGATGATGGTGGTGTCGGCATCGGGTGCCGCCTGTCCTGCCCGCAGCACCAGCTCCGCGCCGGGCACGCTGACCGAGCCCGGAATGTTCATGGTAGCATATTCGTCGAAGCGGCGGACGTCGAGGATGGCAATGTTGGCCTTGTCCGCGATGAGTTTTGCCACCTCGTCGGCACTGAACGAGGGCGTGTGCCTACGCGACTCGACCAGCTCGCCAAAGGCTTTGGAGTAGGAGTTGACGTCCTCGAACATTTGATAGCCCGCGTCGCGCCAGGCCTTCAGTCCGCCATCGAGCGCGCGGACGTTGGTATAGCCGAGCGCGGCCAGCCGCTCGGCACCCGCGGTGACGAGCCCTTCGCCGTCATCATAGAGCACGATCGGCACATTCTTGCGCGGCAGCCTGACGTCCGCTTCGATCGCAATCCGATCGGCAGCCATGTTGGCGGCGAACAGCGGATGTCCCGTCGCGAAACCAGCCTCGTGCCTGAGATCAAGCAACGCGATCTCCTCGCGGAGCAGCAGTGCACGGCGGATGTCGGCGGGAGTGACGGTGGTGATCTTCATGGCGTAAACCCTGACGAGGATTGGCCATGGGCTTTTGAACGATTGCAGAAGTGTTGGCTAGCCTTTGCGGCAGCCCGTTCATTCGCCGGGAACAAGCCGCCCGAGCCGTGGCTGCGCCAGCCGCCTCAGCTTTCGACGCGACAAATAAAGCAAAACGCCGGTGACCGCGAACAGCGGCATCAGCACAGCCGCGAGCATGAACGCGAGCTTGCCGGGCCAGCCCAGAAATGCGCCGCGGTGGATATCGAGCACGTTCGCGATGGTCTTCTCGCCGAGGGTCTTATCGGAATAACGCTCCGCAGACACGAATTGGCCTGTGATGGCATCGACGCGGAATTCGTCACGGGTGGTGTCGAGGGTCGAGTCTTTCCCCCAGGAGCGGATCCGTATCACCGTGCCCGGACCGGCGGGCAGCGTCAGCAACGCCTTGGAGAAACGGCCGCCCTCTTCGTGCAGGAAGGCGGCCCACGCGCGATCAAAGCCGATCGGCTGTGCCGTCTCGCTGACACCGGCAGCACGCGACGCCTTTGTGGGCATCTTGGGCTGCATCTTCGCCGCGGCGATCTGCGGGCGCGACAGCAACCAGACGACGCCATCCTTGTACCAGTCGAACGAGTACCAGAGCCCGGTGAACGTCATCACCAGATAGACCGGCAGGACCCAGGTGCCGATCACCGCATGCAGCGACCGATGCAGACCGCGGCCACTGAGCCCGAGATTCGGCTTCAGCCACATCTTCACGCTGCCTGCACGACGCGGCCAGCGCAGCACGAGGCCCGAGATCAGCATCACGATCAGGCCGAGCGCGGCCACGCCCGTGATCTGGCGCCCCCAGCCCTTGGCGTCGCCGGGAATCAACAGCCAGCGATGCAGCTTGCGCACGGTCGCGAAAAACTCTTCGCCGTCCGGTGTGCCCAACACGCGCGCGTCATAGGGATCGACATAGAGCGAGGACGGCCGCGCGCCTCGTTCGTCGCGGGCGAAGCGCACATGCACCGCGGCGGACGGATCACTCGCCAGCGTCACGGCGGAGATTTTGCCGACGTCCTGCGCCGCAGTCAGGCGCGCAACCAGTTCGTCCGGCATCAGCGCCGGTGCCTGGCGCGGCGCGACCTGCATGATGCCGGCGTTGAGATGATCGACGATCTCGTCCTCAAAACTCATGATCGCACCGGTCAGTGCGATCACGGCGAGCAGCAGCGCCAGCACGAGGCCCGCGATGGAATGGACATGAAGCAGAGCGGCCTTGATCGCGCGCCAGGACTCACGCATCGGCGCGAGCCCTCCTGCTCGGCGCGATCATCCGAAGGGCGTCCCTGCGCGACATGCCCATCGCTAAAACTTCACCGTCGCCGACAGCGAGACCCGCCGCGCGTCGCCGAGGGCGACGTTCAGATTATTGACGGCGGAGGGATAGTAGACAGTGTCGAACAGGTTCTTGACGTTGAGCTGGTAGATCACCGGCGTGTTCTGGTATTTCATCTCATAGGTCGCGAAAATATCGGCGACCACATAAGAGGGCAGGAAGAAGGAGTTGATCGAATCGCCGGGACGATCACCGACATAACGCGCGCCGCCGCCGAGGCGGAGCTGACCCGGCAGGGCTGTGCCGAAGTCATAGACCAGATAGAGCGAGGCCGTGTTCAGCGCGACGTTCTGCAACTTCCTGCCGAGCAGCGTGATGTCCTCGGATGCCGTCACGCGGGCGTCGGTGTAGCCATAACTGCCGATCAAGGCCCAGCTATCGGTGATCCTGCCGGTGACGTCCAACTCGACACCGCGCGAATGGGCACGGCCCACGGTGTGGAGTTCTACCACGCCTGCGCTGTTCGTCTTCGTCGTCTGCACGTTCTTCTTGTCGAGATCGTAGAGCGCCAGCGTGCCGGAGATGCGCTTGTTCAAATCGAACTTGACGCCGGTCTCGTATGACACGCCTTCTTCCGGCGCGACGTTGGAGCCGATCGTGACGCCGATCGGCGCAATGGTCGAATTCGGCTTCAACGATTCAGTATAGCTCGCATAGAGCGATATCTGGTCGGTGAGCTTGAAAATGGCGCCGCCGAGCGGAAGCACCTTGTCCTGGGACACATTGGTGTTGGTGACAAACGGCTTCCCGCGCCCGGCGATCTGGTCGTAGTCCATGTAGCGCACGCCGCCGACCAAGGCGAACCGCTCTGTCAGATGCAACGTGTCCTGGACGAACATCGACCACTGGCCGAGCTTGTCGGTCTGCGCACTGTCTGGATTGGACACCGTCGTTCCCGGCCCGATCAGGCCGTAAACGGGATTGTAGACATTGAAGGCGGGCGTTATCTGCCGGATCAGATTGTCCCGGTAGATGGTGCGATACTGGCCGTCGCCACCGAACACCACATCATTGCGCATGTCGCCGAGCCAGAAGCCGCCTGAAATATAGGACGTTCCATAGCTGGCGTTGCTGAGCGAACCCTGCGTGCCGTCGTTGCTGCGGGTCTCGGCGCCTGTCGTGAAGTTGATGCCGGTGATACGAAGCTGGTTGGCGCTGAAGGTCTCGGTGTTGTAGCTGTAGCCGGCGTAGAGCTTCCAATCATGATTGAAACGGTGCTCGACCGACGCCTGGATCAGGTCCGACGTGCCCCACGTGTTATTGAAGGGCTCGTCGAGCCGGCGCGTCGTGGGAACTGCCAGCGGCGCCTTCGTCACCGGATTGAACGCCGTGCCGCGATCGAACGGATAGATGAACTCGCGATGCTCGTAGTTGAGCTGCACCGTGGTGTCCTGGCCATACCAGGCCAGTGACGGCGCAACCAGCATCTCGCGGTGGCGGCCGAAATTCCGCCAGTAATCCTCGCTGACGCCGTAGCCGATGAAGCGATAGGCGAGGCCTTGATCACTGATCGGACCGGTGATGTCGAGCAAGCCGTCGGCGCCGGTCTTGGAAGCACTGAAGGCCGAACCAAGCAGCGTAACCGAGCCGTGCTGGTACAGCTCCGGCCGCTTGCTGATCGTGTTGACGATGCCGCCGGGATCCATGATGCCGTAGAGCAGCGAGGCCGGCCCCTTCAGCACCTCGACGCTTTCGACTGCGGGATTGAAGCTGCGCCCCTGCACCAGCGGCATGCCGTTGCGCATGATCGAGCCGTCGCGGTTGTCGCCGAAGCCGCGGCGGATGACCGCGTCCTGGCTGCCGGCGAGCGTGTTGGTCTGGGTGATGCCGCTGACGTTGATCAGCGCGTCGTCGATGTTTGGCGGGAGCTGGTCCTTCAGCACCTGCTCGGGCACCACGTTGACGGCCTGCGACGTATCGAGCGGCGAAGCGCCGCTGCGCAGCGTGGTCGCGCTCGGCATCGCGCGATAGCCGAGCTTGGCGGCCTGTTGCGCGGCGGCTTCCGCGGCCGCGCGCTCCGAGATCGTCGGCGCTGCGGGTGCGGGATTGCGATTGCGCTGGCGCGCGGCGGTCTGAGCGCGGCGTGGGGACTGGTCCGATGCACGCGCCGCTTTCGGCCGCGGTGCCGGCGCCTCGACCGTCACCGGCGGCAGAGCCGATTGCGCTTGGGCGGCCGTCGCGCTGAAGGAAGGTGCGCCGAGCAGAACGGCTGCTCCAATGAGGAGGACTGCGCAGCTCGTGCCGGCAGGAGTTCGACGGCCGCTGACGCGCTGGCCATCCAGATGAGCACGCACTTTCGATTCACTTCCAAGTCAGACGCAGAAGCTGGCGCGTCTAACAGCCGTTGTTCGTGAAGAGAACCGCAAGCGGCCTTGAATCGCTCTAGTGTTGAATGGTTCTAGGCTTTGATCGCGCTATTCGGCAATCCTCGATGGATTGCGCAGCGACCGCGACACGCAGCGCGCGAATTCGCGGCAACGTGTCGCGGCTTCCCGCGATCTCACGCGATCGCGGGAGCCATCAGCTCGTCGAGCTTGCGCTTGAGCGCGGTGCCGTCGGACAAGGCCCGGAGCGGCGGCCGCACGCGTAGCCAGCTCGCGTCGCCCGTCTGTGCCGCGAGGATGGCTTTCAGCGTCGTGAGGAAGGATGGTGATTTCACCACGATGTCCACGGCAGCCTGCATGCGTGCTTCGACATCCTTGCCGTCGATCATTGCCTTGACCAGCTCCGGCGCGATGTTGGCCATGCCGCAGATGGTGCCGGCACCGCCGGCGGCGATCGCGCGGGTGATGTCAACCTCGTTGCCGACGGTGATGGCGAGCTCGGGGGCGGCGGCGCGGAAGGCCTGGAACTGCTTGAAGTCGCCGCTGGAGTCTTTCAGACCCGCAACGACCTTGCCGTAGCGCTTGCGCAAATTCGCGGCCACGCCGGTCGGGATCGCGACACCCGAGATCTGCGGGATATGGTAGAGATAGGCACGCAGGCGATCGTCGGCGACGCCGTCGAGAATCGCCGCGAAGGCATCCTCGATGCCTTCAGGGCTGACGCTTCGGTCGAAGTAAGGCGGCAGATACAGCACGTGGCGCAGGCCGAGACCGAGCACGGCACGCGTCAATGCGATGCTGTCGCCGATCGCGGGGAAGCCGCCGCCGATTCCAATTCGGTCCGGCGCAACGCCGGCCTTGAGCACGGCTTCGATGGTCGCGACGCGTTCGGCGACATTGAACGAGGTGCCCTCGCCGGTGGTGCCGAACAGCACGACACCGTCGATGCCCTTACCGAAGAGTTGCTTGGCGTGGGCGGCGAGCTTGGCGGAGTCCACGCTGCCGTCCGTCGCCAGCGGCGTCGCCGAAGCCACCCAGAACCCGCGAATTGCCTCCGTCATCGCACCATCCGTTGCTGTGGCTTCGCACCACGTCTGATCTCGGACGATCAAACCCAGAGCTTGGCAAGCCTTGTTTTTGCTTTACTTTGCGGCTTGTACCTTACATACAACAAAGGCGCAAATCCTTTCCGCCGTCATGGCGCGCATAACACGCAGCCAGATTCCGAGGAGGTCTCGCATGGACATGGTGACCCCGGTCGAGCGGCCCACCCAGTTGCTCGGCGCCTTGCGCGACAGCCTCGGCGCGGCTGCCGTGCTTGTCGGCACCGACGTGCCCGCGCGCAATTGCAACGACTGGAGCGCGAGCCTGCCGCAAACGCCGCTCGCGGTGATCCGCCCGGTCGATGCGCAAGGCGTGGCCGACGCGATTCTGACCTGCCGGCAGGCGCATCTGCCGTTCGTGCCGCAGGGCGGATTGACTGGGCTGTGCCGCGGCGCATCGCCTGAAGCAGGCTGGGTCGCGATCTCGCTCGAGCGCATGAGCGGGATCGAGGAGATCGATCACGCCTCGATGACGATGACGGTGAAAGCAGGCACGCCGCTTCAGACGATCCAGATGGCAGCCGACGAAGCCGGCTTCTTCTTTCCGCTCGATCTCGGCTCGCGCGGCTCCTGCGCCATCGGCGGCAACCTCTCGACCAATGCCGGCGGCAATCGCGTGATCCGCTATGGCATGACGCGCGAACTGGTGCTCGGGCTCGAAGTCGTGCTGCCCGACGGCACCATCATCACTAGCCTCAACAAGCTGATGAAGAACAATGCCGGCTACGATCTGAAGCATCTGTTCATCGGCTCGGAAGGCACGCTCGGCATCATCACCCGCGTGGTGCTGCGGCTGTTTCCAAAACCGCGTTCGACCATGGCCGCGCTCTGCGCGCTCGAGGACTATGCCGCGGTGATCGCGCTGCTCGGCGCCGCGCGAAGCGGGCTCGGCCCGCTGCTGTCGGCGTTCGAGGTGATGTGGCCGGATTACTGGGACGTGATCACGTCGCGCGCAGGCGTCAAGCCGCCGGTCGCCGCAGGCCATGGCCTCTACGTGCTGGTGGAAGCGCAGGGCACCGACGAGAGCCTCGACGCACCGCGCTTCCAAAGCTGGCTCGAAGAGCTGATGGAGCGCGGGCTGCTCGCCGACGCCGCCGTGGCGCAATCGCTGGCGCAGACGCAAAGCTTCTGGCGCGTGCGCGACATCTGTGCCGAGTTCGGCCAGGTGCTGGGGCCGCACATCTCCTACGACATCGGCCTCGCCGTGGCGCGGATGGACGAGTTCGTCACGCGCTGCAAGGCGGCGCTGGCTGATGGCATCGACGGATGCGAGAGCGTCTATTACGGCCATATCGGCGACGGCAATCTGCATCTCGTCTCCTGGGTCACCGGCCTTGCCGTCGAGCAGCAGCCGAAGGAAGAGATGGATGCGATCATTTACGGTCTCGTGCGCGAGATGGGCGGCAGCGTCTCGGCCGAGCACGGCATCGGCACGTTGAAGAAGAAGTGGCTGGGTCATGCCCGCAGCGAGGCCGAGATCGCGCTGATGCGAACGCTGAAGGCCGCGCTCGATCCCGATCATCTGCTCAACCCCGGCAAGGTGATCTGAGAGAGCCGATGCGATCGCTGAAGCTCGATGCACCGAAATCGCTGTCGCAGCGGGTGATGCAGCGGCTGCGCCAGGCCATCATCGACGGCGAGTTCGCGCTCGGCGCCGCCATCTCCGAGGAGATGGTGGCAAACTCCTTCGGCGTCAGCCGCACCCCGGTGCGCGAGGCGATGGGTCAGCTGCAGGCGCAGGGCCTCGTCGTGATCCGGCCGCAGGTCGGCAGTTTTGTCTTTACGCCAAGCGCGGAAGACATCACCGCGCTCTGCACGTTCAGGATCGCGCTGGAGCCCAAGGCCGCTGAGCTCGCCTTCCGCCATGATCGCGCCGGTGCGATCGCGACGATGAGCGAGGCGATCGCGGCGATGGAGCCGGCGATTGCAGCCAGGGACAACATCGCCTATGGCCGCGCCGACGCTGCCTTTCACGAAGCGCTGTTCAGCCATTGCGGCAACCACTATCTCGCCGAATCCTATCAGCTCGCATCCAGCCGCGTCGCAGCGCTGCGCACCAATTTGACTTCGCCGATCGACGTGCGCACCCGCACGTCCTTCGACGAGCATCGCAAGCTGCTCGATCTGTTCGCCCGCGGCGAGTTCGCCGCCTTCGCGACGCTGATGACCACGCACGTCACCAATTCTGGCGTGGTCTACGCCAAAGCGCTGCAGGTCGATTGAGCGCTGCTACCGCGCGTTTTTCGTGCCGGGCCTGTCAAGAAAATCCAGCGCGGTGTTGATCTGTTCGAGCTGGTGTTCGATTTTGTCGCGGTCCTCGGCCGTGGGCGCCTTCTCGAGCTGCTCAACGAGCTTCTGCTTTCGGAGCAGCAAGTTCTCTATGACTGTACTCACGGCTCCCCCATTCGCCAGAGGCGACATCGAGGCGATACTAAACCCCTGGCGCGAGCGCGCGCCAGCCGGGCCGGCGCAAACCCTGCATCAGAATGTTCGCGAGGGCAGTTGGTTCCTGGGCGTGATCCGAGAAGGTGCACACAGCTGATGGCGGTGCTCGCGAACGGTTAACGCGGTCGCACGCCTGGGCTGCCGGCCACGGAACCGGATCTTTCACGTGCCTGTCGGTTGTATTCACCGTCCCGGAGTCCTATGCGTATGCGCCATGGACATCCAGATCATCGCCGCCGAAAAACCCCTGATGGCGCAGGCACGCCCGCACAAGCCGGCGCCGTTCCTGCCGATGAGTCGCGCCGAGATGGATGCGCTCGGCTGGGACGCTTGCGACATCCTGCTGGTGACGGGCGATGCCTATGTCGACCATCCCAGCTTCGGTATGGCCATCATCGGCCGCCTGCTGGAGGCGCAGGGCTTTCGGGTCGGCATCATCTCGCAGCCGGACTGGCATTCGGCCGAGCCGTTCAAGGCATTGGGCAAGCCAAAAGTCTTCTTCGGCGTCACCGGCGGCAACATGGATTCGATGGTGAACCGCTACACCGCGGATCGTCGCCTGCGCCATGACGATGCCTATACCGCGGGCGGCGAAGGTGGCAAGCGGCCGGACCGCTGCACCGTCGTCTACGCGCAGCGTTGCCGCGAGGCGTTCAAGGGCGTCCCGGTCGTACTCGGCGGCATCGAGGCCTCGCTGCGCCGGATCGCGCATTACGATTACTGGTCCGACAAGGTGCGCCGCTCGGTGCTGGCCGACGCCAAGGCGGACCTGCTGCTCTACGGCAATGCCGAGCGCGCCGTCGTCGAAGTGGCCAATCGTCTCGCCGCCGGCGAGGCGCCGCGCGAGCTCGACGACATCAGGGGCGTCGCGCTGTTCCGCCGCGTGCCCGACGATTACACCGAGCTGCACGCCGACGATATCGACTCCGCCGATGAGGGCGCTTCGCGCACGAAAGGCTTGACCGTGATCCGGCTGCCCGCTTTGGAGCAGGTCGAGCAGGACAAGGAAGCCTATGCGCGCGCGTCACGCGTGCTGCACCGGGAGAGCAATCCCGGCAATGCGCGGCCGCTGGTGCAGCGCCACGGCGATCGCGATCTCTGGCTCAACCCGCCGCCGATTCCGCTGACCAGCGAGGAGATGGACGCCGTCTACGATCTTCCTTACGCGCGCGCCCCGCATCCGTCCTACGTTGACGCGAAGATCCCGGCGTGGGACATGATCAAGTTCTCGGTGACGATCATGCGCGGCTGTTTTGGCGGCTGCACCTTCTGCTCGATCACCGAGCACGAGGGCCGCATCATCCAGAACCGGTCCGAGGGCTCGATCCTGCGCGAGATCGAGAAGATCCGCGACAAGACGCCGGGCTTCACCGGCGTGATCTCGGACATCGGCGGTCCCACCGCCAACATGTACCGGATGGCGTGCAAGGACCCGAAGGTCGAGGCCGCGTGCCGGCGGCCGTCCTGCGTCTTCCCCGAGATCTGCCCGAATCTCAACACCTCGCATGACGATCTGATCCGGCTCTATCGCAAGGTGCGCGAGACCAAGGGCATCAAGAAGGTGATGGTCGCCTCCGGCGTGCGCTACGACCTCGCGGTCGAGAGCCCCGAATACATCAAGGAGCTCGTCACCCATCACGTCGGCGGTTATCTCAAGATCGCGCCCGAACATACCGAGCGCGGGCCGCTCGACAAGATGATGAAGCCCGGCATCGGCGCCTACAACCAGTTCAAGCGGATGTTCGATGCCGCGGCCGAACAGGCCGGCAAGAAATACTATTTGATCCCGTATTTCATCGCGGCACATCCGGGCACGACCGACGAGGACATGATGAACCTGGCGCTATGGCTGAAGAAGAACCGCTACCGCGCGGATCAGGTGCAGACCTTCCTGCCCTCGCCGATGGCGACCGCGACGGCGATGTACCACACCGGCGTCAACCCACTGCGCGGCGTGCGGCGCGGTGGCAGCGACAAGGTCGAGGCGATCAAGGGCCTGCGCCAGCGTCGCTTGCACAAGGCGTTCCTGCGCTACCATGACCCCGACAATTGGCCGGTGCTGCGTGAAGCCCTGAAAGAGATGGGCCGCGCCGATCTGATCGGTTCGCGCCCCGACCAGCTGGTCCCCGCGCACCAGCCGCCCGGCACCGGCAAGGCCGCCGGCACGCGGCGGCCGGTTCGTCCAGACGGCAAGACGCAGCGGTTCACGACCAAGAATTTGCGGGTGATGAAGTAGCGGGCGAGCCGGATCAGGTCCGGTTCAGCTTCGCATTGTCGCCCTCAAAACAAAAACCTCGAAAACAACCCCATGCACAGTAGCCGGCATGAGCGGGATCAATGACTTAGGCGATTGCCGAATCCGTTGAATCCGCGGGGTGAGATAACGGAAAAACCGAAATTATGTTTTGACGAAATATTGACTCGTCGGGCAAAACAGGCGCAAGATGCCATTGTCGCGGCACGCGTGGCAGGGCGAGCCCCAACCGCTACTCCGTATCGATATCCTCGAGCTTCACACCGCGTCCCGCGCGGAGGCTCGAAGCAACCGTCCTCCGACTTGAATCCATTCAACACAGCAGGCGTCGATGCGCGCCCGGATGCGCTGGGGAGCGTAGTCGTAAACCCGATAGCTCGCGGGGTAGCCGGTGTCCGCTCTGTCCGCGAAACCGGACATAGCCAGTCCCGCCTTGTGAGTCAGCTAGGGGCCAACAGCGGTCATGACAGTGCTCTCTTAAAGGGGGGCGATCGCAGAGTACGGTGACTTCGCGTCGCTCCGCTCGGGATCCCTGGTCCCTCCGAAGCACAGGAGGAAATTGGACAGTAATCGCGGCGGCCTGGTAGTAGCGGTGATAGTCTCCGGCAGACCTCGGTGGAGAGCGCGGTCGAGCCGCATGCGCTACTCTCGTTTGTTCTCGCCAAGTGCATCCCCCAGACGCTCGAGTTCTAACGTGAAGCAGAACAGCGCGAACAGCGTAATCACCATCAACACCCCACGTCGGGCCATCAAGACCACGTCGGTATCGGGGCCGAGTTCGGGAAGGTGGCGAAACAGCACGATCGAGAACACAGCGCTGCCGAAGATGAAGTTCAGCCGGCCTAGGAACAGGAAGAGGTGGCTCAGGGACAGCCGTCCGCCTTTGAACGGGATCGCCACCTTCAAGAGGCGGTACCAGTAAGCCGCCTGCATAAGCATGAGAACAGCAAGGGTCAGATTGTCGTCATAGGGCGTATTGGCCGGCTGCTGACCAGGCGCGAGCACTAGCTCCCGGAAGGCCGGCAGGCCCTTCCATACGATGAAATCCGATCCGAACAATTGGACCGCCATCAAGAGCAGGTAGGTGAGCACACCGCGCCCCGCGGAAGAATGGGAAATCGGCTCTGCCAGGGGCTCAGGGATTTCCTCAGCTATGGAATCGGATGGTGTTTCTCCGCGCTTGATCAAGGGCGCCTTCCAACTGATTGGGTTTCGATTTCGGCCGATGCCTTCCGAATGAGCAATGCGAGTCCACTCCACCGTATCATCGCAGCGCGGCTCCCTGGCGCCTCGAGACGCCGCCCGTACCCTGCTGCTCGCCGACAAGGCGTGCCTGGATCATACTCATGACGGTCGTCACGTCGTCGAACGCTCGCGAATGAGCGCGTCCATGCAGGCGGGTCAAATCGAATAGCTCGACGCCCTCCCGCCGAAATTCAGCGGCATACGGCTCTTGGTCCGGATCGATGCCGCCGAGGCGGATTGCGCCTCCATGGAGAGACTTCGATAGCTTCAATGGGGCATCGTCCCGCGACACGAACAATGCGAAGCGTGGCCGTACCGCTCCCATGTCGTGCAATTGCGTACGGAAACTGTCGGCGTCTACGTCGGGCGCAACGAACAGCACGTTCTTGATCTTGGCCCCAATGCGGCCAGCTATCGCTCGCGCGCGCAAGGTTTCGAACGTGAGATAGCACCCCATCGAGTGACACAGGACGGTCACTTCCTTGACGTTCGGAGTAGCGGCGATCGCATCGAGCACTTGCGAAAATGCATCTCGAGACTGCGCCGCGCTCTCCGCATCCTCCTTGTAGGCTTCCAGGCTGACGGACCCCCGCGACGGCCAGGAGAACAGGACGGGAGCCCCCGGCGCTCCGGAATCATGAACGATCTGGGCGAACCGGTACACGGCTTCATCGAACCTGTTGTTGAAGCCATGGACGAATACAAGGACTCTTCCACGTGCTCGCGGCTTCTTTGCGGCCGCCGCCAGCGCAGCGCCAAATGCCGGTTTTTCGGCCGCTTCGGCCGAGACCGTCACGAAGTTTAGTCGTGGATCCCCGGGCGAGGAAGTCGGCCACTGAACCTGACCGACAGTGCGCGATGCGTCCGGCGGGATGGAAACGGCGATGGAGGCGTAGTTCACCTGGTCCGCCCGTTCGCTGTCGAACATCGCTGCATTTCCGGCAGCCGTTCGGTTGCGCGTCGTTGCCACCAGCAGCGGGACGACCGACACGCCTTCCGCTTCGACCTGTCCGACGGGTAGCAGCGTGTCCAGAGGCACGCGGCTGCAGGCGCAGCAGCACAGCGCCAAGACGATGAGGCCGAGGGTTGACCGGCAGATCTTCCCGGTTTCGCCATGGCTGAGGGGCGCGCGCCACAAGGGAGTCAGGCTCCTTTAGCCGAGCGGAACAGCAGAAAGTATCCTGCCGGCACGAAGAAGAGTGTCAGGACGGATGCGACGGCTAGTCCCGACATCATGAGCACCGCCATGGGCTGCCACAACGCGCCGCCGGCCAGTGCCATCGGTGCGAGCCCGAGCACCGTGGTGGCGGACGTCAGGAGGATCGGACGAAGCCGTTTTTCCGACGCAGCGACGAGGGCTTTCCGCAGCGGGAGCGTCTCGCGCTCGATGTCGATCTGATCGATCAGCACGATGGCGTTGTTGATGATGATCCCCGACAGGCTGATGATGCCCAGCGTGCCGAAGAACGAGAGCGGTTGTCCCGTCGCCAACAGCCCGAACGGAATGCCAATCAGGATCAGCGGTATGCTGACGAAGGTCAGGAGCGTACGACGGAAGGAGTTGAATTGCAGGATGATCGCCAGCACCATCACGGCGAGCGCGACGGGAAAGCCGGCGGCCAGCTTCTGGTTCGTCTCGGCGCTTTTCTGGATCTCGCCCCCCACGGTCACGTGATAGCCGCCGGTCATGTCCATCTCGTCGAGCCGGGGCTGGATCGATTCCAGTAGCTGCCCGGCCGTCAGGGAGGTGCTGCGGGCCGTGACCGTGATCGTCCGTTCCTGGTTCTTGCGGCGGATCCGCGCGAAGTCGAACCCGGGCTTCAGCCTGGCGACCTGCGCCAGCGAGATAAGCCCGCCGTTCTTCGCGAAGGTGGCGCTGGTGAGGCCTTCCAGGCTCTGCGAGGTGTAGGCGCCGGCGCGCAGTACGATGGGGATGGCGTTGTCGCCTTCGCGGTATATCGAGACCGCGGTGCCGCTGAAGTAGGTGTTCAGCAGTCGGGTCACTTCCTCCGAGGTCACCCCGAGCTGGCGGGCACGGTCCTGGTCGATCTCGACGACCACCTTGACGATCTTGTTGCCCCAATCGTCGTCGTTCTCGCGCACGTCCGGAGCCGCCTGCAGCAGGGATCGGACCCGTTCGCTGAAGCCAAGCAGCCGGTCCCCATCGGACCCCGAGATCTCGAGCTCCACGACGCCGGATTCCACCGCGCCCATGGCCAGCCGCTTGATTTTGAAGCTTGCCTCCGGATGGTTGGCGTAGAGATACTTCCAGGCGCGATCGGCCGCACGCACCGCGCCTTGATAGTCCGTGGTATTGACCAGGAAGAAAGCGGACGCCGGGTCCGGAGGGACGGGGGTCAAGGTGAGGTAGAACCTCGGGCCGCCATCTCCGACGTACAGGATCTGGCTGGAGATTTCAGGGTTGGCCGTTTTGTCGCCCAGCCATCGCTCGATCTCGCGCGCGCGAGCTTCGGTCTGCGAGATGTCGGTCCCGTCAGGCATGTTCATGTAGACCAGAAACTGGCTCCGTTCGCTGAGCGGAAACATCTCCTTTGGAATGCGTGGGAATTGTGTAAGCGCGATCACGACCAGCGCGACGCAACCGGCGAGGACGATGGGCGAGAAGCGCAAGGCCCGGCCGAGCGCGGTGGCATAGAGCCGCTGCAGCCGTGAGGGCGCGGCATCCTCCGTTCCGGAGCCGGCTCGCCGGCCGATGAGCCACACGGTCAAAGCGGGAAGGATGTACAGCGCCGTGATCCAGGATCCCCCAAGCGTGAGCGCCACCACGGCCGCGAGCGAGAACGCATACTCGCCGGACGCTCCGGACAGCAGCATGAGCGGCAAGAACGCCGCTATCGTAGTGATCGAAGAGATCAGGAGCGGCAGCGCATACTGTGCTCCGGACGCCAATCCGGCCTCCTCGGGAGGCACTCCGCGGCCGATCCGGCTCACGATGTCCTCGACGATCACGACGCCATTGTCGACCAGCAGACCGAGCGCGATGATGATCGCCGCGATCGAGACCTGCTCAAGCGCGATCCCAAGAGCCCGCATCCCGATCAACGAGAACATCACGGCGAACGGCACGATCATCGCGGCGATGGTGCCCGCCCGCAGGCCCAAGAAGACCACCACCAGCACGGCCACCACGACGAAGGTCTGGGCCACGCTGGAGAGGGCCGAATTGACGGAGGCGCTGACCTGATCGGCCTGGTAGGTGGGGAAGGAGAGGGCGAAGCCGATCGGGAGCCGCTGCTCAAATTCGCGTGCCGCCATACGGAGCTTGACACCGATCTGGGTGACATCCTGGTCCGGCTGCATGATCACGCTGAGGACTACAGCAGGACGGCCGTTGAAATAGATCGGCTTAACCTTTGGAGAGACGTAATCCCGGCGGACAGTGACGATGTCAGCGAGCCGGACCAGGCTGTCGGTGCTGCCCACACGGGTCAGCATGGTCTCGATCGCCCGCACGTTCGGGAAATCTCCGGAGGTCTCCAGCAGGAGGCGCGTGCCGTCCGCGTTGATGTTGCCGGACGGCAGCACCACGTTCTGCCCCTGTAGATCCTTGATCAAAGCGTTCACCTGAACGCCGATCGCGGCCAACTTCCGGGTATCGAGTTCGAGCCAGACCCGTTCGTCCTGTACGCCGTGAAGCTCGACCTTGGAGATGCCGGCGATCTGATACAGCTTCTTCCGGAAATCCTCGGCCGCATCCTTCAGCTCGCGCGGCGAAAAGCCTTCGCCCGTGATGGCGATGGTGGCGATCGCAACGTCGCCGAAGTCGCTGTTGACAAAGGGTCCAACGACGCCGTCGGGCAGTTCGACCTTAGCATCGGCCATCTTGTCGCGAAGCCGCTGCCAGGTGGCAGTGACGTTCGCGACCTCGTCCTTCAAGTCGACATAGATCGTCAGGGATCCTTCGCCCGCAAGCGTCCTGATGTCCTTGACCTCGGCGAGCTCGCGTACTTTTCGTTCGATGGGAATCGCGACTAGATTTTCCATCCGCTCGGGGGCCATGCCCGGGAAGAGGGCCGACACGACCGCAGTCCGGATGACGATCACGGGGTCTTCGCGCTTCGGGAAGTTCGGATAGAGCCCGATCCCGGCGATCAGAAGCCCGATCATGGCCATGATCGTGAATCGAGACCGTGCAAGTCCGAATCGGGTGAGGAGATTCACGGCGCGGCGTCCTCCAAGGGAAGCAGCTTCACCTTCTGTCCGTCGGCGAGGTACGACACCCCGGCCGAGGCCAGGATATCGCCTGGCTTGACGCCCTCCACGACGACCAGGCGATTGTCCCGGATCCCGCCGACGGTGATGGTGCGTTTCTTCACAGTCGAACTTGCCTCGTCGTAACCAAACACGGTCCCGGTATTCTGCAGCACCCTTCCGCCGTCGGGCACAAGCACGCTGAGCGGGACGAGGAAGCCGCTGCGACCCACGACCAAGGGCTCTTCGATCGTGACCTCGACCGACATGCCGGCGTTCAGACCCGGGGCGGTGTTCTCGAGCCGGACGACAACCGGGAAGGCCGACACTTGCTCCGCCTTCGACCCGAGCTCCTTGATCTCGCCCTTGAGCGGCAGGTCAGGCTTGTCGGCGACCTTGACCGCAATCTTGGCTCCAACCTCTAGACTCTGGAAAGTCGCGGCCGGGACCAGAAAGGACATCTCGAAGCTGTCGTCGCTGTAGAGCGTGGCCACCGGCTGCCCCGCAGCGACTTGCGCAAACGATTTGACTTCGACCCGGGAGATGGTCCCGGCGAAGGGGGCCAGCAGCTTGCTCCGGTCCAGGTTTTGGTTGGCCAATTCGAGTTGGCGCCGTGCCTGGTCAACTTGGGCCCTGGAGCTGAGCAGGGTGGCGTTCGACTGTTCGAAAGCCGCTTGGGTGGAGACGCCCCGCTTCAGGAGCTCTTCCTTGCGCTGGAAGTCCGACTGAGCGTTGTCGAGCTGCGCCTGCGCCTGCTGCACACCGGCGCTGGCCTGGTCCACCTGGCTCTGCAGCGATCTCGGGTCGATTTCGGCGAGGACGTCCCCGAGTTGCACCTTCTGGCCGACGGTGAGGCCAACGGTCTTCAACTGCCCGCCGATCTCGAACGAGAGGCTGCTGACGTCGGCCGGCTGCAGCACGCTCGGAAAGCGCCGAACACGGCTTTCGGCTGTCGCAGCGACCTTGTAGGCGCGCAGACCGCGGACAGGCTGTTCGTTCGCTTCCTTCTTCTTCTCTCCACAGCCCTGCAGGCCGACGACAAGGAGGCCCAAAGCGGTGAATCGCGCGAGATGTCGGATCATCGGGCATTCCTCGAGTCCTGCCGAATTCGACCGTTCGGAGCGGCCGCGTAGTTCCGGCAAATCACGGCACCACCGCGAAAAACAGAAACGCGGCGAAGATGACCAGGTGGACGACGCCCTGCAGCACCGTGGTGCGCCCGGTCCCGAGCGTGATTACGCTCAACAGCAGCGTGAGCATCAGCAGGCCCAAATCCTTTATGTCCAACCCGAGTTCGAGCCGATAACCCATCGCGATCGAGACCGCGGCGACCGCGGGGATCGTCAGCCCGATGGTCGCAAGCGCCGAGCCCAGGGCCAGGTTGAGACTGGTCTGCAGCCGGTCGCTTTGGGCCGCCTTCACGGCCGCCACCGCCTCGGGAAGAAGAACGAGCGCGGCGATGATCGTGCCGACGACTGCCTTGGGCACCTGAAGATAATCGATGGCGCTCTCCACGCTGGGGGTCAGGACCTTTGCAAGGCCCACGACGGCCACAAGGGAGACGACGAGGAGAGCGGCACTCAGACCGGTCGTTCTGTTGTCCGGAGGAGGCGAATGCTCGTCCGCCGTGGCACCCTTCGCGGCCAGGAAATAGTCACGGTGCCTGATCGTCTGAACGAAAACGAACGCCAGGTACAGAACCAAGGACGCAAGCGCGGCGAACACCAGCTGCGAGGTGTTGTACAGCGGGCCGAGTTCTTGCGCCGCAAGGTTCGGAAGCACCATCGTGAGGCTGGTGAGAGCGACGAGCACGGCGAGAGCGGCGCCGGCGCCTTGCGCCTGGAAACCCTGTTCACGGTGCCGGACGCCGCCCCACAGCAGGCAGGCCCCCACGATGCCGTTGCAGACGATCATGACCGCCGCGAAGACCGTGTCCCGGGCCAGTCCGGCTTTCTCGGCAGGCGCTGCGATCATCACCGAGACGATGAGCGCCGTCTCGATCACGGTCACCGCTAACGCGAGGATCAGGGTGCCGAACGGCTCGCCGACGCGGTGAGCGACCACCTCGGCGTGGTATACGGCGGCGAAGACCGTGCCGAACAGGGCCGCGCCGGCGGCTGCGTATACAATTCCGCCGCCGCTGAGAACCAGGCTGAGCAACAAGATGGCCCAGGCGAGAGCCGGCCAAATCCACGTCCAGCGCGCTGTCGTACCCACCACACCCATGTCGATCCCCCGGTTCTTGATCGCGTCTCAGGCGCGATTCTCATCCCGACGGCCGGCGCCAAGTACTGTGATGGGCCGGCCTCTTGTGACCTCCCATCATACGCGGGAACCTCCAATGATTGAAAGACATCCGGAAACAGCCAGGGGTTTTCCTCGCGGCTTAGGTCCGCTTCGGGTCACAAGCGGTCCTCGACAGATTGCGCGGCAAGTCAGCTGAGGGGCCAGAAGCCGACTCGTTGGTCGACCGCAGCCGGTCACGACCACCAAGCCTGCTCAATTCTTCATTGCTCTTGCCGCCTGTTCCAAACTGGCCGGAACGATCACGCGATGAAACGGTGCTATCGTAGCAAGATAGATGCGCCCCAGTCGGTTATGGCAATGCACCACGGTACCCGCGACCAGCTCGCGCCCATTTGCTGCATCGGCGCGAAGTTGAATGGTGACACGGAAGTCGAGATGCCGGTCATCCGCACCCACGACCAACTCCGTCGCACTCTTTGACAGCACCGGGAAGAAGCCGATAACCGGCCCACGCGCCGCCGCGGCAAGACCGACGGCGCGCGACGATTTGACCGCGACTGCCGCCATCACCACATCGCGGACACGCGTGAGCGCACGAATCCACCACGCCTGTCGCTCGAGCGCGGCGCGTGCCAGCACCTCTACATCATCGCTGGCGCCCGCCGGCAGTTGAATTGCAAAGGCGTCCAAAAGGTCCGCGCCCGCGTAAAGCGGCGCAAGCACGCTGTTGCTGGGCATCGGCACGGCGCGCGCTTTTGTCATGGGATCAGGTACCGCATGCCGGGGAGGGGCGTAGCGCAGCCGGCGTTGCAGAGGATCTTGCCGCCGCCGTCCTTTTATATCCACGCGCTCTGCATCGCAACAATCCTGCGGCGCACATGTCTCAGTTAGGCCAAAAGGCCAGCTGGCAGCGATGTCTGCTTCGGTCCGCTTCCCCCTCGAGGAGCGGCACTTACCCATACGCGCTTCCCAGGTCGTCATCTTTCCTCCGGCCGAGATGTCGCAAACTCCTCCCGTCCTCCATATGTTGCCTCCATGAAAAAGATCGGATTCCTCTCCTTCGGGCACTGGACGCCCTCGCCGCAATCGCAGACCCGCTCGGCTGCGGACACGCTGCTGCAATCCATCGAGCTTGCGGTTGCGGCGGAACAGCTCGGTGCGGACGGCGCCTATTTCCGCGTGCATCATTTCGCGCGGCAGCTTGCCTCCCCCTTCCCGCTGCTGGCGGCGGTCGGTGCCAGGACCAGCACAATCGAGATCGGTACGGCCGTGATCGACATGCGCTACGAGAACCCGCTGTACATGGCGGAGGACGCAGGCTCTGCCGATCTCATCGCCGGCGGGCGCCTCCAGCTCGGCATCAGCCGCGGCTCGCCCGAGCAGGTGATCGACGGCTGGCGCTATTTCGGCTACCAGCCGGCCGAGGGCGAGAGCGACGCCGACATGGGCCGGCGTCATGCCGAGGTCTTTCTCGACATCTTGCGCGGCGAAGGTTTTGCAAAGCCCAACCCGCAGCCGATGTTCCCAAATCCACCGGGGCTGTTGCGGCTCGAGCCGCATGCGGAAGGCCTGCGCGAACGGATCTGGTGGGGTGCCGGCTCGAACGCGACGGCGGTCTGGGCCGCCAGGCACGGCATGAATCTGCAGAGCTCGACCCTGAAGAACGACGAGACCGGCGAAGCCTTCCATGTGCAGCAGGCTGCGCAGATCCGCACCTATCGCGCAGCCTGGAAAGAGGCCGGCCACGCCCGCGAGCCGCGCGTCTCCGTCAGCCGCAGCATCTTCGCGCTGATCGACGATCGCGACCGCGCCTATTTCGGCGGCGAGCGCGGCAGCGAGGACCAGGTCGGCTTCATCGACCCGCGCACCCGCGCGATCTTCGGCCGCTCCTATGCGGCGGAGCCGGATGCGCTGATCGAGCAGCTCCGAGCGGACGAGGCGATCGCCGAGGCCGACACGCTGCTGTTGACAATCCCTAACCAGCTCGGTGTCGACTATTGCGCGCACGCGATCGAGGCGATCCTCACGCATGTGGCGCCGGCGCTCGGGTGGCGGTGACGCCTGGACTGCGCGCAATTTTTGAGGTTACGGCTTTTAAAGGCTACGTCGCGGGCTGGTAGTGTGCCAGCCGCTCCGGGTCAGCATCCGGAACGGAGACCGTCTGCGCCCTGATCTGGCTGCCGATGACCAGTCCGGTGAGCGAGAGCATGAGCCCCAGCGCCAGCGGCGCGAACAAGGCCTCTTCCTGAAACAATCCATTCAGCAGCACGACCATGACGCCGAAGCCCGCGAGCCCCTGCGTCAGATATCCGGAGAACGCATAAAGACGCCAGGCCTTCAGCGCCACCGCGAAATGAAACGCCAGCGGAACGAGGGCGGCGATGCCCATCTGGTACAGCAGGACCCCGATCGCACTCTCGACGGCGCCGTTGGTCGTTCCGGCGGCCTGCGCGGCGCTCCAGTCGATCGAGAAATAATCGTCCGACAGATTTCCGCCGACGCCCAGGCCGCGGCCAAACGGCTTTTCGAGAAATCCGTTCAAGCCGCCCATGAGGCCGAGGACGTGATAGTCGCCGATCTGCAAGCCGACGCGGATCGCGACAATTGCAAACACGATCAAGGCCACGAAGCCGAGCCATAGCGTCACCACGGCGCCGAGCAGACGGGTCGATATCCAGGCCGTGGCGACGAACACCACCACGATGAGCGCTCCCTTCACGCTGCAAACGATCAGCAGCGGCAACGCCACGAGGGCCAGAACCGGACGCCCTACCGAAAACAGGAAAAGCCCGAAAAACGCGATCCCGTACGCGAAGCTGATCGGGTGCATATTCGGTCCGTGGATGCGGAGGATCTTCGACACGCCGAACCCTTCGAGCAGGGGCGTATTGAGAAAGTCGAAGCTGAAGCGATCCTTCAGATCGACCGGCACGTTGCCGGTGGCGCGCATCTCGGCTTCCCAAGCGCCGGAGCGGGCCGCCTTGAGCTCATCGAAACCCCAGAACGTGTAGCCGTTGGTGACGGCCAGCCAGAAATCCCGAAACGCAAACTCGACGTATCCGCACAGGATCAGAATGACTCCAAGCGTCACCAGGAATGGCGTGGCGCGAACCTCATAGGTCGCGGCCGTCAGCAGCGAGAGCTGAAACAGGAACAGCGGCAGCACGATGTTGCGCAGATAGACCGTTGCCGCCTGGCCGTCCTGGACGAAGCCGATCGCGAAATACAACGACACCACGGCGAGGGTCACGACGCCCCAGCGCATGATCTGATTGACCTCAGTCGACCGGTTCCTTTGGCCGGCGACGTAGAGCCCAAATGTCGTCAGCCACATCACGGAGCAGACGAGAAAATTATAGCCTTTGATGAAGTCCAGGTCGGACGGCGCCGAAATCAGCGGCGACAGGATCGAGACGAACAGGTTCTGGAAGAAGAGGACGAAGATCGCGATCGCCGGCGCGTAGGTTGGAGCCGCAACCACGATGGCGATGGCGACGAGAACTTCGACGGTCAGGGACAGGACCGGGCTCGCCCCGTGCAGGACCGGCACAAAGCCGATGGTCGCGATGGCGATGCAGAGCGTCGGGATCAGCTCGCGCCAAGGCGAACGTGAAGGCGAACGCGAAGGCTCGGGACAGCCCGCCTGCACGGCTTGAAGATGCGGTGAGGTCCCGCCACTCATGACTCGTCCTTTGGCGCAGCGCGGCGGCCACGATAGCGGCAGGATGCGTAAGGATTCGTTAACGATGACGGACCGGCTTCAGCGGCGGCCCGGCTTCGCGGCGCCGAACAGCGCGCGCATGACGTCGGGATCGGGCTTGCCGGTCCCGTTTTCGAGCAGGCCGAATCCCTGCGCCAGCTCCCAATGCGCCCAGCCCCAGCAATGCGCCCGCGCATATGCGGTCACGGCCGCGAGCCAGCGTACGCGGCTGTCCCGGGGCGCTGCGGCTTTCAAAACGCCAAATTCGTTGATGATGATCGGCCGCGAAAATTGCTGCTGCCACGCGACCGCGGGCGCGAGCCACCGGCTGACATCCGGCTTGTCCCTGGCGGCGGCAATCGCCGTGTCGAGCATGACGAGCGCCTTCGTCGCGCCTCTGTCCTGCAAATCCCGGCGGAGCGCCTGAACCCCGGGATCGCCGGCGCTGATCGGATAAGGCAGATCCGTGATGTCGTGCAGCGGATCCTGCACGTCCCAGTGGCCCTGGTGTGTGAACACCATGGGATCGTAGAAATGGATGGCGTAGACGACGTTTGGATCCGGCAACGGGCGAAACCGCGGCAGCGAGTCCGCGCGTTGCCAGTCGACCGGGCCGACGATCAGCGTGGTCGCGGGAAGCAATTGGCGAACGAAGGCGGCGAGCGTTTCGACCTGCTTTTGCCATCTGTCGGCTTCGATGTCGGGCTCATTGAGCAGCTCGGCGAACACGCGGTCGGCCGGCAACGATTGAATGACCCGGGCGAGCATGCCCCACGCATCCTCCAGCTCGCGCAGCGAGGCGTCGGCGTCGTCCTTGTGCAGGCGATTGAAACGATCGCCGGGATGAAGATCGACGGAGATCGAATAGCCGAGCGAGATGAACTGCTTCAATGCCTTGTCGAGCGCACGCAGCGTCTCATCGCGTTCCGCTTTCGAAGCGAAGCGCAGCATCACGCGCTCGGCCGGCACCGGCAAGCGGACATGACTCATCCCCGCCTTGCGAAGCTGCTGCAGCAATTCGCGAGTTGGAGGCGCGGATTTTTCGCCATTGATCCAGCCGTCGGCATTGAACCCGCGCGACAGTGCGGCGAGCCTGTCCGGCGCGACGGTCTGCGAGGCAGGTACGCAAGTTTCGGCCGATGTCGAGGAGGCGAGCGACGTTGGCATCAAGATCGTGGATAGCAAGATCGTGGCAAGGAGCAGACGACGGCACGGCGTCGCCATCGTCAAACCGCCCTGCTAAGCGCACCGCCGTCCGGGTGAGGCGCGGCAGAGCCGGCGGGCGCATGATTGACGACGAGACCGGTCGGCACGGTGGCGTACTTCGACAGCGCGGCGGTCACCCGTCGCATCGCCGCCGAACCGAGCTCGCCGGCGCGCACTACCGGGATGATCAGGTCCGCGTGCGCGGCGAGCGCGATCGCATCTGGCTGCAAGGCAAGATTGTTCGCATGGACGATGATCAAGTCGAACTCCGAGCGAATGTCGTCCTCCGGCCGCGCATCGGCCTTCCTGCCGGCGCTCAGCAGCTCGTCGATCGACTGGAGTCCTGCCGTGGTCGAGCCGTCCTGCCATTCGGTCACCGGCGGCTGGGCGCCCGCGAATTCCGGCTGCAGCCGGATCAGCACGCTCATCATGCCGCGATTGACGGCCGCGCGGTTGAGCGAGCGCGCAACGGTGTTGCCGCCGGCGCTCTTGCCGACCGACAGCACGAGGGCGACCTTGCAGCCACGCACCGGGGCACGATCGATACGCTCGAGCAGCGGACGCAGGTAAGCGCCGAGATCGAGCTCGGCTGGGGCGGCAATCGGTCGTTGCCAGACAGTGTTGGGCGCAGCTCCCGACATCAGTTCGGGAATGCGGGACCAGACCGGAAGGTTCGGCATCGCCTCGGGTTGCTGCACGGCCGGAGCCGGACGTTGGGCTTGCCGCTTGGGCGTCTCCCTCGCCTCCGCCCGCGCGGGCGTTCGAGCCGGAGCCTCGGCAGGATCGGACTTGTCGGACATGCTCGTCATCGCCGCAACCGTAGCGGTTGACGTCAGCAGCGAGCCGATCGCGAGCGCGGCGAGCAGCAAGGCGAGCGGCGGACGCGTCGAGCGCAGCGGCGGGATCGCGGGCGAAGCGATCTTGGTCTGCGAGCTCTGAAGCTGACGCTGCTCGTTGGTCGTCTTGAACCGCGACAAAAACTGCTCGTAGATGTTCTTGTTGGCATCGGCATCGCGCTGCAGCTCCTGCAGCTTCACGAGCGCCTGGCCGTCCACCAGCATCTGCGTCTCGACCGCCTTGAGCTGCTTTTCCAGCGCGGCCTGCTGCTCGAGCTGGGCCTCGTATTCGGACTTCGCGGTGTCGATGTTCTTCTTCCGCTCGACCTCGATCTGCCTGTTGATGTCAGCCAACTGGCTGTAGGAGATCGCAAGATCAGGATGGCGGTCGCCGTAGACCGCCTTCTTCTGTGCGATCTGGTCGTTCAGGGTCGAGCGCTGCGCGCGCAGCATGCTCAGGAGATCCTGCTTCACCGGACCTTCGACATTGGCCTTGAGATCGCGCTGCACCTGCTCGTAACGCGCCTTGGCTTCCTCGGTGCGCGCACGAGCCGCGGAGACCTGCTGGTTCAGGTCGGTCACCCGCAATTGCTGGGTGGTGGAATCCTTGCCGGCATTGAGGATCTTGTGCTCGAGCCGGAAGGCTGCGACGGCGTCTTCCGAGACGCGCAGGCGCTCGCTGAGCGTCTTCAGCCGGTCCTTGAGCCAGTCGGCCGCCTCGTCCGTCGCATCGCTGCGCACGCGGCTCTGGGTCGCGACGAACGCCTCTGCGATGGCATTGGCATAATACGCTGCCCGCTCCGCACTGTTCGAGGTGAACGAGATGGCGATGACGTAAGTCAGGCCGCGACGCGAGATATCGAGGCGGCTGCGGAGTTTTTCGAGCAGGCGCGTCATGTCGGTATGACCGCCTGAGATATCCTCGTCGTCGGCGATCTTGAGCTTCTCGATCAGGGGCCGGAGAAAGCCGTCCGACTTGGCGATCTCGATCTGGCTCTGAAGCGCAGCGGCGTCCTGGCCGATGCCAGGCAGCACGTCCTGATCCGTGGTCACGCGCAGCTCGCGAGGATCGACCACGACGAGCGCCGTCGCGGCATAGCGGACCGGCAGCACCATCAGCACGGCGACGCCGAGCGCGAAGAGTGCCAGCGCCAGCATCAGGATGCGCCGGCCGTTCTCACGCAGGAAAGAGAACGCGCCGGTGAGGGTCAGCGATCCCTTGATCAGCGCGGGGGCGGTGTTGTCGGGCGTCGCCGCCGCAGCCCGCGGCGCTTCCCACGAAGCCGCGGGCTCCGTCGGGGCGATGCTTCGCGGAGATGCGCTTCTACCGAACGCCATGGGGTTGGACTCGAAATCAACTAACAGGCACAGCCTAGAGACTTGCTGCACCGTAAATATCCATGGTTAACCCGCGGTTACGGCTGCCGCGAAGCTCGATAAACGGTTCGTTAAGGAGACGACGCACTTCGACGACCCGGCGCGCCGGATCTCAAAACAAAGCGGCGTTGCCAGCCTGCCCGTAGATCATTGCGGCCACGAGAGAGAGCAGCAAGCCCGCGCCCGAAAAGATCACGAGGACTTTCAGAGTTTCGACATCAACGTTGGTTCTCGTCGCGCGGGATATCGCCTTTGCCAGTGCAGCCATCATCGCCAGCTCCGAACAGGCCGCGCGGAGGCGCGACCTGTTTTGTCTAGCGTCATTGGGCGCATTTGCGTGTGAAGCAGATTACAAGTGATGTTGCGTGCTGCACCTCGCACCGCCGGCCGAGCGTGCCTGGATCTTACCATTCATAGCGCACCGCGCCCTTGCCTGCGCAGCAGCGCGTGACGTTGCCCTCGCGTATCACGGTCGGTCGCGCGGTATGCATCTTGTGCGGGAATCGGCCGACTTGCTGACACTTTGCGGTGCAGGCTCGCGGCCGGTATTATTCTCAACTGATTCTCGTCTGACGAGGTACGGATGTCGCGGCCGATCATCGGCGCGGTCCCTGTCAGGCGGAAACGATCTTGGTGCCGAGGATGATTCGGCGTCGTCAGGGGAGGACAATTTGCCATGCCTGGGATGACTGGACTGCAGCTGGCCGGCGCTGTCGCCGCGGAGCGCCCCGGGACGATCATCCTCCTGAGCACGGGATACGCAGAGATTCCCAGCAACGAACGATCCAGCCTGCCGCGTTTATCAAAGCCATTCGACCAGGCTGCGTTGGCGAAGGCAATCGAGGCGGCAATGCGCGAAGACGAGCCAAGCGGATCCATCGTCGCTTTTCGGCCGAAGAGCGCGTGAAAGCCGGATGATGAATGGCGCACCGTCTGGTGCGGTCCCGATTCGGAAGCGCCAATGGTCCATCAAATCCCGCCGGGAAGCTCAACGCCCGCTTCCGTCAGGTCACGGAGGAATTTCCGCACCAGGAGCATGTTGGTTCTCTGCAACTCGTGATTATTGCCGAACTTGAACTGGTTGGCTTCGGTTACGATCAGACCCTGGTCGGTCTCGCGGAAAATGCCTTGCTTCTTCAAGCGATCGGCGCGCCGCCGAACGGTTTCGATCGGCAGACCGAAAAAGCGGGACAGGGCGGCACGGGAAACGCCCTGCTTGATCTTGTCCGGCTCCACCGCCTGGATACTGCCAAATTGCCGGTCGAGTTCGGGGGACTTCATGATCTTGAGAACGTTGGCGTTCAGGACCGCATGAATGATCATCAAGTCCAGCGGATCGAAATCGTAGTGGCGGAACATTTCGCTGGCTGCGCACAGCATGTAGGCCAACGAGTGGCGGGAGACGGTTCGGATCAAATCCGACGCGATGTCCTCGCCTTCAGTCGTACCAACCATCACCAGTCCCCGCTTCTACGGATGTCCGGTCCGACGCCCACAAGCCGGTTCTATGTATCCGTGGCGCACCGCGCGTGAGGCAGGACCGGTCTGCTGTTTCCCCCAATATGGGTATGGTTGCGGTTCAATCGGGTCAATAGCCGGCTTGTCGGCAATATCATTTTCACCGATACGGGATTGAGTGGCCGGGCGCGCAATTGGCGCGTGCCAACGGTGGTCGTAGGCCAAATGACATTCATCATCGAAGCTGTAAAAGACGACTGCCGCACCGTGGATTTCCGTGACAGCGCGATCGTTGCGGTGATCCTGGCCCGCAAGCATGCGGTGAATGGTTTTGTGGTGTCGATCAGGGCTCCGGACGGGCAGCTTTTTTCCGCCGATCAGTTCAACCGTTTGCTGACGAGCAAGGGGCTTGGTTCGGATCCGGCGGCGCAAGATGTAGGGCGGCGCTAAAGCGGGCTTTGTCGGCGGTACGCAGAATCCCGAACAGTGCAATTGATTGTCATCGCGCCGAAACGGGTGCGCCGCCTGCGGACGAAACGAATGGATGCGGCAAATCGGCGTCGATCGCGTATTCGAAAATGGCGCGCCCGGAACGATTCGAACGTCCGACCCTCAGATTCGTAGTCTGATGCTCTATCCAGCTGAGCTACGGGCGCGTTTTTCGCTGACATTGCGGGCGTGGCCCGCAGGCAGCCCCCGGCGACGCCGGAGGGGTGCGAAAGAGCGCCCTGACTAACCGCTCTTGCCCCAATTGGCAAGGTCCGGATTGAGGTGATTTTGCTGGGAAATGACGGTTTCCGCACTCAGCCGCCGGCCGGCCTACGCCCGCGCCCGCTCGTTGCGGACGGAGAGCAGTTCCACGGGGCGGTCGGGGATGACGATCCGGAAGGTGGCACCGATGGTGCCTTCGACCAGATGGATGTCGCCGCCATGGGCGCGGACCAGCTCGGCGGCGATGGCAAGGCCAAGGCCGCTGCCGCCGGGGCGGCCGGAGGTCTGGAATGCCTCGAACAGGTGTTCGCGGGTCTTCTGCGGCACGCCAGGGCCGGTATCGGAGACCTCGATGATGGCGACCGCGCCCTCGCGTTTTCCCGTGATCCGGATCTGCTGCGCGCCGCCCTCGGCGGACGCATGGCTTTCCAGCGCCTGGGCGGCGTTGCGGACGAGGTTGAGCAGCACGCGGAAGAGCTGGTCGGGATCGGCATCGACCGCGAGCCCGCGCTCGATTGCGGCGACCCAGGAGATCGAGGCGTCGGAGGCAAGGCCAGCGGTCTCGCGCACCTCAAGCACCACCGGCTCGATCATGATCATGCGCCGGTCGGGCGCGGCTTCCTGGGCGCGGCCGTAAGACAAGGTCGACTGACAGAAGGCGATGGCGCGCTCGAGCGAGCGGACGAGTTTTGGCGCAAAGCGCTGCACCCGCGGATCCGGCACGCTGGCGAGCTGGTCCGACAAGAGTTGTGCCGAGGCCAGCAGATTGCGCAGGTCGTGATTGATCTTGGAGACGGCGAGGCCGAGGGCGGCGAGCCGGCTCTTCTGATGCAGCATCGACATCAGGTCGCGCTGCATGTCCGATAATTCGCGCTCGGCAACGCCGATCTCGTCGCTGCGCTGGCTCGGCACGATGATCCCCGCTGAACTCTCGGGATTTTCGTGGAAGCCGACCAGGCTCGCGGTCAGCCGCCGCATCGGGCGCACGAAGAGATAATGCATGGCGAGATAGACGAGGCCGGCGGTCAGCACCGCGATGATCAGCGCGACCACCACGACGTTGCGGGAGAATCGGTACATCGACTGCCGCAGCGGCAGCTCGTCGGTGACGATCTCCATGAACTGGGCGTTGCCGACGCCGGGCCCGACGATCCGGATGGCCTGGTTGCCGGTCTCCAGCATCATCCGGAACGAGCCGGTGATCGCCTCCCACGCCGTCATGTCGCGCAGGTCGATATCGTGCTCGATGGCGGCGGGCAGATTGTCGCTGGCGAGCAGGCGACGCTGCTGGCCCATCTTGATGGCGACGGCGCGCGCATTGATGCTTTTCAGGATCTCGCGCGAGAGCGAATCGGGGACCATGCCGAGCGGCGCCGCATCGAGCACCAGCGCTGCCGTGTTGGCCGCGGCGACGCGGTCGTTGAGCCGGTTGACCCAGAAGTTGGCGATGGCCGGCACGTAGAGCAGGATGGCCGCGATCATCACCAGGGGGACGGTGAGCAGCAGCAGCTTGCCGGACAGCCCAAGTCCGCGCGTCCCACGCGGCAGCGCCGCCGGCGGGTCCCGCTGATCCCCATCCTGGATCGGCTGGAGGTCTGTCGCTGCCACGAAATTCGCCCTCGCTGCCTTTACCGGGTTGAAGATTTGGCTGGTGAAGGGTTTGGCGCGTATGAAGATGCGGCCCGCCCCCAGCGCGGTCAAATTACAGATCGTCAATCTCCCAAGGTCGGATGTAAGCGCAGATTTGGCGAGTCGCTACCTCAAGGGTTAAAAACCCCGCACAAACAGCGATATTCGCCGGAATTGAGCTCTTGTGCGGCGTTGACGAAAAGAAGGCGCTCGCTTATAAGCCGCGCAATTGTCCGCGATGACCCGGTGTGACCGCCGGGAGCGGCTCTCTTGGGGCCGAAAAAGGCCCGTTTTGGGCAGCATCTTCCGGACTTTATCATCAATTCTACAGGCAAATTGCCCGGTCAGCGGAGAAAAACCCGTGAAGCGGACTTATCAACCCAGCAAACTGGTGCGCAAGCGCCGTCACGGCTTCCGTGCCCGTCTCGCCACGGCCGGCGGCCGAAAGGTGCTCGCCGCCCGCCGCGCTCGCGGCCGCAAGCGTCTGAGCGCCTGAGCCGGACCCCCTTTTTGGGATTTCATCATGGATCGGCTGAGGCAGCGAGCGGATTTCCTCGCCGTTGCCAATGGCGCGCGGGTGAATAGCCCCGCGTTCGTCCTGCAAAGCCGCGGTCGCGACGATAGCGGCCCGATCCGGATCGGCTTCACCGTCACCAAAAAGAACGGCAACGCCCCCGAGCGCAATCGCATCCGGCGCCGGCTTCGCGAACTGGTGAAGCGGCTCGATCCGGTGTCGATGCAGCCCCATCATGATTATGTGCTGGTCGGCCGAAGGGACGCGCTCTCGCGCGGCTTCGCCACCATGCTCGACGATCTGCGCATAGCGTTCGCGAAGCCCGCGCGGCATACGCACAAGGGACGCGGCTCAAAAAGCAGCCCAACAACCGACGGCTTAAAGCCCGGCCCCGCTCCTGCGACCAGCCGCAAACCGGATTGATGACGAGAGAATGATGACCGACAACCGCAATACCATCCTCGCCGTCATTCTGTCGGGCTTCGTGCTGATCGCCTGGCAATATTTCTACAACATGCCGGCGATGGAGAAGCAGCGCGCCCAGCAACAGGCGCAGGCCGAGCTGCAGAAGACCACGCCGCAGCCGACGGCTTCCGCTACGCCGGGCGCCACGCCGCAGGCCGGCAGCACGGCCCAGCCGTCGACGCCGAGCGCGAACCAGCAAGCCCAGCCGGTTCAAAGCCGTGACACCGCCATTGCTGCCAGCCCGCGCGTGAAGATCGAGACGCCGCGGATCGCCGGCAGCATCTCGCTGAAGGGCGGACGCATCGACGATGTCGCGCTGGTGCAATTCCGCGAAACGGTCGATCCGAAGTCACCGCCGATTATTCTGTATTCGCCCTCGGGGACCGCGGAGCCGTATTACGCCGAGTTCGGCTGGGTACCGGCGACGGGCGTGACGGCGAAACTGCCGGACGCGCAGACCGTCTGGCAGCAGGACGGCAGCGGCAGCCTGACGCCGACGACCCCGGTGCTGCTGAAATGGGACAATGGCGAGGGCCTCAACTTCCGTCGCACCATCTCGGTCGACGACCACTACCTCTTTACCGTCAAGGACGAGGTGAGCAATGTCGGCAACGCGCCGGTCACGCTCTATCCGTTCGCACTGATCTCGCGCCACGGCACGCCGCAGGTCTCCGGCTACTACATCCTGCATGAAGGCCTGATCGGCTATCTCGATGGCTTGCAGGAATACGCCTACAAGAAAATCGACGAAGCCAGGACGGTGAACTTCAAGGCCACCAATGGCTGGCTCGGCATGACCGACAAATACTGGGCCTCGGCGCTGCTGCCGGACACCAGTGCGCAGATTCAGGCGCGCTTCTCGTCGAATCCGAGTGGCAACGTCCACACCTACCAGACCGATTATCTGCTCGATCCGGTCACCGTCGCGATCGGCGGCTCCGCGACCGCGAACGCGCGGCTGTTCGCCGGCGCCAAGGAAGCCAGCGTTGTCGGCATCAACTTCCCGCTCGCCGGCCATGGCGGCTACAACAAGGAACTCGGCCTCAACCATTTCGATCTGTTGATCGACTGGGGCTGGTTCTACTTCATCACCAAGCCGATGTTCCTCGGCCTCGACTTCTTCTACCGATTCTTCGGCAATTTCGGCATCTCGATCCTGCTCGTGACCGTGATCGTGAAGCTCCTGTTCTTCCCGCTGGCGAACAAGTCCTACGCCTCGATGGCGAAGATGAAGTCGGTCCAACCGCAGCTTCAGGCGCTGAAGGAGCGCTACCCTGACGACAAGGTGAAGCAGCAGCAGGAGATGATGGAGATCTACCGCAAGGAGAAGATCAATCCGGTCGCCGGCTGTCTTCCCGTGGTGATCCAGATCCCGGTGTTCTTCTCGCTGTACAAGGTGCTGTTCGTCACCATCGAGATGCGGCACGCGCCGTTCTTCGGCTGGATCAAGGATCTTTCCGCGCCGGACCCGACCAACCTGTTCACTCTGTTCGGGCTGATCCCGTTCGATCCGACCACCATTCCCGTGTTCGGCCACTACCTCGCGCTCGGCATCTGGCCGATCATCATGGGCATCACGATGTGGTTCCAGATGAAGCTGAATCCGACGCCGCCGGATCCGACGCAGCAGATGATCTTCAACTGGATGCCGCTGATCTTCACCTTCATGCTGGCGGGCTTCCCGGCGGGCCTCGTGATCTACTGGGCCTGGAACAACACGCTCTCGGTGCTTCAGCAGAGCTTCATCATGCGCCGCAACGGCGTGAAGGTGGAGCTGTTTGACAATCTCAAGGCGACGTTCGCGAAGAAGGCGACGTAGCGGTCGTCATTGCGAGGCAAAGCGACGAAGCAATCCAGAGTCCCTTCGCGGATGCATTTTTGGATTACTTCGCTTCGCTCGCAATGACGCGGACAAACAGAAAGCCTTCGCATGACCGACGACAAAGATGCGAAGCTGATCGAGGTCGGGCGAAAGCTGTTCACGCGCGACTGGCAGTTCATCTGGGCCTCGCCCTCGACTGAAACGCTGCCGCCGATGGCGGGGCTGGAGATCGCTTTTGCCGGCCGCTCCAATGTCGGCAAGTCCAGCCTGATCAACGCGCTGACCGGCCGCAACGCGCTCGCGCGCACCTCGCATACGCCGGGCCGCACCCAGGAGCTGATCTTCTTCGAGGTCCCCGGGAAAAGTGACCTGCGCCTGGTCGACATGCCCGGCTATGGCTATGCCAAGGCACCGAAGAGCCAGGTCGCGTCCTGGACCGAGCTGATCCACAAATTCCTGCTCGGACGCGCGAGCCTCGCGCGCGTCTACGTGCTGGTCGACGCGCGGCACGGCCTCAAGGACGTCGATCTCGAAGTCCTGAAGACACTCGATCGCTCCGCGGTCAGCTACCAGCTGGTTCTGACCAAGGCCGACCAGATCAAGGCCGCCGAGCTTCAATCGCGCATCGTCGAGACCGAGGCCGCGCTCGCCAAGCGTCCGGCCGCGTTCCCGAACGTGCTCGCGACCTCGTCGCGGAGCGCAACCGGCATGGCCGAGCTGCGCGCCGCGATCGCCAAGCTGCTGGAAGAGCGCACCTCGTAATGGCGGCGTTCCGCCTGTTGATCGGGCTTGCCGGTATGATGGGCGCCGCCGGCGTCGCGCTGGCCGCCGCTTCCGCGCATGGCGGCGATGCGAGCCGGCTCGCCGCCGCAAGCGCCATGCTGCTGTTTCATGCAACCGCCATACTCGCGACCGTCGCCCTGCTCGGGCGCGGCCTTCTGCACGGCGGAATTGGCATCATCGCCGCGTCCGGCTTCGCAGCCGGCGCCGCGCTGTTCGCGGGCGACCTCACCTTGCGGCAATATGCCGGCCATTCGCTGTTTCCATATGCGGCGCCGACGGGTGGATCGGTGATGATCTTGAGCTGGCTGGCAGTGACGCTCGCGGCGGTGGTGGGAAAGAAATAGTGGCTCTTTGTTCCTTCTCCCCTTGCGGGAGAAGATGGCGCGAAGCGCCGGATGAGGGGTTCTCTCCACGAACTCACTATTGCGCGCGCGGAGAGAACTCCTCACCCGTCTCGCCGCTATCGCGGCGATCCACCCTCTCCCGCAAGGGGAGAGGGGAAGAACATCACTTTGCGCCCCGCCCGCCAATCGGATAGAACGCGGCCCGAGTATCCCGCCAGCGAGATCCGCCTCATGACCGAAATCTCCCCGCTCGACCAGGCCCGCATCCTGTCCGAAGCGCTGCCGCACATGCAGCAGTATGACGAGGAAACCATCGTCATCAAGTATGGCGGCCATGCCATGGGGGACGAGGAGACCGCGAAGAATTTTGCCCGCGACATCGTGCTGCTCGAGCAGACCGCGATCAATCCGGTGGTGGTGCATGGCGGCGGCCCGCAGATCGCGACCATGCTCAAGCGCCTCGGCATCGTCTCGGAATTCGCAGCCGGCCTGCGCATCACCGATGCCGCCACCATCGAGATCGTCGAGATGGTGCTCGCCGGCTCCGTCAACAAGCAGATCGTCGGCTACATCAACGAGGCCGGCGGCAAGGCCGTGGGGCTCTCTGGCAAGGACGCCAATATGGTGAAGGCGTCCAAGACGACGCGCACCATCATGGATCCGGACTCGCACATCGAGAAGGCGGTCGATCTCGGCTTCGTCGGCGATCCCGAGAAAGTCGATCTCACGCTGCTCAACCAGCTGATCGGCTACGAGCTGATCCCCGTGCTCGCGCCGCTCGCGACCTCGAAAGAGGGGCAGACGCTGAACGTCAACGCCGACACTTTCGCAGGTGCCGTGGCCGGCGCGCTGAAGGCAAAGCGGCTGCTGCTGCTCACCGACGTGCCGGGCGTGCTCGACAAGTCCAAGAAGCTGATCCCGCAGCTCTCGGTCAAGGACGCGCGAAAGCTGATCGCGGACGGCACCATATCGGGCGGCATGATCCCGAAGGTCGAGACCTGCATCTACGCGCTCGAACAGGGCGTGGAGGGCGTCGTCATCATCGACGGCAAGATGCAGCACGCGGTGCTGCTCGAGCTCTTCACTAACACCGGCACGGGCACGCTGATCCACAAGTGAGAGAAGAGCGGACAGGAACAGTGCTGGGAGAGCGGCGGCCTCGCCGCTCCGTCCTGACGCGCTTCCTGATGACGCTCCCTGCCGCAGCCATCTCGTTCGTGTTCTCCTCCGCACCGGCCTTCGCCGACCTGAAAATCTGCAACCGCATGTCCTATGTCGTCGAGGCCGCGATCGGCATCGACGACAAGGCGGCGACCGCGACGCGCGGCTGGTTCAGGATCGACCCCGCCACCTGCCGCGTGGTGGTGCAGGGCACGCTCTCCGCCGACCGCATCCTGCTCAACGCCCGCGCGCTCGGCGTCTACGGCGCATCCCCGATCCCGCAGAACGGCAGCGACACGCTGTGCGTCGCGCAGGACAATTTCGTCATCGCGGCAGCGCGGCAGTGCCGCAGCGGCCAGACCCAAGCCGCCTTCACCCAGATCACCCCGACCCAAGGCGCGGACGGCAATTTCGTCGCCTATCTCGCCGAGGACTCCGAGTATGACGACGACCAGGCCCGCCTGGCCGGCATCCAGCGGCTTTTGGTGATCGCAGGTTACGACGCCGCGCCGATCGACGGCGTCGACGGGCCGAAGACGCAAGGCGCGCTGGCCGCTTTCCTGAAGAGCCGCGGATTGTCGTCCGACATCCTGTCGTCGCCGAACTTCTTCAAGACCATGGTCGATGCCGTGCAGACGCCGTCTGCGACAGGCCTCACCTGGTGCAACGACACCGCGCACAAGGTGATGGCGGCGGTCGCCACCGACGACGGCAAATCGGTGACGAGCCGTGGCTGGTATCGCATCGACCCCAAGACCTGCCTGCACCCTGATGTGAGCGGCCAGCCGAAGCAGATATTCAGCTTCGCGGAAGCCATCGACGCCGATAACCGAATCGTCAAGCTGAAGGACAAGCCGCTGAACTGGGGCGGCGACAAGCAGCTTTGCACGCGCGAGACCAAGTTCGAGACCAACGAGCAGACCGACTGCGGCGCGCGCGGTTTCGCGGCCACGGGCTTTAGCGCGGTGGACATGTCGAGCGGCGGCAAGACGCTGCGGTTTGCAATGCCGTGACGGGTGCTGTTGTGATGGTACCGGTGCCACGCACGCCGCTGTCGTCCTGGCGAAAGCCAGGACCCATTACCCCAGGATTGGATTTGGCGAAGAACGACGACCGCAGTGTCCCAATGATCGGTCACGGCGTATGGGTCCTGGCTTTCGCCAGGACGACGATTGAGGGTGGGGCGCCGCCGCGGTCAACGGATAGAGAGTGAAAATGACCTCCTCCCGCGCCTTTGCCCATATCGACACCTGGGTGTTCGACCTCGACAACACGCTCTATCCGCACCACGTCAATCTGTGGCAGCAGGTCGATGCGCGGATCACCGAGTTCGTTTGCAACTGGCTCAATCTGACACCGGTGGAAGCGCGCAAGATCCAGAAGGATTATTACCAGCGCTTCGGCACCACCATGCGTGGCATGATGACCCTGCATGGTGTACGCGCCGACGACTATCTCGCCTATGTCCACAAGATCGACCATTCCCCGCTGGAGCCGAACCCGGCCCTGGGCGAGGCCATTGCAAAACTGCCGGGACGAAAGCTGATCCTGACCAACGGCTCGGTCGATCATGTCGATGCGGTGCTGGCGCGACTCGGCTTTGCCACGCATTTCGACGGCGTGTTCGACATCATCGCCGCCGAATTCGAGCCGAAGCCGGCGCCACAGACCTACCGGAAGTTTCTCGCCGACCATTCGGTCGATCCGACCCGCGCAGCGATGTTCGAGGACCTCGCCCGCAACCTCACCGTTCCGCACGAGCTCGGCATGACCACGATACTCGTGGTGCCGGACGGCACCAAGCAACTGGTGCGTGAAGATTGGGAACTGGCGGGCCGTGATGCGGCCCATGTCGACCACGTCACCGACGATCTGACTGGGTTTCTGCAGTCGCTCGCGATCGGCTGACCCCCGCAGCAACGCAGGAGCGACCGTGCCTCAGAAGCCGACAGACTTGGCTGCGATCGAATGGGAAGACCTGCGCTACTTCCTGCACCTGGCTCGCGAAAAAAGCCTCTCGGGTGCCGCACGAAAGCTGGGCACCACGCAACCGACAATGAGCCGGCGCCTCGAACTGTTCGAAAGCAAGCTCGGTGCGATCCTGTTCGACCGCCTTCCGTCCGGCCTTCGGCTCTCCGACACCGGACGGCAGATTCTCGATTATGCCGAGAGGATGGAGGACGCAGCACTGGCGGCGCAGCGGATCGCAGTCGGCAGCAGCGCTGGACTGACCGGAACGGTGCGCGTGACCTCGCCCGAATGGCTCGGGGCACGGATCCTCTCGCCTTTGCTGGCGAAGTTCTGCGCGGCGCATCCGACCGTCACCGTCGAGCTGGTTACTGACGCCGAGGCCCTGAGCCTCACGTGGCGGGAGATAGATGTCGCCCTACGCTTCGGGCGCTTCCAGCAGGACGGACTGATGCAGCGGAAGATCGGCAGCATTCCGTTCCAGCTTTATGCTGCTGCTGCCTATCTCAAGGCAAAGGGACCGCCCGATTTTTCGGACGGTGGCGCCGACGCTGCGCTCATTACAATGAACGCGGCGCTCGCCGAAAGCGTTGCGGAGACGAAGTGGCTGCGTCGCTATTTGCCGCAGGCACATGTTGGATTCTGCAGCAATAGCCGCGATGGTCAGGCCGCTGCGGCCGCCGCCGGCGCGGGGCTGGTTTGCTTGCCGACTCGGCTGGCCTCGGCCTATCCCGCGCTTCGTTCGATCAAGACGCCGGCGCCCGTCCCGAGCCGCGAGCTGTGGCTGGGATTTCATCGCGACACCGGCAAGGTCCGGCGGGTTCGCGCCGTGGTGGACTTCATCGCGGGAGAATTCCGTCAATTCGCCTGACGCTTCGGCAAGCTGTATAGCGGCCATACGCCCATAGCTGATGGCTCCCGCGAGACCGCACGTCTATCTCTCGAGCTCGGCAACAACCCGCCGTTCGAGGAGAGAGACAATGATGATGGATTGGAGCGCCTATCGGAGCGACTTGCTGGCGCGGATCGGCGACATTGGTGCCCTAAGCCCGGCGACGCTGAAGGGCTATCGCGAACTTGGCGCGGCTGGCCCCCAGACAGGAAAGCTGGACGGAAAGACGCGCGAGTTGATCGCGCTGGCGGCGGCCGTGACCGCCCGCTGCGACGGGTGTATTGCGGTTCACGCCGCCGCCGCCGCACGTTTCGGCGCGAGCCGTGAGGAGCTCGCCGAGGCCCTCGGCGTGGCGATTGCGATCGGTGCGGGGGCGTCGTTGGTCTACTCGGCACGGACGCTCGAAGCGTTCGATGCGAGCCGGGCACCGAAGCCGGGCGAAGGCTGATCCGATGACGCAAACACCGCAACCTGTGGCCTTCTCCGGATGCGGTTCGGCCGCAAGCTCGTTTCAACGGTCGGTCACCTCTTCGTTGACCGTCGAAGAGGTGGTCACCCGCTTGAAGCAGGGAATCATTGCGGCAGACCTCTGGATCCTGCACGAGATCGACCCGCAAATGCTGCTCAGTCGTGGCGGCTTCGCCATCGGCCCCGCGCGTCAGGTCCTGTTTTTCCACCCACGCCTGATGTCGCGGCTGCTGACCGCCGATAGCGCGGCGCTGCTCGAGGCCCCCCTGAAGTTCGCCGTGATCGGCTTTCCAGACGGTCAAGCCGAACTGCGATGGCTTGATCCGGCTATGGCCTTCGCGCGCTACCGTTCACCGGCATTGACCGAACTCGGAAATGAGCTCGCCGGCCTCTGCGAGGGTATCGTGAACGGCATCGATCTCGCGGGCACATCAAAATAGCCGCCGGCCATGTCCCGGGCGCGTCCGAACGCGCCGGGACATGGCCGACTGCGTTCTTGACTCTCTCGCTCCAAGTCCCGAAAAAGCGATCCAAATTCCCCGCAAATGCTGCTCAAGGATCGCCAAATGTCCCTGTCCGTCCTCGAATCCACCATCAACGGCGCCTTCGAGGCGCGCGACGGCGTCTCGACCTCGACCAGGGGCGAGGTCCGCGAGGCCGTGGATCACGCGCTGGAGATTCTGGACAAGGGTGAGGCCCGCGTTGCCGAGCGCGGGGCCGACGGCAAGTGGAAGGTCAATCAATGGCTGAAGAAGGCGGTGCTGCTCTCGTTCCGCCTCAACGACATGGGCGCCATTTCCGGCGGCCCCGGCAAGGCGGCCTGGTGGGACAAGGTGCCCTCGAAGTTCGACGGCTGGGGCGAGAACCGCTTTCGCGATGCCGGTTTCCGTGCCGTCCCCGGCTCCATCGTGCGCCGCTCCGCCTTCATCGCCCGCAACGTCGTGCTGATGCCGTCCTTCGTCAATCTCGGCGCCTACGTCGATGAATCCACCATGATCGACACCTGGTCGACCGTCGGCTCCTGCGCGCAGATCGGCAAGCGCGTGCACATCTCCGGCGGCGTCGGCATCGGCGGCGTGCTCGAGCCGCTGCAGGCCGAGCCCGTGATCATCGAGGACGATTGCTTTATCGGCGCGCGCTCCGAGGTCGCCGAGGGCGTGATCGTGCGCAAGGGCGCGGTGCTGTCGATGGGCGTGTTCCTGGGGGCGTCGACCAAGATCGTCGATCGCGAGACCGGCGAGATCTTCATCGGCGAGGTGCCGGAATATTCGGTCGTCGTTCCCGGCGCGCTGCCCGGCAAGCCCATGAAGAACGGCCAGATCGGCCCGAGCACCGCCTGCGCCGTCATCGTCAAGCGCGTCGACGAGCGCACGCGCTCCAAAACCAGCATCAACGAGCTGCTGCGGGATTGATTCGCGGCACCAGCTGCCGTACGACACCGAGGGTCCATCGAACCCGCCCTCCCCCCATCGCGACCAACATCCGGGCGACCTTTCCCGCCCGGAGCCTTTGGTATGGACTGGATCTGGTATCTCTTCCGCTTCGACGGCCGCATCAACCGCGCGCTGCTGTGGCAGGCGCTGCTGATCGTCATGATGCTGGCCTGCATGCTCGGGATGATCGACCAGGCCATCAAGGTGCTGAACGGGGCGGCAACTTTCGCCTTCAACTTCAAAGTCGACTTCGATTTCGGTGTCGACGACATCTTCGACGTGGTCGATCCCAGGGCCTATCGTCAGCTGGCTACGGCCGATCGGGCGACCCTCATCCTCAAAGTGTTCGGCACTTTGCTATTCCTGTGGATCTATCTCGCAACCGTGACCAAGCGGCTGCACGATCGCGACCGGAGCGGCTGGTGGCTGGTTCCGTTCTTCGTCGTGCCTGCGTTGTTCGACCAGTTCTCGGACCTGCTGCCCACCAATTCAAACTGGGTTCTTGCCGTCGCCTGGGCCGTGCACATTCTGTGGTTTTGGGGCCTCGTGGAAATGTTCATTGTGCCCGGCACCTCGGGCGACAACCGGTTCGGCCCCGATCCGTTGGCCGACGTTGAAGATGGCTCCGCGCCCGCCTCGCCGCTGGCGAAAAGCTGGGACCAGCAGGGTGAGATCGAATTTGTGCCGCCCAGTGCTAGCCCACCCGGCGGCATGCATGTTAAGCGGGGCGCATGACCGATGCTCTCTCGATTGCCCGCGATCTCATCCGCTGCCCCTCGGTAACTCCGGCCGATGCCGGGGCGCTGGGCGTGCTCGAACAGGCCCTCAATGCGGCGGGCTTCAGGTGCCACCGCGTGACCTTCAGCGAGCCCGGCACCGCCGACGTCGACAATCTCTATGCGCGGATCGGCACTGACGGGCCGCACATCACCTTTGCCGGCCACACCGACGTGGTGCCGCCTGGCGACGAGAGCGCCTGGAGCGTCGGCGCGTTCTCCGGCGAGGTGAAGGACGGCTTTCTGCACGGCCGCGGCGCGGTCGACATGAAGGGCGGCATCGCCTGCTCGGTCGCCGCGGTGCTGGAGCATCTCGCCGCGAACGACGGCAAGCCGCGCGACGGCAAAGGTTCGATTTCCTTTCTGATCACCGGCGACGAGGAAGACGTCTCCATCAACGGCACCATCAAGCTGCTGCAATGGGCGGCCGAGCGCGGCGAGAAATTCGATCATTGTGTGCTGGGCGAGCCCTCCAATGTCGAGACCCTCGGCGACACCATCAAGGTCGGCCGCCGCGGCTCGCAATCCGGCACGCTGTATGTCGACGGCGTGCAGGGTCACGTCGCCTATCCGCACTGCGCCGCCAATCCGGTGCCTGATATCGCGCGGCTGATCGTGGCCATCTCGGACGAGCCGCTCGACCATGGCAGCACGCAGTTCCAGGCCTCCAACCTCGAATTCACCTCGGTCGACGTCGGCAACACCGCCAACAACGTCATCCCGGGACAAGCGCGCGCAAAATTCAACATCCGCTACAACGACAACCACACTCAGGCGAGCCTGCGCGAGCTGGTCGAGACGCGGCTGACAAAAGCCTGCGGCAACCGCATTCGCGCCCGCATCGTCTGGGAGCCCTCGAACTCGAACGTGTTCGTGACCAAGCCCGGCCCGTTCACCGAACTCGCGGTGTCCGCGATCGAGGAAGTGACGGGCCGCAAGCCAGAGCTGTCGACGTCAGGCGGCACCTCGGACGCGCGCTTCATCTCGAGCTATTGCCCGGTGATCGAATTCGGCCTGGTCGGCCAGACCATGCACCAGGTCGACGAACGCGTGCCGGTCAGGGATCTGGAGCAGCTGACCAAGGTGTATCGCGGGATTTTGGCGAGGTATTTTGGGTAGGCCCCATTGCCGCCAAACCCACTGCTGTCATCGCCCGGCTTGGTGTTTAGACCGGACAGATCACTGACAGGTGTTCGGAGACATAGCTGACACTTCAAACTGGGCTGGAATGGTCGATTCGGGAGGCCTTCCATGCCCTGGAACGAGGTGTCGGTGATGGATCAGCGACGGGAGTTTGTGCGGCTTGCGTTGCAGGAAGGGGCGAACCGGCGGGAGTTGTGCCGGCGGTTCGGGATCAGTC
>NZ_JBIXJX010000020.1:0-120088 GCF_052871955.1 Bradyrhizobium sp. CAR08
GCGAGATGGCAGGCCGTTTGACAAAAGATTGACAGCGCAGTTTGCAGAGCTGCAAGCTACTGAAACAATTCCGAGATTTTACTTCCCGTGCAAATACAAGCACTGCCACGGGCGGTACGCTTAGCGATCAGGTGTGAGGTGCGACGTCGGCGCCTCACATTCCACTGTCGTCGCCCGGTTTAGCCGGGCGACCCAGTACGCCACGGCTTCTCGGTTCAATCACGTCAGTCTCTGGAATACTGGATCGCCCGATTAAATCGGGCGATGACATCGAGTATGGGGCGCGCGGCTCCATCTCCTTCGCCGGGACGACCGTGTGGAGAGAGCTTGCTAAACACGCCAGCTCAATTCGAGCTGTCGATCAAGCTCTCCAGCAGCCGCTTCAATTCGCTCGTCGATTTGTCGCCGTAGCTCTCGAGGATGTGCTCTTCCTGGTCGACCGCGAGCGAGTTGAGCTTCTTGCTCAGCACCTTGCCGCGATCGGAGATGAACATCAGGACCTTGCGGCGGTCGTTCGGGTCCTGCACGCGGTAGACCAGCGTGTCCGAGACCATGCGATCGATCATCTTGGTCAGCGTCGGATGGTTGAGCAGCACGGCATCCGCGAGCTCTCCCATCGAATGGCCGTTGCCATCCGACAGGACTTTCAGAATGCGCCACTGCTCGACGGGCACGCCTTCCTTGCTCAACCGCAGTTCGAGCTGCCGGTTGATCTCCCGGTTGGCTTGCGCGAGCAGGTACGCGAGGTGTTCAGTGATCGGGGTGTTCGGTTTTGCCACGGCTAAGACTTTGTCTTGACCCAAATGAGTGAATGTCTTGCAATCGATGCTGCATCTATATGCACTTCAATTCTTGAATATTCAATATTTTCAAAATAGGATATTGCCCAACAATAGGGCGGGTGCCGCGGCCGCCTGCTGAATGAGCTTTCAAGTCTGGTATCAGACAGGAGTTGGCGTGCGCGCGACGGTAAACTTCCCGGCTCACGGCGGTCCGGCGTTACCGCCGTCCTTGCTGTTCAGGAATCTGTCGCCCGCGGCAGCGGATTTCGACCTGTCGCCGGCTGATGCGCATTTCATGAAGCGCCGCGGCGCACACAACAAGCTCCGCATCGGGGGCTTCATTTGCTGCACCGGCTCGCCCGGTGTCTGGGGCCCGTGCGCGACAAGCAGCGCGCAGCTCGCGGTCGCCGAGATCAACAAGCGCGGCGGCATTCTCGGGCGCGAGATCGAGCTTTCGATCTACGATGCCGGCGGGCCGCTCGACGGGATTCTGAGCCGCGCCGAGCAGGCGATCGCTTCCGATGAGATCGACCTCATCGTGGGACTGCATACCAGCGCGGTGCGTGTGGCGCTGCGCAAGGTCACGACCCGCCACCGTATCCCCTACATCTATACGCCCGTCTACGAGGGCGGCGAGCAGACGCCGGGTGTCATGGCGATCGGCGAGACGCCGCGCTGGCAGAGCCGCCCCTCCATCCACTGGCTTGCCGACGTCAAGAAGGCGGCGCGCTGGTACCTGATCGGCAGCGATTATGTCTGGCCCTGGCAGTCGCACCGCGCGGTGAAGCGCTACATCAAGGAGGCCGGCGGCCATGTCGTCGGCGAAGAGTTCGTTCCCCTCGGCGAAGACAACCACGAGCCGCATCTGGAGCGCATCCGTGCCGCGAGGCCTGACGTCGTCCTGATCTCGTTGATCGGCACCGACAGCATCACGTTCAATCGCGCGTTCGGCGAATGCGGCCTCGGCGCCACGACGCTGCGGCTGGCCGGGGCGATGGACGAGACCGTGCTGCTCGGAATCGGCGCCGACAACAGCGAAAATCTGTTCTGTGCCTCCGGCTATTTCCCGGGCATCGGATCGCGGGCCAACGACGACTTCCAGAGCCGCTATCGCGCGATGTTCGGACCGAACGGCCCCCCGATCGGCTCGCTCGGTCAATCCAGCTATGAGGGACTGCGCTTCCTTGAGGCCGTGGCAAACAAGGCGGGCACGTTGGCGATGGGGCCCATGCTCGCGGCCGGCCGCAACATCGTCTATGGCGGCGCGCGCGGTCCCGTCACCGTCAGGAACGGTCATACCCGGATGCAAATGTATCTCGCCGGCGCGGATGGCCTCGATTTCAAGCTGATCAAACCGATCTGACGCCGGCGCCCCATCTGCAAACGCCCGAATCCAAAATAATACTTGAAAAGGAAAATATTTCCGTCTGTAATATCGAGGTAGAGCCGATGGGCGCGCGCCGCACACGCGCGCCAATGAGGCTCCAATGCCAGGGATTCCAATTCCAGGGATCAAGAAGCCTTTGAGGAGAGCGCCGTGACAGTTGTCCTTCCCACGCCAGCCCAATTGCGCAGTGTCGCCGACCAGTGCGGCCTTTCGCTGACCGACGACGATGTCGCCTCGTTCCGCGGTCTGATGCAGGGCTCGATCGAGGCCTACAATCTCGTCGGAGCCATGCCGGACGAGGTGCCGGAGGTCAAATATCCGCGCACGCCGGGCTATCGGCCCTCGCCGGAAGAGAACCCGCGCAACGCCTGGTATCGCAAGTCGACCGTGAAGGGTGCGGCGAGCGGCAAGCTCAAGGGCAAGACGGTCGCCCTGAAAGACAACATCATGCTCGCCGGCGTTCCCATGATGAACGGCTCGGCGACGCTCGAAGGCTACGTCCCCGATTTCGACGCCACCATCGTCACCCGCATGCTCGATGCCGGCGCCGAGATCGCCGGAAAAGTTCATTGCGAATCCTTCTGCATGTCCGGCGGCAGCCACACCAATGCGGTCGGCGCCGTCCACAATCCGCACAAGATGGGCTATTCGGCCGGCGGCTCGTCGTCAGGCAGCGGCGTCGTCGTCGCGCTCGGCGAGGTCGACATGGCGATCGGCGGCGACCAGGGCGGTTCGATCCGCATGCCGTCCTCGTTCTGCGGCACTTATGGCATGAAGCCGACCTGGGGCCTCGTGCCCTACACCGGCATCATGCCGATCGAGGTGTTCGTCGACCACACCGGCCCGATGACGGCGACCGTCGCCGACAACGCGCTGCTGCTGGAGGTGCTGGCCGGTGACGACGGCTACGATCCCCGCATCAAGGCGCCCAAGGTCGAGGAGTACACCAAGGCGCTCGGCCAGGGCGTCAAGGGCATGAAGATCGGCATCCTCAAGGAAGGCTTTGAGCAGGCGACGGCCGAAGCCGCCGTCAACGAGAGCGCGCGGGAGGCCGCAAAGCGTTTCAAGGATCTGGGCGCCACGGTCGAGAACGTTTCGATCCCGATGCATCTCATGGGCCCCGCGATCTGGACGCCGATCGGCACCGAGGGCATGACCCAGACCATGATGTATGGCGACGGTTATGGGCTGAGCCGATCCGACCTCTATTCGACCACTCTGATGGATTTCCATCGGGGTTGGCGCCGGCAGGCGGATTCCCTGTCCGAGACCACAAAGCTGTTCCTGCTGCTCGGCACCTACATCAACAACACTTTTGGTCCGCGCTATTACGGCAAGGCTCTCAACATTTCCCGACGCCTGACCGCGGCTTACGACAAGGCCTTCAAAGACTACGATTTGCTGCTGCTGCCGACGACGCCGATGAAGGCGACGAAGCTGCCGGAGCCCACGGCCAGCCGCGAAGACTATGTCGCGCGTGCGCTGGAGATGATCTCCAACACCGCGCCGTTCGACATCACCCATCATCCGGCGATGTCGCTGCCCTGCGGCATGGTCGACGGCCTGCCCGTCGGCCTGATGCTGGTCGGCCGCATGTTCGAGGAATCCACCATCTACCGGGCTGCCCACGCCTTCGAGCAGATCGGCGACTGGAAGAAGATGTGAGCGAGGCATTGATGCGGGCCAACGGAACAGGGAAGCGTTTTCGGACGCGTCAAGACAACGAGCCGGAGCCCCGTTCCGATTCCTTCGGAACGGGAAAGGCTCCGGCGCATGGCTAACGCGTTCGTCGCGGCGTTCGAGATCCTGAGCTTCGGCGCGATCATCGTCCTGATCGTGCTGGGGCTCGGGATCATCGCCAGCATGATGGGCATCTTCAACTTCGCGCAGGGCGAGTTCGTCCTGCTCGGGGCCTACATCACCTATCTTGCCTACGCCAATGGCCTGCCGATCTGGGCCGGCATGGTCGCCGCGCCCTTCGTCGTCGGCGCGCTCGGCTTCGTGCTGGAGGCGCTGATCATCCGACGCTTCTACGCAGCCCCCATCGTCGCCATGCTCGGCACCTATGCGCTCGGCCTGATCATCCGCGAATCCGTGCGCGGCCTGATCGGCGGCTTCTATCTCACCGTGCCGGAGCCGATCGGCGGCTCGATCGACATCGGCGCCATGCACATCTCGGCCTGGCGCTTCACCATCATCATCATCACGGCGCTGGTGATGGGCGGCTGCTATCTGCTGCTGGCGCGCACCAGCTTCGGCCTGCGCGTGCGCGCTACCCTGGAAAATCCTTCGCTGGCCCGCGCCTCCGGAATCTCCACGCCGCTGATCTACGGCGCCACCTTTGCGTTCGGCGCGGCGCTTGCCGGCCTTGCCGGCGCACTGATCGTGCCGGTGTTCAGCCTGTTCGCCGATCTCGGCCTGCGCTTCCTGATCCAGGGCTTTGTCGCGGTCATGGTCGGCGGCGTCGGCTCCTTCATCGGGCCGGTCGCGGGCGCCGGCGTCATCGGCACGCTCAGCGCCGCGCTGCCCTGGGTGATGGCGCCCGTCGTGGCCGATGTCCTCGTCTTCGTTCTCGCCATCGTCTTCATCAAATTCCGGCCGCAGGGCCTCATCGCTGGAAAAGGGGTTTAGTCACATGTCCGATCGTTCTCAGCTCTCCCGTCGCCGGTTCCTTTCGAATCTCGCCTTTGCCTCCGGTGCAGTCGCAACCGGCGTCGGCAGTTGGGTGATCCCGGCGCCCTGGGCCAATGCGGCCGAAGCCCCGATCAAGGTCGGCATCGCCACCGACCTCACCGGGCCGATTGCCTACGCCGGCAATGCCGACGCCAACGTCGCCAAGATGGTGATCAAGGAGATCAACGCCGGCGGCGGTCTGCTCGGCCGCCCGCTCGAGCTCTTTGTCGAGGACACCGCCTCGAACGAATCCGTCGCGGTCGGCAACGTCCGCAAGCTGATCCAGCGCGACAAGGTCGACATGGTATTGGGCGGCATCACCTCGTCGATGCGCAACGCCATCAAGGACCCGATCGTCGCGCGCGGCAAGACGCTCTACATCTATCCGCAGCTCTACGAAGGCAAGGAGTGCACGCCTTATCTGTTCTGTACCGGGCCGACGCCGGCGCAGCAGTGTGACGAGTTCATTCCCTGGCTGATCAAGAACGGCGGCAAGAAGTTCGCGCTGCCGAGCGCCAACTATGTCTGGCCGCACACGCTCAACGTCTACGCCCGCAAGGTGATCGAGGCCAACGGCGGCGAGGTCGTGTTCGAGGAATACTATCCACTCGACCAGGTCGACTTCTCCTCGACGGTCAACCGCATCATCTCCAACAAGGTCGACGTCGTCTTCAACACCGTCATCCCGCCCGGCGTCGGTCCGTTCTTCAAGCAGCTCTACGAGGCCGGCTTTCTCAAGAATGGCGGACGGCTGGCCTGCGTCTACTATGACGAGAACACGCTCAACATCAATCAGGCGGCCGAGATCGAGGGTCTCGCCAGCTGTCTCGATTATTTCAAGGTGCTCACCAAGGAGAACCCGTTCGACGCAAAAATCCAGGCGGCCTACGAGAAGGATTTCCCGGGCAACTTCCTGTTCGCTGCCGGCAGCGCCGCCACCGGCACCTATCGCGGCCTGAAGCTGTGGGAAGCCGCCGTCAAGGAAGCCGGCAAGGTCGATCGCGATTCGGTCGCCGCTGCGCTCGATCATGCCAAGATAGCCGAGGGTCCCGGCGGACCTGCCGAGATGGTGCCGGGCAAGCGCCACTGCAAGATGAAGATGTACACCGCTGTCGCCAAAGGCGGGAACTACGAGATCGTCGGACGCAGCGACGGACTCGTCGATCCCAAGGAATGCTAGAGTCGAATGCCGAAAGCGATGGGCGCAGTGAAGCAGGCAGTCCCCGCCGAGATCGGCGGGGAGCAGAACGTTGCCATGGTTGAACACGGATCAGCAGGGCAAGCCGGTTCGGTGCGGAAAATCCTGCCGATCGTGGAGGGCGTCGTGCTCGTCGTGGCGCTGCTCGCCCCGCTGGTGCTGCAGGACTACCTCACGGTGTTCGCGACGCGTGTGATCATCCTCGCGCTGTTCGCGCTGTCATTCGACCTGGTGTGGGGCTATGCCGGCATCATGAGCTTCGGCCAGGCGCTGTTTTTCGGCTCGGCCGGCTATGGCGTGGCGCTGCTCGCGCGCGATCTCGACATTACCAACATCTTCCTGGTGCTGCCCGCGGGCACCATGATCGGGCTCACCTTTGCGCTACTGCTGGGCGGCTTCCTGCTGCTTGGACGGCATCCCTCCAGCGTGATCTTCGTCTCGCTGGGCACGCTGACCGGATCCTACGCCGCCGATCGGCTTGCGCGCGGCTGGTACTATCTCGGTGGCCAGAACGGCATCCCCTCGATCTCCTCGATGACGCTCGGCAGTTACGAGTTCTCGGAAGGGCCGCCGTTCTATTATCTCGTGCTTGGCCTGCTCGTCGTGGTCTATCTCCTCTGCCGCTTTCTGGTGCGCTCGCAGTTCGGGTTGGCGCTCGCGGGATTGCGCGAGAACGAGCAGCGCATCGCCTTTTTCGGCTACAAGGCGCAGCATGTGAAGGCGATCATTTTTGCGATCGGAGGCGCAGTGGCCGGCCTCGCCGGCAGCCTCTATGCCTTCCACGAAGGTTTCGTCTGGCCCAACATGGTCGGCGTCGTGGTCTCGACGCAAGTGGTGCTCTATGTGCTGTTCGGCGGCTCCGGCACGCTGATCGGCGCCGTCATCGGTGCCGTCATCGTTGAGGGCGTCAGCTTCTGGCTCTCGGACAATTACCGCGAGGTCTGGCCGATCATCCTTGGCGTGCTGCTCCTGCTGGTGATTCTGTTCCGGCCGCTCGGCCTGATCAGCTTCGTGCTCGGCGAGCGCGAGCGGGTCGGCAGCTTTGGTGGCAAATCCAGGAAGACCGGGAAGGAGAAGCGCGATGCCGCTCCTTGAAGCCAGCGGCGTCAAGAAGATCTTCGGGAAGCTCACCGCGCTCGACGGCGCCGCGCTGACCGTCGGCGAGAACGAGTTTCACGGCCTGATCGGCCCGAACGGCTCCGGCAAGAGCACGCTGATGAAGTGCATCGCCGGCGCCGAGGTGCCGACACAGGGCAAGGTCTCCTTCGTCAACGCCGATATCACCGCGTTCACGCCGACCGAGCGTGCCCGCGCCGGTATGAGCCTGAAATTTCAGATCACATCCGTGCTGCCGACGCTGACGCTCTACGACAACATTCTGCTCGCGCTGCAGGCGCAATCCTCGCTGTTCGATCTCGTGTTCTCGCGCACGCGCGGGCTCTTGCACGATCAGGTCATGACCATGCTGACGCAATTTCGCCTCGCCAACCGCGCTTTCGACGCGGCGGCGGCGCTGTCGCACGGCCAGCAGCAATGGCTGGAGATCGCGATGGCGCTGGCCTGCAAGCCGAAGCTTCTGCTGCTGGACGAGCCGACCGGCGGCATGAGCCTGGAGGAGCGCCGCGTCACCGGTGAATTGCTGCAGCCGATCAAAAAACATTGCTCGCTGGTCATCGTCGAGCACGATCTCGATTTCATCCGCGACATCTGCGATCGTCTAACCGTGCTCGACCAGGGCAAGGTGCTGGCGTCCGGCACGGTGTCGGAGATCCAGGCCAACAAGGCCGTCCAGGAGATCTATTTGCGCCGTGCCTGAATTTTTGGACATCAAGCATCTCGACGCCGGCTATGGTCGCAGCCAGGTCCTGTTCGACGTCAACCTCGGCATTCCCTGGCGCGGCGGTGTCGCCGTGCTGGGCCGCAACGGCGCCGGCAAGACCACGCTGATGAAGACCATCGTCGGCGAACTGCCGGCGTGGAAGGGCGAGGTCGCCTTCGATGGCCGCGACGTCAGCCGCCGCGCGACCCAGGAGCGCGTGCGCGCCGGCATCGGCTACGTGCCGCAGGAGCATTCGGTGTTCGCGCGCCTGTCGGTGCGCGACAATCTCGCGGTCGGGTCGCTCGCGAGCAGGAAAGCCGACGCGGTCGAGCACGTGCTGACCATCTTCCCAAAGCTCGGCCAGCGCCTCGACCAGCCCGCCGGCACGCTTTCCGGCGGCGAGCGCAAGATGCTCGCCATCGGCCGCGCCATGCTGGGCGATCCAAAACTTCTTCTGCTCGACGAGCCGACCGAAGGCGTCTGGATCGGCGTAATCGAGGAGATCACCGAGCGCCTGATCGAGCTTGCGAAAACCATCGCCGTCATCATCGTCGAGCAGCACCTCGACCTCGCGCTCCGCGTCGCCGATTACGCCTACGTGCTGGACCGCGGCCGCGTCGCGCTGCAAGGCGAAGCGGGCGAGGTGAGGGGCAATCCGGAGCTGCTGCGGTATCTGGCGCCGTAGGGCGCGCGTGAAGCGCGTCGCTCTCACACCGAACTCGGCTGTCATGCCCCGCGAAGGCGGGGCATCCAGTACGCCGCAGCTTCTCGATCGATAAGGGGTGCCTCTGGAATACTGGATTCCCCGCCTTCGCGGGGAATGACGGCGTCAGGCTGGGATGGATCGAAGAGATTAAGCGGAGCGCCCGCTTTACTTCACCGCCCCAAACCGGCTGTCGAACGAGTTCGATTGCACCACCGGCGCGGCGCCCATGATCTGGGTCGCTTCACCCGCGCCATCCGACACCGACGGCTTCAGCGTCGGGCGGGTTGCGGCGAGGCGGGTGTCGGGCTTCGCAGCTTCGGCGGGTTTGGCAGCGGCAACAGCCGGCTTCGGTGCATCCTTCGCTGCGTCCTTGGACGTGTCGCGGCCCGGTACGAACCGGGTCACCGCGGCCTTCAGCCGGGACGCTGCGGTGGGCGGCGTCGTGGTCGTCGTTGCAGCCGGAGCGACGGATGCCGTGGCCTGCGGCGGCGGCGTGGTCGCCGTGGCGTCGGCATTGCCCACACCCATCTTGCGGCCGAGATTGGAGAAGAAGCCGGATTTCTCGGGCGGAGCTGCGGTGGCGACGCGGGCGCTGGCGGCGGGCGCGCTGACGGCGACGACCGGCTCTTCCTGCGGCGAGGGCGCGGCTGCATCGAGATTCGGCTTCGGCGGATTGACGTGTCCAGGGATGGTGCCCGGCGCCTTCGCCATCGCCAACATCTGGAGCGTGGTGCCTTCGGCGCCCTCCGACAGGCCGGTCGAGCCTTCCGGAATCTTCGCGGCAAAGATCTTGTTCATGCCGCCGTCGATGCCGGTGTTCATGCGCGCAACGGGCGTGCCGCGCGAAACCAGCTTGTTGTACTCCGCCTGGTCGCGCGCATCCTTCTCGCGCACGGCGCTGGCGATCTCCTCGGGGATCACATAGGCCGGGCACTTAGCGGACGCGTCGAACACCGGATCGCGCTTGGCGTCGGGCGGCTTCGCCGCGTCGAACACGTACTTCTTCTCGCAGAAATCGACCTTCGGCTCCTGCCGCGTCACCTCGAAATGATCATAGCCTTCCTTGATCATCTTCCAGAACGGCATGTTCGGATTGTTCCGGTGCTTGGCCATGTTCACCGGCGTCATCTTGAACGGATAGGCCTGCAGCTGGAACGCCTTCTGGCCGCCGAAGAAGGATTCGCGCCCGAGCGAATAGATCTCGGCGATCTGCTCGTCCGTCATCGCGTAGCAGCCGCGCGACGAACAATCGCCATGCACCATCAGCTGCGAGCCGCTGCGGCCCAAAGCCTTGTCGAACGCGTTCGGATAGCCCGTGTTGAACGACAAATAGTACGCCGATTGCGGATTCATCTGGCCCGGATTGATCGAGTAGAATCCTTCCGGCGCCTGACGATCGCCTTCGCGCACCTTCGGGCCGAGGTCGCCTGACCAGCGACAGATCGGATAGGTCTTGAGCAGCGCGAACTGGCCGTTGCGGGTCTGCTTCCAGACCTCGAGCTCGGCCTCCTGCTTGAACAGGCGCACCAGGATCGGTGATTGCAGATCCATGTTCTTCTCGACCATCGCGGCGAGAAGCTTTGGCGGCACCGGCTGGTTGGCCTTGGCATTGGTCGCGAGCGAAACCTGGTCGGTGTCGCAGCCGGCCAGCACGAAGCTGGCGGCAAGCGCCACCGAAACCAGAAACGCGCGAGCAAGCGAACGAGAAATCAAGATGGACCCCACACCGTCCAACGCATCGCGCGCAAACCCCAATCTTGAAGCATGATCCGACCGGAGACCGGGACCCGTCGCGACGGGCTTTTTCGCAATCACGCTCCAGCGCTTATGCCCTGAAGCCATTGATTAAAATTCTAACCTCTGGGTCATGTGGTCGCAACCCGCACGGGGATCACGAGCCCGTTGGCCCAAAGGCGTGGTCAACGAAGACTTAAACTGGGCTGAAACTTGGGCCTTTCGGCCAAACCAGCACTGAGATCGCTGATTTGGGCAAAAAAAGGGTTAACGCGGGGTTACCGGGGGCCTCCGGGACGGTTTGGCCGGCCTCAAATTCAGCGTCGTCTCGGCGAAAGCCAGGACGACGGCGGAGGGGGACGCGTCCAACGGGCCCCAAAGCCCGCCCGAATCAGCCCAGTTTCCGGCCAATATCGAGGAATTTCTGCCGCCGATGCTTGCGGATGGCGTCCCCGTCCAGACCCCGGAGTTCGTCAAAGGCCTTGGCAATGGCGTCGCCCGTGGTGGCGATCATGGCGGCGGGGTCGCGATGGGCGCCGCCGACCGGCTCCTTCAGGATGCTGTCGATCACGCCGAAGCGGAGCATGTCCTGGGCCGTGATCTTCATGTTGTTGGCGGCTTCCTGCGCCTTGGAGCCGTCGCGCCAGAGGATCGAGGACGCCGCCTCGGGCGAGATCACGCTGTAGATCGCGTGCTCCAGCATCAGGACCTTGTTGGCGGTGGTGATGGCGATGGCGCCGCCCGACATGCCCTCGCCGGTGATGATGGCGACGTTCGGCACGGTCAGCGCCATGCAGGCATCAGTCGAACGCGCGATCGCCTCGGCCTGGCCGCGCTCTTCCGCGCCGATGCCGGGATAGGCGCCGGCGGAATCGGCGAGCGACAGCACCGGCAGGCCGAACCGCTCCGCCATCTCCATCAGCCGCACGCATTTGCGATAGCCCTCGGGCCGCGCCATGCCGAAATTATGCTTGATGCGGCTCTCGGTGGAATCGCCCTTTTCCTGGCCCATCACGCAGATGGCCTCGCCGCGGAAGCGGCCGAAGCCGGCCACCAGCGCCTCGTCCTCGCCGAACTTGCGATCGCCGGCGAGCGGGGTGAACTCGGTGATCAGGCCCTTGATGAAGTCGTTGAAATGCGGCCGCTGCGGATGCCGCGCGACCAGCGTTTTCTGCCACGGCGTCAGGTTCAGATAGAGGTCGGCCATCGCCTGCGCCGCCTTGTCCTCGATCCGCCCGATCTCCTCGGCGATGTCGCTGCCGGAGGCCGCAAGCGTCCGCAATTCATCGAGCTTGGAATCGAGCTCGGCGACGGGCTTTTCGAAATCGAGATAGCTGCGCATCTGGTCTGGCATCAACTCAATATAGGGAGGACGGGGCGAGGCGGCGAAGCGGATTCGATGTCGCGGAAAGAAGTGTAGGTTCGTCAATGAGTTGGCTTGTGTGCTCGCAACGAGCGCAGGCCAAATCATCGTGAGGCCCCGGCTCTTTCTGCGGAGATGTGGCCGAAGTCAAGGCGGTTTCATCGTTCCAGTACCGTAGCCCGGATGAGCGAAGCGATATCCGGGGCAGGTCGCCCGATCGTCAATCCCGGATGTCGCTTCGCTCATCCGGGCTACTGCAGCTACGGCAGCAACTATTTCTCCGCCAGCGGGTGCAGGTCGCGGACCAGGCTCTTCAGCCGCTCCTCGACCACGTGGGTGTAGATCTGGGTCGTCGAGATGTCGGTGTGGCCGAGCAGCGTCTGCACGATGCGCAAATCGGCCCCGTTGTGCAGCAGGTGGCTGGCGAAGGCGTGGCGCAGCACGTGGGGGGAGACCAGCCGGGCCTGCAGGCCCGAAGCGACCGCGAGCTCCTTCAAGTCGCGGGCAAAATGCTGCCGCGTCAGATGCCCGCTCTCGCCGAACGAGGGGAACAACCATTTGGAGGCCGCCACGCGGTTCTTCTTGTCGGTCTTGTTGTTGTCCTTGGCCGCCTCCGTCGCCGCGAGATAATCGGCCATCGCCTGGCGCGAGGCCTCGTTGAGCGGCACCAGCCGTTCCTTGTTGCCCTTGCCGCGCACCACGATCATGCGGGCGTCGCGCTTCGCGGCCGTACGTGGCAGCGCCACCAGTTCGGAGACGCGCAGGCCGGTGGCGTAGAGCACCTCGAGCAGACAATAGAGTCTCAGGGCGCGCAGCCGTTTCGAGAGCGAAGCATCCTCCGCCTCGCTCAATTCCTTGGCGCGGCGGAGCATGCGGTCGACATCGGCAATCGACAGCACCTTCGGCAGGCCGCGGCCACGCTTCGGCCCGGACAGGATCGCCGCGGGATCGTCGGTTCTGATGCGTTCGTTCAGGAGGAAGCGATAGAGATGCCGCATCGCCGATAGCCGTCGCGCGACGCTGGTGGACTTGAAGCCGCGCGTGTCGAGATCGGCGAGATAGTCGCGCAGCGTCTGTGTTTCCGCGTCCGCGAATGCATGGCCGACGCGGCCGAGAAACTCGGAGAAGTCGGTGAGGTCGCGGCGATAGGCGTCGAGCGTATTGGGGCCGGCGCCCTGTTCCGCCGCGAGCATGTCGAGGAACAGGCCGGTGAGTTTTGTGTCTGAGGACTTGTTATCGGAAGATCTGGCACGCATGCCCGCAGCCTAGCTGCTATTTCTTGAGAAACTTATCCGGCGGGATCGTCACCGTCATTTCCCGCGGCTTGGGATTGACGAAGTTCGCCAGCGCGAAGACCACGCCATAGACGATGCCGGCGATCACGGCGACGACCGTCAGGAAGCGGAACAGGCTGGGCATCGGCAGGATCTCGGAGAGGGTCTCGGTCAGGGGCTTGGCGGGCAAATTAACCAATGAAATCATCCAACACGTTCGCCGTTTCGTGGCAAGAGTCCTCTGGCGAGGGCCCCTGCGGGGTCGTATAGGTGGCCAAAGGATGCCGCCATTGGCGGCAGATCGAGCGAGACCCATTCGAGCGAGACAAATGCCCGACGCCGCGTTGCCGATCCAAGCCTCGCCCGAGGCCGACATCCTGTCGGCGCTGGGGACGCGCTCGATCGTGCTCGTCGGCATGATGGGGGTGGGCAAATCCACCATCGGCCGCCGCATGGCTCTCCGGCTCAAGCTGCCCTTCGTCGATGCCGACACCGAGATCGAGGCGGCGGCCGGCATGACCATACCGGAAATCTTCGAGCGTCATGGCGAGCCGCATTTCCGCGACGGCGAGGCCCGCGTGATCGCGCGTCTGCTTGACGGCGGTCCCATCGTGCTGGCGACCGGCGGCGGCGCCTTCATGCGCGAGGAGACGCGGGCCCGCATCGCCGCGAAGGCGATCTCGATCTGGCTCAAGGCCGATCATGACGTCATCATGCGCCGTGTGCGCCGGCGCGCCGACCGTCCGCTGCTCCAGACCGCCGATCCCGAAGGAACCGTGACGCGCCTGCTCACCGAGCGCGAGCCGGTCTACGGCCATGCCGACCTCACCATCGCCTCGCGCGACGTGCCGCACGACAAGATCGTTGAGGAGACCATCGAGACGCTGCGCGCGCATCTTTGCGGCGAACGGGCGTCCCCGCCACCAGCCGACGTCGCGAGTGCCGCACGATGACCGCGCCTTTGAAACATTCAGATCCCGTCAATGTCGAGGTCGCGCTGGGGAATCGCGCCTATGACATCGTCATCGGCCGCGGCGTGCTGGCCTCGCTCGGCGAACGCGTCGCGCGCCTGCGCCCCGGCGTGCGCACCGCGATCGTGACGGATCGCACCGTCGCGAAATACTGGCTCGAACCCGCCGAGGCGTCCCTCGCAGCCAGCGGCGTTCCGACATCGCGCATCGTCGTCGAGGAAGGCGAGATCTCCAAGACCTATGCCGGGCTCGAAAAGGTCAGCGAAGCCCTGATCGCCGCCAAGATCGAGCGCAACGATCTCGTCATCGCGCTCGGCGGCGGCGTGGTCGGCGATCTCGCCGGCTTTGCGGCGGCGATCCTGCGTCGCGGCGTCGACTTCGTGCAGGTGCCGACCTCGCTGCTGGCGCAGGTCGATTCCTCCGTCGGCGGCAAGACCGGCATCAACTCGCCGCAGGGCAAGAATCTGCTCGGCGCCTTCCACCAGCCGGTGCTTGTGATCGCCGACACCGCCGTGCTCGACACGTTGTCGCCGCGGCAGTTTCGCGCCGGCTATGCCGAGGTCGCCAAATACGGCGTGCTCGGCGACGAGGCCTTCTTCGCCTGGCTCGAGAACAACCATTCCGACATCTCCAAAGGCGGTTCGGCGCGCGAGCATGCGATCGCGACCTCCTGCCGCGCCAAGGCCGGCGTCGTCTCGCGCGACGAGCGCGAGACCGGCGAGCGTGCGCTGCTCAATCTCGGCCACACGTTCGGCCATGCACTAGAAGCCGCGACCGGCTTCTCCGACCGCCTGTTTCACGGCGAGGGCGTTTCGATCGGCATGACGCTGGCGGCGCAGTTTTCGGCGAAGCTCGGCATGATCGGCGAAGCCGATGCGATGCGAGTCGAGCGTCACCTCATTGACGCCGGCTTGCCGACGCGCTTGCAGGACATCGCGGGCTTCGCGCAGGAGGGGCTTGCCGATGCCGACGCGCTGATGACGCTGATGGCGCAGGACAAGAAGGTCGAGCGCGGCAGGCTCACCTTCATCCTGCTGGAGGCCGTGGGGCGGGCCGTCGCCGTGAAGAACGTCGAGCCGGCTCCGGTGCGCGACTTCCTGAAGGACAAGCTCGCGCAAAAGGCATGACGCGAGGCTGAACGGCGCTACAGCGTTTTCGCGCGAAGTGGGTACCGGTTCGCGTAAGTAACGCGTCAAAACAAGAAACCAGAGTGGTTCATGGATTGGCTCGGATTCACCATCGTCATTCTCTGCCTGCTGGTCTCCGGCTTCTTCGCCGCGAGCGAGACCGCACTGACGGGCGCCTCGCGCGCCAGCATGCTGCGGCTCTCCAAGCAGGGTAATCGCGACGCCGACGTGGTTTCGCAGCTGCTCGACATGCGCGAGCGCCTGATCGGCGCCCTGCTGCTCGGCAACAACATCGCCAATATCAGTGCATCCGCCCTGGCCACCAGCATTTTCACGGCCTGGTTCGGCGACGTCGGCGTGCTCTATGCCACCGGCTTGATGACCGCACTGGTCGTGATCTTCGCCGAGGTGCTGCCCAAGACCATCGCGATCAACGCGCCCGACCGTATGGCGCTCGCGGTCGCGCGCCCGATGCGGCTGACGATGTACGTGCTGGGGCCGCTGCTGCGGATCGTGGAAGTCATCGTGCGGCTGTTGATGCGCCTGTTTGGCCTTGCCGGCGAGCACCAGGCGATCCTGTCGCCGACCGAGCGCCTCCGCGGCGCGGTCGACCTGCTGCATCATGAAGGCAAGTTTGAGAAGCACGACCGCGACATGCTCGGCGGGCTGCTCGATCTGCGCGAGCTCCAGGTCTCCGACGTCATGATCCATCGCACCGAGATGACGATGATCAACGCCGACCTGCCGCCGGAGGATCTGGTGCGCGAGGTGCTGGCGGCCGAATACACCCGCATCCCGCTGTGGCGCGAGAAACCGGAAAACATCATCGGCGTGCTCCACGCCAAGGATCTGCTGCGCGCGATCCGCGCGTCCGACGGCGACACCTCGCGCATCGACGTCTCGACCATCGCGCTGCCGCCCTGGTTCGTGCCGGAAATGCGGCCCGTCTCCGAGCAGCTCAAGGCGTTCCGCCGCCGCAAGACTCATTTCGCCCTGGTCGTCGACGAGTACGGCGAAGTTGAAGGCCTCGTGACGCTGGAAGACATTCTGGAAGAGATCGTCGGCGACATCTCCGACGAGCATGACGTCGTGGTCGCGGGCGTGCGCGCCCAGCCGGACGGCTCGGTCGTCGTCGACGGCTCGGTCCCGATCCGCGATCTCAACCGCGCCATGGACTGGCACCTGCCCGACGAAGAGGCAACGACGGTCGCCGGCCTCGTCATTCACGAGGCGCGCTCGATCCCCGACCGCGGCCAGAGTTTCACCTTTCACGGCTTCCGCTTCCGCGTCCTCCGCCGCGAACGCAACCGCATCACCGCGCTCCGTATTTCACCGGTGCCGCGCGAGACGGAAATGGAGGAAGCCAAGCGGCGGCGGGCGGGGACGTCGTTTTGAAGCGGTAGCTGTCATCGTCCGCCTTGTGCGCGCTTGCGCACTGGGGCGGACGATCCAGTAAGCCGCAGCGGCTCGATTCTAGCCGCGCCGCCTCGGAGTACTGGATGCCCGCCTTTGCGGGCATGACAGCCGCATCGGCGAGCTAGCTGCCGCCTTCTCCCGGCGCTTGCGCGTGGATCGCCAGCGCGTGCACGCTGCCGGAGAGTTCCGCGGCCAGCGCCGAATTTATCATGCGGTGGCGATCGACCCGGCTCTTCCCTTTGAAGGCGGAAGACACAATATAAACCCGAAAGTGCGTCTCGCCGCTCGGCCGATGGCCGGCGTGGCCCTCATGCAAATGTGACTCGTCGACGACTTGCAGGCTTTCCGGCGTGAAAGCTTCCTGCAACTTGTTGCTGATAGTGTCTCTGATGGCCATCTGGGTCATTACGGTGCGAGATCGCTCTCCGTATTGGATAGGCCGCCTCTAGCGGCCGTTCAAGGACGCCTCAGCATAGTTTCGGCTATGCTTTTCAGCTAATTGCAATGTCAAGACTTGAAGGTTTTTGCATTGCGTAGTCAAAGTCAGCCATGCCGATCGATTCATCAAAGTTCTTCGACTCCATCCGGATCAAGCCGAAAGGCAAGCAGCCGGAGGTGAAGCCGCGCGACGCCGTGGTCAATTGCGAATGGACCGGGTGTCAGAACAAGGGCGCGCATCGTGCGCCCAAGGGTCGCGACAATCAGCGTGAGTACTGGCACTTCTGCCTGAACCACGTGCGCGAGTACAACCAGAACTACAATTTTTTCTCCGGCATGAATGCCGACGCTGTCGCGCGCTATCAGAAAGATGCGCTGACCGGTCATCGTCCGACCTGGAAGATGGGCGCCAATGGCGGCGTCAAGAAGGGCGCCGAGGCCGAGATCGACGGCGCCTTCGATCCGTTCAGCATGTTCCAGGAGCTGAACGGCCGCACCGGCTGGCGCGCCGGCCCGCAGGCCGCGCCCAAGGCCGAGACGCGCAAGATCATGAACGCCGAGCGCAAGGCGCTTCAGGTGATGGGCCTCGCCCCCGAGTCCACGCTCGCCGACGTCAAGTCCAAGTACAAGGCGCTGGTGAAGCAGCACCACCCCGATGCCAACGGTGGCGACCGCTCCACCGAGGATCGCCTGATCGAAATCATCAAGGCGTATAATTATCTGAAGACAGTGGTGCGCGAGGCGTAGGCTTCGCGCGCGCTTTCTTCCCTTCTCCCCTTGCGGGAGAAGGTGGCGCGAAGCGCCGGATGAGGGGTTTCTCTCGGCGAATTCAACTGCAAGATATGAGGGTGTCGAGACAACCCCTCACCCGTCTCGCCGCTTTGCGGCGAGCCACCCTCTCCCGCAAGGGGAGAGGGGAAGCACGCGCTCCGGGCTACGCATTCCCTACGCCTTCGGCATCGCGCCCACATATGACGAGCTCGGCCGGATCAGCCGCCCGGTCCGCTGCTGCTCCCGCGCATGCGCCGTCCAGCCGGCTGCGCGCGCCACGGCGAAGATCGGCGTGAAGGCCTGCCTCGGAATCGCCAGCGCATCGAGCAGGATCGCGGTGAAGAACTCCACATTGGTCTCCAGCGGCCGGTCCGGATTCTTCTTGCGCAAGGCTGCGCGGATATAGGCCTCGACCTCGCCGGCAAACGGCAGGTCGGCGCCGTCCGAGGCCAGCGCCTCGATCGCGGTCTTGAGCACGTCGGCGCGGGGATCGCGCACGCGATAGACGCGGTGGCCGAAGCCCATCATTCGCTCGCCGCGGGCGAGTGCCGCGTCCACCCAGGGCTGGATGCGCTCGCGCGAGCCGATCGCGTCGAGCATTTCCAGCACCGGCTCCGGCGCGCCGCCATGCAGCGGACCCGTCAGCGCGCAATAGCCGGCGGTGACGGCGGCAAACAGATCTGCGTGCGTTGAGGCCACCACGCGCGCGGTGAAGGTCGAGGCGTTCATGCCGTGGTCGCTGGCGGTCACGAGATAGGCGTCCAGCGCCCTGACCTCGCGTGGTTCGGGCGCGCGCCCGTGCAGCATGCGAAGCGTATCGGCAGCCTGGCTCACGTTCGGATCGGGCGCCACGGGATCGAGACCCCTAGCCCGGCGGACGAGCGCGCCCGCAATCACCGGGAATGCGCCGACGATCGTCGCCTCATGGGCGAGCCCGTGCTCGGCGCGAACTCCCGCGACCGCCGCGCGAAATCCGTCGATGATGCCCATGCCGCGCGTTGCCGGCAGCAGCTCATCCAGCCGCGCGAAGGCGCGCTCGCGTGCGGCGCCCAGGCTCGCGCGCACATCGGCTTCGCTCAGCGTGGTCGTGCTGGCGCCGTTCCAGAGCCGGGCGGTGACGCCCTCAAAGCTCGACTGGCTCGCCAGTCGGCCAACATGCTCGCCGGCGATGATCAACTCGCCGCGCTCGCCGTCGACATGGCTCAGCACGGTTTCGGCCGCGGGAACGCCGTCCAGCCCGATCTGGCTCTTGGTGAGGTGGATGTTCATGGCCCAAATCTCCTTTGCACCAGCCAAAGATCAGGCCTCTCGACAGATTGATCAATCTTGATTACATTAATCAATATGAAAAATTCGGAAGGTCTCTACCTCTCCGCCCGGGAAGCCGCCGCCGAGCTCGCGATCTCGCCGGCCACGCTCTACGCCTATGTCAGCCGCGGCCTGGTCCGCTCCGAGCCGACGCCCGACTCGCGCAAGAACCGCTATCGCGCCGAGGACGTCCGGGCGCTGAAGGAGCGTCGGGTGCCGTCGCCGGAGCCGCGCGGCCTGCGCAGCTTCGATGCCGATCTGCCGGTCATGGACACGGAGATCTCCACCATCACCGAGGAGGGCGCGATCTATCGCGGCGTCAATTGCGTCGATCTCGCGGAGAACGACACGCTGGAGCACACGGCGACGCTTCTGTGGGACGTCTCCGGCGTCGATCCCTTTGCGCCGGACAATTTTCCCGCGGTGTCCGATGAGATGCGCCTGATCGCGCAGGCCGCGCGGCGCGCCGCGCCGATCGATCGCGCCATTGCCGTGCTGGCGCTCGCATCGAGCGCCGATCCCCGCGCCTTCACCCGCGCGCATGATGGACGTGCGATGGTCGGTGCGCGCATCGTCCGGCTCCTGGTCGCGACCATGCTCAATACGGAGCCGTCCGCCGAGCCGCTGCACCAGCAGATCGCCAGTGCCTGGGCTCCCGACAACAAGCACGCGGCCGATCTCATACGCCGCGCGCTGGTTCTGCTCGCCGAGCATGAGTTGAACGCGTCCACCTTCACCGCGCGTTGCGCAGCCTCGACCGGTCTTAATCTTTATGATTCCGTCATCGCCGGCCTCGCCGCGCTGAAGGGACCGAAGCACGGCGGTGCCGGCGTGCTCGCCTCGCAGCTCGTCAAGGCACTGGTCGATCGTGACGTCGAGCCAATGGTCCGGGAGCGTGTCGCGCTCGGCGAACGCTTTGCCGGCTTCGGTCACGGCGTCTACAAGCGGGGCGATCGGCGCGCGCAATCGCTGCTCAACGCGCTCTCTCGCGCAGGCGCACCGCGCAAATTCACCAAGGAGGTGCCCGAGCGGATCGCGGAGGCGACCGGCGAACTCGTCAATATCGACTACGCGCTCGCGGTGCTCGTGCACGCGCTGCGCCTGCCTGGCGGCAGCGAGCTCGCCCTGTTCGCGATGGCCCGCAGCGTCGGCTGGATCGCACATGCGAGCGAGCAGTTGCAGTTCGGCAAGCTGATCAGGCCCCGGGCGAGGTATGTCGGGCCGGCACCGGGGCGGAGGGGAGGCGCTGCTAGCTAGGATCGCTGCTGCGGTCGTCCTGGCGGAAGCCCGTGCTCGGGTACCTGATCAATCCGCAAGCCCTAACACGAACGCCAAAGCAATCCCAATCCGCGCCATATCCTGGCTGCCGAGGCGCCCGATCTTCTGTCCGATCCGTTCGCGTCTCACGGTGATCGGCTTGTCGGCCATCGCCTGCGATCTCAGTCGTAATCCATTTTCGCGGGTTGGCTCGATAGTCACCCGAAAATCCGGGGCGTGCGCCAGTTCGGAAGTCAACTGGCAGATCACGACGGAGGCATGAGTTTCAGGGAAAGCGTCGCTCTGCACGATGACCGCCGGGCGGGGTTTGCCATAGTCGCCCGTTGCAGCGACGGTCACGACGTCACCGCGTTGCATCTGCATCAAACTCGGAGACCGACTCGATCCACTGCAGCGCGTTGCGCTCGCGATCGGGGTCGAGGCTGGCAACTTGCTTCGCCACCCGTCGTCGAACTGACCGCGAGCGAGCATCAGCTACGACGAGGCGCAGTTCGCGCAAGCCCCGCAGCCGCCTCCGCTGGCGCATCATTTTCATTCTTTCAGCGGGTGCAGTCATTGGAAACGATCCCATGTAACGCGTTACAATGTAACGCGTTACGGCTTGGAGGCAAGGGCCGCCACGTTGCGAAGTCCCCAAACCGCAGTGCGCCGCTCGACGCTATCACCCTCGCGGCTTCGCCACCGCCACGCCGCCGCCGTTCCGGCGGCGATAGATCCAAACCGCCAGGCCTACGACGATTGCCACGCCGACCACGGTCAAAATCCACATATGCTTATACGGATGCCCATGGTGCGGCAGCCCGGCATATTCGTGCAGGGCCGACACCGCCAAAACGCCCGGCAGCACATGCGCCGGCGCCCAGACCAGGATCGCCGGGATGTTGATGGCGTAGAAGCGGGCCGGGGGCATGCCGAGCGCGCCCGCCGTGACCGGGACGAAGGCACGGATCGGCGGCACGAAGCGGGCGAAGAACACCGCCCAGGTGCCGAAGCGGTGGAAGAAATTCTCGCTCTGTTCGACCACACGCGGATAATTGGTCAGCGGCCAGGTGTTGAGGATCTCCCGTTGTTGCCGGTGTCCGATCCAGTAGGCCGAACCATCGCCGAGCACTGCGCCGAGCGCCGCCGCCAGCAACACCCATTGCAGCTTGAGCTCGCCGCCCGGGACCAGGGCGCTCAGCGCCAGGATGATCGTCGAGCCGGGGATGACCGACCCCACCACCGGAACCGCCTCGAGCAGGGCCGCCAGAAACAGGGTCAGATAGGCCAGCCACGCATGGGCCGAGACGAATGAAATGAGGGGATCGAGAAAGGACGTCACATCGTCTCTGCGGTGGGATTGGGCCTTGGGGTTCGGACCCTATATTCAGACCCTACATAAGTAATGAGCGGCGGTAAAAGTGCCACCCGCGTCGGCAGGACGGTGCCTTCGGCACGAAATTCAGGCGTGATTCGCAGGGCAGCCTTCCAAAAATCGCGTTCCTTGCCTATCTAAATGAAAAGACAACGGAACTTTGATCGGGGGGCGGGCTTCTGCCCGCCCGTTGTCTCTGATAGGTTCGCAACAGCACCCAGCCGCAGCCAACGTGCAATAACTGGTCTCGGGATCGCCCGGGACCTCGGAGGATTGATGACGACCGCCGCGATGTCCAAAGTTGAGGAAGTTTCCGGTTTGCCCGACATGAAGGTGTCGGTGCGCCAGGTGTTCGGGATCGACAGCGATCTCGAAGTCCCCGCCTATTCCGAAGTCGATCCTCACGTCCCCGAAGTCGATTCCGATTACCGCTTCGACCGCGCCACCACGCTCGCCATTCTCGCCGGCTTCGCCCACAACCGCCGCGTCATGGTCACGGGCTATCACGGCACCGGCAAATCCACCCATATCGAGCAGGTCGCTGCGCGACTGAACTGGCCCTGCGTGCGCGTCAACCTCGACAGCCACATCAGCCGTATCGACCTCGTCGGCAAGGACTCGATCGTGGTCCGCGACGGCAAGCAGGTCACCGAATTCCGCGACGGCATCCTGCCCTGGGCGCTCCAGCATAACGTCGCGCTGGTGTTCGACGAATACGACGCCGGCCGCCCGGACGTGATGTTCGTGATCCAGCGCGTGCTGGAAGTCTCCGGCCGGCTGACGCTGCTCGACCAGAACAAGGTGATCAAGCCGCATCCGGCATTCCGCATGTTCTCGACCGCCAACACCGTCGGCCTCGGCGACACCTCGGGCCTCTATCACGGCACCCAGCAGATCAACCAGGGTCAGATGGACCGCTGGTCGATCGTCACCACGTTGAACTATCTCAGCCATGACGAGGAAGTGGAGATCGTGCTGGCCAAGGCCAAGCACTATCGCACCACGGAGGGCCGCGACATCGTCAACAAGATGGTTCGCCTCGCCGACCTCACCCGCAACGCCTTCGCCAATGGCGATCTGTCGACGGTGATGAGCCCGCGCACGGTGATCACCTGGGCGGAGAACGCCGACATCTTCAGCGACATCGGCTTTGCGTTCCGGGTCACCTTCCTCAACAAATGCGACGAGCTCGAACGTCCCCTCGTCGCCGAGTTCTACCAGCGCTGCTTCAACGCGGAGCTGCCGGAATCGTCGGTGAACGTGGCGCTCAGCTGATCGCTCTCGGTGTGTCGTCCCGGCCGAGTGCGCAATTGCGCACGGGGGCCGGGACCCATACCGCGAGGTCTCTCTGTGAAGCGACGCTGCTAATTTCTCCTGACGCAATGATTGCCGGCGGTTATGGGTCCCGGCCTTCGCGGGGACGACGGGTAAGGGCGAGATGAGCACCACCTCCAACTCCAAATTCCGCAACACCAAGGAAGCCCCGACCGAGCCGTTCAAGCGCTCGGTGGCCTCCTGCCTGAAGGCGATCGCCAAGGCGCCCGAGCTCGACGTCAGCTTCGCCGCCGAGCGTCCCGGGCTCGCGCCGGGCAAGGCGCGGCTGCCCGAGCCCGCGCGAAAGATGACCAGGCGTGATGCCGCCATCGTGCGCGGCCACGCCGATTCCATCGCGCTCAAGCTCGCCTGTCACGATCCGAAGGTGCATCGCAAGCTGATGCCGGGCAATCCGCAGGCGCGCGGCGTGTTCGAGGCGGTGGAGCAGGCCCGTGTCGAGGCGATCGGCGCGCGGCGCATGGCGGGCGTTGCGAAAAACCTCACCGCGATGCTCGACGACCATTTCCATCGCGGCAAGTTCGACGAGATCACCGATCGCGCCGACGCGCCGCTCGCCGACGCGCTGGCAATGCTGGTGCGCGAGCGCCTGACCGGCATGGCGCCGCCGACGGCCGCCAAGAAGATGGTCGATCTCTGGCGCCCTATTCTCGAAGACAAGATCGGCAGGCGGCTCGACCGGCTCGATACCGTGGTCGAGGACCAGACCAGGTTCGGCGATGCCGTGCATGATCTGCTGACGGCGCTCGAGATCGGCGACGAGCGCAGCGCCGACAGCGAAGACAATGACGAGAACGACGAGAACCAGGACGGCGACAACGATCAGTCCGGCGCCGAGGGCTCGCCCGATTCCGACGCCGCGCAGGAGATGAGCGCCGATCAGGCCCAGGCGTCGAGCGAGGAGATGAGCGAGAGCGCGATGGAAAGCGCGCAGGCCTCGACCTCCGACACCTTCGACGACGGCGAGCTCGGCGACGACGAGACGCCGGGCGAGGCGACGCGGCCGAATTCGCACGGCAAGAACGAGCCGCGCGGGCCGGAATATCACGCCTTCGCGCCGAAGTTCGACGAGGTCATCGCCGCCGAAGACCTCTGCGACCATGACGAGCTGGAGCGGCTGCGCGCCTATCTCGACAAGCAGCTCGCGCATCTGCAGGGCATCGTCGCCCGTCTCGCCAACCGGCTGCAGAGGCGCTTGATGGCGCAGCAGAACCGCGCCTGGGAGTTCGATCTCGAAGAGGGCATTCTCGACCCCGCGCGGCTGTCGCGCGTGGTGACGGATCCCTATCACCCGCTGTCCTTCATGCACGAGAAGGAGGCGACGTTCCGCGATACCGTGGTGACGCTGCTGCTCGACAATTCCGGCTCGATGCGCGGGCGGCCGATCACGGTCGCGGCGACCTGCGCCGACATCCTCGCCCGCACGCTGGAGCGTTGCGGCGTCAAGGTCGAGATTCTCGGCTTCACCACGCGCGCCTGGAAGGGCGGGCAATCGCGCGAGGCGTGGCTTGCCGCCGGCAAGCCGGCCAGCCCCGGCCGCCTCAACGATCTCCGCCACATCATCTACAAGTCGGCGGACGCCCCCTGGCGTCGTGCGCGGAAAAACCTCGGCCTGATGATGCGCGAAGGGCTGTTGAAGGAGAACATCGACGGCGAGGCGCTCGACTGGGCGCACAAGCGCCTGCTCGGCCGGCCCGAACAGCGCAAGATCCTGATGATGATCTCGGACGGCGCGCCGGTCGACGATTCCACGCTGTCGGTCAATCCCGGCAACTATCTCGAGCGGCACCTGCGCCACATCATCGAGGAGATCGAGACCCGCTCGCCGGTCGAGCTGATCGCGATCGGCATCGGCCATGACGTGACGCGCTATTATCGCCGCGCGGTGACGATCGTGGACGCCGAAGAGCTCGGCGGCGCCATCACCGAAAAACTCGCCGAACTGTTCAGCGAGACCAACACCGCGCCCACGCAGCCGGCCAACCGCCCGCGACGCAAATTGCATTCGTGAGCAACCATCGATCCCGCCGCAGCTTCATCGGCCACGCGGCGGCGGGATTTTCCACTCTCGTACTGTCTCGCCTGGCGCAGGCACAGCCCGCGCCGAAGCCGGCGCTGATCGAGCACGCCGTCGCCGCGCCCGTTGGCATCGAGGTCAACGCGCGGCCGATCCCCAATTTCGAGCCGCGCGACCGCGCGCGCACGCGGTTCGGTTCGCTGGACTATCGCGGCGGCCTGGTGCTGACCTCGCCGCATCGCGGCTTCGGCGGCCTGTCCGGCTTCCGCTTTCTCGACAGCAAAGGCGAGCGCTTCCTCGCGATCTCCGACCAGGGCACCTGGTTCACCGGTCGCATCCGTTATTCCGGGCGGAGCATGACGGGTCTCGACGACGTCGAGGCCGCGCCGGTGCTCAATGCGGAGGGGCGGCCGATCACGGAGAAGCGGCTGTGGTACGACACCGAGTCGCTCGCGCGTGACGGCGACCTCGTCTATGTCGGGCTCGAGCGCGTCAACCAGATCATGCGGTTCGATTTTGCGAAGGGCGGCACACGCGCGCGCGGCGAGGTGCTGCCGACCCCGCCGGCGGTGCGCAAACTGCCCTACAACAAGGGGCTCGAGGCGCTGGTGTTCGTTCCAAAGGGGCAGCCGCTCGCGGGCACCTTGATCGCGCTGTCGGAGGGCGGCTTCGATGCCGACGGCAATCTGATCGGATTTTTGCTCGGCGGCCCCACACCCGGCCAGTTCAGCATTCGCCGCACCGACCAGCAGCTCATCAGCGACGCGGTGCTGCTGCCCTCGGGCGATCTCCTGATCCTCGAACGCAAATTCTCCTGGTTCACCGGCGTCGATATCCGCATCCGCGCGATCCCCCTGAAATCGATCGCGCCGGGCGCATTGGTCGACGGCCCCGTGCTGTTCAAGGCCGATCTCGGCCACGAGATCGACAACATGGAAGGCATCGACGCCCACGTCACGGCTGACGGCGAGACCGTGCTGACATTGGTGTCGGACGACAATTTCTCGATGCTCCAGCGCACCCTGCTGCTGCAGTTCGCGCTGGTGGAGTAGGGCGGCGCGGCCGCAATGCATCCCCCGCGAGCCGCCATGCCCCCCGCGCGGCTGGCAATCGGCGCATCGCCCACTACACTCTCTCCAACTCCCTGCCCCCCATCCCGGAACTCCCCCGCATGAGCGCCCTGTTTTCCCCGATCAAGCTGCGCGGCCTGACTTTGAAGAACCGCATCGTGGTGTCGCCGATGTGCCAATATTCGGCCGAGGACGGCGTCCCCACCGACTGGCACTTCACCCACATCAACAATCTCAGCCTGTCCGGCGCCGCGATGTTCTGCATCGAGGCGACCCATGTCGAGGCGATCGGCCGCATCACGCCGGGCTGCCTCGGGCTCTACAGCGATGCCGCCGAGGCCGCGCTGAAGCAGATCCTCACCTCGGTGCGGAAACATTCCTCGACCGCCGTCGCAATGCAGCTCGCGCATGCCGGCCGCAAAGCCAGCAGCGCGCGGCCCTGGGACGGCGGCCAGCTGATTCCGCAGGACGCGGGCGGCTGGCAGACCGTGGCGCCGTCGGCGCTGCCGCACAAGGAGGGCGAGGCCGCGCCGCTGGCGCTCGATGCCGCCGGCCTCAAGCGCATCCGCGAGGCCTTCGTCGATGCCGCCAAGCGCGCCGATCGCATCGGCATTGACGCGGTCGAGCTGCACGGCGCGCACGGCTATCTCCTGCATCAATTCCTGTCGCCGATCTCGAACAGGCGCACCGACGAATATGGCGGCTCGCTCGAGAACCGCATGCGCTTCCCGCTGGAGGTCTACGACGCGGTCCGCGCCGTATTCCCGCACGACAAGCCGGTCGGCATGCGGGTGTCGTCGACCGACTGGGTCGAGGGCGGCTGGGACCTGGCGCAGACCATCGCATTCGCAAACGCGCTGAAGGCGCGCGGCGTCGACTGGATCGATGCCTCCTCCGGCGGCGTCTCGCCGCTGCAGAAGATCGCACTCGGCCCCGGCTATCAGGTGCAGTTTGCAGAGGCCATCAAGCGCGAGACCGGTTTGCCCACCATCGCCGTCGGCCTGATCACCGAGCCGAAGCAGGCCGAAGAGATCGTCGCATCCGGCAAGGCCGACATGGTCGCGCTCGCCCGCGGCTTGCTCTACGACCCGCGCTGGGCCTGGCACGCCGCAGCCGAACTCGGCGGCGAGGTCGAAGCCCCGCCGCAATACTGGCGCTCGCAGCCCTCGACCCAGAAGGCGCTGTTCGGCAAGACCACGTTCGGGGCGCGGTGAGAGAGGCGAGTCTGGCGCGAGGACCGCGCCGCAAACTCGTCATTGCGAGGAGCCCTTGCGACGAAGCAATCCAGGCTGTGTCCGCGGAAAGATCCTGGATTGCTTCGCTGCGCTCGCCATGAGGATGGGGAGGCAGCCATGCGACACACGCCAAGGTCGTTGCTCCGCTTACCTTTTGGTCCCGTGCCGTTCCGCCTCACGCATCCGTAAACCCTCTCAGCTTCCACCCCACCCAAATCTGGCCTAACCTCGCGTGCGTCCAACGCCTCGCGGAGGCCCGCCATGCGATTTCGTGTTCGAAAAGCTGCCCACGTCATCGAGCGCGTGGGCCTTGCGATGGCGGGCGCGGCGTGCGGGCTGTTTGTCGGCGCTTATGTGGGATCGGCGATCCCCGCGCTCACCACCGAGGGGTTCCTGCTGCTGATGATGGTGCTGGGCTTCGTCGGCTTCTATCTCGGCATCGACACGCCGCAATTGCCGTTCGACGAGGCCCACGGCGACATCGACGCCGCGGAACTGTTGAGCGCCGCCGGCACGCTCTGCGCCACGCTCACCGCACTCGCCTCCGTCGCCATCATCGTGCTCCGCCTCGATCCGCACATCGCCTGGAGCTGGTTCGCCTTGTTCGGCTGGATCGCCGGCGTCGCGATGCAGATCGTCGCGGGCGCAAAGGCGCGGATGCGGAAGCCGTGAATTTGTTGTGTTGGGAGAGATCGCGCCGCAAGTACACTGCGTTCCCTCCCCCTTGTGGGGGAGGGCTAGGGAGAGGGGTAGCCACACGGCGTGCTCTGTCGAATGAAGCGACACTCTGTTGCCATCGCTTCGCACGTAACTAACACCTTTTGCTGGGCCACCCCTCTCCCCAACCCTCCCCCACAAGGCGGGAGGGAGCCGAGCGGAGTGTGGAGCGCGGCCTTGTTCAGCAGCTGGAAGGAGTCAAAACACCACGCCCACCTTCGAGCCGCGCTTCCACGCCACCCGGCAGCGTTTTTTCGTGTTCACATGCAGCAGCTCGAAGCGATCGGGAATCTTCACCTGGCCGCCGAGATCGACGCAGGCGCCGCCCGGCGAATAGTCGATCAGCGTGCAGGGGATCACCGGCGCGCGCGGGTCGGTGATGATCTTGGCCTGGCGGGACACGAGGCCCGCAGGCTTGACACGGGCATGTCGTCGCGGATGCATTGGCACTCTCCTCCAATTTCCGCGGATGGCGCGGGTGGTCTGGGAGATGATGCCAAGGAGTTGATTCGATCCGGCTAAGGCGGGCTGGAGAATTTTAATGAAAAGTGTCGGCGAGTGGAGAAAGCGGCGGTAGCGGGGTGGGAAGGCTTCCCCCTCTCCCCTTGTGGGAGAGGGTGGATCGCCACGAAGTGGCGAGACGGATGAGGGGTCTCGCACGGCATACGAAGCTTTCGCGTTCGCGGCGACAACCCCTCATCCGGCGCCATAGCCGATGCGAAGCATCGGCGTTTTCAAGAACGGCGGCCGAAGACCGCCTATGCCACCTTCTCCCACAGGGGGAGAAGGGAAGGCCCTCACCCCACCACGATCTCCCCCGCCTCCGCCGCCATCCCCACACCCGGCGGCGCCGGCATCGGCACCGTCACATACTCCTTCGGCAAATTCACCGGCCGATAGCCCGGCTCCACCGCCATCCGCTTCACCACGCTCTCATGCACATGCGCGCCTTCGGGGATCAGGCGCGGTTCGCAATCGGGGATGTAGAACCCGAGAAACACCTTCCGCGCCGGCCATTCCTTGTAGGTCGCGCTCTTCGGCAGATACTCCAGCACGCGCCAGGGCGCGGTCATCGAATCATGCAGCTCGCCGGTCTTGCCGGTGTAAGCCGGCGGCACGTATTGGAACGGCGAGTTCTTGCGCTGGATGCCCCAGGCGAGCTGGTTCACCGTGCGCGGGTTGAAGTTCAGCCCGGCCTTGGTCGCCTCCTCGATCATCCAGAGCAGCGGATATTTGGACTCGCCGCTCTCGACTTCCGGATAGCCGCCGCCCACGTCGCAATGCACGCCGGCGAACCACACCTGCAAAATGTCCTGCGGCTCCTTCTTGTCGTCGGGCACGAAGCGGTTGCGCCAATAATCCTGCGGCTCCTCATACTGCTTGAGGCGGAACATGCAGCGCCGCTCGTCGATGGCGATCGCCTGGCGGAAGATGTTGACGCTGGGATTGCGCAGCGTGAAGGCGAGCTCCTCGAAGCTCGGCAAATAGCCCCGGTCGGCGCGCGGCACGATCACGCTCGCCACCGTGTCCCAGACGCCGATGAAGTGGATGGTCGGCCAGCGCGACGAGGTGATGCGTGCGAACTGCGCGGCGAGATCGAACTTGTTTTTCGGCAGCGGCCCGCTGTCGTCAAACCCCTCATCGATGAGGTCGCTGACATCGTTGCCGCGCCCGGTGCCGGAATATTGCTTGTAGGCGACGAGGCCACTGCCTGCGAGGTTGGCCTGCTCCGGCGAGATCAGGCCGATCTTGTGGATCAGCCCCGCCAGCACGCGAACCGTGTAGGCACCGCGCGAAAAACCGAACAGATAGATCCTGTCGCCGGGCGCGTAGTGCTGGACCAGGAAGCAATAGGCCGACAGCGTGTTGTCATCGAGCCCGTAGCCGGTGGCGAGCCCCAGCACCAGATTGACGTTGGCTTTCCAGCGGTGCCACGTCGACGGCTCCGTCACCGTGCCGACCCCGGGATCGTAGAACACCAGCTGCCGCGGCCGCGTCTTGTCGGTCTTGCGCAGGCAGCGATAGAGCTTCAGGACGTTGGAGATGTTCTCCGAGATCTCGTTGCCGGTGCCGTCACAGCAGATGACGAGGTTCTTCGGCTCGGATGTATGCTCGGCGTTGCGCTCGTGATCCACAGGATGCCCCTCCCGCTGATGCTACCCGGGCGAGTATAGCGGAAAAGCGTGGGGAGAGGGAGATGGCGCTTCTTCCCCTCCCCCCTTGTGGGAGAGGGTGGATCGCCGCGAAGCGGCGAGCCGGGTGAGGGGTCTCTCTCCGCGTGCGAATCTCTCGCGTCAGAACTCCCGGAGACAGACCCCTCATCCGGCGCCATAGCCGATGCGAAGCATCGGCGTTTTCAAGAACAGCGGCCAAAGGCCGCCTACGCCACTTTCTCCACAAGGGGAGAAGGGAAAACAGCGCCCGCCCGCTACTTCTTCTTCTGACCGATTTCCGGTTGCCACGCCGCATCCTTGCGGCTGGGCGCTGCGGCGCTGGTCTTGATCTTGTCCTTTTTCGGCTTCTTGGTCTCGCGGTTGCTGCGTTGCTGTCCCTTGGCCATGACGTCGTCTCCTCCTGGGTTTCGAGTTCGTCCGCGTGCGAGATCGGCGCTGCAATGGTCGCTGGCAGGGCTACGCGATGCACCCGCCCGAGCCATTGAAAGATCGGCGCCGCGCACACGAGGCGCGAAAGATGCAGCGCAACATCGACGCGCGGCAATTGCGTGAGCTGCGCTGACGTGGTCGAGCGTACGCCCGCGTCCTGCCGATTGCGAGGACTAAAACGCCGCGCGCGAGCACCGCGCTTGCCGCTTAAGTCCCGGCCCGCGCTGACATAATGCTGGCTATTGCCGGGCAACAAGCGCATGGTCGTGACCAGCTGGTGTCGGTTGGGGCCCCTTCTTTGCGAAAGGCAGGCGCGCATGACCATCCGCTCGCGGCGAGAAACCATCACCTTCAAGCATCCATTTCACATCCGCGGCCTCGAGCGCCAATTGCCGGCCGGCGCCTATGAGGTCGTCACCGACGAGGAGATGATCGAGGGCCTGTCCTTCGCGTCCTATCGCCGCGTCGCCACCATGATCACGGTGCCCTCCGAAGGCGTGCGCGGTGCGACGGAGATGCTGTCGATCGGCTCGGTCGACCTGGCGGATGCCCAACGTATCGACGCGAGTGCCGCCAATGACTGAAATTCCGGTCGATCTCGACAGCCACCGCGGCATGGCCGCCCAGAAGGCAACCGATCTGCGCCGCGCGCTGGCCGATGTCGAGGCCCAGGTCAGGGAGCTGCGCGAGCGCGAGGCCGAGCTCGAAAACCGCATGATGTCGGTGCCGGCTACGTCCTGGCCGGAGGCCGCCGTGAAGGCCCGCCATCTGCTCAACCTCTATGCCGCGAGCCTGCCCAGCGAGGACACCCGCCACCGCGCGCTGGTGGCCGCCCTGTTCGACGATTTCGCAAGGCTCAACGGCGACGGCTGAACGGCGACGGCTGACGGCGAGCCACTCAGGCGTCGTCCCGGCGATGGCCGGGACCCATAACCACCGAAGTGCATTGTTTTGCACGCTTGTGCCACAGCGTGCTTCGACAACGCTGACCGACGCCGCCCCCGTGCGCCATCGCGCACAAGCGCGCGGACGCAAAAGGAGTACCCCATGACGCTCACCAGCAGCCGCTTCATCGCCCACGACCAGGACCGCGGCATCGTCCAGTTCTCGATGCAGGACGGCGCGAAGGAGATCGCCTGCGCGATCTCGACCTCCGCCATGGACGACCTCGAGCGCGGCCCGCGCGCCCGGCCCAGCGAGCGCGAAGAGCAGTTCACGCGCCTGCGCGAACGCATCGAAGCCTGCACCGGACGCAAATATCAGGCGACGGAGTTCGAAGGCACCCCGCCGGGGATCGTGCTGCGGAGCATTGATTTTCGGGGGTAGGGGAAGCGAGGACGCCTACTTCGGCGGCTCCTGGGGTTTGCCCTGGAATTGGATGTTGCACTTCTTTGCGATCGAGGCCTGTTCGACCGCGATCAATTGTCCCTTCATTTGCGCAAGTTCGGCCGCAGCCTGTTTGTCGCCGCCGACCAGGAACGCCGCGGGCCAGAACACAACGACGGCAACGCCCGTCGCGACCTGATCCTTGGTGCGCTGGCTGTCTTGCACGCCGGAGAGGGTCGCAGCTCTGGCGGATACCGACTGCGCTTCAAGCGCGAGCTGCTGGCAGTTGTACTGTTGATACTGCACCGGCGAGACGTAAGCCGCCGTGATGTCAGATGAAGACGACGCGCAGCCACCAAGCGCGGCCGCAAGGACCGCCACGCCCAAATTACGCATTAGAAGAGTCCCCCCGGAAAGTTGCACAGAAGCGCAACCATTGCGGGAGATCAATAGAACCTTGGCTTAGCTAGTAACACTACGGAGTAGCAGTCGGTTTCGGCGATAAGTGATGGACCGACAATTCTGAGCCTTGAATCATCGCCACGTTGCATGAACGTCAGGTTCCCTCGGTAGGAATGCCCTAAGGAGATCGCCTGCGCGAGCGCATCGAAGCCTGCACCGGACGCAAATATCAGGCGACGGAGTTCGAGGGCACGCCGCCGGGGATCGGGCTGCGGAGCATTGATTTTCGGGGGTAGGGGGATTGCTCCAAATGCTCCATCACTGCGATACCAGCATTGCGGCGCCAAGGCCGGCTGGAAGATAAAGTAGAGCGATGCCTCACTAAAAGCTTGTGATGACACTGGATTCAACTATGTCAGCTTTAGACGGCCTTTCCAGGCAACTCGAAGAGAACGCCGGCAACCGGCCATAGCTTTTGTAAGCAGTTTTTTTTCGAACCAACTGGACTTAGCACGATTGGCCAATATTCGCCCCCACTATGCAGGCTCTCAAGTACTGCACCTCCATCCGGCTGGAGACGGAGACGTTTGAAATAATGCGTGCCATTCGAATCTTCGACAATGACAGGTCTTCCATCTTGAGCATTGATGGCTGCTTGCGACGTAAGAGCGTCTTGCACGATCAAGTACTGACCATCGAGGGCTAAAGGTTCAGCGCTTTTGCCTTCGACCTCAACAATACCCAGCGCGGTCTTCGCAAGGTGTGTCAGCGCTGCCTGGCCTCCACAATCGCATATCTCGTTTCTGCTGGTCTGCAATACCGCCGAAGAGCTACGTTTCTCGAAGAGGACCCCTACGATTTTTCGCACGTCGAGAGATCCCCGGTGCGTTACCACTGGAGCGGCGATCTCACGAGGGTTGACGGCTTGAGCTGTAAGAGCTGCGACGTTGTTAACGTTGTCAGAAATTTCGAGTCGTCGCGCAAGTAGTCGGTCGTCGAATCGAGCCACAACAAGCGACCGATTGGAAACCTCGCCATATTCTCTTGTGATCAAGATGTCGCCTACTCGTGCGACAGGTTCGAGCGTCGGGGCGGTCAGTCGAAACGCAGAATGCTTCCCGAGCGTAATCCCAATCTGTTCGACTGATTTATATTCGCTCATGTCGATTGTGCCGTCTGCAGCCCGACCGTCGCTGAGCGCCGCTGCGCGCCCAAGTATTTTCAGTGGAATGGTACGAACGGCGGCCTGATGACCGTCCGGCATCTCAGCAGTCGCAGGAGTTGAAAAAAGCAACTCCATTCCGCCGTGAAGCTTACGATAGTCACGGATCGTACGATAGGCGCCCTCAATTGCCGGACCAAGCTTCTTCCACAGAGTGCGGACGGCTGTGGCCTCCTGCATGCCGAACTGTCGGCCAGTCGTATGGTGAGGGCCCTCAATATAGCTGGTTTCAGGGCTGCCCTTGCGAATCAAGGCCAATACCGTCCCGATGACGGGAGCATCCCAAGGAGTGAGGCCGGCTTTGTTTGATCGCTCAAGCAAGTCACGCAGATCGCCCAGCGCCATCATTCGGACATCGCCGTCGCGGCCCCTTACTATCGTCTTCAGAAGCCCTTCTGCGTACTCGCGTACATCAGCTAAGTAATCTTGCGCCGCTTTTGGGGTCTTCTCAGTGTTGGCAATGGCCCATGCTCTATCGATCTTTGCACCTTCCAAAACTGTAGCGCGGTCTGAACGAGGTCCACATGCAATCAGAAGGCCGTCCCGCCCCGTCACACCGTCCATCTTAATCAAATCCACGAAGCCTATATCGTGGGTTGTGATTATGATCTGAACGCTGCTGCTTTCATGTTGAAGCTTGGCGATGTAGTTCGCCCACCGGGAGCGATGAAAATCATCAAATGTCGATTGAGGATCATCAAACATCATCAGGGGCAAACAGTCTCTTCCGAATTGCTCGACCAGTTCCTCTCGTAGAGCAAAGACAAACGCCCAAAGCACGGCTCTTATCCACGATGTGTTCGCGACGACTGTGGCATCCACACTTAAATCAGCGGAGAAATTAGCTTGGACGCGCAAACCTTCCTTTCGGTCGAGCGCTGCGCTTTGATACTGCAATTGCTCTGCGACCAGGATTTCTTTGAGCAACCCACCAATGCGCCCGGATAGCTCATCCAGCGCATTGCGGGTAACCCAGTCGCATACGCCGTTCAATGTCTTTAATGGTGCGAGACCTTCAGAAACTAAAGTCCGGAGATCGACCTCTCGCTGAATGTCTGCAGCTTGCTTGCCCTCTTTGAATGCGGTGCGCATAGACTCAAGCGCCGTGCGATAGGGTTCAGCCTTCTCAAGTATTTCCGACAGTCGATCGAGGTGAACTCTAATTCCCTCTATTGGGGGCGATCCTTCCGTATCCGTCGCAGACAATCCCTCGACTAGGTTGCTCCACCATTGTGTCCATCGTGCACTTTCGGTGGCTGACCACTTCGCGAGCGCGACGAGTCTTTCGGCGATTAATATGCGCTCAAGAACGCGGGCCGCATCGTTTGCGTTGAGTGCGCCTGAAGGCGGAAGTGTCGCTTGGACATCAATGTCTGGGGTAATCTTGAGTGCGCTTTCCACGAGCGCTTTTGCTCCTACGAGGCAATCGCGATACCGCGGATTTGATATCAGAGTAGAGGTGATATCATCGATCAAAGATCGCCTCGGTTCCAACGCTAGCAGGTCAAGATCGAATTTTTGAAGTTCGGCGGGAGTTGCTTCATTCAACCGAAGGACGATTGCATTCGTGTTGTCTGCGAATGCCCGTCTTGCGGCGTCTCCCGACTTTCTAAGCTCCTCTAATTCAGCTTTCAGTACCAGATCCGAAAGGGGAGTACTGCAGAGCGGGCAATCAGCGACGATGCCACCAAGGTTCTCTTCGTGCCAATGAGCGCCGATCGCCTTTAGCTGAAACTTTGTGTCCAGTTGCGATTTTCGAAGGAGAACTAGGGCTTCATCTAGGCTTGATCTGGCCGTGTTAATTGCAACTTCGAGCGACGCTGCTGCTTGAAGACTTAGTGTAGATTGGATTGAGCTAACAGTCTTCCATGCGGGGAGGATTGCCAAGCCCGTTTCGAAGTCTTGTCGAGCGGCAGAGATATACGCGACAACTTCATTCTGGACGCGAGCTTGGCCTAGTTGGATGCTCGGATGAAGGTCATTCTTGATTACATTAGCCTGTTCCGCGGCGAGTTCGGAAAGCTGTTTTCCAAGAGCCACCATCGGACCGCTAGTGTCCTCAGTGTCAGCCGGCTTAAACTCTGCTACCGGCATGTTCACACGCGCTAGTGCGACTCGAGCGGTCTCTACGGCGCGGTTAAAGCTGCTGCGTAGAGCGATCAACTCCTTAGCGCGGTAACTTCTGTATTCTCTGGCCGCGTGACAAAGCCCCGCCGTCAGCGATCCGATTGCTATGAGATCATCCAGTCCAGTTAATTGTTCGACTGCACTTTTTAGTCGGTTGCCTGGCTCATTTAAGCGGATGCGCCCAATGCGCGAGGGCATAAGGAGCCCAACCTCAATGAAGGGAAGCGGTATTTGAAAGTTTGACGAAACGCTTGTGGAGACTGTGTCGCCCAGCAATTTGCGTTCGACCGTTGCCGTTTGTGCGCCGGGGTCACGGAAGGTGAGTTTTACGCGTACCTTCGGTGTCTTTTCGGCATCGGCGGTGGTTGGTGGATAGCATGCTAGTGGAGGCCACTGTCCGACGGGTTTAGGGCCGTTTCCGTAGACTGGCTTCTTCTCTGATTCGGCAATTTCGGATTGCTCACGGGGGCGTTGTCCTGTGAGGGCCCAAGTGACGGCGCCAATCAAAGAAGACTTTCCGCTTCCATTGGGGCCCTCCAATACGAAGCTCTCGCAGGCGAGATCGAAGGTGAAAATTTCGCCTTGCCACGTATTCAACCCTCCGAAACCCTCCGCCTCGATCAACGAAAGTTTCCAAGGTCCGGCCGATCCAAGAGGAGTATGGCTCGCAGTTGCTGCTTGTATGGCCGGATCGTGCGTTGCCTCAAGCGCCTTCTGGAGACCTGCGATGAATTCGGCAGGAAGCGAAGTTGGTAGGCGCACGCTCGAACCGAGAAGATATTCGAAGAGGCGCCGTTGCGTTGGCGTCGTAAGTTGCAACGCGGCCTGGCTTCCGCTTGCATCTGCGAAAGACAGGCTGTCGCCTGCCAATAACGTCTTCTCGATATCTGCCTTCGTAAGGCGCGCCACAGAAATCTCTTGAAATGATTGAGGGCGGCTAAGCCGGAAAAGAGCGAAGCGAAAATGCAATCGAGCTAAAGTTCAAAGTTTGAGCACGATGGTAGTTGCGCAGCATGTAGTCAACAACTTCTGGGAGCTAATACCAATTATGTTCGCGGGAATTCAGCGCGTTGCATGGCAAAAACAAAAACGGCCGGATCTTCCGATCCGGCCGTCACGCAAAACTTGATCCGGCTGAGCCTACGTCACGCGACGCAAGCTCCCGCCCAATCTAAAACTCTTAGCTCGCCTTCTTCGCCGGCGCGGGGGTCGGGCCGACCTTCTTCTGGATGGCGCGCTTCAGCTCGAGGGCGCGGGGCGACAGCACGGCGGCCTTGGCCTTGAGCAGGAAGGGATCGAGGCCGCCATTGTGGTCGACGCTCTTGATCGCGTTGGTGGAGACGCGCAGGCGCACGTTGCGGCCCAGCGCTTCGCTGATGAAGGTCACGTTGACCAGGTTCGGCAGGAAGCGGCGCTTGGTCTTGATGTTGGAGTGGCTGACCGTGTGGCCGACCTGGGGGCCCTTGGCCGTCAATTCGCAGCGGCGAGACATGGCAAAATCCTCAATCTTTCCCAACGATGTGCGGCCGCCATTCGGGGCGCCACGGGCAAATCTCTGTCCTTGCAGGGAGCGGGCGGACGTATAGGGGGGAAGCGGCGGGACGTCAAGGTTTTGGGGCGGGTTTCGTGCTCCAAGGTAGCTGTCATCGCCCGGCTCGCCGCCTTCGCTGAAGCTTCGGCGGGCCGAGCACCCGTGTGGGCCTCGGCGTAGCCTTGGCGGAGCCGGGACCGGGCGATCCAGTACTCCGCGCCGGTGCGGCTGACCAGAGGGGCCGCGGCGTACTGGATGCCCCGGTCAAGCCGGGGCATGACGGCGGTGGAGGTGGCGGGGTGAGGTGCGCTTTTCAGTCCCACCCCCGATCACCAAAACGGCAATGATTATCGCGCCTTACCATCACATAAAGGGCGTATTCGCGCCCGAAAAGTCCGGTGGAGTTCCGGACGCCGACAGGCCCGGACGCATTGCTTGGCGCGGTATTTGGCTTAAGTAACAACCGTTCGCGCCCCGATTGGATTGTTTCGTGCTCACAACGCCTCATCTTGCGCCCGGCCTGCGCTCAGCGGAGCGGCGCGCGAGGAATCCGCGCGTAAGCCATCCTCGCTCTGCCGGCCGCTGGGTCATGGCGGCCCTTGGCGGGCTGGTGTTGGCGTGGGCGGCGGAGCCCGCGGCGGCGCAGGGCAAGCTCGAGGCGCAATATGAGGCGACGCTGGCGGGCATTCCCGTCGGCAAGGGCGCCTGGAACATCGACATCCAGGACGATGTGTTCGCGGCCGCGGCCTCCGGCGGCACCTCGGGGCTGCTGAAATCCTTCGCGGGCGGGTCCGGCACCGGCGCCTCGCAGGGCCGCGTGGTCAACGGCGCGCTGGTCGCGACCGGCTATCAGGCCTCCACCACCACCTCGAAGAAGACCGAAGAGATCCGCATCACGCTCGACAAGGGCAATGTGAAGGATTTTGCCATCCTGCCGGAGCCGCCGGTCGATCCCGACCGCATCGTCGTCACCGACGCGCATCGCCGCGGCGTCTGGGACCCGATGACGGCCTCGCTGGTGCGCGTATCCGGCACCGGCGACGTGCTGTCGGCGGACGCCTGCCACGGCAGCGCCGCCGTGTTCGACGGCCGCATGCGCTACGAGCTCAAGCTCGATTTCAAGCGCATGGAGAACGTGAAGGCGGAGAAGGGCTATCACGGCCAGGTCGTGGTCTGCTCGCTCTATTTCGTGCCCATCGCCGGCTACATCCCCGACCGTCCCGTGATCAAATATCTCGCCGCCCAGCGCAACATCGAGGTCGCGTTCGCGCCGATCGCGGGCACGCGCATCCTGGTCCCGTTCTGGCTGAAAGTGCCGACCCCGCTCGGGCCGGCCATGCTGGAAGCAACCTCCTTCATCACCAGCGCCCAGCCGCCCAAGGTTGCGAAGACGCAGTAGGGCTGGGTGCCGTAGCCCCGCTGCCGTAGCCCGGATGGAGCGCAGCGTAATCCGGGGTTCTTTGCTTCGGCCCCCGCATTGCGCTCCGCTCCATGCGGGCTACGGACCTCCCTTTTGGTGAAAATAAACATCAATGATTTCAACAACATCCCTACTGTGCATGGGGTTGTTTTCGCGCATTTTGTTTGGAGGGGGTCGAGAACCGGGAATCCATTTGACTCCTCCCCGATTCTGATTCGACTCCGCGCCGTCCCCAGCTTTAACGAATCCGCCACCGAAACGTCGCTTGTGCGGCGGGCCAAAACTCCATCTAGTGCGACCCAACAAGCCTCCCGCGACATCTTGCGTGAACGGAACAGGACTCAAGGGGGAGTCAGCGATTCGGCCGCGATTCGTTCTCAACTCGTTCCGAAGCTTAAAGCCAACGGGAAAAGCGTCGCAAAGTGAGACAGTTGCGCGGGATCTGGGAAGGGGCGCCGCATTCTCCGCCGTCATGCCCCGGCTTGACCGGGGCATCCAGTGCGCCGCGCCCTCTCGGTTTGATCTGCGCCGCCTCTGGAATACTGGATCGCCCGGTCGAGCCGGGCGAGGACAGCAGCGTGTGAGGCGAGCCCTTCGCGCCACCGCCCCAAAACAGCACTGACATTCGCCCCAATCGCCATTACCTAATCCCCCAGATGCCTTTTTCCTCCTCCCCCTTCGCTTCCGAGCGGCTTCCCGGCGCCGGCGTCACTGCGGTGCTTGGTCCCACCAACACCGGCAAGACCCATCTCGCCATCGAGCGGATGCTCGCGCATCCCTCCGGCATGATCGGGCTGCCGCTGCGCCTGCTGGCGCGCGAGGTCTACAACAAGATCGCCGCGCGGGTCGGCCCCGATGCCGTCGCGCTCGTGACCGGCGAGGAGAAGATCAAGCCGAAAGCGCCGCGCTATTGGGTCTCGACCGTCGAGGCGATGCCGCGGGATCTCGACGTCTCGTTCCTTGCCGTCGACGAGGTGCAGATCGCGTCTGATCTCGAACGCGGCCACGTCTTCACCGATCGCATCCTCAATCGCCGCGGCCGCGACGAGACGCTGCTGCTCGGCGCTGCGACCATGCGCCCGATCATCGAGCGGCTGCTGCCGGGCGTCTCCATGATCACGCGGCCGCGCCTGTCGCAGCTGGAATTCGCGGGTGATCGCAAGATCACGCGGCAGCCGCGCCGCACCGCCATCGTCGCCTTCTCGGCCGACGAGGTCTACGCCATCGCCGAGCTGATCCGCCGCCAGCATGGCGGCGCCGCCGTGGTGCTGGGTTCGCTGTCGCCGCGCACCCGCAACGCGCAGGTCGCGATGTTCCAGAACGGCGAGGTCGATTACCTCGTCGCCACCGACGCCGTCGGCATGGGCCTCAATCTCGACGTCGACCACGTCGCCTTTGCCTCCGACCGCAAGTACGACGGCTACCAGTTCCGCCGCCTGACACCGTCCGAATTCGCCCAGATCGCCGGCCGCGCCGGCCGCGCCACCCGCAACGGCACCTTCGGCACCACCGGCCGCTGCGCGCCGTTCGAGCCCGAGCTCGTCAATGCGCTGCAGAACCACACCTTCGATCCCGTGAAGGTTTTGCAATGGCGCAATTCGAAGCTGGATTTTGCGTCCCTCGGCGCGCTCCAGGTGTCGCTGAACCTGGCCCCCGGCCACGACGCGCTGACGCGTGCGCCGATCGCCGAGGACATGCGCGTGCTCGACCACGCCGCGCGCGACGCCGAAGTGCGCGATGTCGCGCATGGCAAGGATGCGGTGGAACGGCTGTGGGAGGCCTGCCAGGTCCCGGATTATCGAAAGCTGTCGCCGGCCGCCCATGCCGAGCTGGTGACGACGCTGTACGGCTTCCTGATGCGGAAGGGATGCATCCCCGACGCCTGGTTCAGGACCCAGATCGACCAGGCCGACCGCGTTGACGGCGATATCGACACGCTGTCGGCCCGGATCGCGCAGATTCGCACCTGGACCTTCGTCGCCAACCGCCCCGACTGGCTGAAAGACCCCGAACGCTGGCAGGGGATCGCCCGCGAGGTCGAAAATAAATTATCGGATGCGCTCCATGAACGCTTGACTGAGCGTTTCGTTGATCGCCGGACCAGTGTATTGATGCGCCGCCTGCGGGAGAACACGAGCTTGAATACGGAAATCGGCAAGACCGGCGAAGTCATCGTCGAAGGCCATGTCATCGGCCGCCTCGATGGCTTCACCTTTGCACCGGATGCGGCGGAAGCCGGCTCCGATGCGAAAGCGTTGCAGGCTGCAGCGCAGGCCGTGCTCGCCGGCGAGATCAACGCGCGCGCCGAAAAACTGGGCAACGCACCGGACGAGCAGTTCGTGCTGACCTCGGAAGGCATCATCCGCTGGACCGGCGACGCCGTGGCGCGGCTGTCTGCCGCAGAGGAGGCGCTGCATCCGCGCATCCGCATCATCTCCGACGAACGCCTCACGGGCGCCCCCCGTGACAAGGTGCAGGCCCGGCTCGAGCTCTGGCTCAAGACGCATATCGAAAAGCTGCTCGGGCCGCTGTTCGAGCTCAGCAAGGCCGAGGACGTCACCGGCATCGCCCGCGGCATCGCCTATCAACTCGTCGAGGCGCTCGGCGTGCTGGAGCGCCCGAAGATCGCCAACGAGCTGAAGGATCTCGACCAGCCCTCGCGCGCGACCTTGCGCAAATACGGCGTCCGCTTCGGCGCCTATCACCTCTATTTCCCCGGCCTGCTCAAGCCGGCCGGGCGTGCGCTGGCCGCGCTGCTCTGGGCGCTGAAGCAGGACAATGTCGATCCCTCCGCGCTGTCGGGCGCGCAGCATCTGGCAAGCTCCGGCCGCACCTCGTTCCCGGTCGACAAGCAGCTGCCGCGCGATGCCTATCGCGTGCTCGGCTACAAGCAGGCCGGCGAGCGCGCCGTGCGCGTCGATATCCTCGAGCGCCTGGCCGATCTGATCCGTCCGGCGCTGGCCTGGCGCGAGAACGCGTCTGGCGAAAAGCCCGCCGGGGCATTCGACGGCCGCAGCTTTGTGGTGACGCAGGCGATGACCTCGCTCACCGGCTCCGCCGGCGAAGACTTTGCCTCCGTGCTGCGTGCGCTCGGCTATCGCATGGACAAGCGCCCGCCGCTGCCGGCGAAGCCCGCCGCGGCTGTTGTCGAGACGCCTATTGCTGACGCGCCTGTTGCTGAAGCATCTAGCGAAGAGACGCCCGCAACCGAAACGCCGGTCGAAGACGCCGCAGCGCCCGCTGACACCGCAATCGAAGCCGCCGCCGAGCCTGTGACCGTCGAAGACGCGCCCGGGATGGAGCAACACGACGAGCCCGCGCATGACGAGCCGGCGCTCGAAGCTTCCGTCACGCCGGAAGACGCTCCCGGCATCGCGCCACCTGCGGAAGAGCCTGTTGCCCCCGCTGAAGCTGTCGAAACCGCACCTGCCGAAACCGCGCCTGCAGAGACCGCTGCAACTGAAGCCACTGCGTCGGCCGATGCGGCAGCGCCCGTGGAAGCCGCGGCGACGCCCGCCGAGCCCGAGCTCATCGAGGTCTGGCGTCCCGCGGGCCGTCACGATGATCGCAAGCCGCGCCACGAGCGCCATCGCAACCCGCGTCATCACCAGCCGCGTCCACAGGCGGCCGCTGAAGCCGGCGCTGCGCCTGCCGAAGGCGAAGCCCAGCCTGCCGCCGACGGCGAGAAGCGCGGTGAGCGCCATCGCCATGGCGGCGGTCATCGTCGAGATGGTGGCAGGGACTTCCGCAAGCCGCGAGAAGGTAGCGCCGAAGCTGCGCCGCGTCCCGAGGGCCGCGACGACAAGAACCGCCGCTTCGAGGGCAAAAATGGCGGCAACAAGGACCGCGACAACAAGGACCGCAACAAGGGCAAGTTCGGCGGCGATCGCGACAAGGGCCGCGATAACCGTGGCCGCGACCGCGACAAGGGCCGCGACCGCCAGGGCGGCCCGTCGCTGCGGCCCTACGCATCGAGCGCCACCCCGCGCGAGCGCGATCGTCCGGTCGATCCGAACTCGCCGTTCGCGAAGCTCGCTGCGCTGAAGGAGCAGCTGTCCGGGCGTAAGGAGTGAGCCCACGACCGAGCGGCAGCGCATCGACAAATGGCTGTGGCACGCGCGGGTGGTGAAGGCGCGCACCTCCGCGGCCGCGCTTGTCGAGTCCGGCCATGTTCGCGTCAACGGCGCACGCGAGAAATCGCCGGGGCATGCGATCAAGATCGGCGACGTGCTCACCATCGCGCTCGATCGCACCGTGCGCGTCTTGAAAGTCATCGCCTTCAACGAGCGCCGTGGCGATGCCGCCTCGGCCCGTGTGCTCTACGAAGAGCTCGGTGAAGGCCCGCCAAGTTCTCAGCGCAATTAATTGCGCTTTGAATTCATTTCTTGGTCGATCAAGCGCATAAAGCCGTCATGATCGGCCGTTCCTGAGCTTGCGGCGCCGGGCCATCCGCGCTACGCAAGCCGCGACTTTTAAAAGAGCTTTTCGGAGCGTTGGATGACTTACGTCGTCACTGAAGCGTGCATCAAGTGCAAGTACACCGACTGCGTCGAGGTCTGCCCGGTCGACTGTTTCTATGAGGGCGAGAACATGCTCGTCATCCATCCTGACGAGTGCATCGACTGCGGCGTGTGCGAGCCGGAATGCCCCGCCGATGCCATCAAGCCGGACACGGAACCGGGCCTGGAAAAGTGGCTCACGGTCAACGCCGACTACGCCAAGAGCTGGCCGAACATCACCCAGAAGAAAGAATCACCCGACGACGCCAAGGATTTCGACGGCATGGAGGGCAAGTTCGACAAGTATTTCTCGCCGAACCCCGGCTCCGGCGACTAATTCGGGCCAAACTTAACCCTATTAGCGGCCTTACCGCCGAAAACCAGCCCTTAACACCCCTAAATCATTGATTTTTGCGGGAAATGTGCTATATTGGGCACATTGAGCCGAACCCTGGTTAGCCCCGTCGGCCCCTTGGGTTCCCGTGAAACCAAATGTCGAACAGGGGCGTGGCAGTTTCCGCGCGCAGGCTGTGTCACAGAAAACGCGTAAAAAGAGTACTTCAGCGAAGGCTTCCCATAAGGACGCCAAGAAAGTCGCCGCGGCCAGCCGTAGCGCATCCAAGGGTCGGACCGCGACGAAGGCGCCGGCTGCAAAGTCCTCGAAGAACAAAAGAAGCGCAATGCCTAACAAGACTGCCAAGCCGGCCGCGAAAGCGACCGTTGCCAAGCCTGTTGCCGCCAAGCCTGCCGCCAAGCCCGCTGTTGCCAAGGCTCCCGCTGCCAAGCCCGCCGCAAAGGCTCCTGTTGCTGCTGCTCCTGCCAAGGCCCCTGTTGCTGCCGCCAAGCCGGCCGTGAAGCCCGCGGCTGTTGCGCCGAAGGTCGAGGAAAAGAAGGTTGTGACCCAGCGTCAGGGCTTCAAGGCCAACGAATTCGTCGTCTATCCCGCTCACGGCGTCGGCCAAATTCTGGCCATCGAGGAGCAGGAGATTGCCGGCGCGAAGCTCGAGCTGTTCGTCATCAACTTCATCAAGGACAAGATGACGCTGCGCGTGCCGACCGCCAAGGTCGCCAATGTCGGCATGCGCAAGCTCTCCGACCCCGCGCTGGTGAAGCGTGCGCTCGAGACCCTCAAGGGCCGTGCCCGCGTCAAGCGCACCATGTGGTCGCGCCGCGCCCAGGAATACGAAGCGAAGATCAATTCGGGCGACATCGTCGCGATCGCGGAAGTCGTGCGCGACCTCTATCGCTCCGAGTCGCAGCCGGAGCAGTCCTACAGCGAACGCCAGCTCTATGAAGCAGCGCTCGACCGTCTCTCCCGCGAGATCGCGGTGGTGCAGCACTCGACCGAGACCGAAGCGGTCAAGGAGATCGAGGCCCAGCTCGCCAAGAGCCCGCGCCGCACTGGCGCCAAGTCCGAAGCCGCCGAAGGCGAGGCCGATGCGGACGCCGAGGGCGATAGCGACGAGACCGAGGGCGGCGCCACGGTCGCCGACGAGGCCGCGTAAGCGTCTCGCGCGTCGAACGCAACAGATCAAAGCCCGGCCTTACGGCCGGGCTTCTTGTTTTGGAGACGCTGACCGTCCCGGTTCGGGGACGTCAGCGGGCGGAATTGCCTTGAGCCTATGCGGTCCTGAGCAGGATCAAACCCGCGATGCGCTTCCCGAAGCGCCGCGCCCGGTCTCGCGGTCGTCTCCGCGCGCGTCAGTCGCAACCGTCGACCACCAGGCGCCCAACGCATCGATCAACGGCACCAAGGTGTGGCCGGCGGCGGTCAGATCGTACTCGACCCTCAACGGGTATCCGTCGAATTCCGTGCGGGTCACGATACCGGCGTCCTCCAGCTTGCGAAGCTCGAGGGCGAGCATCCTGTGCGAGATGGTCGGATTGTCCCGACGCAAGTCGCTGAACCGTTTGGTGCCCTGTTTCAAATAGTAGATCAGAAGCGTAGGCCACCGGCCGCTCAGGATCTGCATCACTTCCTCGATGGGACATCTCGAAACGAGGTCTTTCATCGGCGGACTCCAGGTTACAAAAATGTTCGCAATTTACTTGATGGAGCGAGCGACTAGGGTTCGGGACCGCTGCGCAGCGTGATCATCAGAAATCACGGAGAATAGATCGATGGATCCAATCCTACTCTACGGCTTCCCGATGGGAAGCTCCATGGGGCTCGTTGCAGCTCTTGAATGGCTTGGCAGGCCATATCGCCTGTGTCGCGTCGACATGCTGGGCGAGATGCTGAGCCCGTCATACGCCAGGATCAATCCGCGACACGAGACACCTGCACTCATCACGGACCAGGGCGATGTGCTGACGGAAACCATGGCGATCGCGGCTTGGCTCGAAGCCAGGGATACCGAACGGCGCATCAGCTTTGATCCGTTGTCGCCGCAAGCCGATCGCATGCACCAGCTGATGGCGTTCGTGAATACCGGCTTTACCGGCGCCTTCGCGCCGCTTTGGGTCGCAATGGAAGGCGTGGCGATGGACGACGCCATGCGTTCGGCCTTGCGGGAGTTCGGAAGGAGAAAGGTGATCGAACGTCACGACAAGCTCGAAGGCATGATCGAGCCGGCAAGGTTCCTGCTCGCCGACCGGCCGACCCTCGCGGACGCCTTGCTGGCAGGTGTGGCGCGCTGGCTCGACTTCCACGCTGTCGCGGACAGGAGCCGCTGGCCAAAGCTGGCCGCGCTGCGCCAACAACTCGAGGCCGATCCCGGGGTCATCTACGCCACCGCCGTGGAGAGCGGCAGCAATGATCCGGGAACAGGATCCTGCGCAGGCCACACCGCCCTGGCCGACGTCATCGCGCGATATGGCAAGCAAGCCTAACCAGTGGAGAGGAGGAGCGGCTTCGATCCGCTCCTCCTCACTTCACCGGCCGCTTCTCGAGCTTCCGCGCCAGCGTCCGCCGATGCATCCCGAGCCGCCTTGCGGCTTCCGAGATGTTGAAATCGGTTTCGATCAGGGTCTGGTGGATGCGTTCCCACTCCAGCGTCTTAATCGATGTCGGCCGGGCGTCGAGCGCGACCTCGGCATTGCCTGCGGCCTTGTTGAAGGCGGCCTCGATGTCGTCGGTGTTCGACGGCTTTGCCAGATAGTGGCATGCGCCGAGCTTGATGGCCTCGACGGCGGTGGAGATGCTGGCAAAGCCCGTCAGCACCACGATCAGCATCTCTGGATCGTGCGTGTGCAAGAGCTCCACGCAGGCCAGTCCCGAGGCGCCGCCGAGCTTGAGGTCGACGACGGCATAGCCAAACGATCGCTCCTCCAGGACTTTCCGCACGTCCTCGATCGAGGCGGCGAGCACGACCTCGTAGTCGCGGCGCTCGAACGAACGCTTCAGGGTGCGGGCGAAGCCGGCATCGTCCTCGACGACGACGAGCGAACGATCAGGCGTCAAAGCTGCCTCCGATCGCGAGCGTTGCGAGCGGCAGCGTGAGGCGGACCGTAGCGCCGCGCTTCCTGTGGTTCTCGGCGGTCACGCTGCCCCCTAACTTGCGCACCACGTTCACCACCAGGAACAGGCCGAGCCCGCCGCCGGCGCGGCCCTTGCTCGATTGATAGGGCTTTCCGAGCTGTGCCAGCATCTCCGGCGCAAAGCCGGGGCCGCGATCGCTGATCGACAGCACGAGATGATCGCCCTCGCGCCCGGCAACGAGCTCGACCCAGTCGCGCGAGACCTCGTAGGCGTTGTCGAGCACGTTGAAGATCACCTGCTTCAGCGCGACGTCCGAGACGATTGCGACGTCTTCGCCGAAAGTGTTGACGAAATACAACGTGCGCGCCGAGCGCGCGTCGCGCCACTCTTCCACGAGCGCGGTGACGAAAGCCGCCACCGTCGTCGGCGACGATCCCTCGCCGCGGGCTTCGCCCGCCGACACCAGAATGCCTGTCACGATCGACTTGCAGCGTTGCAGCGAGGTCTCCATCTCCGCGAGGTCCTCGGCCAGCTCCTGATCGGCGGCGAGGTCGGGCATGCGGCGCCAGTCGCCGAGGATGACCGAGAGCGAGGCGAGCGGCGTGCCGAGCTCGTGAGCCGCGCCGGAGGCGAGCAGGCCCATGCGCACGATATGATCCTGCTCGGCGGCATGCTGGCGCAGCGCCGCCAGATGCGCGTCGCGCTCGCGCAAATTCCTGTTGATGCGGGTGACGAACACCACCAGCAGCACGGCGTTGAGCACGAAGCCCAGCAGCATGCCGGCAACCGTGAGGGTGTAGGTTTCGCTCAGCGGGTTCGGCGGCAGATCGAGCGGTCGGTAGGCGACGGTCAGCCAGACGAAGCTCGCGCAGGTCAAGGCGACCAGCGACCAGGTCGAGCGGCCATCGAGCAGCACCGCGCCCAGCGTCACCTGGAGCAGGAACAGCGAGGTGAAGGGATTGGTGGCGCCGCCGCTGAGGTAAAGCTGCGCGGTCAGCGCGGCGACGTCCAGCATCAGGGCGACCAGCAACTCATTGTTGGTGATCGCGGCGCGATGGCGCACCCAGACCAGGCTGGAGATGTTGAGAAATATCAGGGCGCCGATTACCGCGCCCATGCGGGTGAGGGGCAGGGGAATGCCGAGCCACACATGCACGCCGCCGATGGTCACGATCTGGCCGACCACTGCGGTCCAGCGTAGCTGGATCAGCAGCGCCATGTTCTTGCGGTTGGTCTCGTCGTCGGTTGGCGCTGTGCCGATCAGCTCGCTGCGCGCGTCCGCCTGCGATTGCAGCGTGACGGCGCCATGCGTTCTTCCGTTGTCAGGTGGGCTCGCCGATCGTTCCAGCATCTGATCCCGTCCTGCGGGCGACAGCATCGAGGCCGCCGGCCGCTTCGTGGGCGAAGCCGCTCCAGGGCTCCTTGCGGCGGAACAGCCCGCCGCCGAATGTGACGAAAAGTCTGCCGGCCAGCATGAACGCCAGGGCAAACCACGTCAGCGCGTAGATCAGGTGGTTATTGGGAAAGCTGATCACGGTCAATCCGCCGATTGGGCCGTTGCCGGATTGTGATCGAGCGTCGGCATCGACGAAGAAGGGCGCGAAATGGTCGAGGCCGCGTGCCGCCGCAATCGCGGCGACATCCCGCGAGTACCAGCGATTGTGCTCAGGCACGTTGGTCCTGAGGAATCCGCCTTTTGGCTCCGTCACGCGCAACAGGCCGGTGATCTCGACCTGGCCTTGCGGATTGCCGTCCCGGCGCGTCGAGGCGTCGCGCCGCTCGGGCGGCACCAAGCCGCGGTTGACCAGGACCAGCGTGCCGTCGTCGCGCCTGAGCGGCGTCAGCACCCAATAGCCCGGGCCTTCTTCGGTGACGGCCTGAACCAGCGTCTCGCGGTCATGCAGGAAATGGCCGGAGACGCTGACGTGCCTGTATTCGTCGTTCGCGGCGGAGACGGTCGGCCATGCCGCCGGCGAGGGGATCGGCTGGGCCGGGGCATGAACGCGCTGCTCGACGCGATCGATCAGCGCCAGCTTCCAGGCGCGGCGCTCGATCTGCCAGACGCCGAGCGCGATCAGAAGCGCAAAGGCCGTGAGCGAGAGGATCGTGAGCCACAAGGGCGGGCGCGCTGCGTTGCTGCGCGTCCCGTTTGCCTCGCTCGTCACGGTCCGGGTCTCGTTCATTTCATCCCGGTCATCTGGTGGATCGGCATCATGTTGCTGTTGAGGTGGTTCATCACCCACAGCGAACCCGACAGGGCGATCACCACCATGACGATGGTGAAGATCAGCGCCATCATGCTCCAGCCGTTCTCTGACGTCGTGTTCATGTGCAGGAAGTAGATCATGTGCACGATGATCTGCACGACCGCGAAGGCCATGATCACCAGCGCGGTGATCTGCTTGCTCGGAAGCGCGCCGCTCATCACCAGCCAGAACGGGATCGCGGTGAGCACGACCGAGAGCACGAAGCCGAGCATATAGGTCGAGAACGAGCCGTGGGCATTGGCGTGGCTGTCGCCGTGATGATGATCGTCCGCGTGGGCGGCGTGAGTATCGGTGTTCATCGCAGAACTCCCAGGAGATAGACGAAGGTGAAGACGCCGATCCAGACCACGTCCAGGAAGTGCCAGAACATCGACAGGCACATCAGGCGGCGGCGATTGGCCTCGATCAGGCCGAACTTCCAGACCTGCACCATCAGGGTCACCAGCCAGATCAGGCCACAGCTGACGTGCAGGCCATGGGTGCCGACCAGGGTGAAGAAGGCGGACAGGAAGGCACTGCGCTGCGGCGTCGCGCCCTCATGGATCATGTGGGCGAACTCGGACAGCTCGATGCCGATGAATGCGGCTCCGAACAGGCCGGTGATCGCCAGCCAGATCTGGGTCTGCGCGATCTTGTTCTGCTGCATCGTCAGCATGGCAAAACCATACGTGATCGACGACAGCAGTAGCATCGAGGTGTTGACCGCGACCAGCGGCAGCTCGAACAGATCCTTCGGCGCCGGGCCGGCGGCGTAATTGCTGCCGAGCACGCCGAAAGTGGCGAACAGGATCGCGAAGATGAGACAGTCGCTCATCAGATAGATCCAGAAGCCGAGCGAGGTGCTGTAGCCTTCCGGATGCGGGTGTTCGTCGGCGAGGTAGAAGACCGGCTCGCCGGTTTGCGTGGGATTGACAGCGACAGTCATTTACTTGGCTCCGGCGAGCAGCTTGGTGCGCGCGTCTTCGGCCCGGATGACGTCCTCGGCCGGAATATCGAAATCGCGGTGATAGTTGAAGGTGTGACCGATGCCGACGGCGAGCATCGCGATGAAGCTCGCGGCCGCCAGCCACCAGATGTACCAGATCAGGCCGAATCCCATCGCGGTGGCGAAGCCGGCGAGGATGATGCCGGTGCCGGTGCTGCTCGGCATGTGGATCGGCTTGAACCCGGTGAGCGGGCGCTGATAACCGCGCTTCTTCATGTCCCACCACGCGTCGTTGTCGTGAGCGACGGGGGTGAAGGCGAAGTTGTAGGCCGGCGGCGGCGAGGAGGTCGCCCATTCCAGCGTGCGCGCGTCCCAGGGATCGCCGGTGACGTCCTTGAGCTGCTCGCGCCTGAGGAAGCTGACGGCGAACTGCATCAGCATCGAGAGGATGCCAAGGAAGACCAGGAAGGCGCCAATGCCGGCGACGATGAACCAGATCTGCAGGCTCGGGTCGTCGAACACGCGGAGGCGGCGGGTCACGCCCATCAGGCCGAGCACATAGAGCGGCATGAAAGCGAGGTAGAAGCCCGTGACCCAGAACCAGAACGACAGCTTGCCCCAGAACGGGTCGAGCTTGAAGCCGAATGCCTTCGGGAACCAGTAGCCGATACCGGCGAACGCGCCGAACACGACGCCGCCGATGATCACGTTGTGGAAGTGCGCGATCAGGAACAGGCTGTTGTGCAGGACGAAGTCGGCCGGTGGCACCGCGAGCAGCACGCCGGTCATGCCGCCGAGCACGAAGGTCAGCATGAACGCGATCGTCCACATCATCGGCAACTCGAAGCGGATGCGGCCGCGATACATCGTGAACAGCCAGTTGAACATCTTCGCGCCCGTCGGGATCGAGATGATCATCGTGGTGATGCCGAAGAAGGAGTTGACGCTGGCGCCCGACCCCATCGTGAAGAAGTGGTGCAGCCAGACCAGGTACGACAGGATGGTGATGACCACCGTGGCGTAGACCATCGAGGTGTAGCCGAACAGCCGCTTGCCCGAGAAGGTCGATGTCACTTCCGAGAAGATGCCGAAGGCGGGGAGAACCAGGATGTAGACCTCGGGATGACCCCAGATCCAGATCAGGTTCACGTACATCATCGGGCTGCCGCCGAAATCGTTCGTGAAGAAGTTGGTGCCGACGTAGCGATCGAGCGAGAGCAGCGCGAGCACGACGGTCAGAACCGGGAAGGAAGCGACGATCAGCACGTTGGTGCAGAGCGCGGTCCAGGTGAACACCGGCATCCGCATCATGGTCATGCCGGGGCACCGCAGCTTGACGATGGTGCAGATCAGGTTGATGCCGGACAGTGTCGTTCCGACGCCCGCGACCTGTAGCCCCCATATGTAATAGTCGACGCCGACATCCGGACTGTAGCCGATGTTCGACAGCGGCGGATAAGCGAGCCAGCCGGTGCGGGCGAATTCGCCGATGAACAGCGAGGCCATCACCAGCACCGCGCCGCCGACCGTCATCCAGAAGCTGAAATTGTTCAGGAACGGGAACGACACGTCGCGCGCGCCGATCTGGAGCGGCACGACGAAGTTCATCAGGCCGGTGACCAGCGGCATCGCCACGAAGAAGATCATGATCACGCCGTGGGCGGTGAAGACCTGGTCGTAGTGATGGGCGTTGAGATAGCCCTCCGAGCCGCCGAAGGCGAGCGCCTGCTGCAACCGCATCATCAGCGCGTCGGCGAAGCCGCGCAGCAGCATCACGATGCCGAGGATCATGTACATGATGCCGATGCGCTTGTGGTCGACGCTGGTGAACCACTCGCTCCAGAGATAACCCCAGACGCGGAAATAGGTCAGGCCGGCGAGCATGATGAGGCCGCCGGTCGCCACCACGGCAAACGTGCCGACGACGATCGGCTCGTGCAGCGGCAGCGATTCGAAGGTGAGCCGGCCGAAGATGAGCTTGAGAAGATCAGGAGACATGCGGGATCTCTTTACGAATCTGACTTCGGACGTTGTCCGAGGAAGAAGGACGAGGACTTCAGCGGCGTGAAACTCGGCCGCTTCAGGCCGGCGCCGAGCAGCGGCGCGGTGTCGACAGGTGCCGTGATGGAAGCGGTGGTCCTGCCCTGCGGCGCATCGGGCGTGCAGGTGCCGGCGACGAAGGTCGGCTCCGGCCCAAGCGCCGTGCCGCGGCGGGCGTACTTGTCGTAGGCCAGCGGCAGGGTGTTGTTCAGGCCCTCATGGCCGAGGCCGCCCTTGGCGTCGATCGCCATCATCTCGCTCTGGCACATCTTGCCGGTCTCGACGCACATGTTGAGGATCAGGCGGTAGAGATCGGAATCGACGGTGCCGTAGCGCCGCACCGGCTCGTTCTGGCTGGGTTTTTCGAGCTGGAGATATTCGGCGCGGCCGAGCGAGCCGCCGCCGGACTTGGCGCTGGCGATCCAGGCGTCAAAGCCCTTGTCGTCGAGGCCCTGGAAGTTGAAGTGCATGCCGGAGAAGCCGGCCCCGCTGTAGTTCGCCGAAAAGCCCCGGTAGGTGCCGGCGTGGTTCACGACGGCGTGGAGCTTGGTCTCCATGCCAGGCATCGCGTAGATCTGGCCGGCCAGCGCGGGGATGTAGAACGAGTTCATCACCGAGGACGCGGTGATGCGGAAGTTGATCGGACGATCGACGGGAGCTGCCAGATCGTTGACGGTGGCGATGCCGTAATCCGGATAGATAAAGAGCCACTTCCAGTCGAGCGCGACGACGTCGACCTCGAGCGGGGCCTTGGACTGGTCGACTGCGCGGTCGGCATGGATGCGGCCGAGCGTGCGATAGGGGTCGAGCAGGTGCGTGCCCATCCAGGTCAGCGCGCCAAGGCAAACAATGATCAGAAGCGGCGCCGACCAGATCACCAGCTCGAGGCTGGTCGAGTGGTCCCATTCCGGCTCGTAGCGGGCGTCGGTGTTGGACTGCCGGTAGCGCCAGGCGAACAGCACCGTCAGGGCCATCACGGGGACGACAATCAGGAGCATCAGGACGGTGGAGATGATGACAAGGTCGCGCTGCTGCGCCGCGATATCGCCGGCCGGCGCCAGCACGACGTAGTTGCAGCCACTTAGCATAACCGCCAAGGGTAGCATCGCCAGGATCTTGAAACGGGACACGGGCCGAGCCTTATGAGAATGAGTTTCTTTTGCGGGGCCAAGGGGTAGCTGCGGCGCAGCAATCCCAACATTGGACAATTTGTCCAATGTTGCAGTGCGGGATGTTGCGCCAGACAGGATTCGATTGCCTGGCGCCTCGCCGGGCAGTCGGCTTTGGTTTCAGAACGTTAAGGGCGCGCGAATGGCGATGGCACAGACCCCCGCAATGGCAGACCACTCGGGCGAGCACGGCCACGACCAGGCCAGTCCCGGCGAGATCGCCATCGGCGTCATCATCGGCCGCACCTCGGAATTCTTCGACTTCTTCGTTTTCGCGATCGCCTCGGTGATCGTGTTCCCGCGCCTGGTCTTCCCGTTCACGAGCGAACTGACCGGCACCCTCTATTCCTTCATGATCTTCGCGCTGGCCTTCATGGCGCGGCCGATCGGCACCGTCATTTTCATGACGGTCGACCGCGAGTACGGCAAGACGGCCAAGCTGATCTCGGCGCTGTTCCTGCTCGGCACCGCCACCGTCGCGATCGCGTTCCTGCCCGGCTATCACGAGATCGGCGCTGCCGCGATCTGGCTGCTGGCGCTGGCGCGCATCGCACAGGGTCTGGCCTGGGGCGGCGCCTGGGACGGCATGGCCTCGCTGCTGGCGCTGAACGCGCCGCCTTCAAAGCGCGGCTGGTACGCGATGGTGCCGCAGCTTGGTGCGCCGCTTGGTCTGATCGTGGCGAGCGGGCTGTTCGCCTATTTCGCCGGGAATCTGTCGGCCGACGATTTCTTCGATTGGGGCTGGCGCTATCCGTTCTTCGTCGCCTTCGCCATCAACGTCGTGGCGCTGTTCGCGCGCCTGCGCATGGTGACGACGGAAGAATATGCCTCGCTGTTCGAGACCCGCGAATTGCAACCCTCGCGCATCTCCGAGACCGTGGCGCGCGAAGGCCAGAACATCATGCTCGGTGCGTTTGCGCCGCTGGCGAGCTTCGCGCTGTTCCACATGGTCACGGTGTTTCCGCTGTCCTGGGTGTTCCTGTTCACCCGCGAAAGCCCGGTGCGCTTCCTGATCATCGAGATCGTCGCCGCCGTGTTCGGCGTCGGCGCGATCGTGCTCTCCGGCGTCATCGCCGATCGCGTCGGCCGCAAGTCGCTGCTGATGGGATCGGCGATCGCGATCGCGATCTACAGCGGCTTTGCCCCGCAGCTGCTCGATGCCGGCGCGTTCGGCGAGACCATCTACATGGTGATCGGCTTCATCCTGCTCGGCCTCTCGTTCGGCCAGTCCTCGGGTGCGATCGCCTCGAACTTCAAGCAGGCGTATCGCTACACGGCCTCGGCGCTGACCTCCGACATGGCCTGGCTGTTCGGCGCAGGCTTTGCACCGCTGGTCGCTCTGTTGCTGGCGACCAATCTCGGCGTCATCGCCTCGGGTGCGTACCTGCTGTCAGGCGCGTTCTGGACCTTGCTCGCGCTCTGGCTCAGCGGCCAGCGCGAGGCCGGCGATATGGACGCGGGCGGTTAGGGCGTGAGCTGCAGCTACAAGCGAATGTCGTCCCGGCCTAGTGCGCAATTGCGCACGGGGGCCGGGACCCATACCGCGTGATCTATCGAACGCGGGTGTTCTTAATCCCGAACGACCAGCGCCCGCCAAATTGCTCCCTGGGGTTATGGGTCCCGGCCGACGCCGGGACGACAGCGGAGTTTGCGGAACCACCGCGCGTCAATCCGCCACGACCTTCACACGATCGCGCACCTTCACCTGCGCGTTGCGATCGAGCCCGTTGAGCACGCGAAAACGCTCGGCCGGGTGGTCGACGCCGGCCATGCGGTGGGAGAGCGATTCCACGGTGTCGCCAGGCTGTACGGTGATGACCTTGATGCGCAGCGGGCGCGCGGCCTGGATCTCGTCGAGCGTCAGGCGGCGGAATGAACCGACGGTCTCGCGCGCATTGCGCTCGCTCTCGGTCGACTTCTGCCGTGCCGCGAAGATGAAGCGGTAGACGTCGCTGCCGAAGCGCAGCGCATAGACCTTGAACTGCCACTGGTCGCCCTTGGCGGTGGCGGACGCAGCCGGAAAACCGTTGATGGTGATGTCCTCGGTGGAGGCCTTCTCGACGCCCTCCATCCAGCCGGAATTCAGGTAATCGCCCAGCGACTGTTCGGCCGGCACCCGCACGACGTCGAAGCGCATCGCCTGCGAGCCGCCGTCGCGCACGCCGATCACGGCCTGCGCGGTGTTGTCGAGCGTAAAATTGTCCGGCGCCTGGAAGGTGAAACCGAGCTTCGGATGCAGGAAGCGCCGGCCACGGACAAAACCTTCGCTGGGGTCTTCGCCGTAGACGAGATTGTCGATCGCGGCGAGATAGGTCTCGCGGTCGCGTTCGCCGCCCTCTGGCGCTGCGTATTGCCGCGCGATGGTCTGCGCGTTCTGCACGCGCTCGGGCGTTGCCGGATGCGACGAGGTGAAATCCTGCGCCCGCGGATCGAGCGAGGTCTTGCCGACCTTCAGCTCGGCATTGCGCTCCATCGCCGAGAGAAAGCGTGCAGCACCATAAGGATCGAAATGGGCCTTGGCGGAGATGCCGACGCCGACGCCGTCGGCCTCGAACTCCTGATTGCGCGAAAAGCTCGCCATGGTCAGCTTGGTCTTGGCGAGCGCCAGCGCGGTGAGATCGGGATCGTTGCTCATGTCGGTGACGACGCGGGTGACGATCGCGGCCTGGCGGGCCTGGTCCTCGCGCATCGCGGCGTGCTTGGACAGCACATGCGCCATCTCGTGGCTGAGCACGGAGGACAATTCCGACGTATCGCTCGCCAGCGCAAGAAGACCGCGCGTGACATAGAGCTGGCCGTTCGGCAGCGCGAAGGCGTTCACCGCGCCGGAATTGAGGATCGTGACCCTGTAACCCTGATCGGGGCGGTCGGACGCTGCGACCAGGCGGTCGACGGTCTTGGTGACGAGCGATTCGAGCCTGGGGTCGTCATATGTGCCGCCGTAGCTCGCCAGGATGCGCTCGTGCTCCTTTTCGGTGGCGGGGGTCTGCGCGACGGCCGGCTTCGGCTTGGGCATTGCGACGGTCGGGGGCGCCGCCGCGGTCTGGAACCGGCCCATATCGCCGCAACCGGCGAGGGCTGAACTCAGCACGAGGCATAGCGCAGCCGGCGCTGCCCGCAGGCGGCGGCGTTCACCTCGTCCGTGCCGTCCTAGCACCCCATTCACGTCGCTTAACCCGTGCCTGGCCCTTTTTAGGGCCTTACCCCTGTCGGCTCGTTTGCGCCCAGCAACTCGATTTGTCCCACGAGGCGTACATCGATACGCGGCCCCGTATTCCCCTCAGCCCAGCCCCGGACACGAATACGCTTATTTTCCAGAGACTTAGGGGCGATCCCGGCGCTTTCGAACGCGGGTATCATGCGCTTTGAAATAGTCACGGCGAAGCCGCGTGTCCAGTTTCGTCCGAAGTTGAGGTAGGTCATTGCCCCAGCTTGCCGGACCGACAGGACTTTGCCCTCGACCACCACAAAACGCCCGATCCCCGCCAAAATATCGTCCGGACTTTCCGCGTTTTTTATGGCCGACAGGTCAGCCCAGCTGCCCTTTTTTTGGCGCCTCGCCTCGGCCTCCGCCGCCATCAGGGCGGCCGCGCAGTCCTTATCGGCGATCTCGGCGGAGACGATGGCGTCGCCCTGGGCGAGGAGCGTCGCCTGCACGGAGATGCCGCTCTCGCCGACAAAGACCAGCGCGCCCTGGCGGCCATAGCGGTCGGGCGTGTCGTCGGCGCTGCGCAAAATAACGTCGCGACCGACGAGCAGCGTCGTCAGCGCCTGCTTCGTGGTCGCGGTCGGCTCGATGCCGGTCAAGCGGATTTCCCGGCCGTCATCGAGACGCAGACTGCGCGCATCGATCGCGGTGACGCGGCCTTCGCCCTGGGACTCGAACTGGCACGGCGTGGCGGACGCACCGCGAGCCGCGACCAGAAGACATGCGACGATGAGATGAAGCAGTCGCGTCACGTTGCCCGGAAAGGTTGCGTTGCGCTCCAACCATAACTCAAGCGCGGTGGGGCGCGAAGACTGTTTGTTCATACTCCGTCATTGCGAGCGCAGGGAAGCAATCCAGAGTCCCTCCGAGGAAAGATCCTGGATTGCTTCGCTGCGCTCGCAATGACGGCGGAGGCACTCTTCCGCATCTCGTCATTCCGCTTTGCGGAAAGCGCGTGTTGATCGTTCATCTGCATCGTCCCGTGCGCTTGCTGCGCTGTCGCGCATGCGGCATGATTGCGGTAACAGCAATAACCAAGCCGCCATCAGAGTACGGCGCGATAAGGGAGGTCTTTTCGATGAAGCATGTTTTGTCGGGCATTTTTGCCGCTGCGTTGGCGCTGAGCGCGAGCGCCGTGCAGGCCCAGGACAAGCCGCCACTGAAGATCGGCGGCATCCTCGACATGTCGAGCCTGTATGCCGACATCACCGGCCCCGGCAGCGAGACCGCGGCCAAGATGGCCGTGGAGGACTTTGGCGGTGAGGTGCTCGGCCGCAAGATCCAGGTGCTGGCTGCCGACCATCAGAACAAGGCCGATCTCTCCGCCAATATCGCCCGCGACATGCTCGACAATCAGGGCGTCGAAATGATCTATGACGTCGCGGCCTCCGCGACCGCGCTCGCCGCCGGCGAGATCGCGAAAGCGCGCAACAAGATCATCATGTTCAACGGCCCGGGCTCGATCCGGCTCACCAACGAGGCCTGCGGTCCCTATACCATTCACTACGTGTTCGACACCTACGGTCAGGCCAATGTGACCGGCCTTGCGGCCGTGAAGTCGGGCCTCGACACTTGGTACTTCCTCACCGCCGACTACGCCTTCGGCCAGGATCTGGAAAAGGACACCAGCGCCGTCGTGACCAAGACCGGAGGCAAGGTGCTCGGCAGCGTGCGCCATCCGCTCAACACGTCGGATTTCTCGTCGTTCCTGCTGCAGGCCCAGGCCTCGAAAGCCAAGGTGATCGGGCTTGCGAACGCCGGCGGCGACACCGTCAACGCCATCAAGCAGGCGGCCGAGTTCGGCATCACCAAGGGCGGCCAGAAGGTCTCGCCGCTGCTCGCCTTCGTGACCGATATCGACTCCATCGGACTCGAGACCGCGCAGGGCCTGTTGCTGGCGGAAGCCTTCTACTGGGATCTCAACGATGACACCCGCGCGTTCTCGAAGCGCTTCCAGGAGCGTATGAAGCGGCCGCCGACCTCCGCGCAGGCGGGCGTCTATTCGTCCGTGACGCACTACCTGAAGGCCGTGAAGGCCGCCGGCACGACAGACGCCGCGACGGTGATGAAAGTGATGAAGGAGACGCCAATCAACGACTTCTTCGCCAAGAATGGCAAGATCCGCGAGGACGGCCGCATGTTGCACGACATGTATCTGTTCGAGGTCAAGAAGCCGTCGGAATCCAAGGGCCGCTGGGACGACTACAAGCTGCTCGCCACCGTGCCCGGCAGCGAGGCGTTCCAGTCGCTGGAGCAGTCGCGCTGCCCGCTGGTGAAGAAATAAACACCGTCATTGCGAGGAACGAAGCGACGAAGCAATCCAGGCTGTCTCCGCGGAAACGTTTCTGGATTGCTTCGCTACGATCGCAATGACGAACATCGATAGACCGAGCCAAACAACAACAAGGAGAGCCCCATGAGCAACGACATGGTCCTGCAGAAGCTCGAAGGCGGGCTGCTCACCATCACCATGAATCGGCCCGAGCGGAAGAACGCGCTCAACCCGGACATGGTGGCTGGGCTGGTCGCTGCGGCACGGCGCGCGGCGGATGATCCGGAGGTGCGCGCGGTCTTGTTCAAGGGCGCGGGCGGCTCCTTCTGCGTGGGCGGCGACGTCAAGTCGATGGCGGAGGGCCGGGCGCCGCTGCCGTTCGAAGTGAAAATGGCGAACCTGCGCCGCGGCATGGAAGTGTCGCGTATCCTGCACCAGATGCCAAAGCCCGTGGTGGCACAGCTCGATGGTGCTGCGGCCGGCGCGGGTCTGTCGATGGCGCTGTCGTGCGACCTCCGCGTCGCTTCCGAATCCTGCAAGATCACCACCGCCTTCGCAAAAGTCGGCTTCTCCGGCGATTACGGCGGCACCTATTTCCTCACCCAGCTGCTCGGCAGTGCGCGGGCGCGCGAGCTCTATCTGACCTCGCCGGTGCTGACCGCGAAGGAGGCACATGCGATCGGCATGGTGACCAAGGTTGTCCCCGACGCCGAGATCGATACGGCCGCGCACGAGCTCGCACTGTCGCTGGCGCAGGGCCCGTCGATCGCGCTTGGCTTCATCAAGCGCAACATCAACAATGCCGAACATCTCGCGCTGGAGGATTGCTTCGACGGCGAGGCGATCCATCACACCCGCTGCAGCGATACCGAGGATCACAAGGAGGCCGCAAAGGCGTTCGTCGAGAAGCGCAAGCCGACCTTCAAGGGCGCATGACGATGGCGCCCTATATGCGGTTGCGGCAGATCTGCCTGGTCGCGCCGCAGCTCGCGCCCGTGATCGCGGATATCGCTGACATCATGGGCCTCGCTGTCTGCTACCGCGACGGCAACGTCGCGAAATACGGCCTGGAGAACGCGCTGCTGCCGGTCGACACGATCCTGCTGGAGGTGGTCGTGCCGTTCAAGGAGGGCACCACGGCCGGCCGCTTCATCGAGAAGAGCGGCGGCCGCGGCGGCTACATGGCGATCTTCTGCTGCAACGATCCCGACGAGCGCGGCCGTAACGCCAACGCTCTGGGCGTGCGCACCGCCAACGTGATCGACCACGCGCCCTATCACGGCGTGCAGCTCCATCCCCGCGACTGTCGCGCCGCCTTCATCGAGTTCAACCACACCGAAGGCAGCGACGACATTTTGGGGCCTTATCCGCCAGCGGGGCCAGACTGGCATAAATTCATCCGCAAGGACGTGACGCAGGCGTTGACTTGCGTGGAAATGCAGAGCCCGGACCCGCAAGGGCTGGCCGAGCATTGGGGCAAGCTCATCGGCGTTGCGCCGAGCGGCGAAGCCGAATTGGCGCTGCCCAATGCGCGCTTTCGTTTCGTCAAAGGCGCGACCGAGATCATGAGCGCGCTGGAGTTTCGGGTGACAGATGTCGCGCGCGTGCTGCATGCCGCCAGGGCGAAGGGACATGCCGTTGCAGGCAACGAGTTTTTGCTGGGCGGGGTGACGTTCCGGCTCGTTGCTTGATCGCTTGGTAGGTTGTCAGTTGGCTCGTCGTGCCCGGGACAGGCCCGGCCATGACGGGGATAGCGCCGGACCGACAATTGGAATCTGTACATGCCGCATCCGCTCGATAGCTTCTTCGCACCCGCCAGCATCGCGCTGATCGGCGCCTCGCGCGATCACGAGAAGATCCCGGGCCGGCTGCTGTCGATGTTGCGCAAGAACGAGTATCCCGGAAAAATCTATCCGGTGAACCCGAACTACGCCGAGATCGACGGCCTCATTTGCTACAAATCGATCACCGACATCGGCGCGCCGGTCGATCTCGCAATCATCCTCATCCCCGCCCGCGCGGTGCTCGCCGCGCTCGAACAATGCGCCGCCGCCGGCGTGAAGAACGCTGTTATCATCTCCTCCGGCTTCGCCGAGGAGGGCGGGGAGAGCGCGGCGATGCAGGACGCGATCGCGGCGCTGGCGAGGCGCACCGGCATGCGGATTTCCGGTCCGAATGCCGAAGGCTTTTTCAGCCAGAAGCAGCGCGTGGCGGCGACGTTCAGTCCCGCCGTGGACGTCAAGCCGAGCGTGGTGCCGCTGGTCGCCACGACGAAGCGGATCGGCATCGTGGCGCAGAGCGGCGGCATCGGCTTTGCGTATTATCACCGCGCCAGTGCGCTCGGCATTGCCGTGAGCTATGTCGTCAGTGCCGGCAACGAATCCGATCTCGGGGCCGGCGAGTTTCTGGATTACATGGTGCAGGACGCTTCAACGGACGTGATCCTGCTGTTCATCGAAGGCATTCGCGACGTCGACAAGTTTCTCGCGGCAGCGCGGCGCGCCGCCGAACTGAAAAAGCCTGTCATCGTCACGAAGGTCGGCCGCTCCGGCGCCGGGATGCGCGCGGCCGCCTCGCACACCGCGAGCATGGCCGGATGGTCGGCGGCCTACGACGCGGTGTTCGCCAAATATGGCTTCATCGTCTCCAACGATCTCGACGAGGCGCTGACGATCGCAGCTGTGCTTGCGAGCAATCCGTTGCCGAAAGGCGATCGCGTCGCCGTGGTCACCGTCTCCGGCGGCGCCGGCATCTGGGGCGCCGATGCCGTGGCGCTGCAAGGCTTGCAGGTGCCGGAGCTCTCCGAAAAAGTCCAGGCGGAGATCAGCGCGCTGATGCCGTCCTACGGCACCGCGCGCAACCCGATCGACGTCACGGCGCAGGGCGTGACCTCGGGCGGCTTGCAAAAGAGCGTCGATGTGCTCACCGCGTCGGACGAGATCGACGCAATCATGATCGTGCTGTCGCTGTCGAGCGACGTCCGGAAGCCCTTCAAGGAAGCCGAGCTGACGCCGGTGCTGGCCGCGCAGCACAAGCCGGTGGTGTTCTATTCCTACACGGTACCGTCCGATTTCGCGCGGCGCGAGCTTGCCAAATCCGGCGTCGTGGTGCTCTCCGGCCTCACTTATGTCGGCGTCGCGATGCGGCAGCTCGTCGATTATGCCACCTTCGAGCTGCAGAGGCCCGCGGACGGGGCGCAAGTCCCCGCGCGGGACATCTCAGCACAGCTGAAATCGCCTGCGCTCTCGGAAGCCGACAGCAAGACATTGCTCCGCGCCGCCGGCATCGCGCTGCCGGATGAAGTGCTGGTGAAGGACAAGGGCGAGCTCGATGATGCCGTCGCCCGCGTCGGCTTTCCGGTGGTGCTGAAGATCCAGTCGCCGGACATCGCGCACAAGAGCGAGGTCGGCGGCGTGCGCGTCAATATCACCACAAAGGGCGAAGCGTTTCTGGCGTTCGAGGCGCTGCTCAACAATGTGCGCCAGCACAGGCCTGAGGCGGCCATTCAGGGCGTGCTGGTCTGCCCGATGGCGAAGCAGGGTGTCGAGATCATCATTGGCACCATGACAGACGCGACGTTCGGGCCGATGGTGATGGTGGGCCTTGGCGGCATCACGACCGAATTGTTCCGCGACGTCGTCTACCGCCCGGCGCCGGTCAGCGCAGAAGAAGCCGGCACGATGCTGGCGCGCTTGAAAGCCGCGCCGCTGCTGACGGGATTTCGCGGGGCGGCGATGGCGGATGTTGCGGCGGTGTCGCAGTTGATCGCGGACATTTCCGTGCTTGCCGCGCAACATGCAGAGGAGATCGCGGAGATCGAGCTCAACCCGGTGCTGGTGCACGCGGAAGGGCAGGGCGTGACGATCGTGGACGCGCTGGTGGTGGGGCGGAGATCATCCCTCTCCCCTTGTGGGAGAGGGTGGCTCGCCGCGAAGCGGCGAGACGGGTGAGGGGTCTCTCTCCACAAGCGCAAGAGAATGGCTTGCGGAGACAACCCCTCATCCGGCGCTTCGCGCCACCTTCTCCCATAAGGGGAGAAGGAAGAAAGGACCTACCGCCCCCTGAAATTCGCGACCCGCCGCTCTTCCGTGGCCTTCACGCCTTCCTTGAAGTCTTCCGTGGCGCGCAGTCGGGTCTGCTCCTCGAGCTCGTGATTGGTCGCGGCCATCACGCGATCGGCGAGGCCAGCGCGCATCGTGGCGCGGGTGGAGACGAGGCCGAGCGGGGAGCATTCGGCGATTTCACCGGCGAGCTTCAGTGCGGCCGCCTTGACCTGGTCCTGCGGCACCAGCTCGTTGGCGAGGCCCCATTTGAAGGCCTCTTCACCGGTGACGCGGCGGCTGGTGTAGAACATCAGCTCGGCGTTGTTCTTTCCGATCAGCTCGGGCAGCGTCACAGTCAGGCCGAAGCCGGGATGAAAGCCGAGCTTTGTAAAGTTCGCGGAGAAGCGCGCTTCGGGGCAGGTGACCCGGAAGTCCGCCGAGACCGCGAGGCCCAGTCCGCCGCCGATGGCGGCGCCCTGCACGGCCGCGACGATCGGCTTCTTGGCGCGGAAGATGCGCACGGCCTGGATGTAGAGATGATTGATCGCCCCGAGGCTGTCGGCCGGATCGCCCTTGGCCGTCTTATCGGCTTCGCGCGCCTCTTGCGCCTGTCGTGCCGGGTCCTGGAAATTGGCGCCGGCGCAAAACGCCTTGCCCTGGGCCGATAGCACCGAGGCGCGAATCTCGATGTCGCGATCGAACTCGTCGAGTGCGTCCGCGATCTGGTTGATCAGCGAAATGTCGAAGAAGTTGAGCGGCGGGCGGCGGATCTCGATGGTGCCGACGTGACCAACTGTTTCGACGCCGATATCTTTATAGGTGCTCATGATGTCCTCGAATGATTAGCGCAAGCCAAGCCCGCGGGCGATGATGCCGCGCAGCACCTCGGTGGTGCCGCCCTGGATGGTGAGTTTCGGTGCGGTCTTGATGGCGAAGTCGAGCTGCCGCTCCAGCGTCTCGCGGTTGGTCGCGGTCTCCTCGACGAAGGCGGCGAGATCGCGCACGCGGTGCGGCAGCCGCTGCTCCCACACCGTGCCGATGTCCTTGACGATGGAGGCTTCGACGACGGGCTCCTTGCCGGCTTGCAGCATGCCCGCGACCGAGACCGACATGCGCCGCATGGTGTGGAGCTGCGCCACCAGCCGGCCGATCCCTTCGGCACTGCGCGTATCCGGATTGGGACCAACGGCGCGAACCAGCTCGGTCAGCACGTAATAGGTCTCCAGAAAGCGCTCGGGGCCCGAACGCTCGTAGGCAAGCTCGCTCGTCGCCTGCTTCCAGGCGCCGTCGACTTCGCCGAGCACGTGATCGTCGGGCACGAAGAAGTCGGTGAACACGACCTCGTTGAACTCGTACTGGCCGGTGATCTGGCCGATCGGGTTCACCTGGATGCCCGGCTGCTTCATCTTGACCAGAAACTGGGTCAGGCCGTGACGTCGGTTTTCCTTGGTCGGCTGCGACGTCCGGAAGATCGCGATCATGTAGTCGGCGATATGCGCCGACGAGGTCCAGATCTTGGTGCCATTGATGAGATAGCCGCCGTCGGTCTTGGTCGCGCGGGTCTTCGCGGCAAACAGGTCCGAGCCGGAGTTCGGTTCGCTCATGCCGATCGCGAAGCAGATCTCGCCGCGGCAGATGCGCGGCAGGATGTCCATCTTGATGTGCTCTGGGGCGTATTTCAGCAGCACCGGCCCGCTCTGGCGATCGGCGACGAAGAAGCGCCGCGTCGGCGCGTTGGCGACGCGCATCTCCTCCGTCACCACGTAACGTTCGAGGAACGAGCGCTCCTGGCCGCCATATTTTTTCGGCCATGTCATGCCGAGCCAACCCTTGGCGCCGACCCGGCGGGAGAATTCCGGCGCGTCGGTGTCTTCGCGGTTGGGCTTGTGCGGATCGAAGGTACCGGCGGCGATTTCCTCCGCGAGGAAGGCGCGTACTTCCTTGCGCAATTGCTCGCATTTCTCGGGCAGGCGGATCGGATCGAAACGGAGGGCAGCGGTCATTGTTGTCTCGTCCCTGATCAGCGCGAAGCCACGAGCGGCCACAATTCGTCGGCGCCGCGGTTGGCAATGAGCTTGCCGAGCTCGACGGCCCAGTGGCTTTCCGAACCGAAATCGTCGCGCCAGGCAAGCGCCCGCAGCGAATAGCGGTGCAGGATGTGCTCCAGGGTGAAGCCGATCGCGCCATGGACCTGGTGCGCAATGGCGCCGCCCTTTTCCGCAGCTTCCGCGCAGCGGATCTTTGCGGAGGCGGCTTCGAGATAGACCGCGTCATCGAACGACTTTGCGTTGGCGATGGCGTCGGCCGCGGAAGTCGCAGCCGCAAGCGCAGCAGCCGACTCGCCGGCGAGGCGGGCGAGATTGTGCTGCACCGCCTGGAATTTGGAGATTTTCTTCTCGAAGGCGACGCGCTCGTTGGAATAGCGCACGGAGATGTCGAGCATCGATTCCAGCGCGCCCGCGATCTGAAGGCTACGCGCGACGCCGCCCATCAGCATCATTGTGGTCTGGTCAAAGCCGCTCGGGGCGGGCTTGATGGTGACGGGCTGGACCTTGTCGAGCGTGACGGTGTCGCTGTGGTCGTAGCCGACATTGAGTCCGGTCTCGATCCGACCCTTGCTCGCATCGACCAGCGCGACCGAGACGCCGTCCTTGCCGTGGGCCAGCAGTGCGAAGTGCTTTGCCGCCTTTGCGAAGGGCACGCCGCGGGCGCGGCCGGAGAGCGCACCATCGGCATCGCGGGTGATGCGATCCTTGGGCGACGCCGGCAGCACCGTCATCTCCCCCTCCGGGGAAGCGATCTTCGCCTGCGCCAGCAGCCAGCCGGCCAGCATGGTCTCGGCCAGGGGAACCGCGACTGCGAAACGGCCGGCCGCGTTCAGCAGCGCAAAGCCGTCGGCCAGACTCGCGCCGGAGCCGCCGAGATCGTCGGGCACCCAGGCCAGCGGCAGGCCGGCCTCGCTCAGCGCCTGCCACAGCGGCGCCTGCCACGAATCCTTCTTGTCGTTGTTGACGGTCTGCGGATCGGCGAGATCGGCGAAGATTTTCTCCGCGGTCTCGACGACGATATTGTCACTCTCCGCCACAGCGTTCCCCGTGTTTTGCCATTGGCGCATCCGGCCCCAGTGGGGCGGGCGCGCAGGTTCTTCTTGCGCCCGATGATCCAAAAAAGCCATGGCCCTGACAAGCGCTGATCGCAGGTCAACCTGCGGCGCGGGCATGGGCGATGAGCTAATTCCGCCTAGCGGAGTTTGCTCGATTTGCAGGGCGCGGCAAACTCGCTAAACAGAACGTCGATACTCAATCAAGGGGAAGGAAATCCGGATGGCAAAGGACAGTTTGTGCGCAATCGTGACGGGGTCCGCCTCCGGCCTGGGTGCTGCGACCGCGGAAATTCTCGCACGGAGCGGGGCGCGGCTCGTCATCAACTATTCCTCGAGCCAGAAGGAAGCGGAGGCGACCGCGGAGCATTGCCGCAAGGCGGGCTCACCGGAAGTTCTGGTCGCGCAGGGCGACGTCTCGAAGGATGACGATTGCCGCAAGATTGTCGCGGCAGCTGGCGGCTGGGGCCGGCTCGACGTGCTCGTCAACAATGCCGGCACCACCAAGCATGTCGTCCATGCCGATCTCGACGGATTGTCGGCGGAAGATTTCCAGCGCCTGTACGGCGTCAACACCATCGGCCCGTTCCAGATGGTGCGCGCGGCGCGCAGCCTGCTCGAGGCCGGCGCCAAAGCTTCTGGGCGGCCGTCCGCCGTGGTCAACATCTCCTCGGTCGCCGGCATCAGCGGCGTCGGATCGTCGATCGCATACGCCGCGAGCAAGGGCGCGCTCAACACCATGACGCTGTCGCTGTCGCGCGCGCTGGCGCCGCTGATCCGCGTCAACACGGTATGCCCGGGCTATATCGATACACCCTGGTTCACCAAGGGCCGCGGCGAGGCGGGCGCCAAGCAGGTGCGCGACAGCGTCGTGGCGAAGGTGCCGCTGAAGGTCGCGTCATCGGCGGAAGACATCGCGCAGCTCGTCTGTTTCCTGGCGATGCCGGCCTCCAGCAACATGACCGGCGAAGTCGTGCGCATGGATGCGGGGATGCATTTGGTGACGTGATCGCGCGGCACATTCTCTCCACGTCGTCGCCGGGCTTGACCCGGCCTCCGCTCTCTCCACGTCATGGCCGGGCTTGACCCGGCCATCCACGTGTCGCCGCGCGGATCAAAAAACGTGGATGCCCGGGTCAAGCCCGGGCATGACGATGAGGTGGCGGTGTGCCGCTTTCCGCGTTTTGAAGCGTCACCCCTTGATCACGCCGCTCGCCACCAGCCGGTGCCAGATGAACAGCACCACCACGGCGCCGATGGTGGCCATGATGAATCCTGCACCCTGGTCGGGGCCGTAATGACCGATGGCCTGGCCGATGAAGGTCGCGAGAAACGCGCCGGCGATGCCGAGGATGGTGGTGAGGATGAAGCCGCTCGGATTGTTCGGTCCCGGCGCCAGCCAACGCGCGATGAGGCCGGCGACGAAGCCGACGACGATGATCCACAACAAGCCACCCATGCTCATGTCCGTGCTCCCCTCGTTTGACTAAACCAATCAGACTCTGCCCGCGATCTCTTGCTCGGTCGGCAGCCGTCCGTCCGGCGTCAGATGGTCGACCACCTGCGGCAGATATTGGCTGAGGCCCGAGAGCAACTCGTCACGCGACAGGCCGCTTTGGGCGGACAGGCTCTCGATCTGGTCGGCGCCGAGCGCATTGGCGAGATCGCCTGGAGCGATCGCCTTGTTCTCGCCCTTGCCGACCCAGGTATTGGCAGTATCGCCATGACCGCTGTGCTGAAGCTGGTTGAGGAGATCGCCGAGCCCGCCGCTGAGCACGCTGCCGGCCGCGCCGCCCGCGAGCAGGCCGCCAAGGCCGCCCTTCAACAGGTCGCCGAGGCCACCACCAGCGCCTGCATTCACCGGCGGGGGGAGATGCGTCGGCGTCGGTGCCGGGGACGGCTGCGGCGCGCTGCCGCTCTGGTTGCCGCTCATATGCTTGAATGCCTTCCAGGCGAGCAGGCCAAGCAGCGCCATGGTCATGGGCGACATGCCGCCACTGGATGAGGATTGTGAACTCGGCGTGCTTGGCCCGCGCGGGCCGTTCTGCATGCCGTTGAGGACGTCGAGCAAACCCATGGCGTTCTCCCTTGGCGCTTTGTTGCCGGTAACAAGCCCCGTTCGAAAACATATGAGGCCGTCATGACGGTTACAAGGCGATTGCGCCGCAACTGCGGGAATGGGCAGCAGACACAGCCTCTGCTATCGAGGGCGGATCGTTGAGGGGGCAAGCCAAGATGATGACGGATCGACCGATCGTGGTGGCCGGCGCGGGCGCCATCGGATGTTTTGTCGGCGGCACCCTGGCGGCTGCCGGTCGCCGCGTCGCGTTCCTGGTGCGACCGCGGGTGAAGGCCGAGATCGAGCGGTTCGGTCTGCTTCTGACCGATTTCGACGGCTCCGAGAAGAAGCTCGATCCGGGCCAACTCGCGCTATCGGAAGATCCCGCGATCTTGCACAGCGCCGGCATCGTGCTGGTCACGGTGAAGAGCGCCGACACGGCAGCTGTCGCCAAGCAGATCGCGCAGCATGCGCCGCAGGACGCTGTCATCGTCTCGCTGCAAAACGGCGTCGGCAACGTCGCGGTGCTGCGCGATCGCCTCGGCGATCGCCGCGTGCTCGCCGGCATGGTGCCTTTCAACGTGGTCGGGATGGGCGAGGGCCGCTTCCACCGCTCGACCTCTGGCGACATTCATGTTGGCCAGGATGACACGAACGCGGCCGCAGCTCTGTCGGTGCCGGGGCTCACGATGCGCGCGAGCCGCGACATCACCGGCGTGCAATGGGGCAAGCTGATCATCAATTTGAACAACGCGCTCAGCGCCTTGTCCGACATGCCCCTCGCTGCGCAATTGGCGAACCGCGAATGGCGAAGGTTGTTCGCCGATCAGATGGCGGAGGGGCTGGCTGCGATGAGGGCCGCCGGCATCACACCGGTCGCGGCGACGCCGATCCCGTCGTCCTGGACGCCCGCCTTGCTGAGACTGCCTGATCCGATTTTCGACCTGATCCTGGGAAGGACCATGAAGATCGATCCCGAGGCGCGTTCCTCGATGTGGCAGGATTTGAAGCAGGGCCGCAAGACCGAGATCGACTATCTCCAGGGCGCGATCATCGCCCTCGCCGAACAGAACAGTGTCGACGTGCCGCTGTCGCGCCGCATTGTTGCGCTGATCAACGAGGCTGAGGCCGCGGGCAAGGGTCCGCCGCGGCTGACGCCGCAGCAGGTTCGCGGCGCTGCATGAGTTCACGCCGGCTGACGGGAGACGTGCGATGAAACGTTGTTTGACGATCGGGGTCGTGCTCGCCGCCTTATGTGCAGCTTCCACGTTTGCTCAGGCAAGGCCGCCGACCGTCACGAATTCGCCCGGCTATGACGCGCGCCTGAAGGAGAGTCGTTCGCAGTTGGGTAGTTCACCGACAACAACGGCGCCGGTGAATGCGCCGGTTGCTCAACCGAAGCGCAGCAAGAAGAAGCACACGAACTGAGGCTAGGAGACGGATCCCCGCCCAGTTCGTCATTGCGAGCGTAGCGAAGCAATCCAGACTGCCTCCGCGGAGAGATGCTGGATTGCTTCGCTGCGCTCGCAATGACGGCGACGCAGCTCAGCCCTTCTTCGCGGGCTTGCTCGGCGTCGGGCTGAACAGCTTCTTGATGTCGTTCAATCCATCCGACAGCCGCGGCCATTCGCAGGAGAACGAGCCCTTGGTGCAGGGTGTGCCCTTCGGCCGCGGCCGCGCGTCGCCGATGGCGGCCTGCTGGACTTTCGGCCGCTCGACCGGCACGGGCACGCGCTCGACCTCGGTTCGCAACGCGACCCGCTGGAGCTGCTGCACCTGTTGTTCCTGCTGCTCGCGCTGCTGGCGCGCGGTGGCCTGCGCGGCTTCATTGCTGCGGCGCTGATTGGCGAGATAGGCGGTGTAGGATTCGTCGATCTTCTTCTGCTCCTCCGGCGTCGGATTGGGCCCGGCGATGTCGAAGCTGCGGTCCTGGAGGAAATCGTAATAGGAATAGCCGCCGCCCGCCTTGCGCCGGCCGGCGAATTTGGCGTTGCAGTCGGCAAGCGCAGCCGTCTTCTCGGATTTGGTCGTAGCTTTCTCGGCGGCGTCGGCGCAGGCCTCGAAGTCAACAGGCGCGCGCTTCCACCATTGTGCCTGGGCATGCGACGGCGCCAGCAGGAAAAATCCTGCTGCAGCAACGACAAGCGCCGCACGACGCGATGCAACTACGTCCGACATTCTACGAGAGCATTCCTTGCAAAACTCAACCCGAACTGAGTCGGGCTGATTTTTGCCCCTTTATGGCCTGCTTGTCACCCATGGAACCCGGGAATTTCATGGCTGTGATGCTGACATTTTTTGCTTGACGTGGCGCAGGAGTCACAGCGTCACTTCATCCTGCGCTCGCCTCATCGGCGACGCCAAGAATACGAAGTGGAAACGCCTCATGCTGCTGCGCCTGTCCGATGTGCCGCGCTGGTACGCCGAACGCAAACCGCAAGGCACGATCGCCGTCCGTCACGGGCAGGATACGCTGACATGGGACGCGCTCGAACGCGGCGCCAACCGGCGCGCGCGGGCGTTCATGGCCAAGGGTGTCAAGCCCGGCGACTTTGTCGCGATCGGTTTGCCCAACTGCAATGCGTTTTTCGAGACCTCGTTTGCAGTGTGGAAATGCGGAGCGACGCCGACCTCGTTGTCATGGCGGCTGCCGCGCGGCGAAGCCGCCGCGGTGCTCGACATCCTGAAGCCGGCGCTGGTGGTCGGCGGCGAAGCCGACTGGAACGCGCCGAACCGTCTGCCCGCGGATTTCGTGCCGGAAGGGTTTTCGGACGAGCCGCTCACCGCACCGGTGGCGCGCTATTGGAAAGCCATGACCAGCGGCGGATCGACCGGCCGCCCGAAGGTGATCCTCGATCACCAGCCGGCGGTGATCGACACGGTCGCCGCGCCGCCGCTCAACATCCCCTTCGGGGTCTCGTTGCTCAATCCCGGTCCGCTCTATCACAATGCGCCGTTCATCGTGTCGCACTACGCGCTGTTCACCGGCGGCCAGCTCACCGGCCTCGTCAAGTTCGACGCCGAGGAGGCGCTGCGGCAAATTGCGCGCGAGCGCGTGCAATGGGTCAATTTCGTGCCGACCATGATGCACCGGATCTGGGCGCTCCCGGAGCACGTGCGCAACGCCTACGATGTGTCGAGCCTGCAAACCGTCTTCCACATGGCCGCTCCGATGCCACCCTGGCTGAAGGAGAACTGGATCGCCTGGCTCGGGCCTGAGCGGATCTGGGAGCTCTATGGCGGCACCGAGCGACAGGGCTCCTGCATCATCTCCGGCAAGGAATGGCTGACGCACCAGGGCTCGGTCGGCAAGATCGGCGAGACGGCGCGCTTGCGCATCATCGGCGAGGACGGCAACGACGTTGCGCCGGGTGAGACCGGCGAGATTTACTTCCTCAACAATGACGGCAATGACGCCACCTATCACTATCTCGGCGCCGAGCCGAAGCGCCGCGCCGACGGCTGGGAATCGCTGGGCGATATCGGCAGGCTGGATGCGGAAGGCTACCTTTATCTCGGTGACCGCCTCGCCGACATGGTGCTGCGCGGCGGCGCCAACATCTATCCCGCCGAGGTCGAAGCTGCCGTCTCCGCCTGTCCGGGCGTGCGCTCCTGCGTGGTGGTGGGATTGCCCGATCCGGAATTGGGCCAGCGCGTGCACGCCATCATCGAGCCGGAGAGCGATGCGGACGGCCAAGCCATCGCCGACGGAATGGCGGATTTCCTCAAAGACAGGCTCAGCCGCTACAAGCACCCGGAGAGCTTCGAGATCGTCACCGTCCCACCACGCGACGATTCCGGTAAAGTTCGCCGCACGCTGTTGCGCGACGAGCGCGCGGCGTGGATGAAGGAGGGGCGCGCGTTCCGGATTTGGCCGGCGAAGGCGCGGGCGGACGCCGATTAAGAGAATTCATGGGAAGGACCGAGATTATGACCATCACCATCGCCGCGAACGCTGTGCCGAAGCCGCCGGCCGCGATCATCGAGGGCTTTCGCGGTGCGCCGACCCCGGTCATTTCGGACAATCTCGGCCGGCTGCCGGGCGCCGTGGGGCTCAAACCCTATCATCGCGGTGCCAAGCTGGTGGGCACGGCCTTCACGGTCCGCACCCGTCCCGGTGACAATCTCGCCATCCACCGCGCGCTCGAGCTGGTGGGCCCCGGCGACGTCATCGTGGTCGATGGCGGCGGCGACGAGACCCGCGCGCTGGTCGGTGAGATCATGAAGAACATCGCGCAATGGCGCAAAGCCGAAGGCTACGTCATCGACGGCGCGATCCGCGACGTCGCGGCGTTCGCTGCCGATGACTTTCCCTGCTATGCCCGCGCGGTGATCCACCGCGGCCCTTACAAGAACGGCCCCGGCGAGATCAACGTGCCTGTTTCGATCGGCGGCAGCGTGATCTCGCCCGGCGACATCGTCGTCGGAGACGAGGACGGCGTGGTGTCGTTTGCCGCCGCCGGTGCCGCGGCGCTGCTCGACGCCGTGCGAGCCCAGGTCGCGCGCGAGGAGGAGACGCTGAAGGCGATCCGCGAGGGCCGTTATCAAGGCTCGTATGGCAAATCCTGATCAGCGAGAATGAAGAGGAGGGCGGCGTGAGCCAGCAGGACGAATTCCACAATCTCGACGATAACGGCGACGGGTTGTTTCGCGAGCTCGCGGCAGGGGTGACCACGCGCATCTTCTCCGGCGAGCAGGCGATGCTGTCGGTGGTGACGCTGGCGCCGCATGCGCAAGGCACGCTGCACCATCATCCCGAGGAGCAGTGGGGCGTGCTGCTCGACGGCTCCGCCATCCGCGTCCAGGGTGATGAGGAGATTGCCGTGAAGAAAGGCGACTTCTGGCGCACGCCGGGTAATGTGCCGCACACCATGCGCGCCGGCCCCGACGGCGCCCGCGTGCTGGACATCTTCAGTCCGCCGCGGCCAGAATACAGAAAAGCGGGATCCGGTTTCGGGACCACTTAAAGCGCCAAAGAGCAAAAGCCGGGCGCGAGAAAACAGGGGAGGGATACCATGACGATCACACGACGGACGCTGCTGGCAGCGCCGGCTATTCTCGCGATGACGCCGGCGTTGGCGCAGGCTTCAAAAATCACACTGGTGGTGCCGTTTCCGCCGGGCGGATCCACCGATGCGATGGCGCGGCTGCTCCAGAGCCATCTGCAAACCAAGCTCAACCGCATCGTCATTGTCGAGAACAAGTCGGGCGCGGCAGGCGCGCTCGGCGCGGCGCAGGTCGCCAAGAGCCCGCCTGACGGCTCGACGTTCCTGGTCACCTTCGATTCCCATGCGGTGATCCCCTCCATCCTCGACAAGCCGCCCGTCGATGTCGAGCGCGAGCTAATGCCGGTGTTGCTGGTCGGCACCGCGCCTTACGTGATCGCTGCCGGTGCAGGCCGCCCCTACAAGAGCTTTGCCGACGTGGTGGCGGCCTGCAAGGCGACGCCCGGCGCGGTGAAATATGCCTCCGTCGGCATCGGCACGCTCGGCCATCTCGCCATGACCGTGCTCGGCAACAAGGCCGGCGTCGAGATCATGCACGTGCCCTATCGCGGCGGAGGCCCCGCAATGAACGACGTGCTCGGCGGCCATGTCGACCTGATCGCGGGATCTGCGGCGCTGGTCGCAGCCCAGCTCGGCACCAACATGCTGCGTCCGATCCTGCAGCTCGGCCGCGAGCGGCTGCCGGGCCTGCCGGATACGCCGACCGCGATCGAGGCGGGCTTTCCGGATTTCGAGACGCTGGCCTGGTGGGGCATCTTCGCGCCCACCGGCACGCCGCCGGACATCGTCGCAGGCCTCGCGACGGCGTCCAAGGAGATCCTGAGCGAGCCCGCGACCGCCGCCCAGCTCAAGGAAACGCAGCAGATGACGCTGCTGCTCGAGGACGCTCCCGCCTTCAAGACCTTCTTCGACAAGCAGGTCGCCATTTGGGGCAAGGTGGTCAAGGACAACAATATCCGGGCATGAGATGACCGGCAGCCCTCCGCATTGAGCAACGCGGAGGGCTTCCGATCCCCCTTCCGCTTTGATATGAAGCCCCGGTAACCCGCTCTGCGGGTTCCGCGGTCCCGTAGCTCAGCCGGATAGAGCGACGGTTTCCTAAACCGTAGGTCGGAAGTTCGAGTCTTCCCGGGATCGCCAGTTTTTCAGTGAGCAATCGTCGCGTTTGATACGCTCGTCGGCGCAAAAATTGCTAGAAGCGCGAAGCTTCCTCCTGGCCCGGGCTGACTGCCGCCCCGCCTCGCTGCCATATCCGGAGACGACAATGCCTTTCGATTTGATCCTGCGCGGCGGCCGTGTGGTCGACCCGTCCCAGAAGCTCGACGCCGTGACCGATGTCGCCTTTTCCGGCGGCAAGGTCGCGGCGATCGGCAGTGGGCTCAAGGCGGATCCGGGCACCGAGGTGCGCGACGTCTCTCGCTACATCGTGACGCCGGGACTGATCGATCTCCACACCCATGTCTATTGGGGCGGCACGTCGCTCGGCATCGACGCCGAGGAGTTCTGCCGTCTTTCCGGCGTCACCACCGCGGTCGATACCGGCAGTGCGGGGCCGGGCAATTTCGCGGGCTTCCGCAAGCATGTGATCGAGCCGAGCCAGGTTCGTATCCTCGCTTATCTGCATGTCTCGCATGCCGGCATTTTCGGCTTCTCGCACCGGATCATGGTCGGCGAGAGCGAGGAGCTGCGGCTGATGAATCCGATCGAGGCGGCCAAGGTGGCCGACGCCAACCGCGATCTCATCGTCGGCATCAAGGTGCGCGTGGGGCTGCATTCCTCGGGCACGTCGGGCGTCGTGCCGCTCGACATCGCGCTCGAGGTCGCGAACGAGGTCGGCATGCCCCTGATGGCGCATATCGATCATCCGCCGCCGAGCTACGAGGAGGTGCTGGCGCGCCTGCGCCCCGGCGACGTGCTCACCCATGCGTTCCGTCCCTTCCCCAACACGCCTGCGACCGCGCAGGGCACGGTGAAGCGGGCGGTGCTCGACGCCCGCGAGCGCGGCGTGCTGTTCGACATCGGCCACGGCAAGGGCTCGTTCGCATTCAAGACCGCGCGTGCGATGCTCGCCAACGGCTTCTATCCCGACACCATCTCGTCCGACATTCATCAGCTCTGCATCGACGGCCCGGCCTTCGATCAGGTGACGACCCTGTCGAAATTCCTGTGCATGGGCATGCCGCTGTCCGACGTCATCGCAACCTCGACCGTCAACGCCGCGATGGCGCTGCGGCGCCCCGAGCTCGGCAGCCTCAAGCCGGGCAGCGTCGGCGACGCCACGCTGATCTCGGTGAGGGAAGGCCAGTTCGACTATGAGGACGTCGTCGGCGAGCACCTGATCGGCGACCGCAAGATCGTCTCCGAAGGCGTCGTGATCGGCGGCCGGTGGTGGCATCCGAATTGAGCGGCAGGCCGTTCACGCCGGCTTGATTACAACGACCTCGCGATCAACAGCTTCATGATCTCGTTCGTCCCGCCATAGATCTTCTGGATGCGGGAATCGATGAAGATGCGCGAGATCGGATATTCCTGCATATAGCCGTAGCCGCCGAACAGCTGCAGGCATTCGTCGGCGGTCTCGACCTGCTTCTCCGAGCACCAATATTTCGCCATCGACGCCGTGACGGTGTCGAGGTCCTTTGCGACCAGCCGCTCGATGCACCAGTCGACGAAGACGCGCGCGATCATCGCTTCGGTCTTGCGCTCGGCGAGCTTGAAGGCGGTGTTCTGGAAATCCATCAGCGGCTTGCCGAAGGCCTTGCGCTCCTTGGTGTAGTCGACGGTGAGTTTTATCGCGCGCTCCATAGCCGCGACCGCGCCGACCGCGAGCGCGAGGCGCTCCTGCGGCAATTGCTGCATCAGCTGCACGAAGCCCTGGCCTTCCTCGCCGCCGAGCAAATTGTCCGGCGGCACCGCGACGTTGTCGAAGAACAGCTCAGACGTGTCGGAGGCATGCAGGCCGATCTTGTCGAGGTTGCGCCCGCGCTTGTATCCATCCGCGCCTGACGTTTCGACCACGATCAGCGAAATGCCCTTGGCGCCGACATCGCCGGTGCGTGCGACCACGATGACGAGATCGGCGGCCTGGCCGTTGGTGATGAAAGTCTTCTGCCCGTTGATGACGTAGGAATTGCCCTGCTTCCTGGCCGTGGTCTTGACAGCCTGCAAATCCGAGCCGGTGCCGGGCTCGGTCATGGCGATGGCGCCGACCATCTCGCCCGAGGCCATCTTCGGCAGCCAGCGCTTTTTCTGCTCCTCCGAGCCGTAATTGAGGATGTAGTGCGCGACGATGGCGCTGTGCACGGAGACGCCGGTCGTCAGCTCCGGCACCGTGCTTTCGAGGTCGTCGAGGACGGCGGCATCATAGGCGAAGGTGGCACCAAGGCCGCCATATTCCTCCGGCACGCTTGCCAGCAGCGCGCCCATCTCGCCGAGCCCGCGCCAGGCGAAGCGGTCGACCATCTTCTGCTCGCGCCATTTTTCGGCATGCGGTGCCAGATCCTTGGCAAGATACTTCCGGAACTGATCGCGGAAGATTTCGAGCTCTTCGGTCATCCAGGAGGAGCGGTAGGACATGGTCACCTCGGTCAATGCGGCTTGTCGGCCTGGTTAGGCCAGGATTTGGCGGCAATTATTGTGTTTTCAGGCTGTGCCGGTGACGCTACCAAGGCGGCCGGAGCAGCGTCTATCGGGATGGTTGATTGTGGCTGTCAAAATTCAAACCGTCAAAACCAAAGAGCTCAAGCTCGACATCGCGCGCATCGGCACGGTCTCCGCGATCTTGATGCAGCCGGACAGGGCGCGCGCCTGCTACGTTCTGGCCCATGGTGCCGGTGCAGGGATGCGGCATGCATCGATGGACAAGATTGCGGAGGGGCTCGCTGCTCGCGACATCGCAACCTTCCGCTTCAATTTTCCCTACATGGAAAACAAGCAGGGCCGTCCCGACCAGCCTGCGGTCGCCCACGCCACGATCCGCGTGGCAGTCGAGGAAGCCGCGCGGCTCTGCCCGGGTGTGATGCTCGTTGCGGGTGGAAAATCCTTCGGCGGGCGCATGACCTCGCAGGCGCAGTCCAAGGCTCCGCTGCCTGATGTCAAAGGGCTCGCCTTCCTCGGTTTTCCCCTGCACGCCGACAAGAAGCCGTCGACGGAGCGCGCCGAGCATCTCGCCCGTGTCGAGATCCCGATGCTGTTCCTGCAAGGCACCCGCGACGGGCTCGCCGATCTCGGCCTCCTCAAGCCGGTCATCGCCGCTCTTGCCCCGAAGGCGACGCTGCATGAGATTGAAGGCGGCGATCACTCCTTCGCGGTGCTGAAAAAGTCCGGCCGCACCAATGAAGAGGCGCTGACAGAGGTGCTTGATACGCTCGCGGCCTGGATCGACAGCCTCGCCTGAAATCTCACGCCGAATATAGCCCCTTGTCGCGCGCCTTCTGGATCGCGAGCGCGGCGATCAAGTCGAGCGTCGGCGTCGACAGGCCGGCGGTGCGCGCGAAGGCTTGGGGCGCCTTTACCAGGACGTCGATCTCCATGGCGCGGCCGAGCTCGTAATCCTGCAGCAGCGACGGCTTGTGGTTGGGGGCGGGGCCGCTGCGTGATACGCGCTTGACCTCGGGGATAAAATGCTGAGCGATCTCGTTGGCCTCGTTCAGCATCCGCGGGATGACCTCGGCGAACGCAGGGTCATCGCGCACGCCGCGCGCGGTCTGGCCGGTGAGCAGGCACAGCACCGACAGCGACATGTTGGTCAGCAGCTTTGACCAGATCGCCTCGCGGATCTCGGCGACCGGCGGCGATTCCAGTCGTGCGTCGCTGAAGACACCGCGGAGCATCGTGATGCGTTCGCAATTGCGATCGTCGCATTCGCCGATCAGCAGGCGGTTGCGGTCCGGCGTCAGGTTCTGCACCACGCCGGGCGCGATCACCTCGTTGGAGGAGAAGACTACGCCGCCGACGATCCGCTCTTTCGGAATGCAGGCGCGCAGGCGTCCGCCCGGGTCGAGGAAGGAAATGTCCGGCGGGGTCGGGTGCCGCGGCGGCAGGCCGATCCGGTACCACCAGGGAATGCCGTTCTGCGCGAACACGATCGCGGTGTTGTCCTGCAGCAGCGGCTTGAGACTGGAGACCAGCCCGGTCAACGCGGTCGCCTTCAAGGTGCTGATCACGACGTCCTGCGGGCCGAGCTGGGCCGGATCGCCGGAGGCGTTCACCTTGGCGGAGACCTCGGAATCGCCGACGCGCAGCTTGAGGCCGTTGGCCCGGACCGCCTCCAGGTGCGCGCCCCGCATCACGCACGAGACCTCGTGGCCGGCGCGGGCCAACCGAACTGCAAGATGGCTGCCGACGGCGCCCGCGCCGAAAATGCAGATGCGCATGTGATGTCCGTCCCTGATCCCTTGATGCCGCCCCGCGGCAGCATGACACAAGCCGCCATGCGATGGACGCGGCTGCCCTACGCTCGAAAGATATGGATCAGGGCGCGGAGCCTCGGTCATAGTGCGCGCCAAACAAACGAGCGGAGGAACACCGATGACCGACAGCCCCGTCCTGTGGACCCTGGATGCGCGTGGGGTTGCGACCGTCACGTTGAACCGGCCGGAGGTTAACAATGCCTATGACGGCGCGTTGATCGCAGGCGTGCTCGCGGCCATGGACGATCTCGGCAGCAAGCCCAACCTTCGCGTCGTCGTGCTCAAGGGCAATGGCAAGCATTTCCAGGCTGGCGCCGACCTCAAATGGATCAACGGCGTGCGGCCGCAATCGAGCGAGGCGAACGAGGCCGCGTCGCGGGCGACGTTCGAGGCCGTGCAGCGGCTCAATACGCTGGCTATCCCGACGGTCGCGCTGGTGCAGGGCGGCTGCTTTGGCGGCGGCACCGGCGTGATCGCGGCCTGCGACGTCGTGATCGCGGCCGACAACGCGCTGTTCTCGATCACCGAAGTGCGCTGGGGCCTGACCGCGGCCATCATCATCCCGCAGCTCTGCGATGCCATTGGTGTACGGCAAGTCCGCCGCTACGCGCTGACAGGTGAACGTTTCGGCGCCGAGGACGCCCGTCGTATCGGCCTCGTCCACGAGGTGGTGCCGCTCGCCGATCTCGACGCCGCCGGCGCCAAGGTGGTCGAGCAGTTGCTTGCCAACGGATCGGAGGCGATGGCCGAGACCAAGCGGCTCGCGCTGGAAAGTTCGTTCGGCGGCATGGCGGTGGACGATGCGGCTTACAAGCGGCTCGTGCATCTGCATTCGCTGAAGCGACAGAGCGCGGAAGCCGCCGAGGGGCTGGCGTCGTTCGCGGAAAAGCGCGCCGCGAATTGGGCAGGTGCTAAAAGCTGAACGCGAGTAGCCCGGATTACGCTTCGCTCCATCCGGGCTACGGGCTTTTACAGCGACGTCGCGAGTGACCTTTTCAGCAAAGTGAGCAGCGCCTGTACCGCGGCGGCATTGCGCCGCCGTTCAGGGATCGCAGCCTTCACCCACAATTCCGGAATCGGAAACTCGCGCAGCACCGGCTTGAGCGCGCCGTCGCGCAAGGCGCCCGCGACGAGATAGTCCGATATCAACACAATGCCGTTGCCGGCGATGGCGCTGCGCGCCAGCACTTGGCCCTCGTTGCAGGACAGCAGCGGACTGACCTGGACGCTGATGCGGCCGCGCGGCCCGTCAAAGATCCATTCGGGGCCGGTCGGTAGAAAGCTGAGGCAGCGATGATCGACCAGATCACGCGGATGTTTTGGCGTGCCGTGTTTCTTCAAATAGGCAGGCGAGGCGCAGAGCAGCCGCTTCAGCGGGCACAAGGGTTCGTCGACGACACCGCCAAAGGAATGCGGGAAGGCGCCGATGGCGATGTCAAAGCCTTCGGTGACGGGATCGACCGGACGGTCGAACAGCACGATCTCGAGCTTGAGCCGCGGGTTCTGGGTCTGGAAGGCGGTGAAGACGTCCGCAAGCCGCGCGACCGTCAGCGAGGTCGGGGCCTTGATGCGCAGATGATCGACGAGATCGTGGCCCTTCTCGCCCATGCGCGACAGCAGATCGGCGGCGTCGGTGACGACGCCGCGGGCGCGATGCACGTAGCGCTGGCCGGCCTCGGTCAGCCGCAATTGCCGGGTCGAGCGATGAAACAGTGGCGTGCCGATCCGCGCCTCCAGCTGCGTGACGCGCTTGGCGACCACCGACGTCGAGACGCCGAGTTTTCGCGCGGCCGCGGAGAAGCCGGTGGCGTCGGCGGTCGCGAGGAACGCCTGAAGGTTTACCAGGATGTCCATCTTCGGCCTTTCGCGATTCGAGAAAGGTGATCGCCTATTTTGGCGGATTGTAGCTCGATCCGGGTTAATTCATAGTCCGGCCCAAGCAAAGGATTTCAGGGACAGGACGCGCCATGCAGGCCATGACGATCGAAGAACCGGCGCGCCAGGTGCCGCTTTACGGCGAATATGAAGTCGTCGTCCTCGGCGGCGGTCCGGCCGGCATCGTGGCGGCGGCCTCAAGCGCACGCGCGGGACGGAAGACGCTGCTGATCGAGCGGTACGGCTTCCTTGGCGGCATGGGCACCGCCGCAGGCGTCACCAATTTCTGCGGCCTGCACGGCAATGTCCACGGCGAGGCCCACCGGCTGGTGCAGGGCATGGCGTCGGAGTTGCTGGCGCGGATCGATCGCTTGAACGGCCTCAACGCGCCGCATCTGATTCTCGGCAAGGTCTTCGCCCAGGCCTACGACACCGCCGCCTACAAGATCGCGGCCGACCAACTGCTCGCCAGTCACAAGGTGCACATCCTTTTCCACGCGCTTGGTGCCGGTGTGGTGATGGGCGCTAACAGCCGCATCGATGCGCTGATGGTCGAGACCAAGGCCGGCCGGCAGGCGGTGCGATCGGAGATCTTCATCGATTGCTCCGGCGACGGCGATCTCGCGGTTTGGGCCGGCGCGCCGTTCGAATTCGGCGACGAGCACGGTCATCCGATGTATCCCTCGATGATGCTCCGTCTCAACAACATCGACCCGGAGAGGGCAGGCGAAGCCTGGCGGACCATTCCGCAATTGATGGAGCAGGCCACCGCCGCCGGCACCCACACATTCCCGCGCAAGAGCGCGATCGTGCGGCCGCAGAAGTCCGGCATCGAATGGCGGGTGAATTTTACGCAAGTGGCGCGCGAGGACGGCCATGCCATCAACGGCATCGAGCCTGATGATCTCACCCGCGGCGAGATCGAGGGCCGCAAGCAGGCGCTGGCTGCGTTCGAATTCCTGCGCACCGTGCCGGGCTTTGAAAAATCCTACATCGTCGACCTGCCGCCGCAGCTCGGCATCCGCGAAACCCGCCGCATCACGGGCGGCTATCAGCTCAGCGGCGAGGACGTGCTCGGCTGCGCTTCGTTCGAGGATTCCATCGGGGTCAATGGCTGGCCGATCGAGGCCCATGTCCCCGGCGACGTCGTCTTCACCTTCCCGCCGATCCCGGAATCGCGCGGCTATAACGAGCTGCCTTACCGCATGCTGGTGCCCGAAGGCGTCGATAATCTGCTGGTCGCCGGCCGCTGCGCCTCGATGACCCATGAGGGCCAATCGGCGGCCCGGGTCTCCGGTGCCTGTTTCGTGATGGGGGAGGCGGCCGGTTCCGCGGCAGCGCTGGCGCTCTCCGGAAACCGGATCCCGCGTGACATCCCCGTTGAAAAGCTGCAGGAAACGTTGAAACAACAGGGCGCCTTTATCGGACGGGACCAGCCCGTGCCTGAAGGCCTGTAACCGACTGCAAGATATCGACGGCGGAGGAAACGAAATGATCGGGATTGTGCGGCTCGCGCTAGCTGGCCTGATGGCGATCACAGCAATGGGCACGGCCCGAGCCGAGGACGCGCTGAAGGCCAGGATCGGCGTGCTCAGGCTATCTTCCTCCGCGCCGGTGTTCATCGCGCAGGACAAGGGCTATTTCCGCGAGGCCGGCCTCGAGGTCGAGCTGAAATTCTTCGACGCGGCGCAGCCGATCGCGGTGGCGACGACCTCGGGCGACATCGATTTCGGCGTCACCGCCTTCACCGCAGGTCTTTACAATCTCGCCGGCAAGGGCGTGCTCAAGGTGATCGGCGGCATGAGCCGCGAGAAGGCTGGTTATCCCCTGATCGGCTATTTCGCCAGCAACAACGCCTATGCGAGCGGTCTGAAGACGCCGAAGGACCTCGCGGGCAAGCGCGTGGCGATGACGCAGGTTGGCTCCTCCTTTCACTATTCGCTCGGCCTGCTTGCCGACAAATACGGTTTCAAGCTCGCCGACGTGAAGATTGTGCCGCTGCAATCGCTGTCGAATGCGGCGGCCGCGCTGAAGGGCGAGACCGTGGATGCAGCGCTGCTGCCGATCTCCACCGCGCGAAAGCTGATGGACGACGGTGGTGCGAAGTTTCTCGGCTGGGTCGGCGACGAGACACCCTGGCAATTGGGCGCGGTGTTCGCCTCGCCGAAGACGCTGACCAACAAGGTGCTGGTGACGAAGCTGCTCGGCGCCTTGGCAAAGGCCGACCGCGAATATCACGACGTCATCCTCGCCGCGATGAAGGACGGTGTCGCGCCGATCAATGACAAGACAAAGCCGCTGCTGGAGATCATCGCCAAATATACGAACCTCCCGGTCGAGCAGGTGGTCGGCAACTGCGCCTATATCGATCCCGACGGCAAGCTGGATGTGAAGAACGTCGACAACCAGATCAAATGGCTCCAGGAGCAGGGTTTTGCCGACAAGGGCTTCGACGCGAATGCGATCATCGCCAAGGAATTCGTGAAGGCGGATTGAGAGTAGAACGCAGTCCATGGACCTGATCGCCAACCACATCACCCATCGCTTCGGCGATCTCGCCGTGCTCGACAACGTCTCGTTCACCGTCAGCGCGGGCGAGGTGGTGGCGATCGTGGGGCCGTCGGGCTGCGGCAAGAGCACGTTGCTGTCGATCCTCGGCGGGCTGTTGCTGCCGACCTCCGGCGCGCCCGAGCTGCGTGGATCGCCGCCGGCGGACAGCCTCAATCCGCTCACCTTCGTGTTCCAGGACTTTGCGCTGCTGCCCTGGGCGAATGTGGAGGAGAACGTCGAATTCCCGCTGCTGCACACCCAGCTCTCGGCCGTGCAGCGCCGCGCGCTGGTCGAGGACGCCTTGCGCCGCACCGGCCTGACCGATTTTCGCAAAACCTATCCAAAGCAGCTTTCCGGCGGCATGCGCCAGCGCGTCGGCATTTCGCGCGCGCTCGCGGTCAGGCCGGCCATTCTCCTGATGGACGAGCCATTGTCGGCGTTGGATTCGCAGACCCGCGAACTGCTGATGGAGGATTTCGTCCGGCTGCTCGCCGATGGCGGCATGGGCGCCGTGTATGTCACGCATAATCTCGAAGAGGCGGCGAGGCTTGCCGACCGCATCGTGGTGCTGTCGCGGCGCCCTGGCCGTATTCGCGAGGTCGTGAGCGTGCCGATGACGCGCACTGAGCGCGGTGACATTGCAGCCCGTGAAAAGCTGCTCGCGCTTCAGAACCAGATCTGGTCGCTGATCCGCAACGAGGCGATCGATGCCGAGCGCGAGGTCCAGCATGCTTGATCGCGCTCCGGCGGGAACATCGACGAAGGATGAAGCGGTCCGGCGCGTCCGCTTTCGCGGCGCCGGCTTCGTGCCGGCGAGCAGCCGTTTCGGCGGCTGGATCGCGCTCGCGCTGGTCATTGCGATCTGGCAGGCCGCCGGCAGCACCGGCCTGGTCAATCCGCTATTCCTGCCACCGCCATCGGCGATCGCGCGGGCGATCTACCAGCTCGCGATCTCGGGTGCGCTGTGGCAGCACCTTTCCGCGTCGCTCCTGCGCATCGGTGTCGGCTGGCTGCTCGGCACGGCAGCCGGTGTCGCCGTTGGCTTTGCCATCGGCCTGTCGCGTCTGGCGCGCAGCGTCGGCATCACCTTCATCTCGGCGCTGTTCCCGATCCCGAAGATCGCGCTGCTGCCGCTGTTGATCCTCTGGCTCGGCATCGGTGAAGAGCCGAAGATCGCGACCATTGCGCTCGGGGTGTTCTTCTCGACCGCGATCTCGGTCTATAGCGGCGTCGACGCGGTGCCGCGCAACCTCATCCGCATGGCGCAGAGCTTCAACGTGCCGTTCGCCACCATCGTGCGCAAGGTGGTCTGGCCGGGCGCGCTGCCCGCGATCCTCGCCGGCTTCCGTATCACCTCGTCGGTGGCGCTGCTGCTCGTCGTCAGCGCCGAGATGATCGGCGCGCAGTACGGCATCGGCGCGTTCGTGCTGCAGGCTGGCAATTTGATGCAGACGGATCAGCTGCTCGCGGGCGTGGTGATTTTGTCGGTGTTTGGGTTGATGGTGGGGAGGGTGATCAACTGGCTGGAGACGCGGCTGTTGCACTGGCGGTGAGGTTTACTCCGTCATTGCGAGCGCAGCGAAGCAATCCAGACTGTCGCCGCGGAAAGATTCTGGATTGCTTCGCTGCGCTCGCAATGACGATGCTACCAGCAGCGTACCTCACGCATTCCCGCGATCCTCCCGGAACAAATCCAGCTTCTGCTGCACGGGGCGATCCGAGAAGCTGAACAGCACCGCATCCATATCAGCCTCGTGCGTGACCCATTGCCAGCTCGGCACCACGAACAAATCGCGCGGGCCCCATTCGAACGTCGCATCCCCGATGCGGGTACGGCCGTGGCCCTCGATCGGACAGAACACCGTCGCGTCCGTCGCGCGATAGCGCGCGGTCTTGAAGCCCTTCGGCAGCAGCTGGATGAACGTGCCGATGGTCGGCATCGCGAAGTCGCCGGTCTCGGGGTTGCTGAATTTCAGCTTCAGCCCGTGACAGGCATCCCACTCCTGGCTCGCGCGAGCCTTCTCCAGTGCCTCGCGCGTGTAGGCATAGGGATAGCTGAAGATCGGGGAAGTCTTCGAGCTCCGCTTCACGTCGACCGGCAGCAGATTGTGGCCGTAGCGTGCAAAGCTGTCGCCGGCCGGCCTTGTAATCTTCTGCTGATCCTCGTTGGAGCCTTCCGCGAAAGAGCAGTCGAAGAACTGCACCAGCGGAATGTCGAGACCGTCGAGCCAGAACATCGGCTGGTCGGTCTCGTTGGAATGATCGTGCCAGGTCATCGACGGCGTGATGATGAAGTCGCCGGGCTCCATCGCGGTGCGCTCGCCGTCCACGGCGGTGTGGGCGCCCTTGCCTTCGAGCACGAAGCGCAGTGCCGATTGGCTGTGCCGGTGCGCGGGCGCGACGTCGCCGGGCACCACCATCTGCACGCCGGCATAGAGCGACGTGGTGATTTTCGACTGTCCGCGCAGGCCGGGGTTTTCCAGAACCAGCACGCGCCGCTCGGCCTCTTTCGCCGTGATCAGCTTGCCGGCTTCGGTCATGTAGTCGCGGATGATGTCGAACTTCCACAGATGCGGCCGGCAGGCGCTCTTCGGCTCCGGCGTGATCAAATCGCTCATGACCGTCCAGAGCGCGGTGAGATTCTCGCCGTCGATCTTCTTGTAGAACGCCTCGCGTTCCGGCGTCTTGGTCACGGCTTCCATGGTGCGGCTCCCGTCGCTTTGTTGATTGACAGTATACTTACGATCTGGGTAGCGTCAACGTGCGAACAAGAACGAAACGGGAGGGTTCCGATGAAGCTGCACGGCTATTTCCGCTCCAGCGCCGCCTACCGGGTACGCATCGCGCTGAACCTCAAAGGCCGCGGTGCCGAGCACCTGCCGCATCATCTTCGCAAGGGCGAGCAATGTGCGCCAGCCTATCTCGCCATCAATCCGCAAGGCCTGGTGCCGGCGCTGGAGAACGATGCGGGCGCAGTGCTGACCCAATCGGTCGCCATCATCGAATGGCTCGACGAGACCCATCCCAACCCGCCCCTGTTGCCGAGGGATGCGTTGCAGCGCGCCAAGGTGAGGGCGTTCGCGCTGGCGATCGCCTGCGACACTCACCCCGTGCAGAACTTGAAGGTGCTGGCGCGGCTGCGCGAGCTCGGCCTTGCCGAGGAGAAGGTTCAGGACTGGGCGGCCTGGGTCAACCGCGAGGGGCTCGCGGCGTGCGAGACGCTGATCAGAAACGAGCCGGGCCCGTTCTGCTTCGGGGATGTGCCGACGCTCGCCGATCTCTGTCTTGTGCCGCAGCTCGCCAATGCGCGCCGCTTCGGCGTCGACGTCTCCGCCTATCCGCGCCTGCTTGAAGCGGAAGCTGCGGCCAAGGCCCTGCCGGCGTTCGTCAACGCCGCGCCGGAGAAGCAGCCCGATGCCGAGTAAGCCTGCCCCTCCAATCACGATAGACGCGGTCTATGCGGCGCCGGGCTATCTGTTCCGGCGCATGCAGCAGATCGCGGTCTCGATCTTCATGGAGGAGTGCAAGGCGTTCGACCTCACGCCGGTGCAATACGCGGCGCTGATCGCGATCCACACCCACCCCGGCATCGACGCGACGCGGCTGTCCGCGGTGATCGCCTTCGATCGCTCCACGCTCGGCAGCGTGATCGAGCGGCTTCAGGCCAAGGATTTCGTCGAGCGCAGGCCGGCGCCGGAAGACAAGCGGATCAAGCTGCTCTATTTGACCAAATCAGGCGCGGCGATCCTGCGCGACATCATTCCCGCCGTCGAACGCGCCCAGGCGCGGATGCTCGAGCCGCTCAAGCCAGCGGACCGCAAGGCGCTTATGGGGCTCCTGGCGCAGCTCGTCGATCTCAACAACGAGGCGTCGCGGGTGCCGCTCCGGGCGGAGGACGCGATGGAGCATCTGGGGAAGGCACCTTAATCCTGGTTGTCATCGCCCGCCTTCGCGGGCGATGGCAGCGGTGGCTCACATCCTCAGCAACGCCTGCCGGTCGATCTTCCCCGTGCCGGTCTTCGGCAGCTCGTCGATGAAGATCACCTCGCGCGGATATTTGTAAGGAAGCAGTTTGCCCTTCACGTAATCCTGCAGCCGCCGGGTCGTTTCGCTTTGATCCGCCGCGCGGGTGTTCATCACCACCACTGCCTTAAGCGTCATGCGCCGGTCCGGCAGCTCGGCGGCGAACACCGCGCATTCGCGGATGTCCGGGTGGTCGGCGAGGCAAAGCTCAACCTCGAGCGGGTAGACCCATTGGCCGGAGATCTTGATGAGATCGTCGGCGCGGCCGCGGAAGAAGTGAAAGCCATCGCCATCGCGGACGAAGCGGTCGCCGGTGTAGATCCAGCCGCCTTCGCGGATGGTCTCGGCGGATTTGTCCGGCCGGTTCCAGTACAGCGGCGTGTTGGAATCGCCGCGCACCCACAAGATGCCTTCCTCGTCGTCGGCGACATCGCGGCCGTCCTTGTCGCGCAGCGCGACCTCGTAGCCGGGCACGCGCAGGCCGGCGGCGCCGAGCTTCTTCCGCTCGGGGCGGTTGGAGAGATAGATGTGCAGCACCTCGGTCGAGCCGAGGCCTTCCACGATCTCGAGACCGGTGAGCGTCTTCCAGCCGTTGAAGACGTCGGCCGAGAGCACCTCGGCGGCCGAGAGCGCCATGCGCAGTGAGGAGAAGTCGGTCTTGTTCGCACCCTCGGCCTTGGTCAGCGATGTATAAAGCGTCGGCAGGCCGAAGAAGACCGTCGGCCTGTACTGCTCGATCGCCGAAAAGATTGCCACGGGCTTCGGCTGGCCGGGCAACAGCAGTGTCGTCGCGCCCGCCGAGAACGGGAAGGTGATCGCGTTGCCGAAGCCATAGGCGAAGAAGATTTTTGGCACCGAGAAGCAGATGTCATCCGGCGTCAGCTTCAAGACGTTCTGCGCAAAGGCGACTTCGCTATAGGCCATGTCGTGCTGGAGATGCACGATGCCCTTGGGGCGGCCGGTCGATCCGGACGAATACATCCAGAACGCCATCTCGTTGCGATGCGTGTCGGCTTCCGCGAGCTCAGTCGGAAACTGGGGGAGCCAGCCGGCGGCGGAAACGGCGTTCGGCGCGGCGTGATCGCTCGCCGGGCCATTGACGACGACCAGGGTATGCAGGGCCGTGTCCTTGCAGGCCTCGGCGTTGAAACGTGCACAGAACTCGGCGTCCGCCACCGCAACAGTCGCGCCGGAATCGGCGAGATAGAATTGCAGCAGATCCGGCGGTGTCAGCGTGTTGATCAGCAATGGCACGAAGCCGGCGCGCACCGCGCCGAAGAACGCGGCCGGGTAGGCCGGAGTGTCATCGAGGAACAACAGCACGCGATCGCCGCGCTTGAGGCCAAGCGAGGCAAAGCCGTTGCCCCAGCGCCCGGCTTCCGCGCAGAGCTCCGCGTAGGTGCGCGTGCTCGCGGGGCCGATGAGCGCGAGCTTGTCACCGTGGCCTTTGCCGACATTGTCGAACAGCACGCGGCTGGCATTGTAGACCTGCGGAACGGAAAAGCCGATCTCGCGCGCGCCCGCGCAGTCGGCGGGCACCTGGTCGTGAATCTGCCGGCTCATGCCTCGTCCCCACCGTTCTTGGCGGCTTCGTAGCGCGCCATGAAGCCCGGCGACATCGCGCGCAGGCGGGAGTCGTCGATGCGGCCGGAGCGGGTGATGTAGCTATAGGCAAAGTCCATCAGGCCCTGCTGCATGTGCTGAGCAAAGTGCTCGTACCAGAAAGCGCTGGTCCGCGCGGCATTGACGAGCTTCTGCACCACCGGCTTTCGCGCGGCCTGGTAGCGATGCAGGGCGGTCGAGAGATGGGCGTCCGATTCCAGCGCCTTGACCAGTGCAATGGCGTCCTCGATCGCGAGCCGCGTGCCCGAGCCGATCGAAAAATGCGCCGAGTGCAGGGCGTCACCGAGCAGCACCATGTTCTTGAACGACCAGTGCTCGTTCCAGACCCAGGGGAAGTTGCGCCAGACCGATTTGTTGGAGACCAGCGAGCGGCCGCCGAGCGTGTCGGCGAACACCTCCTCGCAGACACCTTTGGACTGCTCCACGTCTTTGTAGGCGAAACCGTAGGCCTGCCACGTCGCATGATCGCATTCGACCAGGAACGTGCTCATGGTCGGCGAGTAGCGGTAGTGGTGGGCGTTGAAGGCGCCGCGGTCGGTCTTCACAAAGGTCTGCGACAGCGTGTCGAAGCGCTTCGAGGTGCCGTACCAGACGAACTTGTTGGAGGAGTAGGACAGCGAGGTGCCGAAATCGCCCTCGAAGGCGCGGCGCACCAGCGAGTTCAGCCCGTCGGCAGCGACGATCAGATCGTGCCCGTTGAGCTGATCGATCGCATGAATCGGCGTGTCAAAGCGCGGGGTGACGCCGGCATCAATCGCGCGCTGCTGCAGGAATCGCAAGAGCTCGAGCCGGCCGATCGAGGAGAAGCCGACGCCGTCGATGGCCACGCTGTCGCCGCTCAGGTTCAGCGTAATGTTTTCCCAGCTCTCCATGTGCGGCGCGATCGCGTCGACCGTCTCGGGGTCGTCGGCGCGCAGGAATTCCAGGGCCTGATCAGAAAACACCACGCCAAAGCCCCAGGTCGCGTCGGCCGGGTTCTGTTCGAACAGGTCGACTTGATCCTCGGGGTGGCGCTTCTTCCAGAGATAGGCGAAGTAGAGCCCACCGGGCCCCCCGCCAATCACGGCGATCCGCAACGTCTGCCTCCCTAATTGACAGTATACTTACTATCTAGGGGTAGACTAATGTGCTCCGGCCACCCGCGCCAGCGGAATTATCGGCAAGCCGCGCGGCACACCACAGCTCACGTCCGAACGCGCGTTTGGCGCGTGTCCGAAGCAGTGACCTTGCGAAGCATAGCCAAACCGTGGCGGCTTGGCCATCCGCCCCGTCAGACGCAGCGCTTCACCCGTACGCCGCCCACGAGCACGGTGGTGCAGCGGACCGCCGGATGGCACGCTTCTCTAGCGTGCCGCGAACGGCGCCAGCACGTCCTTGCAGGCAGGTGACAGCGACGCGGCGTTGCTGGCGATGCACTGCACGATGCGGCCGCCGCCAGGCGCTACGCCGGCGCACAGCGTGCGGATGTCGGCACCGCAGGCGGAGCGGACGATGAACAGCTCTTCGCGCGGCCGCAGCGGGCGCAACGCGATCACGGCGGGCGCGGCTGCCGGTGCTGCCGCCGCCGCGGGAGCCGCGCCCGGAGGTGCCGCCGTTGCTGCCGTGCCACCGCCGCCGGCCGCGGCGCTCACGGCCTTCTCGCAGGCCGGCGAAACCTTTGCCTTGTTCTTCTCGAGGCATTCGAGCGCAGGCGCGCCGCCTGGCGGCACGCTGGCGCACACCTTGGGATAATCGGCGCGGCACGCGCTCTTGACGGCAGCGACCTGCGCGCTGCTCGGCTGTTTGGCTGCCGCGGCCTTCGGCGCTGCTCCAGATGCCGGCTTTGCGGCGGGGGCGGTTTCAGCCTTCGGCGCGGCAGGCGCGGCCTCCGCCTTGGGTGGAGCCTCTTTGGGTGCAGCCTCTTTGGGGGCAGCCTCGGTCTTCGGCGCCGCAGCAGGCTCGACGGCGCGGACCGCGGTTTGGCATCCCGAGGACAGGCTGGACATGTTCTTCTGCAGGCATTGATAGGCTTCCACGCCGCCGGGCGTGACGCTCGCGCAGTGCGCCATGAAATCCGAGCGGCATGCGGAGCGGATCGCGCTCTTCTGCGCCTCGGTCGGCGCTTGTGCGAATGCGCCTGCTGCAGTTGCGAAGAGAGCCGCCGCCAGCAACGCCCCGCATGCCGACGCATGTTTCAACGTGTTGAACATCCGAGTAATTCCTGCCCTGTCGGCAACGCCGACAATTTTTCAAATGTGATGCAAACAATCGTCGCGGGTGATGCCGCGCGCGACATCATTGGCCGCCGCGACCTCTACCGCAAGTAGATATTGGCTTTGCAATTGCGACGTAACTACGTCGTCAGAGCTTGATCATCCGCTTGCCGCGGTTCTCGCCCGCCAGCAATCCGATCAGCGCCTTCGGCGTGTTCTCGAGGCCGTCGATGATGTCCTCCTGCACCTTCAGCTTGCCGGATGTGACCCAGGCCTGGAGGTCGGCGAGCGCTCGCTGACTCTCTTTCATGTAGTCCATCACGATGAAGCCTTGCATGACGAGCCGCTTCACCACGATCAGGCCGGGCACACCGCGCGGGCCGTGTGCCGAGGGCGCGCCGTCATATTGCGAGATCGCACCGCAGCAGGCGATGCGGCCGTAATTGTTCATCTGCGGCAGGCAGGCTTCGAGAATGTCGCCGCCGACATTGTCGAAATAGACATCGATGCCCTTCGGAGCCGCCGCGCGCAACGCCTTGAACACCGCGCCGTCCTTGTAGTCGACGGCGGCATCGAAGCCGAGTTCGGAGGTCAGCCAGCTGCACTTGTCGGCGCCGCCGGCGATGCCGATGACCCGGCATCCCTTGATCTTCGCGATTTGCCCGACGATCGAGCCGACCGAGCCCGCGGCCGCGGAGACCACGACCGTCTCGCCCTCTCTGGGCTTGCCGATCTCCAGCAGGCCGAAATAGGCGGTGAGGCCGGCAATGCCGAACACGCTGAGCAGATGCGTCATCGGCTCGAGCTTCGGCATCTTGGTGAGATGCTTGGCGGGCACTGTCGCCAACTCCTGCCAGCCGGTGTCGCCGAACACGATGTCGCCCGGCGCAAGCTCCGGAGCCTTCGAGCTGATGACCTCGGCGATGGCGCCGCCGGCCATCACGCTGTTGGCCTCCACCGCTGAACGATAGGTCGCGCCGTGCATCCAGGCGCGGTTGGCGGCGTCGAGCGAGATGTAACGCACGCGCAGCAAGGCCTCGCCGTCCTTCGGCTCGGGCACCGCACCTTCGACCAGCTTGAAGTGCTCGGGACCGAGCTTGCCGCTGGGCTTTTCCACCAAAAGAATCTGACGATTGATGCTGCCGCTCATGATGTTTCCCCTCGGTCGTTTGACGATTATTGATGCAGCGGCCGCAAGAAAAACGTGCAAGCCGCTTTCGTTGTGCGCTGCATGAAGGCTAGATCGCGGGCGCCAGTTTCGCAACGGGAACATCCGCCCGACGATCGCACGCCAAGCGTGTTGCGCAGTCGTCATATCTGCGACATCATGAAGCGGTCGGTGTAGCGGGGGTGTTCAATGTCGAACAGGTTTACGCAATTCATTCTGGTGGCGATGGTGCTCGGCATCATCATGGGCGCGGCGATCTACAATTTCCTGCCCGACACGCGGGGCGACTGGGCCTCGTCCATCAACCTGATCGCCGTGATTTTCCTGCGCCTGATCAAGATGATCATCGCGCCGCTGGTATTTGCGACCCTGGTCGGCGGCATTGCTCATATGGGCTCGGGCTCCAAGCTCGGCCGCATCTTCGCCAAGACCATGGGCTGGTTCGTCAGCGCCTCTTTCGTCTCGCTGATGCTCGGCCTCGTGATGGTCAATCTGCTCCAGCCCGGCGCGAATTTCCCGGGTACGCTGCCTGACAAGGCGCAGTCGACCGGCCTGCCGGTTTCCGCCTTCTCGATCGAAAAATTCCTGACCCATCTGATCCCGACCTCGATCGCGGATGCGATGGCGCAGAACGAGATCCTGCAGATCGTGATCTTCGCCGTGTTCTTCTCGGTGGCGATGGGCTCGATGCCCGAGCGCTCCAAGCCGATCCTGGCGCTGATCGACGACATCGGCCACATCATGCTCAAGGTGACGGGCTATGTGATGCTGTTCGCGCCGTTCGCGGTCTGGGCCGCGATCACCGCGACGGTGGCCAAGAACGGCCTGCTGGTGCTCTGGAAGCTCATCGTCTTCATGGGTGGCTTCTATCTCTCGCTCGCGCTCCTGTGGGGCATCCTCGTGGTCGTGGGCTTCATCGTGATCGGGCCGCGCTACGCCCATCTGCTGAAGCTGATCCGCGAGCCGCTGATGATCGCGTTCTCCACCGCGAGCTCGGAAGCGGCGTATCCGAAAACTCTGGAGGGGTTGAACAAGTTCGGCGCCTCGTCGCGGATATCGAGCTTCGTGCTGCCGCTCGGCTATTCCTTCAATCTCGACGGCACGATGATGTACTGCACCTTCGCGAGCGTCTTCATCGCGCAGAGCTATCACATCGACATGCCGCTCGGCACCCAGCTCGCGATGCTGGCAACGCTGATGATCACCTCGAAGGGCGTGGCCGGCGTGCCGCGCGCCTCCCTCGTGGTGATCGCCTCGACGCTCTCGCAGTTCGGCATCCCCGAGGCGGGGCTGTTGATGATCATGGGCATCGACACCTTCCTCGACATGGGCCGCAGCGCCACCAACGTGATCGGCAACACGCTCGCGACCTCGGTCGTGGCCAAGTGGGAAGGCGAGCTCGGGCCCGAGCACGAGCTTGAACCTGGCGATGCCGTGCCGGGGGACATGATCCCCGGCGAAGTGCCTGCGATGGCCGGCCATTGATCGGAGTGCATCATGCGCCTTTCAATGGCGATATCGGGCGGCCTGTTGCTGGCAGCGTGCCTGCTGGCCACGGGTGCCTCCGCCCAGACCGGTGGCAGCGAAGGGCTTAGCCCGACGCTGTCGGCGATCAAGACCGCGCACACCGTGCGCCTCGGCTATCGCGAGAGCTCGCCGCCGTTCTCCTTCCTCGACCAGGCCAACCGGCCGATCGGCTACAGCCTCGAGCTTTGCGAGGCTATTGTCGAGGAGATCGGCGTCGAGGTCGACGATCCCAATCTGAAGATCGCCTACGTCAAGGTCACCTCCGATGACCGCATCGACGCCGTGCTCCAGAACAAGATCGACCTGGAATGCGGCTCGACCACGGCCAATGCCGAGCGCGGCAAGCGCGTCGCCTTCTCGCCGCTGATGTTCGTCGCCGGCACCAAGCTGATGGTGCCGAAGGCGTCCAGCGTCCAGTCACTGACTGATCTGAAGGGCAAGACCGTCGTGGTGACGAAGGGCACCACCAACGAGCAGGCGATCCAGGCGGCCGACAAGAAGTCATCGTTGGGACTGAACATCGTTGTCGGTGCCGATCACGAACAGTCATACCAGATGCTCGTCGACGGCAAGGCCGATGCGTTCGCGACCGACGACATCCTGCTGTCCAGCCTGATCGTGCGTCACAAGGCGCAGGACAAGTTCCGCGTCACCGGCGATTACCTGTCCTACGACCCCTACGGCATCATGTTCCGCAAGGGCGAACCGCAACTGGCGGCGGTGGTCGATCGCACTTTCCGCAAGCTCGGCTCCAACCACGACCTCGTCCCGCTCTACAACAAATGGTTCACCGCACGGCTTCCGACCGGCGAACGGCTGAACGTGCCGATCTCGCTGCAGCTGGAGGAAGCCTTCAAGGCGATGGACGATTCCGCGAGCGCGAATAACTAGCGCCTGTGCGACGAACGAAAGTGTGCCCTCTCCCTTACCGGGGGAGAGGGCGCAGCAACGAGCAGCGCGCGCTCACGTGCCGGCGGGCACCTGGTCCAGAAATCCCGTGATGCTCCTGATACGGCCGTCCTTCAGCACGGCGAAATCCGTCCCCTTGATCGGGCTGTCGATGCCGTCAGGACCAAGGCCCCAACTGAAGCGGACATGGTCGCCGTAGCCGTTGGGCTCGCCGATCAGCTTGAATTTGAAATCAGGGAAGCGCTGCTGCACGCCTGCGATCAGCGCATCGACGCCGTCATGGCCGTCGCCCTTCATCAGGGGATCGACATAGCTCGCATCCGCCGTCCAGTTCTGGCTCAGCAGTTCGCGCCGGCGGTCAGCTGCACGTTCGTTCCAGAGATCGATGTAGCGGCGAGCGATGGTGATGGGATCGGTCATTGTCGTCTCCTTCGATGGCGCCGTGTCGTTCGGCTGACATGATTATCGAAGGTTTGCGCGCGCTGATCGATTACCTCGGAGGTCATGCGCATGATGCGGGAAAGTGTGAAGCGGTTTCCCGATCGGATCATGCGCCGACAAGCGCGCGCAAATGTTTGTCGCGAACTTACTTGGCCGCCGTGACCATGATTTCGACGGTGTATTGTGCCGCCGCGAGCTTGGCTTCGACGGTGGCGCGTGCCGGCGTGTTGCCGGGCGAGACCCAGGCGTCCCACACCGCGTTCATCTCGCCAAACGTCTTCATGTCGGTGATGTAGATCGTGGCCGAAAGAAGTTTGGACTTGTCGGTGCCGGCCTTGGCGAGATGGCTGTCGATAGTCGCCAGAATGTCCTGGGTCTGCTTCGTCACGCTTTCGCCGGCGGCGTTGTTGGCGACGACACCGGCGAGATAGACTGTGTTACCGTGCACGACGACCTGGCTCATGCGCGGGCCGGTTTCAAGACGCTGAATGCTCATTGGGGGTCTCCTTTGAATGGCGGCCCTGTCTAGCGCAGCGGCTTGCCCTGTGCCACCCCTGGCACGCATGCGTTGCCGGGCACGCATGCGTTGCCAGGCACGCATGCGTCGTCGGCGATGCCTGAGTTGCACTTCAGGGAAACTGGCCGAAGAACGTCCAGATCGTTTCGGCTGCGTCGATGTCGCCGTTCTGCGACCCGAGCAAGCTGGCGGCGACCTTCGGGAAGCGGGCATCCGGAAAAAATCCGGGCATGCGATGACCGCCTTGATTGATGCGATAAAGCACGACGTCGTGCCCTTCAGGACAGCGCGAGGAGATCCGCGTCACCGTGGACTGGTCTGCTGGCGCCCTGTCGGGCAAATCGGTCATGTCGGCATTATCGGTCTCGCAGCCGTTGAGCTTGCGCCAGAACGCAAGCGTCTCGTCGGTGGACCAAAAACTGTCTGCGGCATAATAGCTCGATCCGCGGCCGCCTTCGTAGGGGACCAGCGGATCGGCGGTGCCGTTCATCAGCAGCATCGGCAACGGCCGCGACGGATGGCACGTGACAGCGGTCTCATCAGTGAGGTTCATGCTCACGCTCGCGCCGGCAGCAAACAGATCGGCGCGGGCGCAGACCAGCGTCATTGCCATGGCGCCGCCATTGGAGATGCCGGTGACATAGACGCGGCGAGGATCGGCGGTGCCGTTCGCCACCAGCTTCTCGACGAGCTTTGCGATGAAGGCGACGTCGTCGGTGCCTGCGGGCGGGCCACGGAGCGCCGGTCCCGCCTTGGTCCTCGCATCGGCCCATGCGTGGTTGAGGCCATCAGGAAAGACCACCGCAAACCCTTCGCGCTTTGCGACCTGCGGCCACGCCGTCCGCGTCATCATGTCGGCTCCGCGCTGCGTCTTGCCGTGCAGCACGACGACGAGCGGCACGAGCCGCTTCGACGGCAGTTGCACAGTGTAGGACCGCTTCACACCGTCAATATCGATCGTATCCGCGGACGCAGCCGAGGCAGCGGCTAATGCCGCAACAAACGCCCCGATGCGCAGCCGCGGCCGCATCATCTAGCCCACGGCCTTCGCCGCGGCCCGGCCCGCATTGCGGCCCGAGAACAGGCAGCCGCCGAGGAACGTGCCTTCCAGCGAACGATAGCCGTGCACGCCGCCGCCGCCGAAGCCGGCGGCTTCGCCGGCTGCATAGAGGCCGGGGATGACGCTGCCCTCCTCGCCGAACACGCGCGAAGAGAGGTCGGTCTCGAAACCGCCGAGCGTCTTGCGGGTGAGGATGTTGAGCTTGACCGCGATCAGCGGCCCTTGCGCGGGATCGAGGATGCGGTGAGGGGAGGCGGTGCGGATCAGTCTGTCGCCGATATAGCGCCGCGCATTGTGAATGTTCATCACCTGCGCATCCTTGACGTAAGGGTTGGCGATCTCTCGGTCGCGCGCCTCGATCTGCATCCTGATGTGCTCGAGCTTGAGGAGGTCGCTGCCGGCCAGCTTGTTCATGGCCGCAACGAGATCCTCGATCTTGTCGCGCACGATGAAGTCGACACCATGGCTTTTGAACGCTTCCACCGGCGCCGGCGCGCCCTTGTTGGTGGCGCGCTTGATGGTCATGCGCCAGCTCTTGCCGGTGAGGTCGGGATTCTGCTCCGAGCCCGACAGCGCAAACTCCTTCTTGATGATGCTCTGGGTCAGGATGAACCAGGAATAATCGTAGCCGGTGGACATGATGTATTGGAGCTGGCCGAGCGTGTCGGAGCCGGGAAACAACGGCGCCGGCAGGCGCGTGCCGGTGGCGTCGAACCACATCGAGGAGGGGCCGGGCAGGATGCGGATGCCGTGGCGCGGCCAGATCGGTGACCAGTTCTGGATGCCTTCGACATAATGCCACATGCGGTCGCGGTTGATCAGCCGCGCGCCTGCCTTCTCGGTGATGCCGATCATGCGGCCGTCGACATGCTCGGGCACGCCGGAGATCATGAATTTCGGCGGCGCGCCGAGTCGCTTCGGCCAGTTCTGCCGCACCAGCTCGTGATTGCCGCCGATGCCGCCGGACGCCACGATCACGGCTTGGGCCTTCAACGCAAACTCGCCGACAACATTGCGCGACGAACTCTTGCCGCGCTCGACATTGTCGGGGGCGAGAATGGCGCCGCCGACGCCATCCACCGTACCGTTGGTGATCGAGAGCGCATCGACGCGATGGCGGAACCGAAAGCTCAGCCGGCCGCTTCTGACCGCCTCGCGCGCCCGGCGCTCGAACGGCTCGACGATGCCGGGCCCGGTGCCCCAGGTGACATGAAAGCGCGGCACCGAATTGCCGTGGCCCATCGCGTCATAACCACCGCGCTCGGCCCATCCGACCACGGGGAAAATGCGATGGCCCATCGCTCGCAGCCATGCACGCTTCTCGCCGGCCGCGAACGCCACATAGGCTTCGGCCCATTGCCGCGGCCAGAAATCCTCGTCGCGGTCGAAGCCGGCGGTGCCGAGCCAGTCCTGCATCGCGAGGTCGAAGGAGTCCTTGATGCCGAGCCGGCGCTGCTCCGGCGAATCGACCAGGAACAATCCGCCGAACGACCAGAACGCCTGGCCGCCGAGCGACTGCTCGCCCTCCTGGTCGACCACGATTACGCGCTTGCCGGCGTCCGCGATCTCGGTTGCGGCCACCAGGCCCGACAGTCCTGCGCCGACAACGATGACGTCAGTCTCTTCAGCCATCTGTTCGGCCATATGTTTCCCCCTCCATGTGTTTCGCCCTCCACAGGTTCCTCCCTGTAGTTGCCCGGATTGAAGCCGGCGGTTGCAACTGAGATCAAGAGGACGGCGCGTAAGACATCGTTAACTTGTTCCACTTCGGGAAAAAGACCGGCTGAGTGCAGCGCCGGCGCAACACTGGATTTGAATTTGTTTTGAGCGAGCCGGCATGCCTAGACAAAACCGCGGTTACGACGGACCCTAGCAGGGCATCACCACCTGACACACAGATTCGAATTCGACTGGGGCGGGGGCCAATGAAGTTTCTGACGGGGTTGCTTGCGGCGGTTCTCCTGATCGCGAGCATGGGCGCTTCTCACGCGGTGGTTCGGATTGCGGATGACCGCGGTGGCCGGATCGGAACCTACGTCGACAAATACCAGGACCTGCGGCAGTCGGGCGACACCGTCATCATCGACGGTCTCTGCGCCTCTGCCTGCACCATCGTCCTCGGCGCCATCCCGCCTGACCGCATCTGCGTGACGTCGCACGCCACACTGGGCTTCCACGCCGCGTGGGATTTCGGCAGCAACGGCCGCGCCGTCACCAATACCGAAGCGACCCAGATGCTCTATGCGATGTATCCCTCGCAGGTGAAGCGCTGGATCAATCAGCGCGGCGGCCTCACCCCGCATATGCTCTTCCTGAAGGGCCGGCAGCTCCAGGCTATGTACAAGCCTTGCTACCTCGACGCGCAGGCCTCGGCCAACAAGCCATCGTCGCGGTAGGCCGCGGCAGTCATTCGCCTTTCACTAATCTGTCGTCATGGCCGGGCTTGTCCCGGCCATCCACGTTCTTGGGCCCGGCTGGAAAGTCCGTGGATGCCCGGGCCTTCGCCTCGCGGAAGCGGCTTCGGCCGCGCAAGCCCGGCATGACGGAGAACCTCCGTATCACAAGTTCTCCAGCCCGCCCGCCGCGCTTGCCCGGCCCGGTCCCAGCGCCTATTTGAAAGGCAGGGAACCCTTCACCCCGATCGTTGTCATGGCTCAACCACTGCACCCTACCCATCCTGTATCGGACAATTCGCCCACTGCCGGCCGGACGCCGGTCGTGCTGCTGTTGGCAGGTGCTGGCGTCGGCGGCCTGGTCGTGCTCGGCGCGCTCGCGCTCTGGTTCCACTACGGCAGCCAGGTGTTCTTCGAAATGATCAGGACCGGTCTTGCCGCCTGCTTCTGACACGCGACAGGAAGTTTTCCGCTCATGAGCCCTACCGCCCGTCCGCTGGTGATCGCGACCGCCTTCGCCGCAAGCCTCGTCCTCGGGCTGCTGATCGTATTCTGGGCCATGGGCGGGGTCGGCAAGGTGGCGCAGCCGGCCGCGATCGGCGGCCCGTTCCAGCTCACCGACCAGAACGGCAAGACCGTCACCGACAAGAACCTCAAGGGCAAGCCGACCCTGATCTTCTTCGGCTACACCCATTGTCCCGACGTCTGCCCAACCTCGCTGTTCGAGATCTCGGAAGTGCTGCGCGCGATGGGCAAGGACGCCGACAAGGTCAATGCCGTCTTCATCTCGGTCGATCCCGAGCGCGATACGCCGGCCGCGATGAAGGATTATCTGTCGAGCTTCGACCCGCACCTCGAAGGGCTGAGCGGCGATCCTGCCGAGACCGCCAAGGTGATCACCTCCTACCGGGTCTATGCCAAGAAGGTCCCGACCAAGGACGGCGACTACACCATGGACCACACGGCGCTGATCTATCTGATGGATCGCGACGGCCGCTTCGTCTCGCCGTTCAACCTGAAGCGCACGCCGGAAGAAGCCGCAGGGGAGTTGAAGCGGTATCTGTAGGCTCCCCTATTTGACCGCAATCCGCGCTCGCGTTCCCGGCCGGATGGGCTATAAGGCCCTCCGATCCCAACGAAAATCGTTCATTTCAGCCGATGGCTCCATCGCAACAGGCGAAATCGTCCAAATCCGCCCGTGGCTTGCTGACCGGGCTGATCGTCGGCGTCTGCGCGCTCGCTGCTGCGCCGTCCGCGCAGGCGCAGGCCCCGGCCAAGCAGCCCCCAACGGCGCCGCAAGCCTCACCTCAGGTCGCGCCGCAAGCCGCCCCGCAGGCGGTGCCGGGTTTCTGGGACCCGCGGCGGCGGCCGGAGCGGCCGGACCTGTCGCGCCTGACCGTGATCCGTTTCCTGACCGAGACCGACTATCCGCCGTTCAACTACACCGGCGCCGACGGTAATCCGGCCGGCTTCAACGTCGACTTCGCGCGCGCGCTGTGCGAGGAGATCAAGGTCACTTGCACGGTGCAGATGCGGCGCTTCGAGACGCTGGTCGATGCGCTCGCCTCCAACCGGGGCGATGCCATCATCGCCTCGATGGCGGTGAGTCCGCAGCTCCGCGCGCGGGTCGACTTCACCGATCCCTATTACCGCGTGCCTGCGCGCTTTGCTTCGCGCAAGGACGCGGTGATGCCGGAGATCCGGCCCGAATATCTCGAAGGCAAGAAGGTCGGCGTCATCGCCGGCTCCGCGCATGAGGCCTATCTCAAGGCCCTGTTCACCGACGCCGAGCTGCACCCTTATCCCAACGACGACGCTATGCGCGGCGCCTTGCGCAAGGGCGAGGTCGATTTCATCTTCGGCGACGCCATCGCGCTCGCGTTCTGGATCAACGGCACGGATTCCGGCGATTGCTGCGCCTTCTCCGGCGGCCCCTTCGTCGAGAGCCGTTTCTTCGGCGAGGGCATTGGCATCGCCGTACGCAAGGGCAACGACGTGCTGCGCCAGGCCCTGAACTGGGCGATGTTCCGCGTCTGGGAGAAGGGCCGCTACACCGATCTGTGGCTGCGGTATTTCTCGGTGAGCCCGTTCTAGTCCCAGGCGCCGTTGCCAATTCCTCATCCTGACGAGGTTGCGTAGCAAGCGTCTCGAAGGATGACGGCCCCGCTGGTGGCCGGGCCCTTCGAGACCCGCGCTTCGCGGGCACCTCAGGATGAGGATATGTCGTATCCGCGACACCGGCGCATTAACCGTCCGCTCATCCTTTTCGTCAAAATAGCACCGCTCTGGCCGCAGCGTCGCTCGCGGAGCGGCCTTCCGCGTGGTGAAATCGAGCTTCGGCTTCGAGTGGTGTGATGCGTAACATAATGATCTTCGCGGCGATCATGATCGGCCTCGGCACCTTCATGGCGCAGATGGCGGACAGGATGAGCTCCGCCTCGGCGACGTCGGTGCCGCGTACGGTCGCAGTCGCGTCCACCGCGCCGGCCGGCGGCCGCAGCCTCAACATCCCCCGCGACGGCCGCGGCCACTTCCAAACCGAGGGCCGGATCGAAGGCCAGCGCATCGGCTTCATGGTCGACACCGGCGCCTCCGTGGTCGCGCTGAACGAGACCTCGGCCGCCCGCTTCGGCCTGCGTCCCTCGCGCAGCGATTACAACGCCACCGTCTCCACCGCCAACGGCACCATCAAGGCCGCGCGCACTCGCATCGCCATGCTCGATGTCGGCGGCCTAATCGTGCGCGACGTCGATGCCATGGTGCTGCCCGACGAAGCACTGTCCGAGAACCTGCTCGGTCTCTCCTTCCTCTCCCGCCTCAGGCGCTTCGAATACGCCAACGGTCAGATGGTGCTGGAGCAGTAAAGGTCCTCCCAAAGGCGACGGCGACACATATTTCAAGAAAATCTCTATTTCGATCGCTCTCGCGGACAGATTTCCCCGTTACCAAACTGCCGCAATTATCATCCATAAGCTGCCATTCCCGCCTTCCGCTGCAGCCCGGCATTCGCTAAGGCTGCATCAAATCCTGGCTCTTTTTCACGAGACCGTCTCAATGTTCCCCAAGCCGAAATCCGTGTTGCTGCCCAACACCTATGCCTTCGAATCCGAGCCGATGGTGAAGGCCACGGGCTTTCGCGAATACGACGCGCGCTGGCTGTTCCAGAAGGAAATCAACCTGATGGGAATCCAGGCGCTCGGCATGGGGCTGGGCGGGCTGATCGCAGAACTCGGCGTCAGCCAGGAGATCGTCACCGGTCATGATTTCCGCGGCTATTCGGCCTCGATCAAATATGCGCTGATCTCCGGCCTGATGGCAGCAGGCTGCAAGGTGCACGACATTGGGCTCGCGGTGACGCCGATGGCCTATTTCGCGCAGTTCGACCTCGACGTGCCCTGCTGCGCCATGGTCACGGCCTCACACAACGACAATGGCTGGACCGGCGTGAAGATGGGCGCCAACCGCCCGCTGACCTTCGGTCCCGACGAGATGACGCGGCTGAAGGAGATCGTGCTGGGCGCCGAGTTCAAGAACAAGGCCGGCGGCTCCTATCAATTCCACGAGAATTATCCGGCGCGCTACATCGCCGATCTCACCAGCCGCCCGAAGCTCAAGCGCAAGCTCAAGGTCGTCGCGGCCTGCGGCAACGGTACCGCCGGCGCATTCGCGCCGCAGGTGCTGGAGGCGATCGGCTGCGAGGTGATCCCGCTCGACACCGAGCTCGACCACACCTTCCCGAAATACAATCCGAACCCCGAAGACATGGAGATGCTGCACGCGATCCGCGACGCGGTGCTGCAGCACAAGGCCGATGTGGGTCTCGGCTTCGATGGCGACGGCGATCGCTGCGGCGTCGTCGACAACACCGGCGAGGAGATCTTTGCCGACAAGGTCGGCGTGATGCTGGCGCGCGACATGTCCGCGATCCACAAGGACGCGCAGTTCATCGTCGACGTGAAGTCGACCGGCCTGTTCATCACCGATCCGGTGCTGCAGAAGCAGGGTGCAAAAACCACCTACTGGAAGACCGGCCATTCCTACATGAAGCGCCGCACCCATGAGACGGGTGCGCTCGCCGGCTTCGAGAAGTCCGGCCACTTCTTCTTCAACAAGCCGTATGGACGCGGCTATGACGACGGTCTCGTCTCGGCGCTGGCGATCTGCGATATGCTTGACCGCGCCCCCGGCAAGTCGATGGCCGATCTCAAGAACGCGCTGCCGAAGACCTGGTCGTCGCCGACGATGTCGCCGCATTGCGCCGACGAGACCAAATACGGCGTCATCGACAAGGTGGTAAAGCACTTCGAGGCCTTGCAGGCCAAGGGCGCCAAGATCGGCGGCCAGTCGATCCGCGATCTCGTCACCGTCAACGGCGTCCGCGTCACGGTCGAGGACGGCAGCTGGGGCCTGGTGCGTGCCTCCTCCAACAAGCCCGAGCTCGTTGTCGTGGTCGAGAGCCCCGTCTCCGAGCAGCGCATGCACGACATGTTCGAGATGGTGAACAGCGTGCTGCGCATCCATCCCGAAGTCGGCGAGTACAATCAGAAGATTTGAGGCGCGAGGCTAGTCTCACCTGCTGTCATGCCCCGGCTAGACCGGGGCATCCAGTACGCCGCGGCTTATCCGTACCCCATCATCGTCTCTGGAATACTGGATCGCCCGGTCAAGCGGGGCGACGACAGTTTGCGTGTGGTGAGCCTTAAGCCGCAACCACAGCCGGGATCGGCAGCGCGGTGACCGACTTGATCTTCTCCATCGCGAAGCGCGAGGTGACGTTCTTCAGCGGCACGGCGCTGATCAGTTTCTTGTAGAACACGTCATAGGCCTGCATGTCCGCGACGACGACGCGCAGCATGTAATCGACGTCGCCGGCCATGCGATAGAACTCCATCACCTCAGGCATGGCGCTGACGGCGTCGGCGAACCTCTTGAGCCAGGCGTCGGAATGGTCGGAGCTCTCGACCGACACGAACACGGAGATGCCGAGCCCGATCTTGTTCTGGTCGACCAGCGCCACCCGCTTGGTAATCACGCCGTCGGCCTCCAAGCGCTGGATGCGCTTCCAGCAGGGGGTCGAGGACAGGCCGACGCGGTCGCCAATCTCGGCGACGGAGAGGGAGGCATCGTCCTGCAGCACCATCAGAATCTTGCGGTCGATGGCGTCGAGGCGGCGGCTGGTCTCGGGGAGTGGGACGGCGAGATCGGTCATTTGAAGAACTTTGTTCCATTTCAAGGGACGTTTTCCCTGATATAGAGAAAATCTTTCTATAGCAAGTCTATAATCTTGGCGCCCGCTCCAACGTCGCCGCCGGCGACATGCTCAAAAGCTCTTCAACTTCAACGCGTTGCGGGGCGGCCAGGCCGCCACCATGACGGGTGCATTTCAGCGCCGCGGCGGCCGCGGCGAATCGCAGCGCCTGCCGCACGCCGCCACCTTCGGCGAAGCGAAGCGTGAAGGCGCCATGGAAGACGTCGCCGGCGCCGAGCGTATCGACGGCCTGAACCGGGAAGGCCGGCGTCTGCTCCAATGCGCCGGTCTCGTTCAGCCAGATCGTGCCATACGGACCGCGGGTGGCGGCGAGGAAGGCGGGCGTGAGCGCGGCCAGGCGCTTCAATGCCGCGCCGTCATCGGGGATGCCGGCTGTCTCCTGCAACTGGTCACTGGCGAACAGCAGATGTGAGGCGGCCGTGAGCAGGCTGTCCTGCAACGACATCGCGCGGTCGACGCCGACGATGACGGCAATGCCGCGCCGGCGTGCCTCGGTGCAGAGCGAAGTTGCGAACGCGGCGCAGCGGCTTTCGACGAGAACCGCCCGGCAATCGTCGAGCAGCTTGTCGGCGTCGGGCAGCTCGACTGTCCACAGGGCCGGATCGCGATAGATCGTGAGCGTTCGCTCGCCCGTCGCGTCAATGATGATGGCAGAGACGGGCGTGCTCGCATCAGGTATGCGCACGATATGGCTTGTGTCGATATTTTCGGATGTCATGCGGTCGAGAATGAAGCCGCTCGACGTCTCCTGCGCATCGCCCATCGGACCTGCGAACGCGACGCGGCCACCAAGCCGAGCGATAGCGGCATTGAGTGCGTTGCCGCCGCAAATCTCCGCGAGATGCCTGGCATTCGCCTTGCTGCCGCGCGCGGGCACGGTTTCGACACGAAAGGTCAGGTCGCGCACGGGAATGCCGATGCAGAGGATGCGCGGCGCGATCCCTGGTGCAGCCATCTCCGTCTCAGCTCTTGTCGTGCACCCAGCGGCCGAGCAGGTGATGCGCAATCGCAAACGGATGCGGGCCGGCGAGCCCGTCAGGATGCGTCCGCGTCAGCATCAAGGCCGCCTCCTCGCGCGTGAACCAGCGCGCATCCTCCAACTCGGAGTGATCGACGACGATGTCCTCGCTCACCGCCCGCGCGCTGCACCCGATCATCAGCGACGACGGATAGGGCCAGGGCTGGGTCATGTAATATTGCACCTCGGTGCAGCGAATCCCGGATTCTTCCAAAATCTCGCGGCGCACCGCGTCCTCGATGGTTTCGGCGGCCTCGACGAAGCCGGCGAGGCAGGAATACATGCCCGGCGGAAACTGCTTCTGGCGGCCGAGCAGGCATTTGTCGCCGGCGGCGACGTGCATGATCACGACAGGGTCGGTGCGCGGGAAATGCTCGGCCTTGCAACTCGGGCACTCCCGCTTCCAGCCGCCTTCCTTCATCGCGGTACGCGTGCCGCAATTGGCGCAATAGCCGTGGCGCTGATGCCAGCTCACCATCGACTTCGCCATCGCGATCGCCGACAGCTCCTGCGGCGGCACCGCGCCCTGCATCGCCATGCCGCGCAGCTCGCTGAGGGCGTAGTCTTCGCGCCCGATCAGCTTCTCGGACGCGGCCTGCGACAGGCCCATTCCGAACATCGCGGCGCCGTCGCGCAAGCCTAAGAAGATCGTGCCGGGATTGGCGCCGCATTTCAGCGCCTCGTCGATTCCGAGCAGCGCGCGCACTGTGTCGCCCTCGCGCTTCACCAGCAGTGAGTCGCGATAGACCACATAGGCGCGCGACGACGGCTTCTGCTCCATCGCGAACAGCTTTTCGTCGTCGCGGCGCAGATGCGCGGCGCGGTCGAGAATGTTGGTGACGAAGGCGGGTTGTCCCAGTGGAAACGAGTCGAATGCTGACATTTCTTGTTCTTTCAACCCAACCAGATCTTGCGGCGAAGCGCGCTGATGAAACTCTGCACCTCGGTAGCGTCGTGCGCCAAGGGCTGCATCACGCCCCAGACCGGCCGCGGCCAGGCGGCGTCACTGGTGCGGCGCGCGATGATGTGGACGTGAAGCTGCGGCACGAGGTTGCCGAGTGCCGCGATGTTGAGCTTGTCGCATTGGGTGATCTCCTTCAGCGCGCGCGAGACGCGGGAGATCTCGGTCATCAACTGCGCCTGCTGCACCTCGTCGAGGTCGATGATCTCCACTGCATCGGCGCGTCGCGGCACCAGCAGCAGCCAGGGATAATGCGCGTCCTTGATGACCAAGACCTTGCACAGCGGCAAATCGCCGATGTCGATAGTGTCCTCTTTCAGGCGGGAGTGCAGCGACCAGGCGGGTTCGGACATAAAGGTTTCCGGATGGCCCGACGGGATCGGGCATGGCGGGGCGGAACCCCTGAATATTTGCTGCGACCATACGATACGGAATCTGATTGGGGAAGGATGGCGCTCCGCAGAGGCGGCATACGCGATCGTCGTCCTGGACAAGCGCAGCGCCGATCCAGGACCCATTACCATCGGATTGGGTTTGGCGAAGATTCGGGGTTACCGACTTCGTGCCGCAACTTCTCTTTGGGGTAATGGGTCCTGGCTTTCGCCAGGACGACGGTGGGGGCGTGCCTTTACCTCTCCGCCAGCACCCGCGCATTGGCGCGGACCGAGGCTTCGCTGACGCGGATGCCGAGGCCGGCACCGTCGGGCACCACGACATGGCCGCCGCGGTTGGCGACGCGCTCTTCCAGCACGTCCTCGGTCAGCACATGGTGCGGCATGTAGAATTCGCAGCCGAGCGAGATGCCCGGCGTCGCCGCGATCAGCTGCGTGCCGGCGGCAAGCCCAATGCCGCCCTCCCACAGCGTGCCGCCATAGCCGGGCAGGCCCGCGATGTCAGCGATCGCCATGATCGCCTGCGCCTCGAACAGGCCGCCGGCCTTCATCAGCTTGATCGAGACGGCATCTGCCGCCTCGCGGCGCACCACCTCCATCATGTCGCGGCGGTCGAAACAGCTTTCGTCGGCGAGCACCGGCGTTTCCAGCGCCGCGGTGAGCTGCGCCATCACGTCGAGAAATTTGCGCGGCACCGGCTGCTCGATGAAGGTCGGCGCAAACTGCTCGATATCGCGCAGGATTTTGATGGCGCCGAACGGCGCCAGCGCCTGGTTGTAATCGACGCGTAGATCGACCTTGTCGCCGAATTCTTTCCGGATCGCCGCGAGATGATCGAGATCCTCGCGATGCGGCTTCACGCCGGTCTTGACCTTGTAGATCAAATTGCCGTCCGGAACCATCTTCCGCATGCGTTCGAGATCGGCGGCGAAATCCGGATCGGCGATCGAGAACGACAGCGGGATCGTGTCGCGTACGCGCCCGCCGAGCAGGTCGGCGACCGAAAGTCCCGACGACTTGCCGACGATGTCGAGCAGCGCCATCTCGATCGCGACCTTGGCTTCGGCATGTCCGACCAGCGCACGATCGAGCTCGGCCATCAGCGCGCGGATGCGGCGCACCGACTTGCCGAGCACGATTGGCCGCAAATAGATGTCGAGCGCGGCGAACGCCGCTTCCGGCGTTCCCGTGAACACTTCCCATGGTGCCGCCTCGCCCCAGCCGATCACGCCGTCGCTCGACGTGAGCTCCAGCAGCACGCGCTTCACCGTACCCTTGACGTTGCCGACGCCCTGGAGGCGCGCCATCTTGATCGGGCTCTCGATCAGGAACAGCCTGAGACGTTCGATGGTGGCTTCGGTCATGTCAGGCCTCCATTGACGTGCCAGACCTGGCCGGTGACGTAGGATGCTTTTGGGGATGCCAGGAAGGCGATGATCTCGGCGACTTCCTCCGGTCGCCCGCGGCGGCCCATCGGGATCAGCGTCTCGGTCGCGGCGATCTGCTCGGGTGTAAGCCGGCTTTCGCTGGGCTTGTCCTTGACGATCAGGCCCGGCGCGACGGCGTTGACGGTGATGCCCTCCCTGGCGAGCTCGACTGCGGTGAGCCGCACCAGCGCTTCGAGCGCGGAGCGGCTCGCGGCCGTCGCTGCAAAGGGCGCGAACTCCGGCCGGATCGCGTGAGCGACGAACGACGACACCGCCACGATCCGCGAATCTCGCCCTGCACGCAGCAGCGGCAGCGCGGCGTCCACCAACCGTGTGAACGCCAGCGCCGACTCGTCCATTGCCTTGCGGAACTGATCCGCCGGCGTACCGATGGCGCTGCCGCGCCGGGCATGGCCGCCGATCAGGATCAATCCGTCGAGCCGGCCGATGGCACGTTGCGTAGCGGCGACGGCGTCGGTGGCCGCGGTCTCCTCGGCGAGATCGCCGAGGCATTTTGCGACGATCGCGCCTTGCGCTTCGGCTTCCGCCGCCGTGGCGTCGAGGCCGGCTGCGTTGGAGCGCGTGTGCAGCAGCAGCGCAGTGCCGGGCCCCGCGAGCAGTTTTGCGGTGGCGCGGCCGATGCCGCTGGCGGCGCCGGTGACGAGATAGACGCGATCGATTTCGGACATCACGATGCCGTTGTAACCGGCGGCAGCGCGCCGGTGCGGTGGAAATGGCTGAGGAACGCGCGCGTCGCTCCTTCCTGCGGATTGTCGATCACCTGTCGCGCCGGGCCTTCCTCGACCACGACGCCGTCGCGCATGAAGATCAGACGGTCGGCGACTTCGCGGGCAAAGGCGATCTCGTGGGTGACGATCACCATGGTCATGCCCTCCGACGCCAGCTGCTGCATGACGTTCAAGACCTCGCCGACAAGCTCGGGATCGAGCGCGGAGGTGACCTCGTCGAACAGCATCACGTCCGGCTCCATGGCGAGCGCCCGCGCAATCGCGACGCGCTGCTTCTGTCCGCCGGAGAGCGTTGCCGGATATTGGTCGGCCTTCTCTGCAAGGCCCACCTTCGCGAGTTGGGCCCGCGCCAGCTTCTCGGCGTCCGCCTTGGCCATGCGCCGCACCGTGACCGGTCCCTCCATCACGTTCTGCAGCGTCGTCATGTGCGGGAACAGATTAAAATGCTGGAACACCATGCCGGTGGTGGTACGGAATTTGGCCAGCGTCTTCACATCGGGGAGCTTCGTACCCTCGCCGAACGAAAAGCGGGTGTCGCCGACGCGAACGCTGCCGCCGTCGGGCGTCACCAGGAGGTTGATGCAGCGGAGCAGCGTCGACTTGCCGGAGCCGGACGGGCCGATCAGCGCCACGACGCCGCCCTTCGCGACATCCAGGCTGATGCTCTTCAAAACCTCGTTGCTGCCAAAGCTTTTGCGCAGCGCCCGGATCTCGATCTTGGAAGAGGTGTCGCTCATTCGCCGACCGCCAGTCGCTTCTCGCCGCGCCGGACCATGATGGTCAGGGGGATCAGGATCGCCGCATAGGCGACCGCGACGGCGGTGTAGGTTTCCAGCGGACGGTAGCTGTCATGGGCGGCGACCTGGCTCTGATAGACCAGATCAGGCACCGCCAGCACCGAGACCAGCGAGGTGTTCTTGAACTGGATGATCGACTGGTTCATCAGCGCCGGGATCATGCGCTTGATCGCCTGCGGCAGCACGATGCGCCGCATGCTCTGTCCCGGGGTCATACCGAGCGCGGCACCGGCTTCGGACTGGCCGCGGTCGATCGAGATGATGCCGCCGCGGATGATCTCCGAATAGAACGAGCCGCCGTAGAGCGAGAGCGCCAGTGCGGAAGCCGTGATCGGCGTCATCTCGACACCGGCCAGGATCGGCAGCGCGTAATAGAACCAGATCAGCTGCACCAGGATCGGCGTGCAGCGGAACGCCTCGATGAAAGTCAGCGCGAGCAGGCGCACCGCGCGAAAGCGCGACAGGGTACCGAACGCGCCGAACAGGCCGAAGACGAGGCCGAGCACGACGATAACCACGGTGAAGCCTACGGTGACGCCGAGCCCGTTGAGAAAGAGCCAGCGATAGCTCCAGAGGATGCCGAAGTCCCACTGATACATGCGTGTGTTACTCGTCGAACGCCTTGATCGCCGGCATTGTCGTTCCGGGGCGATGCGAAGCATCGAGCCCGGAACCTCGAGATTCCGGGTTCGCCCTTTGGGCGCCCCGGAATGACAGTGGAAGACTACAGCGAAACGCCCGGCGGAATGTCGGCCTCGGTCACGCCCACCAGCTCCATGTTGGTGATGATGGCGTTGCGGATGAAGCCGAGTCCCTTGTTGAAGTCGATCCAGGTGTTGACGTAGTCGCGCCAGGTCTTGTCGCTCTCGCGGCGGAAGCCGGCGTTCGACGTGGTGGCGAAGATCGGCGTCGGCAGCACGAACTGGCCCAGCGAGGGATTTTTCTTCAGCACCGTGAGCGACAGCATGGTGATCAGGCACTGCGCGTCGACGCGGCTGGTCTGGAGCGCGGCGGTGGCGTCGTCGGCGGTCTTCAGCCGCGAGATCTGCGCCTTCGGCGTCAGGCGGCTCACGACCTGGTCGTGCGAGGAGCCCTGGTCGACCGCGATCTTGACGTCGGGCGAGTTCAGCTCGGCCCAGCTCTTCGGCTTGAAGTCCTTCTTGCAGAGGATGCCGAAGGCGTTGTTGAAGACCGGCACCGAGAAGTCGACCACCAGCGCGCGCTTCGGGGTCGGGTTGAGGCCGAAGAAGATGTCGATCTTGTTGGACTGGAGGTCGAGCACCGAATTGCCCCAGGTGGTCTCGGTGATCTCGAGCTCGGCCTCCATGTCCTCGGCGAGCGCCTTGGCGATGTCGACGTAAAAGCCTTTCCACTGGCCGGTCGAAAGATCCTTCATGTAATAGGGCGCGCCGCCGCCGACCGCGCCGATCCGCATCTTCTTGGTGCGGCGGATGCGGGCGAAGGTCGATTCGTTGGTATCGGCGGTCTGCGCCACGGCAGGGGAGGCCAGCGTCGCCGCGCCAATCGCGCCAAGTCCGACAATCGATGCAACATCACGACGTGTAACCATTGGGATCAATCGCTTTTCTGTTGGAAGAAGTTCCGGCAGCGTTCTTACCAAGGCGCCTCCGGCAGTGAAAGCACAGCCTATCGGCTGGGCAGACCAGGAATTGCCCGGATGCTGGGCAAGCCACCATGAAGCCGCGCCTGTTCAAGCCGATACCCGCTTGCTTTCCGGTCCTTTTGGCCCCAAATAGGGGCCGGGAGATTGGCGGTGGACGAGCCACTCGCCAACCGGGTCAGGTCCGGAAGGAAGCAGCCCTAACGAGGTCCGGATCGGGTCGCTCGTCAGTCTCCTACCTGTTTTTTCCGAGCGAATTGCGCCGGCGGCTCGGGCCGCCAGCGCGCTCCTTTCCGCAAAGCCGGCCGAAAGACACTTCATTGCGGATCGACCGATGACCGACGCTGGCGCCCCTCCCAACCCTGAAAGCGCCGGCCGGGCCAGCACGCCCTACCGGGTGCTGGCGCGGAAATACCGTCCTTCCTCATTCGACGATCTGATCGGCCAGGAAGCCGTGGTCCGCACCGTCTCAAATGCATTCGAGACCGGTCGCATTCCGCAGGCCTGGATCCTCACCGGCGTCCGCGGGGTCGGCAAGACCACCACTGCGCGCATCCTTGCCCGCGCGCTCAACTACGAGATGCCGGATGGCTCGGTGAAGGGCCCGACGGTCCAGATGCCGACGCTCGGCGTGCATTGCCAGGCCATCATGGAAAGCCGGCACATGGACGTGCTGGAGATGGACGCGGCCTCGCACACCGGCGTCGACGACGTCCGTCAGATCAATGACAGCGTCCGCTACGCGCCGGCCAGCGCCCGCTACAAGGTCTACATCATCGACGAAGTCCACATGCTGTCGACGGCGGCGTTCAACGCCTTCCTGAAGACGCTGGAGGAACCGCCGGAGCACGCCAAGTTCGTGTTCGCAACGACCGAGATCCGCAAGGTTCCGGTCACGGTGCTGTCGCGCTGCCAGCGTTTTGACCTGCGCCGCGTCGAGGCCGACGTGCTGATGAAGCATCTGGCCAACATCGCGGCCAAGGAAAACGTCGAGATCGAGCCCGAAGCACTAGGTATCATCGCGCGCGCCGCGGAAGGCTCGGTGCGCGATTCGCTCTCGCTGCTCGATCAGGCGATCGCGCATGCGGCAGGCACCGTGAAGGCCGATGCCGTCAGGCAGATGCTGGGGCTCGCCGACCGCACCCGTGTCATCGATCTTTTCGATTCTCTGGCGCGTGGCGACATCGCGTCCGCGTTTAGGGAGTTCCGCGACCAGTACGACGTCGGCGCCGATCCGATCGTCGTGCTCTCGGATCTCGCCGAATTCGTCAATTTCGTCACCCGCGTGAAGATCGTGCCGGCGACCGCCGACAACGTCGCCTATGGCGAGACCGAGCGCGTGCGCGCGCGGGATTTCGCCTCGAAGATCTCGATGCGCGTGCTGTCGCGGATGTGGCAGATGCTGCTCAAGGGCATCACCGAGGTGCAGGCCGCGACGCGGCCCGCCGCAGCCGCCGAGATGGTGCTGGTGCGCATCGCCTATGTCGCCGACCTGCCGACGCCTGACGAAGCGATCAAGATGCTGGAGCAGAACGGCGGTGGTTCGCCGGTCGTGAGCGGCGGCAGTGCCGCGCGCAACGCGCCGGCCGGGCCGGTGGCGTCCGCGGCTCCCGTTCGCATGCCGAATTCGTCACCGTCCTCGTTCGGCGGCGGTGGTGCTCGTCCGCAGATGGCAACACCCGCGCCGGATCCGCAAGCTGCCACGCCCGTGTTGCGCGTCACGAGCTTCACCCAGCTCGTTGCCCTGGCCGGGCAGAAGCGCGACCTCCTGACCAAGGGCGCGCTCGAAGGCGACATGCGCCTCGTTCGTTTCGAGGAGGGCCGGCTGGAAGTCGCGCTCGAGCCGAACGCCTCCAAGACCATGATTTCCGATCTCGCGCGAAAATTCGAGCTCTGGACCGGGCGCCGCTGGACCGTGATCGTCTCCAACGAGCCGGGCCAGCCGACGCTGCGCTCGGTAAGCCAGGCGGCCAAGCAGGAACATGCGCGCACCGCCGAGGCCGATCCGCGCGTGCGCGAGGTGCTGTCGCGGTTTCCGGGTGCGAAGGTCGTCGAGGTCCGCAGGCTTGCCCCCGAGGCGCCGGAATCCGATATTAACGCCGACTATGGCAGTGACGATCCGCCCGACGGTTCCGACGGCGACGATCTCTAGAGCATGATCCGGAAAAAGCGTGCAGCGCTTTTCCGACTGGATCACGCTCAAAACAATCAGCGAAGGCGCGACGATGAGTCATCGCGCCAACCAAGGACAGCACCGATGGTCGATATTTTCGGCATGATGAAGCAGGCGCAGCAGCTGCAATCCAAGATGCAGGAGATGCAGGACCAGCTCGCCAACGTCGAGGTCGAGGGCATCTCCGGCGGCGGTCTCGTCGCCGTGCGCATGACCGCGAAGATGGACGTCAAGGGCGTCAAGATCGATCCTTCGCTGATGAAGGCGGAAGAGCGCGAGGTGCTCGAGGATCTGCTCGTCACCGCCTTCGGCGAGGCCCGCCGCAAGGCGGAAGCCGCCATGCAGGAGAAGATGCAGTCGCTCACCGGCGGGCTCGGTCTGCCGCCGGGGCTGTCGGGGCTGTTCGGCCAGTAGGATGGGCGCTGTTGCGGGTCCTGAAATCGAGCGGCTGGTCCAGCTTCTCGCGCGGCTGCCGGGCCTCGGTCCGCGCTCGGCGCGGCGCGCCGCGTTGCATCTGATCAAGAAGCGCGAAGCGCTGATGATACCGCTGTCCTCGGCCATGCAGGTCGCGCTCGAGAAGGTCCAGGTCTGCAAGACCTGCGGCAACATCGACACGCAAAGTCCCTGCACGGTCTGCACCGATCCGAGGCGCGACCCCTCGATCATCGTCGTCGTCGCCGACGTTGCCGATCTCTGGGCGCTGGAACGGGCCAATGCCACTCAAGGGCGCTATCACGTGCTGGGTGCGACATTGTCGCCGCTCGACGGCGTCGGCCCGCAGGACCTCACCATCGAGGCGCTGGTCGCGCGCGCGCATGAGGCACAGGTGCATGAGGTCATCCTGGCGCTGAATGCCACCGTCGACGGCCAGACCACGGCACATTACATCACCGACCTGCTTCAGGACGCCAACGTAAAAGTAACCCGGCTCGCCCATGGTGTGCCGGTCGGCGGCGAGCTTGATTATCTCGATGAAGGTACGCTATCGGCCGCGATGCGGCAGCGCACCCTGTTCTAGCCATCCAGACTTACGGAACGGACGACATGACGAAACTTTTCGCCACACGATGGGCTTTGGTCGCGACGCTGACGATGCTGGCGACGCCGGCCATCTCCGCGCAACAGGACGACGGGGCTCCGCCGCCGTCGAAGCCCGGCAAGCCGATCAATGCCGGGGAGGTGCTGTCGGGCGAGCTGAACACGATGAAAGTGCGCGACGTCAAGAACGTCGGCAAGCGGGTTGCGACCTACCAGATCACCTCCGAGCCGCGCCGACTGCCGCCGCCGAGCGGGCTGTGCAATCTCGAGACCGGACCCGAAACCTTCCAGCTCGTTCCCAGCGGCGACGCGCAGGCAGCGCAGCTGAAGACGTTTGCCGGCAAGGAGATCTCGGTCAAGGTCGACGAAGTCGCCTGCGCCAGCGATCCCGGCCAGATGAGCGAGGCCGTGATCACGAAATGGAGCCTGATCAAGAAGCAGTAGGGGGCGCCCCGTTTGCTCGCCACACATATAAGCGCATCTGTTTTTCGTCATGCCCGGGCTCGTCCCGGGCATCCACGTTTTTGGCGCCGCGTAGCAAGGCGTGGATGGCCGGGACAAGCCCGGCCATGACGGCGTTGCGCTAAACCCGCACCGGCCCCAGCGCATCAAAATGCCCGCGCTTCTGCAACCAGGCCAGCAGCACCAGGCTCGGGATCGCCACCAGCATGCAGATCACGAAGAACAGCGGCCAGCCGGTGGTATCAGCCACGAAGCCGGCGCCTGACGAGAGATAGGTCCGCCCCACCGCGGCAAGCGCGGTGAGCAGCGCATATTGCGTCGCCGTGTGCAGCGGGTTCTGGCAGAGCGCCGAAAGATAGGCGACGAAGATCACCGTGCCGATGGCGCTGGTGAAGTTCTCACAGGTGATGGCGAAGGCGAGCGCCCATTGGCTGGTGCCGACGAAGGCCAGCCAGGAGAAGGAGAGGTTCGCGAGCGCCTGCACCACGCCGCCGATCCAGAGGCTGGTCGCAAGCGAATAGCGCCGCGCGACGAAGCCGCCGGCAAAGCCGCCGATCAGAGTCGCAGCAAGGCCCACGCCCTTCACGATCGCCGCATAGTCGTTGCGGGAGAAGCCGAGGTCGATCACGAACGGCGCGGTCATCGTGCCGGAAAAGGCATCGGTGAACTTGAACAGCACGACGAAGGCGAGTGCCGCAAGCGCGTCCTTGCGCGTCAGGAATTCCGAGAAGGCGCCGATTGCCGCGTGCAGCACGCGCGCGAGCGCGGTCTGCGTCTGCGTCGCGGCTTCCGCCCGCAATGACTGCTCGGGCTCGGTCGCGACCAGCGCCGTGATCGTCCCGATCAGGACCATCGCCGCCATCACCACATAGCCCCACATCCAGGCGGACGTGCGGGTGATGCCGGTGCTCTCGAAGCCGGAGACGATGAACAGCGCGCCGGCGGTCGAGACCAGCATGCCGATGCGATAGGCCGCGACATAGGACGCCATGCCGGCGGCCTGCTCGCTCTCCGGCAGGCTCTCGACGCGGAAGGCGTCGACCACGATGTCCTGCGTCGACGAGGCCGTCGCCACCAGCAATGCGCCGAGCGCGACGTAGAACGGCGAGCGCGCGGGATCGGTCAGCGCCAGCAGCAGGATCGCTGCGATCAGCAGCAATTGCGAGAACAGCAGCCAGCCGCGGCGCCGCCCGAAGGCGCGCGTGAACAGCGGCACATGCATCGCATCGACCAGCGGCGCCCAAAGGAATTTCAGCGTGTAGGGCGTGCCGACCAGCGCAAACAGCCCGATGGTCTTGAGATCGACGCCGGATTCCCGCATCCACACCAGCAGCGTCGAGCCCGACAGCGCCAGCGGCAGCCCGGACGAGAAACCGAGGAACAGCACGATCAGCACCCGCGGCTGCAGGTAAACGGCAAGGCTGTCACGCCAGGAGGTGGGGGCCGTGCCGGGGCCGGCAGGGGAGGTCGCGTCGGGTGCGGTCATGGGGTGGTGTTAGCAGATTCTGAGAGCCACAAGTGAGGTGTCGTCGCCCGGCTTGACCGGGCGACCCAGTATTCCAGAGGCCGGAGTTATGGAGGGCCCGCGATCTCCGCATAGAGATCGTTCCAATCGGGATTATCCTTCTCGATCAGCGCAATCTTCCAGGCGCGCGTCCATTTTTTCAGGCGCTTCTCGCGTTTTATCGCATTCTCGGGATCATCGAATTGCTCGAAATAGTCTAGCTTCACAACGCCCTATTCCTTCGTGAAGCTCTCGAATAACTGCAATTTGTGTTCGGCCACACGGCGGATGAGATCGTTCGTTACGCCAATGTAGAGCGTGTCGCCCATCTTGCTGGCGAGAATGTACACGTAGTAGCAGCGCCCGCCCATCTGCCGTCTCTGGGATACTGGGTCGCCCGGTCAAGCCGGGCGACGACAGTGTGTTCTATATTCTACTCCCCCGCCTGGAGCTTCCTCGGGAACAACTCGGCAGCGCCGGTCGCCACGAGATGCGGGGCTTCGGGGGCATCGCTCTTGCTGAAATCGAGCTCTTCGATGCGCCCCGCGCGCTTCTCGATCTTGTCGGCGGAGATCAGGATCTGGCGGACGTCCTCGTTCGCGTCGGCAAAGTGCTTCTGCAATTTCAGCACGCGATCGCGCAGGCGGCCGAGGTCGTCGCCGAGCTTGATCACTTCGGTCTGGATCTGGTCGGCGGCATCGCGCATGCGCGCGTCCTTCATGATCTGCTGCATCACCTGGATCGCCAGCATCAGCAGCGACGGCGACACCAGCACGACACGGGCGCGATACGCCTTCTGGATCACGTCGTCGAAACCGTCGTGGATCTCGGCGTAGACCGATTCCGACGGCACGAACATCAACGCCATTTCCTGGGTCTCGCCGGCGACGAGATATTTTTCGGCGATGTCGCTGACATGCTTCATCACGTCACCGCGCAGCCGCTGCGTGGCGATGCGCTTTTCCTCATCGGTGCGTGCATCATGCAGCGCGGTCATCGCCTCCAGCGGAAATTTCGCGTCGATGCAGAGCGGACGCTGGTCGGGCAGGAACACGACGCAGTCCGGACGCTTGCCGGTCGAGAGCGTGAACTGGAACTCGTAGGCGCCCTTCGGCAGACCGTCCTGGACGATCGCTTCCATCCGCGCCTGACCGAAGGCGCCGCGCGACTGCTTGTTGGCGAGCACGTCGCGCAGGGTCGTCACCTGCGTGGTGAGGTCGGTGAGGTTCTTGTGCGCGCTGTCGATGATGCCGAGCCGCTCGTGCAGCGCGTGCAGGCTCTCCATGGTGTTGCGGGTCGAGTGCTCCATGGACTGGCCGACGCGGTGGGTCACCGAATCCAGCCGCTCGTTGACCGCGCGCGCCATGTCGGCCTGGCGGCCGGCCAGCGTCTGGGTCATGGCGTCGACCCGGCCCGCAGCCTCGCTCTGGGCGTGCAGCATCTGGCTGATGCGCTCCTCGAGCTCGTCGGCGCGGATGGCGTTGGCCATCGCGAGTTCCGCGCCGCGCCGCCCTGACCGCGCGATCACGACGGCAATCACGAGCAGCAGGATAAGGACCAGGGCGCCGAAGCCGATCAGCGCGTCCACGGTGCGCACCGGCCAGTCGCCAAGCATGAAAATGATCTCGTTCATGCCCCTGCTTCTAGCCGATTCGCTTCGAGACACGAACGAATAGCGAACATTTATGGTAAATGCTCTGTTAATTTTTATGGTTAACGAAACCTGAAGTTTTATGGTAAGCGGAGGGTTAACGGGGTTCCCGGCCGCATTGACCGCATCGAACGCGCGGCTTAAATCGCGGCCATGGCCCTCAGAGAAATCATCATCCTGCCCGACAAGCAGCTGCGTCTGGTCTCCAAGCCGATCGAGAAGGTCACGCCGGAGATCCGCAAGCTTGCCGACGACATGTTCGAGACCATGTACGACGCGCCCGGCATCGGGCTCGCGGCGATCCAGATCGCGCAGCCGTTGCGGCTGATCACCATGGACCTCGCCAAGCCCGACCATGACGGCGAGACCAAGCCCGAGCCGCGCGTCTTCATCAATCCGGAAATCATCGCCTCTTCGGAGGACCTGTCGGTCTACGAGGAAGGCTGCCTGTCGATCCCCGAATATTACGAGGAGGTCGAGCGCCCTGCGAAGGTGCGGGTGCGCTACACCGATCTCGATGGAAAGGTGCACGAGGAGGACGCCGAAGGCCTCTACGCCACCTGCATCCAGCACGAGATCGACCATCTCAACGGCGTGCTGTTCGTCGACTATCTGTCAAGGCTCAAGCGCGACCGCGTGCTGAAGAAGTTCGAGAAAGCCGCCAAGCGCGCGGAGTGAGGTTCTCTGTCGATGCCCCTCCGCCTGATCTTCATGGGCACGCCCGATTTCTCCGTGCCGACGCTGCTCGAGCTCGTCGCGCATGGCCACGAGATCGCGGCCGTGTACACGCGCGCGCCGAAGCCCGGCGGACGGCGCGGGCTGCAATTGCAGCCGACCCCGGTGGAAGAGGCCGCGCGAAAGCTCGGTGTGCCCGTGCTGACGCCGAAGACTTTGAAAACGCCGGAGGCGCTGGAAGAATTTCGCGCCTTTGACGCTGATGCGGCCGTCGTCGTCGCCTATGGCATGATCCTGCCGCAGGCGATCCTCGATGCGCCAAAGCTCGGCTGCTACAACCTGCACGCCTCGCTGCTGCCACGCTGGCGCGGTGCCGCTCCCATCAACCGCGCCATCATGGCCGGCGATGCCGAGAGCGGCGTGATGGTGATGAAGATGGATGTTGGCCTCGACACCGGCGACGTCGCCATGGCGGAACGGCTCGCGATCACGGACAACATGACCGCGCTCGATCTGCACGATCGTCTGTCGCGGCTCGGTGCCGATCTGATGGTGCGCGCCATGGCCGCGCTGGCCCGCGGTGGGCTTCAGCTGAAGCAGCAGAGCGAGGACGGCGTCACCTATGCCGCCAAGATCGACAAGGCCGAGGCGCGGATCGACTGGACCAGGCCCGCGCGCGAGGTGCTGCGCCATATCCACGGCCTGTCGCCGTTTCCCGGCGCCTGGGCCGAACTTGAGAATGCGCGGGTCAAGATCCTGCGCTGCGAGCTGGCGAAAGGCACGGGCGGACCCGGTGAGGTGCTCGACGATCACCTCACCATCGCCTGCGGCGAGGGCGCAATCCGCCTGATCGAGCTCCAGCGCGAAGGCAAGGCACGCATGCAGGCCGCGGACTTCCTGCGCGGCGTGCCGTTGAAGACCGGCGCCAAATTCACCTGACGCTGTCATACCCCGCGAAGGCGGGGTATCCAGTACGCCGAGGCTTCTCGGTCGAACGGATAGGCTGCGGAGTACTGGATCGCCCGGTCGAGCCGGGCGATGACAGCGAAACTGGACAAGATGCCCCGCTACAAGCTCACCATCGAATATGACGGCGCGCCGTTCTTCGGCTGGCAGGTGCAGGAGACGCTGCCCTCGGTGCAAGGGGCGCTGGAGGCTGCCGTCAAGGCGATGACCGGCGCGGATGCGCGCGTGCACGGCGCCGGGCGCACCGATGCCGGCGTGCATGCGCGCGGCCAGGTCGCGCATGTCGATATCGCGAAGCAGTTTCCGCCAGGCCGTTTTCGCGACGGCTTGAATGCGCATCTGCGCCCGCATCCGGTGGCGGTGCTCGAAGCGGATATCGTGCCTGATAGTTTCGAGGCGCGCTTTTCGGCCATCAAGCGCCACTACCGCTACCGTATCGTCAACACTCGCGCCAATCTCGCACTCGATGCCGGCCACGCCTGGCGCGTGCCGCGCCGGCTCGACGCCGATGCGATGCATGCGGCGGCACAACGCCTGCTCGGCAAGCACGATTTCACCACCTTCCGCGACACCGAGTGCCAGGCCAGGTCGCCGGAGAAGACGCTCGATCAGCTCGACGTGCTGCGTGACGGGCGTGAGGTGACGGTGATCACTTCGGCGCGCTCGTTCCTGCACAGCCAGGTGCGCTCGATGGTGGGGTCGCTGATGTGGGTCGGCGAAGGCCGCTGGACCCCCGACGATCTCTCCGCAGCGCTCGCCGCACGCAACCGCGCCGCCTGCGGCATCGTCGCCCCGCCGGACGGGCTGTATCTGATGCAGGTGGATTATTGATGGGATGAGGGCGCGTACTCTCGCTACATCCCCCCACTGTCATGCCCCGGCTTGACCGGGGCATCCAGTACGCCGCGGCCTCTCGGCTCAGTCACTACCCTCACGGGATACTGGATCGCCCGGTCAAGTGTTTAGACCGGAGACATAGCTGACGCCTGTTCGGACACATCACTGACAGTTTGGCTGCGCGTCAAGTCGATTGATCCGACCTGCCAACTGGCAAAGAAGATTCCGTAGCGGCCGTCGCGGTCGAGC
>NZ_JBIXJX010000021.1:0-119054 GCF_052871955.1 Bradyrhizobium sp. CAR08
TGCTGGGCGCGGCGGTGCCGCAGCCGGCGGAGGCGCTGCCGGCGGATGGGGAGGTGCAGCTGCGGGCGGCGGTGCGGCCGGGCGCGCGGGCGCCGCAGGCGGCGCGGCCGCTGGTGGTCCCTTCGGCGGCTGCTTCGGTTTTCCGTCAGGGCCGGTCTCTTGTGGCTGCGCCTGCGCGACGACAAGCGGCGGCGCGCCTTGTGCATGCGATGCGGAGCTTGCGAATTGCATCGCGGTCAGAGCCGTGGTGGCAAGCAGCACGAAACGAAGGTTGGTCATGTGGTGAACTTCCCCGGAAGGTTCTTTGACGAAGTGTTCGGATGAACAGCTACGCGTTAGGCCGGATTGTGGCGGACGAAGCGGACGCGGCCCGATTTATTTCTGCACGCAAATCACCTCACTATGGTGACGTTCATTGCGCATTCAGACGCAGGTTGCAATTGCCTCGGATGTGATGCGTCGCCTCATGCGCGATCCCGCGGCGGACTTGCATCCGTCGCGGGATTCGGCGTGAGCGGTCCGTTCGGTCCGCGTGATGGAATCTCTTCAGGCATGCGGCCCGGCAATTCGTCGGGCGGCGCTGGCGAGCCGGGCTCGCGCACCGGCGGTGCGATTTCAGGCTGCGGATTGCTCGGCGGAATCCCCGGCGGCGGTTCGGTGGGCGTACCGGGCGTCGACGGCGGTATCTCGGGCGGCTCGATCGGCATTACATAGAGACCTTGCGGTTGTCGCCGAGATCGGGGCGCGTGTTCGTCACCGCCGCGGCCGCCATCTTCACATAGGAAATCACGGTGCCGGGCGAGTCCCAGAACTCGGCATCGTCAGGCGTGACCTTGAGCACGCGGATGTTCGGATCTTCCGCAGAGTCCCACCACGCCTTGGCCGGCGTCGAGAACAGCTCCTTGATCTTGGCACGGTCATTGGAGATCATTGCGGTGCCCGTCAGCGACACGTATTTCTGGCTGCCGGCATCTGCGAACGACAGGTTGATGGACGGATTGCGCGCGATCTCCTCGTCCTTGTGACGCCGCGCGTCGGTGAGGAAATAAATCGTGTTCGCGTTGCGGTCGAGATAGGCGCTCATCGGCCGCGCGCGGAGCTTGTCGCCATCGCGCGTCACCAGCATCGCGAATCCGATCGTCTTCATCAGATCCCATACGCGGTCGACGTCGCGGGCATTGTCGTTGGCCATGTCGTGCTCCTTCTTGCAAGGGACGACAACGGCGCGCGCGGAACGAGGTTCCGGCCGAAGGATGGAACTTATCTATTCCGGCGCGTGGCAAACCGCCTCGATGTTGTGTCCATCAGGGTCGAGCACGAAGGCGCCGTAATAGGTCGGATGGTAATGCGCCCGGATGCCCGGCGGCCCGTTGTCGCGCCCGCCCGCTGCAATCGCCGCCTTGTAGAACGCGTCCACCGTGGCGCGGTCCTTCGCCAGAATTGCGACATGCACCGGCTTGTTCAGCGCGCCCTCGCCGCCGATCCAGAAATCCAGCTTGCCGTCGGCGCCGAAGCCGGCGGCTGGATCGTGTCCAGTCTGCTCCTGCGTGACCTCCATGATCAGGCTGTAGCCGAGCGGCGCCAATGCCTTGGCGTAGAACGCCTTGGCGCGCTCATAGTCGGAGACCGGGAAGCCCATATGGTCGATCATTCGTAACCTCCGTTGTTCGTCGTCAGCGCGACAGGAACGTATTGCTCCGCGTCTTGCGCGCAACCACGAAACCGCGCGCGACCATGTCGGCGATACAATCGTCCCGCCATTCCTTTTGCGACAAATGCTCGATTACCACCGCGCGCGGCCATAGCGATTGCGGCGCGTCGCGGAAGAAGCCGATCAAAACGCGATCCTCGAAGCCCTCGACGTCGATCTTCAGCGCGTCCACCTTGGTGACGCCGGCCTCGCCGAGGATGCGCGTCAACCGCAGCGAGGGCACCTTGATGGCCTCCGCGCTGGCCGTGCCAGTGACGACATGCGTGGCACCGAGATTGCCGCCGCCGCTCTCGATCATCAGCTCGCCGTCGCTGTCGCCGGCGGCCGCCTGCACCAGGCGCACCTGCGTCGCTTTCGACGCGGCCTGGTTGAACGACAGCCGTCCAAACGTCATCGGATGCGGCTCGATGGCGATCACTTTGCCTGATGGCCCGACCTGTCGCGCCATCACCAGCGCGAAGGTGCCGACATTGGCGCCGATGTCGACGAACACGCCGCCCTCCGGGGTGTGCTGGCGCAGGAAGTCGAGCTCGTCGAGATTGTAATCGGGATTGAACAGCGCGCCGCGCTCGGTGGCGCTGCCCTGGTGATAGAAGCGGAACGATGCGCCCTGGTAATGCATGTCGATGGGGCCACCGCGCAGCAGGTTCACCAATCGCGACAGCCACGGCCGGAACGCGCCGCGCTTCAGCCCCGATTGTGTCGCGAGGCGAATGATCGCGGCCTGCGCCGCGTTCGGCGCAAACGCGCCGAACGGCGCGGACGAAGGGGCATTATCGGTCGCCAAGTCAAAGTCCTCGTTGCAAGCGGCGCATGCATAGCCGGTTTTGCCGGGGACTCCAACGCTCGATCCGGGCAACAATCTCTGGGTCGTCCCGGCCTTCGCCGGGACGACGAAGAAAAGAGACCGCCCCTCACGCCGCCTTTTTCGGCGCCTTGCGCTGGCGCAGGAAGCGGCCGAGCAGCTTGCGCTTGCCCTTGCGCGGGATCAGGTCGATATCGCTGACGAGTTTTGCGCCGCCCTTGCGGCGCTCCAGCACGATCTTGCGGCTGTGGAAGGCTTCCAGCTCGACACGATGCGCGACGCTGACGATGGTGGCCTTCGGCAGTTCGTCGGTGATCATCTTCATCATCTTGTCCTGGCTCTTCTCGTCGAGCGCCGAGGTCGCCTCGTCGAGCACGACGATATCCGGGTTGTGCAGCAACAACCGCGCGAAGGCGAGGCGCTGCTTCTCGCCGCCGGACAGCGTCTGGTCCCAGGGTGCTTCTTCCTCGATCTTCTCCTTGAGATGCTCGAGGCCGACCTTGTGCAGGGCCTCGCCGATCTCCTCGACCGTCCAATCGTCTTCCGCGCCGGGATAGGCGACGGCACGACGCAAGGAGCCCGACGGCACGTAGGGTCGCTGTGGCAGCATGAACAGCCGCCGGTCGGGATGGAAATTGACGCTGCCGCCACCCCATGGCCAGAGCCCGGCGATGGCGCGCACCAGCGTGCTCTTGCCGGTGCCGGATTCGCCGGCCACCAGCAGCCGCTCGCCACGCTCGATCACCACCTCGGTCTCGCCGACCACGGCGGTGCCGTCATCGAGCGTGACGGAGAGATCCTTCAGCTCCAGCATGGCGTCATTGCTGGTCTCGCCGCGCTTGATGCGGCCGAAGCCGTCGCCCAGCTCGGCGCGCTCGAGGCCGTCGAGCGACATCATCAGCGAGGCGACGCGGCGAGCGCAGGCATTCCAGTCGGCGAGCCGCGGATAATTGTCGACCAACCAGCCGAACGCGCTCTGCACGATGGTGAAGGCGGAAGCCGCCTGCATCACCTGACCCAGCGTCATGCTGCCGTCGAGGAATTTCGGCGCGCACAGCAGAAGCGGCACGACCGGCGCAACGAGGCTCGATCCCTGCGACACCAGCGTGGTGCGCATGTGCTGACCCGCGAGCCGCGCCCATTGCCGCAGCACGTTGGTGAAATTGCGGTCGATGCCGTCGCGCTCCTCCTCCTCGCCGCCGAGCAGCGCGATGCTCTCGCCGTTCTCGCGCACGCGCGTCAGCGTGTAGCGGAAATCGGCCTCAGCCTGGTTCTTGTCCTCGGAGACCTGCACGAATTGGCGGCCGATCACCAGGATCGAGCCCGATGCGATTCCCGCATAGAGCATCGCGGCGATCACCAGGAAGCCGGGAATGGTCACCGACGATCCCGCAAGGGTGACGGTGAGCGCGCCGCCGATGGTCCAGAGCACGACGATGAAGGTCACGGCCGACAGCAGCGCGGACGTCACGCCGGCGAGAAAATCCACCGGAGAATCGGTCGCGACGCGCAGATCCTCCGCGATCCGGTATTCCGGATTCTTGTGGTCGCCGCTGACGAGATTGAGCTGGTAATAGCGGCCGTTGCCAAGCCAGCGCGTCAGCACGCTTGCCGTCAGCCACGCCCGCCAGCGCCGCTGGATGCCCATGCGCGCGAACACTTGTGCCACGCCGAGCACGATGCTGCCGATCGCGAGCGGGAAGAATACCGCGGTGAGATGGAAGACGGTGGACGCCTCGCGCTTCTCGATCGCGTCGAAGATCGCCCGATTCCAGACATTGATGCCGTATTGGAAGCCGACGGTGAGGACGATCAGCAGGCCGAGGCCGACGGAGTAGAGCCACGCAAGCCGGTCGCCGTTGCCGCCCCAGAAGCCGTGCGCGCTGATCCAGAAGCGGGTGAGGAGATAGTCCTTGCGGGCCTGCTCGGCCTCTTCAGGCGACAGCTCCGGGTCGGGCTCGACCAGCTCGGGCGGCGGCGGAGCCACTTCCCCGCCGGTCTCGCCGATGATTTCGACGATGGGCGGCTTCTTGCCCGATTCGCGTTTTCTGACCGGCTTTTGCATGGCCGGATAACGCAAGCTAAATCAAAAGGTTCCCGTAGGTTCCGGGCGTCAGCTCACTCGGCGGCGCCGTCGCGCACCCGGCGCCGCGCGACCCGGTGCAGCACGCGCGATAGCTGATCGATCGCGTAGGGCTTCTGCACGAGCTCGAAATCGACCTTGCCGTCCTGGGACAGCGCCTCGCTGTAGCCGGTGGTCAGCACGACCGGCACGCCGATGCCGCGGTCGCGGACCGCCTGCGCGAGATCGAGCCCGGTCATGCCGGGCATCACGATGTCCGAGAAAACGACATCGAAGCGATCGGCATCCATGACCAGCTCGGCGAGTGCATCGGTTGCGTTGTCGATCAGCGTGACGCTGTAGCCGAGCTCGGTGAGGCCGTCGGCCGCGAAATTGGCGAGTTCGATATTGTCCTCGACCAGCAGCACCGACATGCCGCTGCCGGCCACGGCCGGGGCCGTATTCGGTGCCTGCCGCTGCGGCAGCAAATCCGGCGCCACGCGCGGCAGGTAGAGCGAGAAGGTGCTGCCGTGGCCGACCTCGCTGGTGACTGTCACCTCGCCGCCGGACTGCCGGGCAAAGCCGAACACCTGCGACAGGCCGAGACCGGTGCCGTGGCCGATCTGCTTGGTGGTGAAGAACGGTTCGAAGATGCGCTCGAGCCGCGTAGCCGGAATGCCGATGCCGGTGTCGCTGACGGCAATGCCGACGAAACCGTGTTTGCCAGCAAGGTCATGGCCGCCTGAAAGATCAGGGCTGCCCGAGACGGGAGCCCGCGTGTCCGCAATGGTCGCTGCGGCCTCGACGTTGAAGACGATCCTGCCCTTGCCGTGCATGGCATCGCGCGCATTGGTCGCCATGTTGATCAACGCCGTCTCGAACTGGCTTGCATCGGCATTGACGAGGCAGGGCTCGGCCGGCAGCCGCATCGCGATTTCGATCGCGGGTCCGAGCAGCGTCGCGAGCATGTCGTGCAGCGACTGCAACCGCGCGCCGACGTCGAACACCTCCGGCTTCAAGGTCTGGCGGCGCGCGAAGGCGAGCAGCTGCGATGTCAGCTTGGCTGCGCGCCCGACCGCGTCCGCGATGGCGGTGATGTAGCGCTGGCGCCGCTCCTCGCTCAGCTGCGGCCGGTTCAGCAGGTCGACCGAGGCGCGAATCACGGTCAGGAGGTTGTTGAAGTCGTGAGCGACGCCGCCGGTGAGCTGGCCGAGCGCCTCAAGGCGCTGGCTGTGCTTGAGCGCCTCCTCGGCTTCGCGCCGCGCGGCGGCCTCGGCCTGGAGATGCTGGGTGCGCCGGAACGCGAACGCCAGCAGCAGAAACAGCAGCGCGGTGGCGGGAATGCCGAACACCAGATGCTGGCCCATGGTGGCGAACCAGCGCGCGCGGATCGCCGAGGTCTCCAACCCCGCGCTGACATAGATCGGGTATTCGGCGATGCGTCGGTAGCCGATGCGGCGCTCGACCTCGTCCGATGGCCAGGCAATGGTGATGAGGCCATGCTCGGGGTGAGCTGCGATGCTGCGGCCGACCGGCCCGTTAGGATCGAGCCTGAGGTCGCGATCCAGCCGCGGAAGATGCGCCAGCACCACGCCGTCGGTGCGTCCCATGGCGAGGAAGCTGCCGGGGTCGGAGCCGATCCGGGCATAAAAGCTCTCGAAATATTCCGGCAGGACGGAGGCCTGGATCACGCCGATGAAGCTGCCGTCGTCGGAGCCGCGGCGGCGGCTGACCCCGAAGAAGCGCGCGCCCTGATAGGGCTGGCGCGGCGTCAGGGGAACGCCGATGTAGCTGCCGATGGTCTGGTCGACATGGGCGGCAAAGTAATCACGGTCCGCAAAGCTCTGCGCCGGCGGCGGCGATGCCAGGCTGTTGACCAGCGACTTTCCGTCCGCATCGAAGATCCAGGCCGATTTGAGCTGCGGCAGCGAATCGGACAGTTGCTTCAGGCGGCGGTGCAGGCCCGGTTCGCGCGAGCGGATGATGTCGTCGGGCATGCCGCGCACCACCTCGTTGATCTCGGCGAGGCTGCGGTCGATGGTCTCGAACACCTTGAGCGCATGCTCATGCGCGACATCGAGGGTGCGCTCGATCTCGCGGTCGGCGATATCTTTCGTCGAGGTGTAGGAGATCGAGGCGGCGATCGCGAACAGCGCAATCGGCAGCGCCAGGGACGCAGCCATCATCCACTGCAGCAATCTCAGCGAATTGCGTTGTGCGCCCTGCACGGTCGCTCCGGTCCCACGCCGGTGAGCTTACTTGAATTTCGCGCCGGGAAGAAAGCGGCTTGTGGCGGGAATCAGAGGTTGCAACCCGCCGGCTTGCCGCGTAGGGCTGAGGTAAAATCTACTGGAAGATGCGCCCGCCGTAGAATGCCCCGGCCGTGCCGGCCGGGGATCGCAGCATGAATGACGCCTAGATCTGGCGCTCGACCATCTTGAGCTTGAGCTCGGCGATGGCTTCCGCCGGGTTGAGGCCCTTCGGGCAGGCCTTGGCGCAGTTCATGATGGTGTGGCAGCGATAGAGGCGGAACGGGTCCTCGAGATTGTCGAGCCGCTCGCCGGTCGCCTCATCCCGCGAATCCGATACCCAGCGGTTGGCCTGGAGCAGCGCGGCGGGACCGAGGTAGCGCTCGCTGTTCCACCAATAGCTCGGGCAAGACGTCGAGCAGCAGGCGCAGAGGATGCATTCATAGAGGCCGTCGAGCTTCTCGCGGTCTTCGTGGCTCTGCTTCCATTCCTTCTGCGGCGTCGGCGAGGTCGTCTTCAGCCACGGCTCGACCGAAGCGTACTGCGCGTAGAAATTGGTGAGGTCGGGGATGAGGTCCTTCACGACAGGCTGGTGCGGCAGCGGATTGATCTTCACCGCGCCGTCCTTCACGTCGTGCATCGAGCGGGTGCAGGCCAGGGTGTTCTGGCCGTCGATGTTCATCGCGCAGGAGCCGCAGACGCCTTCGCGGCAGGAGCGGCGGAAGGTCAGCGACGGGTCGATGTTGTTCTTGATCCAGATCAGGCCGTCCAGCACCATCGGCCCGCAATCATGAGTGTCGACGTAATAGGTGTCGACGCTCGGAGTCTTGCCGTCGTCCGGATTCCAGCGATAGACGCGGAATTCACGGACCTCAGTCGCGCCCGCGGGCTTCGGCCAGGTCTTGCCGCCTGATATCTTGGAGTTCTTCGGAAGTGCGAATTCAACCATTTCGATAAAGCTTTCGCTGTTCGCTCAGTACACGCGCGCCGTTTAGTAAACGCGAGCTTTGGGCGGGATGTACTGGACGTCGTTGGTCATGGTGTAGTCGTGAACGGGGCGGTACTCGATCTTGACCTTGCCGGAATCTTCCAGCCAGGCCAGCGTGTGCTTCATCCAGTTCTTGTCGTCGCGCTCGGAGAAGTCCTCGCGGGCATGCGCGCCACGGCTCTCGGTGCGGTTGGCGGCCGAGTTCATCGTCACCACCGCCTGCGAGATCAGATTGTCGAATTCGAGCGTCTCGATCAGGTCGGAATTCCACACCAGCGAGCGGTCGGATACGGCGATGTCGATGATGCCGCGATGGACCTTCTCGATTAGGTTCTGGCCTTCGCTCAGGATGTCGCCGGTGCGGAACACCGCGCAATTGTTCTGCATGACGTGCTGCATGCCTTCGCGCAGCTTCGCGGTCGGCGTGCCGCCGGAGGCGTAGCGGTAGTGGTCGAGCCGGCCGAGCGCCAGGTCGGACGAATTCGTCGGCAATTCCGGCTGGCTGGCGTTCGGCGTGAGCTTCTCGGCGAGGCGCAGCGCCGCGGCGCGTCCGAACACGACGAGGTCGATCAGCGAGTTGGAGCCGAGGCGGTTGGCGCCGTGCACGGAGACGCAGGCGGCCTCGCCGATCGCCATCAGGCCGGGGATGATGGCGTTGTCGTCGCCGTCCTTCTTGGTCAGGACTTCGCCGTGATAGTTCGTCGGGATGCCGCCCATGTTGTAATGCACGGTCGGCACAATTGGGATCGGCTCGCGCGTCACGTCGACATTGGCGAAGATCTTTGCGGATTCCGAGATGCCCGGCAGGCGTTCGGCCAGCACCGCGGGATCGAGATGGTCGAGATGAAGGAAGATGTGGTCCTTCTTCTTGCCGACACCGCGACCTTCGCGAATCTCGATGGTCATCGCGCGCGAGACGACGTCACGCGAGGCCAGATCCTTGGCGGAGGGCGCATAGCGCTCCATGAAGCGCTCGCCCTCGGAGTTGACGAGATAGCCGCCTTCGCCGCGCGCGCCTTCGGTGACGAGACAGCCCGAACCGTAGATGCCGGTCGGGTGGAACTGCACGAACTCCATGTCCTGCATCGGCAGACCAGCGCGCAGCACCATGCCGCCGCCGTCGCCGGTGCAGGTGTGCGCCGAGGTGCAGGATGCATAGGCGCGGCCATAGCCGCCGGTGGCGAGGATCACGGTCTGGGCGCGGAAGCGGTGCAGCGTGCCGTCATCGAGCTTGAGCGCGATAACGCCGCGGCAGGTGCCCTGGTCGTCCATGATCAGGTCGATGGCAAAGAACTCGATGAAGAACTCGGCCGCGTGACGCAGCGACTGGCCGTACATCGTGTGCAGCATGGCGTGGCCGGTGCGGTCGGCGGCGGCGCAGGTGCGCTGCGCCTGGCCCTTGCCGTAGTCCATGGTCATGCCGCCGAACGGGCGCTGGTAGATCTTGCCGTCTTCGGTGCGCGAGAACGGCACGCCCCAATGCTCGAGCTCGTAGACCGCCTCGGGCGCGTTGCGCACCATGTATTCGATCGCATCCTGGTCGCCCAGCCAGTCCGACCCCTTCACGGTGTCGTACATGTGCCAGCGCCAGTCGTCCTTGTGCATGTTGCCGAGCGACGCCGAGATGCCGCCCTGCGCCGCGACGGTGTGCGAGCGGGTCGGAAACACTTTGGTGATGCAGGCGGTACGAAGACCGGCTTCGCTGCAGCCGACCACGGCGCGCAGGCCTGCGCCGCCGGCGCCGACCACGACGACATCATAGGTGTGATCTTCGATCGGATAGGCTTTGCCGTTGGTGGCGGGAGCGCCGTTGCCCTTGCCATTGGTCTCTGTGGCCATGGGTTTAGACTCCGGAGGAAAGTTTCAGGATCGCGTAGGTCGAGGCGAGCGCCACGGCGAACGAGAAGAAGTTGTTGAGCATGATCGAGGTGAGCTTCAGCTTCTCGTTATGGATGTAGTCCTCGATCACGACCTGCATGCCGATCTTCATGTGCCAGGCGCTGGCGAAGATGAAGAGGAGCAGGATCACCGCGATCGGCAGCGAGCCGAGGATCTGTGCGGCACCGGCCTGGTTGCGGCCAAGCAGCATCATCACGATCACGATCACGGGGATCATCAGCAGCGTCATGGCGACGCCGGTGATGCGCTGGCGCCAGAAATCGGAGGTGCCCGAATGCGCCGCGCCGAGATTGCGCACGCGGCCGAGCGGGGTGCGCATGGAGGAGCCCTTCGGGGCGCCGTGGGATTCGTCGAAACTCATCGTCCGCCTCCGATCGCGTAGGCGATGATCCAAATGAGGACCGTGAGCACGATGCCGCCGATCAGGGCGCCCCAGGTCAAGGCCTCGCGCTCATTGGCCTTGAAGCCGTAGCCGAGGTCCCAGACGAAATGCCGGATGCCGCTGAGCATGTGGTGCATCAGCGCCCAAGTGTAGCCGAACACGATCAGGCGGCCGATGATGCTGCCGGTGAAGGCCTGGACGTGGCTATAGGCGGCGGGGCCGGAGGCCGCCGCAATCAGCCACCAGGCCAGCAGCAGCGTTCCGGCGTAGAGGGCAATTCCGGTGGCGCGATGGACGATGGAAAGCGCCATCGTCAGGGTCCAGCGGTAGGTCTGAATGTGCGGCGAAAGCGGTCGTTCGATCCGTGCGGTCATGGGCTTCAATTGCTTTGTTGCGGCCCAGCATGGGGCGCGCGGGGATCGCGAAAGGTCGGCTCTATTTACGGAGTCGATTTCACCTGCGCAATCACCAAATCGCCATAAACCGAACTTGAGTTCAGCTCTAGGCCCTTGATGTAACAAGGCCAATCGTCCGCTTGGTATACCAGGGCGATGGCGCACCGTCTAAAGACAGAACACAAATTCATCTCTTGCGGGAGAGCTGCGGCACATTGAAATTACTATTGGAACGGCTCCAAGCTGCCGCGGGCCGCCCAGGGTTCGAACCAGTCAATTCATGTCACCGAACCGGCAGCGATGGTCGGCGAGCAATCGCCATTTTCCGCCAAGCGCACCGATTTTTCGCGAGACGGGCGGATATGCGCAACCTGCATCCCACCCCCGACCGGCGATGCGGCGGTCGACCCGACAAATCAGATCGCCTACAGCTTTCCGGGCAGCCAGTCCGGACGCTTGTCTCGGAGCCGCTGCGATCGCCGGGGCAGATCAGGGGTGATTGCAGGACTTCATATCAAGGAGATCGCCGAGCTCGCGCTGCTGCTGATCGCAACCGGCGCGCTCTCCGGATTCTTGGCCGGCGTGTTCGGCATCGGGGGCGGCGCGATTCTGGTGCCGGTGTTCTACGAGTGCTTCCGCATCGCCGGTGTGCCGCTCGAGGTGCGCATGCCGCTCTGCATCGGCACTTCGCTCGCTGTCATCATTCCGACCTCGATCCGTTCGTTCCAGGCGCACTACAGGCGCGGCGCCGTCGATCTTGCGATCCTCCGGGTCTGGTGGCTGCCGATCCTGATCGGCGTCGTCGCCGGCAGCGTGGTCGCGCGTTACGCGCCGGAGCGACTGTTCAAGATCGTGTTCGTCGCCGTCGCTTGGTCGGCCGCGGTACGGCTGATCTTCGCGCGCGAGAGCTGGAAGCTCGGCGATGATCTGCCGAAGGGCCCCTTGATGCGAATCTACGGCTTCTGCGTCGGCATTTTGTCGACGTTGATGGGCATCGGCGGTGGCCTGTTCTCGAACCTGCTGATGACGTTCTACGGCCGCCCGATCCACCAGGCAGTGGCGACATCGTCGGCGCTCGCGGTCTTGATCTCGATCCCCGGCGCGCTCGGCTACATCTATGCCGGTTGGCCTGCGGCGGTGAGCTACCCGGCCGTTGCAGCCCTGCAGGTCCCGTTCGCGCTCGGTTACGTCTCGCTGATCGGCGCGGTCCTGGTGATGCCAATGAGCCTTGTGACGGCACCGCTCGGTGTGAAGGCTGCGCATGCAATGTCGAAGCGGACGCTGGAAGTCGCGTTCGGGTGCTATCTGTTCATCGTCGGCAGCAGGTTTGTGATGAGCCTGGTGGGTGGGCACTAATTGACGGACCGGTCCTTCAATCTCACTTCGCTGTGGCCCCACATTTGAAGATTGCCTTGCGCCTCCAGGAGGTCGGCCTCAACCAACGCCTGAATGCGGGCCGCAAAGACCTCAAAATCGACGGGAGCCGCTAGCGCTTCTTCCTTTTCGACCCTCTCAACCGCGCAGTACAGGACCATTGCGAACTTCTGCCATCGCGACTTCATGACAGAGAAAATGACGCGATCCAAATCGGTCTCCAGCACAGAGGACGGAAGTGAAACGTCTTCCCACCGGAGTGTGCTGTCGATGGTGGCAGGCCGTCCCGGCGGTTCAAGATCCGGAAATCGCTTGTAGATCAATCGCAGAAGCTTGAATTGCAAATGGAAAACCGCCGTTACGAGCGGATCTGCAAACAGCTTTCGGCCGTCATCGCCAACATCGACGATCGCGGCCTCCGCTCGCCGGAATGCTGCGGCGGCATCGAGCAGGTGCTTGTGTATCTTCTTAGCTTGCTCTCGGTTCATGTCCCCCCAGCCCGGAGCAGTTGCGCCCCTATTTCTTCGCGTAAAGATCCTTGTACGTATCCCGCAGCACGTTCTTCTGCACCTTGCCCATGGTGTTGCGCGGCAGCTCGTCGACCACGAAGACCCGCTTGGGCATCTTGAACTTGGCCAGCCGGCCGTCGAGCGCCTTCAGCACCGCGGCCTCGGTCACATCGGCGCCCTTGTTGCAGACCAGCACCGCCGTGACGCCCTCGCCGAAATCAGCGTGGGGCACGCCGATCACGGCGGATTCGATCACGCCGGGCATGGCGTCGATCTCGCTCTCGATTTCCTTCGGGTAGACATTGAAGCCGCCGGAGATCACGAGATCCTTGCCGCGGCCGAGAATATGGACGTAACCCTTGGCGTCGATCTTGCCGAGGTCGCCGGTGATGAAGAAGCCGTCGTCGCGGAATTCCGCCTTGGTCTTCTCCGGCATGCGCCAATAGCCCTTGAACACGTTCGGGCCCTTGACCTCGATCATGCCGATTTCGTCACGGGGCAGCTCCTTGCCGGTCTCGGGATCGGTGACGCGTACGGACACGCCGGGGAGCGGAAAGCCGACCGCGCCGGGCACGCGCTCGCCGTCATAGGGATTCGACGTGTTCATGTTGGTCTCGGTCATGCCGTAGCGCTCGAGCACCGCGTGCCCCGTGCGCGCCGACCATTCGCGATGGGTTTCGGCGAGCAGCGGCGCCGAGCCCGAGACGAACAGCCGCATGTGCTTTGTGGTTTCGCGCGACAGCGCAGCGTTCTGGAGCAGACGGGTATAGAACGTCGGCACGCCCATCAGCACCGTGGCACGCGCCATCAGCTTGATGATCAGATCCGGGTCGAGCTTCGGCAGGAAGATCATCGATGCCCGCGCAAACAGCGTCACGTTGGTCGCCACGAACAGGCCGTGGGTGTGGTAGATCGGCAGTGCGTGGATCAGCACGTCCTTGTCGGTGAAGCGCCAGAAGCCGACGAGCGAGAGCGAGTTCGACGCCAGATTGTCGTGGGTCAACATCGCGCCCTTGGAGCGGCCGGTGGTGCCGGACGTGTAGAGGATCGCGGCGAGATCGTCGTTTGCGCGCGCCACCGTGGTGAATTCGCTGCTCGTCTTGTCGGCGGCGTCCGTCAGCGAGCCCTTGCCGTCAGGCCCGAGCGTCTCGACTTTGGCCTTCACCTTGGCGGCGATGGGGGCGAGGCCCTCCGCCTTGGCGGGATCGCAGACCACCAGCGAGGGCTCGGCATCGCCGATGAAGTAGTCGAGCTCGTTGAGCGTATAGGCGGTGTTGAGCGGCAGATAGACTGCGCCGGCCCGCACCGTGGCCAAATACAGCACGATGTTGGTCACGGACTTCTCGACCTGCACCGCAACGCGGTCGCCGGGCTTCACGCCGCGTGCGACCAGCACATTGGCCATCTGTCCGGCCCGGGCGATCAGATCACCATAGCTGATGCGGACCCCGTCATGCGTCTCGATCGCGAGGCGCTTCGGATCGTCGAGGCCGTCGAACAGGCGGGAAAACAGATTGGCGTTGGCAGCTTGGTTCATGCAAGATTTCCTCGACCGCAAGGCTTGACCGCAACGATCGTCAGAGGCCGGTCAAAACCGAGGGCTGGATTAGCAAAAACCGCCCCGATGAAGCAACGGAGACAGTTTGCATGACCAAAAACGGGAAACGCGTGGCCTGGGTGACAGGCGGGGGCAGCGGGATCGGGGAGGCCGGCGCCGAGGCGCTGGCGGCCGACGGCTGGACGGTGGTGGTTTCGGGCCGGCGCAAGGACGCCCTGGATACCGTGGTCGCGAAGATCGCCCAGACGGGCGGGGCCGCCGAGGCCATCGCGCTGGACGTGTCGGTCGCCGCCGCGGCCCAGAAGGCGGCTGATCAAATCGTTGCGAAGCACGGCCGGATCGACCTGCTGGTGAACAATGCCGGCATCAATGTCCCTAAGCGGAGCTGGAAGGACATGGAACTGGAGGGCTGGGACCAGCTGGTCCAGGTCAATCTCAACGGCGTGCTCTATTGCATGCGCGCGGTGCTGCCGACGATGCGCAAGCAGCAGGACGGCTCCATCATCAACGTCTCGTCCTGGGCCGGCCGCCACGTCTCGAAAATGCCGGGCCCGGCCTACACCACGACCAAGCATGCGGTGCTGGCGCTGACGCATTCCTTCAACATGGACGAATGCGTCAACGGCTTGCGCGCCTGCTGCCTGATGCCGGGCGAGGTGGCGACCCCGATCCTGAAGCTGCGCCCGGTGGTACCGAGCGAGGAGGAGCAGGCCAGGATGCTGCAATCCGAAGATCTCGGCCGCACCATCGCGTTCATCGCGAGCATGCCGGCGCGGGTGTGCATCAATGAACTGCTGATCAGCCCGACGCATAATCGCGGGTTTATCCAGACGCCGCACAACAGGGATTGAGCGGCAGGTAGATCGTCGAGGCGCGTCATTGCGAGCGAAGCGAAGCAATCCAGCGGTGCATCCGCGGTGGCAGCCTGGATCGCTTCGTCGCTTCGCTCCTCGCAATGACGCCCCCCACGGAGAACCACGCACTTAGTTTCACCCATCACAAAGAAGTTTTGTTCGAAACCGCTTCGCAAACGCTCCCGTAGTTCGAGCCAACGACGGCGCTGCTGCTTCACACTCGCAGGTCGCAGCCACTGTTGTTGCCCAACTCGAACGCCGGCAATCGCCGGTCACAATCCAATCGGGAGACCCTCCATGTCGAAGCGTATTGCCTATCTCACCGCTGCGGCCTTCAGCGCGCTGGCCATCACCGCGACCGTCGTCGCGCCCGCCCGCGCCGAGGAAAAGACCGTCATGGTCGGCGGCGCCGCGATGTTCCCGTCCAAGAACATCGTCCAGAACGCCGTCAACTCGAAGGACCACACCACGCTGGTGGCGGCGGTGAAGGCGGCCGGCCTGGTGCCGACGCTGGAAGGCAAGGGTCCGTTCACGGTGTTCGCGCCGACCAACGCCGCCTTCGGCAAGCTGCCGGCCGGCACCGTCGACACTCTGGTGAAGCCCGAGAACAAGGCGACGCTGACCAAGATCCTCACCTACCATGTCGTGCCCGGCAAGCTCGAGGCGTCCGACCTCACCGACGGCAAGAAGATGAAGACCGCCGAAGGCGAGGAGCTGACGGTGAAGAAGCAGGACGGCAAGGTCTGGATCCTCGACGCCAAGGGCGGTACCTCGATGGTGACGATCTCCAATGTCAACCAGTCGAACGGTGTAATCCATGTGGTCGACACCGTGCTGATGCCGGCGACGTAAACACCGCGCCGTCCGGCTTCATCCCCGAACCGGATGCGACGAAATGGCGAGCCGGGGGTACCCGGCTCGCTTTATTGTGACCACGATAGCCAGCCGACATGGATTCGATGCCGAACAGGGCGTAACGAAAGCGGAAGCATCGGCGTATAATTGCTGTCAGACGATGTTCAGGACGGAACCGCCATGTCGAGCCTCACAGTCACCGACGAGCAGGTCAGCGCCACCCCGGCCAAAGTGATCCAGCCGGCCTGGGTCCGGGTCATGCACTGGATCAACGCTTTCGCCATGATCCTGATGATCCTGTCGGGTTGGCAGATCTACAACGCCTCGCCGCTGTTCGGTTTCAGCTTTCCGCGCGAGTACACGCTCGGCGGCTGGCTCGGTGGCGGCCTGCTCTGGCACTTTGCGGCGATGTGGCTCTTGATGATCAACGGCCTTGCTTATCTCGTCACCGGTTTTGCCACCGGCCGCTTCCGGAAAAAACTGCTGCCGATCACCCCATCCGGCGTGCTCCACGACGTCAGGGCTGCGCTGACCTTCAAGCTCGGCCATGCCGATCTCTCCGTCTACAATTACGTCCAGCGCGTGCTCTATGCCGGCATCATATTGATCGGCGTGATCATCGTGCTGTCGGGGCTGGGAATGTGGAAACCGGTGCAACTGCACTGGCTCGTGTCCCTGTTCGGCGACTATCCGACCGCGCGCTACATCCATTTCTTCTGCATGGCCGCGATCTGCGCCTTCCTGGTCATTCATGTTTTACTCGCGCTGCTGGTGCCGAAGAGCCTGCGCGCGATGATCATCGGCCGTTGAGTGGAGAGAGAGTCATGGCGAAGCGCTCATTCCTGATCCCGGGCGTCGACAAGCGGCTGCTGATCAAGGATTCCATCAAGACGATGCCAGAGGTCAGCCGCCGCCGCTTCATCGCGGGCGGCGCCAGCCTCGGGGCGCTGACGCTGCTCACCGGCTGCGACGTGATCGACTCGTCCTCCGCGGAGGAGATGCTGAAGTCGGTTTCGAAATTCAACGATGCCGTGCAGGATTTCATCTTCAATCCCGACGCGCTGGCGCCGACGTTTCCCGAGAGCGCGATCACAAAACCGTTTCCGTTCAACGCCTATTACGATCTCGACGACGCGCCCGATGTCGACGGTGCCGACTGGAAGCTCGAAGTCCGCGGTCTCGTCGAGAACAAGAAGTCGTGGACGCTTCCCGAGCTGTACAAGCTGCCGCAGGCTACGCAGATCACCCGTCACATCTGCGTCGAGGGCTGGAGCGCGATCGGCAGCTGGACCGGTACACCCATGCGCGACTTCCTTAAGCTGATCGGCGCCGACACCCGCGCAAAGTATGTCTGGTTCCAGTGCGCCGACAAGGACGGCTACAATTCTCCGCTCGACATGCGCACCGCGCTGCATCCGCAGACCCAGATGACGTTCAAATATGCGGGCGAAATCCTGCCGCGCGCCTACGGCTTCCCGATGAAGATCCGCGTGCCGACCAAGCTCGGCTTCAAGAACCCGAAATACGTGGTGTCGATGGAAGTCACCAACGACTACAAGGGCGGCTATTGGGAAGACCAGGGGTACAATTCGTTCAGCGGAAGCTAGCTGTTGTCGTCCCGGCGAAGGCCAGGGCCCATACCGCGAGGTCTATCGATTTTCGCTAGATGCCAATCCCGAACGACCAGTCTTCCCCAAAATGCTCCCTGTGGTTATGGGTCCCGGCCTTCGCCGGGACGACACTTGTTATGAGGCCGGCTCCACTTTCCGCTGGCACAGCGCGGCAACCGCGCCCAGCGCCAGCAGCGCCGCCGACACATTCAGCGCGTAACTCAAGCTCCCCAGCGCGTCCGTGATCGCGCCGACCACGATCGGGCCCAGCGTCTGGCCGACGCCGAACGAGATCGTCATCGCCGCGATCGCGGTCGGCCACACCTCGGGCGGATAGTTGAAGCGCACGAAGGCGGTGGTCGAGCCGACTACGGCGAAGAAGGCGACGCCGAACACGATCGCCGAGACCGCGAGCCATGCCGGCGAATGCCCGAGCATCGGCAGGGCGGCGCCGAGCGCGTTGGTGCCGAGGATGATGGCGGTGGCAAGACCACCGCGATCGAGCGCGAGCACGCGGCGCCAGGCCCACGGCGTGACGAAGGCGCTCAAGCCAATCAGGCTCCAGAACGCGGCCTGCGCTGCGGCCCCGCCGCCGCCGTCGCGCACATAGGCGATCATGAAGGTCATGTAGGCGATGTAGCCCGCGCCAAACAGGAAGTAGCCGGCGAGATAGATCAGCACCGGAAAAATGGCGAAGGCGCCGTGGCCGCCTTGCGAGAAACGCACGCCGCTCTCGATGCGGACCAGGAACAGCGGCACGGTCATGACAACGGACAGCAGCGTCATCGCCCACCACACGATCCACCACGAGCCCGGCCCGAAATATTGCAGCGTGAACGGGGCGATCAGTCCTGATGAGAGAATGCCAATGCCGGGCCCGGCATAGAACAGGCTGAGCAGGAAATTGGCCCGCTCCGGGCGTGACTGCGCAATGGAAGCGGCCAGCGCGCCTCCGGCGACGAAACCGGCCGCGGCGCCAACGCCCAGCACGAGACGGGCCAGGCTCAGCGCAACGAAATTCCCGGTCAGCGCGCAAGTCGCGAGCGCCGCGACGCAGGCCAGGGTTCCGCCGCGGATCGCGGCCGACCAGCCGACCCGCTGGATCAGCCGGGACGCCACTAGCGCGCCCGCGAGGTAGCCGACGGCGTTGATGGTGTTCATGAAACCGGCCGCCGAGTAGGACCAGCCGAGGTCCTCCCGCATGTCGGGCAGCACCAGCGAATAGGCGAAGCGGCCGATACCCAGCCCGACCGTCGCAGCCAGCGACAGGGTCAGGATCAGCCGCGCGGGATGGGCGTCGGGCGGGGGACGTTCAGGGGCGTGCAAATGGGTACTCCGGCATGCGCAGTGTGGCAGGCCCTGCCCGCCTTGCACAGAACCGAAGCGGCAATGGTGTCTTGCCAAGTACGCAACGCCGCTCTAGCACTCCGGCCGAAATCGACCTCAGAGGAAACGACCATGGCGACCCACAAACTGCTGCTGCTTCCCGGCGACGGTATCGGCCCCGAGGTGATGGGCGAGGTGAAGCGGCTGACCGACTGGCTCAATTCGGCGGGCATCGCCAAGTTCGAGACCGACACCGGCCTCGTCGGCGGTTCGGCCTATGACGCGCACAAGGTGTCGATCTCGGAACGCGACATGGCCAAGGCCAAGGACGCCGACGCCATCATCTTCGGTGCGGTCGGCGGTCCCAAATGGGACGCGGTGCCCTACGAGGTGCGCCCCGAAGCCGGCCTGCTGCGCCTGCGCAAGGATCTCGGTCTGTTCGCCAACCTCCGTCCCGCGGTCTGCTACCCGGCGCTGGCGGAGGCCTCCAGCCTGAAGCGCGAGGCGGTCGAGGGCCTCGACATCATGATCGTGCGCGAACTCACCGGCGGCGTCTATTTCGGCGAGCCCAAGACCATCACCGATCTCGGCAACGGCCAGAAGCGCGCCATCGATACCCAGGTCTACGACACCTATGAGATCGAGCGCATCGGCCGCGTCGCCTTCGAGCTTGCGAAGAAGCGCAAGAACAAGGTGACGTCGATGGAGAAGCGCAACGTCATGAAGTCGGGCGTGCTCTGGAATGAGGTCATGACCCAGGTCCACAAGCGCGAATATCCCGACGTCACGCTCGAGCATCAGCTCGCCGATTCCGGCGGCATGATGCTGGTGAAATGGCCGAAGCAGTTCGACGTCATCGTCACCGACAATCTGTTCGGCGACATGCTGTCCGACATTGCTGCGATGTTGACGGGATCGCTCGGCATGCTGCCCTCGGCCTCGCTCGGCGAGGTCGACGTCAAGAGCAAGAAGCGCAAGGCGCTGTACGAGCCCGTGCACGGCTCGGCGCCTGATATCGCAGGCCAGGGCCTCGCCAATCCGATCGCGATGATCTCGTCCTTCGGCATGGCGTTGCGCTACTCCTTCGACATGGGCGCGCTCGCCGACAAGGTCGACGCCGCGATCGCCGCGGTGCTGGCCAGCGGCCTGCGCACCGCCGACATCAAGTCGGAAGGCACCACTGCCGCCTCGACCACGCAGATGGGCGAAGCGATCTTGAAGGAATTGCAGAAGCTGCACGCTTAGAGCCGTAGCCCGGATGGAGCGAAGCGAAATCCGGCGTTCTTCCCGCGTGTCGAAAATCCCGGATTGCGCTTCGCTCCTCCCGGGCTACACGACAAACAAAAATGGCCGGGCGCGAGCCCGGCCATTTTGATTCGGTCGATATGTCCGCCTCAGTACAGCGGGAAATTCTGCGGATAGCCGCCAACATCCTGCGGCGTGCTCAGCGGCTGGCGATCGATCGGGCGGTTGAGATTTTCGCGCGCGAAGGTCGGATAGCCCACCGCCGGCGGGAAGGCGTAGTCGGAGAACTTGCGGTCGCCCGGATTGACCTCGGTGCCACCGTCGAGCCAGGAGCGCTTGCTCACATAGATGCGGGTGCGGCCCTGCTGATAGCTCGAATTGGGGCCGCTCGGGCCGTAATAGTGACGGCCGCTGTCATAGCGCTGCTTCTTGGTGTCGGCCGAGGCGGGTGTCGCGAAGGCTGAGGACATGGCAATCACGGCGCCGGCCGCAAGCCACATCGCCAGTTTGTTCGCGGCAGAGAAATTCGAGCTCATCACGTCCCCTTCAGGCGGCAAGCCGCCAATCAATTTCACGCTCATACTAACCCGGCCGGGGCGGCCGCAACTAGGTCTATTGGGTCACACCAGCGCTGAATAATCGTGCGCGCCGGCAAAAGTTGCATGGATACAGCCACTTGAGCTTGATGCCGATCAGAGCGCGCCGCGCAATTGCGCATTGGCGGCGCCGAGCAGCCAGTCCGACGCGCCCGGGGGCGCGCAGGGGCGGCGCTTCAGCTCCGCATGGGCGAACAATTCGGCCAGCTTCGGCTCGTTGCCCGAGGTCAGCAGCGTTAGCCGGTTCAGCGTGCAGGCGATCGCGGCGCGCCGCGCAGGCAGGCTGTCGCCCTGGCAGGAGAATCCGGAGATCTGGAGCGCCGGCTCCTCGCTGCGCTTGAGGTAGCCGAGGCAGGCCCGCGCGCCCTCCGCCGTGCCGGTCGGCTGGAATAGGGCGACGGGGCCGAATTTCGTGGCGATCAGGCCGGCTTGCTCCAGAAGGGTCGCGGTGCCCAGTCCCATCCGGACGGCCAGATCCATTGTTGCCGGACGCGTCACGTCGAATTCGCCGCCTTCCCGGTAAATCTCGAGCTCGGCCACGGTCCTGTCTGCCTCGCTGGCCCAGCGCATCACGTCCCTGCGGCCGCCTTCGGGATGCCTGAAGATCGCGTAAGAAGCTGTTTTTTCTGACGAATCCAGCCGGCTGAGGGCGAAGGCCGGAGGCGACCGGTCGGCCACGCTCCAATCGGGCTTCAGCGCCGGATCATCGTCGCGCAAGTTGGGCAGCTGGCCGAGTGCGGCAAGGCCGAGGATGGCAAACAGTACCAAAATCCCCACATAGGCGAACAGGCGCGCCAGCGTGCCGACGACCTCGTCGGCGAAGGCTGCAAGCGCCAGATGGATCTGGGTGGGGTTTGCGGCCGTGCTGGCCTCGGGCGACTGCATCCACGTCCCTAAGGCATGGTCCAACGTTGTCTTGAGGCCGGTTCTCGCATAGAAGCGCTGCTCTTCCTGTTTAAGCCTCAGCTTCAGGAAAGAGCTTTTTCGTCGGAGAGTGAACGATGGGTTACAAAGTCGCAGTCGTCGGCGCGACCGGCAATGTCGGACGGGAAATGCTCAACATCCTCGACGAGCGCAAATTCCCTGCGGACGAGGTGGTGGCCCTGGCGTCACGCCGCAGCATGGGCGTCGAGGTCTCCTACGGCGACCGCACGCTGAAGGTCAAAGCGCTGGAGCATTACGACTTCTCCGACGTCGACATCTGCCTGATGTCGGCCGGCGGAGAGGTGTCGAAGGAATGGTCGCCGAAGATCGGCGCCGCCGGCACGGTCGTGATCGACAATTCCTCGGCCTGGCGCATGGACCCGGACGTGCCGTTGATCGTGCCGGAAGTGAATGCGGACGCGACTGCGGGCTTCAAGAAGAAGAACATCATCGCCAACCCGAACTGCTCGACCGCGCAGCTCGTGGTCGCGCTCAAGCCCCTGCACGACAAGGCGACGATCAAGCGCGTCGTGGTCTCGACCTATCAATCGGTGTCGGGCGCCGGCAAGGACGCGATGGACGAACTGTTCTCGCAGACCAAGGCCGTCTACACCAACCAGGAGCTGATCAATAACAAGTTTCCGGCGCGCATCGCCTTCAACGTCATCCCCCAGATCGACGTCTTCATGGAGGACGGCTACACCAAGGAAGAGTGGAAGATGATGGCGGAGACCAAGAAGATTCTTGATCCCAAGATCAAGCTCTCCGCGACCTGCGTGCGCGTGCCAGTTTTCGTCGGCCATTCCGAGGCCGTCAACATCGAGTTCGAGAACCCGATCAGCGCGGACGAAGCACGCGACATCCTGCGCAAGGCGCCGGGTTGTCTCGTCATCGACAAGCATGAGCCCGGCGGCTACGCCACGCCGTATGAAGCCGCCGGCGAGGACGCCACCTATATCAGCCGTATCCGCGAGGACGCGACGGTGGAGAACGGTCTCGTGCTGTGGTGCGTCTCGGATAATCTACGCAAGGGCGCCGCGCTCAACGCGATCCAGATCGCGGAAGTCCTGATCAACCGCAAGCTGATCAGCGCGAAGAAGAAGGCGGCGTAAGCCGTGCTGCCGTAGGGTGGGCAAAGACGCGAAGCGCCGTGCCCACCATCTTTCCACAATTGCTAGAAAAGTGGTGGGCACGCTTCGCTTTGCCCACCCCACAAGAGCTGCGGACCTACGCCATCTCGCGCGCGTTCCTGAATTCCTTCGCCGCCTTGTCCAGCACGAACAGTGATCCCTCCGCGACGCCGAAATAGGCGCCGTGGGTCTGCATCTGGCCGCTCTCGACCGCCTTCTGCACGAACGGGAAGGTCATCAGGTTTTCCAGGCTGCGGAACACCGCGGCCTTCTCGATGCGCTCGACGAATTGCGCCATGGTCTCGTGGTCGCGCTGCTCCACCACTTCGCCCGGCTTGATGAACATCTGCATCCATTTGCCGATGAAGTCGCCCGGCGTGAGCGGCTCGATCTTGTCGACGAAGGCGCGGATGCCGCCGCACTGGGCGTGCCCGAGCACCACGATGTGCTTCACCTTCAGCACCGTCACGGCATATTCCAGCGCCGCCGAGACGCCATGCGCGTTGCCGTCGGGCTGATACACCGGCACCAGATTGGCGATGTTGCGGACGACGAAGAGTTCGCCCGGCCCGACGTCGAAGATCACTTCGGGCGAGACGCGGCTGTCGCAGCAGCCGATCACCATCACTTCAGGGAACTGCCCCTTCACCGACAGCTCGCGGTAGCGGGTCTGCTCGGTCGGCAGCCGCTGGGTGGCGAAGGCCTTGTAGCCTTCCAGCAAATGCTCTGGGAATGTGGTCATGGCCTATGCCTAATCATATACCGCTGGGACGAACAAGCCTTTCGAATAGGCAGGCCAGATGCTATCGGCTTCGGTCGGAATGAGATGAGGAAACCGGAAGGAACGCTTGCATGACCCGCCCGCGCCGCAGCCATCTGTTCATGCCCGGCTCCAACCCCCGCGCGCTGGAAAAGGCGCGCAATCTCGCCGCCGACGGCCTGATCCTCGACCTGGAAGACTCCGTCGCGCCCGATGCCAAGGCAGTGGCACGCGATGGCATCGCGGCCGCGATCGCGGCCAAAGGGTTCGGCAAGCGCGAGATCCTGATCCGGACCAACGGCCTCGACACGCCCTGGTGGGCCGACGATGTCGCGATGGCGGCGAATGCCTCGCCCGACGGCATCCTGGTTCCAAAGGTTTCACGCGTGGAGGAGCTCGACACGATCGGCCGCCGTCTCGCCGAACTCGGCGCGGCGCCGACCGTAAAGGTCTGGGCCATGATCGAGACCGCGCGCGCGGTACTGCATGCCGAAGAACTCGCTGCCGCCGGGCGCGATCCAGCGCGGCGCCTGTCAGGCTTCGTGTTCGGGCCCAACGACATCTCGCGCGAGACGCGCATCAAGATGCTGCCGGGCCGCGCGGCGATGATCCCGATGATCTCCCATTGCATCCTGGCGACGCGCGCCCATGGCCTCGAAATCCTCGACGGCCCCTATAGCGACATCGCCAACTCCGATGGTTTCGCCACCGAATGCGCGCAAGGCCGCGATCTCGGTTTCGACGGCAAGACGCTGATTCACCCCTCGCAGATCGAAGCCTGCAACGCGATCTTCACCCCGCCGGAGGAGGAAGTCGCGCGCGCGCGAAAGATCATCGCCGCGTTCGAGCTGCCGGAGAACGTCTCGCGCGGCGCGATCCGTCTCGACGGCGCCATGGTGGAGCGGCTGCACGCCGACATGGCGCGGCGCACGATCGAGATCGCGGACGCGATTGCGGCGATGGGGAAGGGCTGAGGGCAGGCGGTTGCGCTCAAGCCGAACGAACATTGACGCGGTTACCGGTATGCTCGGGGAGCCGCGGTTCTCTGAACGACCACGATCCCGGCTTTTCCCGTTGCGGTGGTGAAAGACAATGCTACCCTCACGCTCGATATTGATCCGGGCAAGCATTTGATGCGCATTTTTTTCCTAGCAGTCCTTCTCGTTACGTCATTTCCATTCGCCACGCCGGCGCTTGCGCAGCAGGTTCGGGTTGCGCTCGTCATCGGTAACGGCGCCTATGAGAAGGTACCCGAGTTGCCGAACCGGACGCGCGATGCGGCCGACATCGGCCGCGCGCTGGAGCGGCTCGACTTCAAAGTCACCCAGGTCAAGAACGCGACTGCGCAAGAGATGAGGAAGTCTGTCGTCGAGTTCGGCCGCTCTGCGGAGGGAGCAGACCTTGCGGTCGTTTTCTATGCCGGACACGGCATGGAGGTCAGCGGCGAGAACTGGCTGATTCCGGTCGGCGCAGAGCTGCGCAGCGATACCGACATCGAAAGCGAGGCCATCAGCCTGCGCTCGGTGAGCCTTCAGGTTTCGAAGGCACGAAAGTTGGGCCTTGTGATACTGGACGCATGCCGCAACAATCCTTTTGCCGCAAAGATGAGACGCTCGCTGAGCACCCGGGCCGTGGCTCGCGGACTCGCTCCGACGGAGCCATCCGATAACGTTCTGATTGCGTACGCCGCCCGGGACGGTACTACGGCAAGCGACGGGGATGGCCGGAACAGCCCATTCACGGCATCGCTCCTTCGCCACATTGAAACGCCGGGGCTGGAGATATCGTTTCTGTTTCGTCGTGTTCGTGACGACGTGATGGCGGCCACCAGACGCGAGCAGCAGCCTTTCGTATACGGCTCTTTGTCGAAGAAAGAGATTTACCTGAGAGCTCCGGTGGCGAGCGCTCAAGCGCCAGTCGCGTCGGCTCCCGCGCCTGCAGATGCCGCGGAGGACGAGAAGTTTTGGCTGGCTATCCAGACGTCCACGGTGGCAGGCCTCTACGAGGAGTTTCTGACCAGGTACCCCCGCAGCAGCCACGCCGCAGAAGCGCGCCAGCGGGTGAAGAATTTCAAGGCCAACGAAGTTGCGGTGCTCTCATCCCCAGCTGCCCCTCCGAAACCGGACGCAAAAACCGTCGTCCGAAATCTATTTGCGCCCGAAGATAACCAGAAAGTTGCAGCCATCGCGGCAGCTCAGCAACTCAAACTGCCAAGCTACGCTATATCGCCTGATCAGAATGATCCGCTCAATGCTAACTCCAGATTTGTCGGCGTGTGGTCCAACAAACGTGGATGGACGAATGGCAAAGGACGGTATGCCATGCTGATCGTTACGGAAGTCTCTGCCACCGGGTTAGCCAAGGGACACTACCTCTGGGGACCGCCGACAAAGGCATCGTGGGTGAAGGATGAGGCGGGGTACCGGTCGTTTGCCGAATACATTGTGAACGACAAATTTTCCATCAGCGGAACACCCGTCACCGTCAGGATGGACAAGAACGTCCTTACGCTGTCGTCCGTCAACAAGGAAAATCCAACTGAGAAGGCGAACATAGAGCTCCGCCCTGTCTGGAAGCTCGTGCCAGCGCCGGAGGATGCTTCAAGCAAGCGCGAGAAAACCTCGCAGCCTCGTGCCGCCAAAAAGGAAAGCGCGGCCGAACCGAGCCCGTCAGGCAATGTCAGTGGGACGAGCATGGAAGAGCGCTATCGTGCTTGCAGAAAACTCGTCAAAGGATTTGCCCGGCGCGAGGCTTGTGCCCGTACGGGCGTGATCTAGCACCGGCGGGACATCCTGCCGCTAAACTAATCCTTTGATAAGGGCAACGCCTTAGCGATGCGCGTGATCCGCACGGTCGAGCGACTCCAGTGTCGAGGCATTGGCGCAGAAGCCGTGATAGTTCTCCGCGGCGGTGCCGTCGGCCAGCTCGCGATCGCACTGGCCCTTGTGGCTGCAAAGCGCGCACACCCGCTCCATGTCGCGCAGCAGCAGCGGATGCGCGCGGCCGAGCCCTTCGGCACTGATGCCGAGCTGCTCCAGCATCTTCGGCAGCTCGTCGGCGGCGTGCTTGCCGTGACGGACCAGATCTTCCAGATCGTCAGGCGCGATCCGCAGGTCTTGCGCGATCCGGTCGAAATCGGCGCGGTCGAGCTGCCGGATCTCGTTCAGCTCGCGGCGATGCTTCAGCCAGCTTGCAAAGGACTCGATGAGGTCCTGGACAATGGGATAAGGCCTGGTTGCGGTGCTCATGCGAAGCTCCATTCGAACGACGGAATTGGAGCGAGATTAGGCACAATGGTGCAGGTGCGCGTTGCGCTGGATCAAATACAGCTCTCGTGTCCCGGACGCGCTGCAGCGTGAAGCGCTGCTCGCAGAGCCGGAGCCATCTCGCCGCATCGCTGGGCCCCGGCTCAGCAACGCACCGCTTCGCGCTGCGCTGCGTCCGGGCGCGAGAGCGCCGCACAGCGGAGAAAATTATGCGAACCGCTCCGCCGCCCACGCATACAGGCTGCCCGGGATCGGCTTCTCACCGCCGCGGCCCTTGGGCGAGATATGCAGGCCGATGATGTCGCGGTCGGTGACGAGGCCGAGATAGCTCGAGGGATCGAAGAACAGTTTTGGCTCGGCATGCACGGCGTAGAACGATTGCTTCGGCAAGGCGCAGTGCAGCTCGCCGGTGCGGCGCGCGAGCGCGGTGAGTGCCGCCGGCCCGAAGATCGCGACGCGGATGTCGGAGAGGCGGTTCGAGCCGCCGCGCAGGCGGCGCATCGCAAACGTGACGCGATGGCGCAGCGACAGCCAGTTCGGCGTCAGCTCCTCCTGCTCCATCAGCTCTTCGAAAGCGGCAACGATGCCGTGTTCAGGTGGAAGGTAAATCACGGAGTTGCCGAGCTGGCGCGGCCGCTCCCACGCGAAATAGGGCTTTGCCGGATCGATCTCGACGGGCCTGAGCAGCAGCACGTCGGCGTCGAGCCAGAGGCCGAGGTCCTTCGCCATCAGCTTCATGCGGAAGAAGTCGCTGAACTGAAGCGTGGTCCAGTCGCGCCAGCTGCCGTCCGGCTGCGGCGGTCGCAATCGTTCGGAGAACGCATGTGGCAGGATAGCTTCGGCATCGGCATTCTCGACGCCTGCGGGCAGGCCGGGAATGGTGTCAAAACTGTAGACCGTGACCTTGTGGCCGGCAGCCAGCTGCGAGCGCAGACAGGTCTGGCGCAAGGCGTCCATCGGGCCGTGCCAGAAGGTGACGATGTCGGGCAGCATGCGCGGAGCTTAGAGCATGATCCGGAAAAGTGTGCAGCGGTTTTCCGACAAGATCATGCTCGAAAGATACGGGATAATCAGAACAAAGAAAAAGCCCCGGCGCTTGTAGCACCGGGGCTTGAACAAAAACTTGAGATCAGGCCCAGGCGCGTTCGCGCTTTAGCTTGTCCTCATAGGTGTCGATCGAGGCCTTCTTCTCCATCGTCAGGCCGATGTCGTCGAGGCCGTTGATCAGGCAGTGCTTGCGGAACGGGTCGATCTCGAACTTGACCTTGCCGCCGTCGGGACCGCGGATCTCCTGGTTCGGCAGGTCGATCGTCAGCGTCGCGTTGGCGCCGCGCTCGGCGTCGTCGAACAGCTTGTCGAGGTCTTCCTGGGCCACGCGGATCGGCAGAATGCCGTTCTTGAAGCAGTTGTTGTAGAAGATGTCGCCGAACGAGGTCGAGATCACGCAGCGGATGCCGAAGTCGAGCAGCGCCCAGGGCGCGTGCTCGCGGCTCGAGCCGCAGCCGAAATTGTCGCCGGCGACCAGCACCTTCGCGTTGCGATAGGCGGGCTGGTTGAGGACGAAATCGGGGTTCTCGCTGCCGTCGTCCTTGTAGCGCTGCTCGGAGAAGAGCCCCTTGCTAAGGCCGGTGCGCTTGATGGTCTTGAGGTACTGCTTCGGAATGATCATGTCGGTGTCGACATTGATGATCTTCAGCGGCGCCGCGACGCCTTCCAGCGTGGTGAACTTGTCCATGGTTGCGCTTTCCCGGGATGGTCTAGGGAACCGGTATTTATCGCGATCGGGGCGGAAATCCTAGGCCGAATTCGGCAGATCTCGTCTGCCTAACCGGGCTCTCTGCTCAACCCGGCTCTTGAGCCTCGATCGCGGACATATCGTCGTCCGACAGGCCGAAATGATGGCCAATCTCGTGGATCAGGACGTGGCGAACGATATGGCCGAGGCTTTCGTCGTGCTCGGCCCAGTAATCCAGGATCGGCCGGCGGTAGAGCCAGACCATGTTGGGCAGCCGCGCCACGTCGGCAAAACTCTGCTGCGGCAGGCCGACGCCCTGGAACAGGCCGAGCAGGTCGAACTCGCTCTCGCATGCCATCTCGTCCAGGACTTCCTCGGTGGGGAAGTCGTCGACGCGGATGATCACGCCCTCGCACAGCCTACGAAACTCCGCCGGCAGGCGTTCGAACACTTCATGCGCCATCGCTTCCATCTCGGCCAGCGAGGGCGCTTTCAATTCCGTCCACATGGGCTTCTCATAGCGTGGGTTTCGCGGCGATGCATCCGGCTTTATAAGCGCGGCGAGGTTGACGAGCGCCGTCAAAACGGGGAGCGTAGGCCTCGAAGTGGACGTTCAGGTGGGCAGAAAAATGCGAGCGAAAACAGCGCTGACGCTACTGTGCATGGGGTTGTTTTCGCAGTTTTGCGTTGGCGCGGAGGCCCAGACCGCGGCTCCCGGGATCAGGCTGGCCCAAGCGGCCTCGCGAGACGATCTGCCGCCGCCGCGCAAGCGGACCCCGGCGCGCCTGCGCGTCACGCCCTATTACAGTCCGGATGGCGTCTATCCCCGCTACAATCCCGGTCCCGATGCGGTCCGCGAGTGCAACGCCACCTATGTGCAGGAATATCGCCCGAGCGGCACGGTGATCGTGCCGCATATGAGCTGCTACTGGCGCCGGGGCTGATACGAGCGCGATGCCGTCGCGCGCCGATGAAGCGCCATGTTGCAGGCAGAGGCCGTCATGATGAGATGGATCGCGTTGGCCGTCGCTGCCGGACTTGCCGCAGGCCTGCCTCACGCTTTTGCAGCGCATAGGGTGACGAAGCTGCCGGATGCCTCGGCAGGGCGCGCGGCGTTCGACGGAGGGCGACATGTGCGGCCCGACATCATGCATTACGCTCCGCGTCCTGATCCGCATTATTACGCGCGGCCGGTCTTCTACCGCCCCTATCCCTATGCCGTGCCGGCGCCATTCGTGTTCGGCTATGGACCGTGGCGGTGATGCACTAGCCTGCAGGCGCTTCCGCGGAATGCCGTTCATTCATGATGGGTTCACGTCGCTGTCCGTAATTTAATCTCGGGAGCGACCGCCAATGAACACGGATGACGCGAGCCGGGAGCGAGCGTCGCAACTCCGCTGTCCAGATTCAGGGAGAAGTCGATGCTGAGGATATTGGGTCTCAAGGCAAGCCGGATGCGCTTGCTCGGAATTGCGGCCGCCGCGACGCTGATGTTGTCGGCCGGCACGACGCGCCGCGCTGAAGCGATGACACCAGTCAATCCGACCGCGTTGCCTGCGGCGAAGGCCGCAAGTGACGACATGATCCAGGTTCGCCACGGCGGCGGCGGTGGTGGTGGACATGGCGGCGGCTTTCATGGCGGCGGCGGTTTCCACGGTGGAGGCGGCTTCCACGGTGGCGGAGGACATATCGGTGGCTTCCGCGGCGGTGGTTTCCACGCTGGTGGCTTCCGGGCCGCACCCGCCTTTCATGGCGGCGGCTATCGTTACGGCGGAGTTCGCCACTATGGCGGAGGCGGATTCCATCGCTACGGCATCTATCGTCCCGCCTATTACGGCCATCGCCATTTCCACCGGCGCTACTATGGCGGCTACTATCCCTATTACAGCCATCCGCGCCGCTGCCGGGTCATCTGGACCTATTACGGCCCGCGCCGCGTCTGCCGCTGGCATCGCTGGCACCATCCGTATCGCTATTGGTAAGCACGATCGAAATGAAAAGGGCGCCTCGACGGCGCCCTTTGTTCATCCGGTGGCTTAAAGCCAATCCTTCAGTTTCCACGTCGCCGACGTCCAGCGCGTCAGGTTCTCGATCTTCCATTGCTTGAACATCGCCGGCGGCCAGCGGCTGAGCTTCGAGGTCTCCTCGACCTCGGGCTTGGCGACCATGCGCAGCGGTGCGGCGCGCCGCCGATGCTGGGGCGTCGCCGCGCTGATCAGATCGACATATTCAGGCTTGCTGGCCATGATCTCGTGTCCTCGCGAAATGTTCGCGAGGACGCAGTGTCGGCGCTGCCGATTAACGGCGGTTTGCCGCAATCGCTCAAATTGCAGGGAGCGGCTTACCGCCACTCCCTAATGTCGACGAAGTGGCCCGCGATCGCCGCGGCTGCGGCCATCGCCGGCGACACCAAATGGGTGCGGCCCTTGAAGCCCTGGCGGCCCTCGAAATTGCGGTTCGAGGTCGAGGCGCAGCGCTCTTCCGGAGCCAGCTTGTCGGGGTTCATCGCGAGGCACATCGAGCAACCGGGCTCGCGCCATTCGAAGCCGGCCTTGATGAAGATCTTGTCCAGACCTTCAGCCTCGGCCTGCTCCTTCACGAGGCCGGAGCCCGGCACGACCATGGCGTTGACGCCGCCTGCGACCTGCTTGCCTTCCGCGATCTTGGCGGCGGCGCGCAGATCCTCGATCCGGCCGTTGGTGCAGGAGCCGATGAAGATGCGGTCGAGCTTGATGTCGGTGATCTTCGTCCCCGCGGTCAGGCCCATGTATTTCAGCGCGCGGTGCTTCGACAGGCGCTTGGCCTCGTCCGCGATCTTGTCGGGATCGGGCACGCTGCCGGTGACCGAGATCACGTCTTCAGGGCTCGTGCCCCAGGTCACGATCGGCGGCAGCTTCGCGGCATCGAGCCGCAGCTCGTGGTCAAAATGCGCGCCCTCGTCCGAGCGCAACTTCTCCCAGTAACGCATCGCCGCGTCCCAGTCGGCGCCCTTCGGTGCCTTCGGGCGGCCGCGCAGGAAGTCGAACGCCTTCTGGTCCGGCGCGACCAATCCGGCGCGTGCACCGCCTTCGATCGACATGTTGCAGACCGTCATGCGGCCTTCCATGCTGAGCGCACGGATCGCGTCGCCGGCGTATTCGAGCACGTAGCCGGTACCGCCCGCGGTGCCGATCTCGCCGATGATGGCGAGGATGATGTCCTTGCCCGTCACGCCATCCGGCAATTTGCCGTCGACAGTGACGCGCATGTTCTTCGCCTTCTTCTGGATCAGCGTCTGCGTCGCCAGCACATGTTCGACTTCCGACGTGCCGATGCCGTGCGCGAGCGCGCCGAACGCACCATGCGTCGAGGTGTGGCTGTCACCGCAGACGATGGTGGTGCCGGGCAGCGTAAAGCCCTGCTCGGGGCCGATGACATGGACGACGCCCTGACGCTTGTCGAACTCGTCGTAATATTCGATGCCGAATTCCCGGGCGTTGTCGGCCAGTGCCTTGATCTGCTCGATGCTTTCAGGGTCGGGGTTCGGCTTGGTGCGGTCGGTGGTCGGCACGTTGTGGTCGACGACGGCCAGCGTCTTCTCCGGCGCGCGCACCTTGCGTCCGGTGGCGCGCAAGCCTTCGAACGCCTGCGGTGAAGTGACCTCGTGCACCAGATGGCGATCGATATAGAGCAGGCAGGTGCCGTCCTCGGCTTCGTGCACCAGATGGTCGTTCCAGATCTTGTCGTACAATGTGGTCGGCTTGGACATGAGCGTCAGCTCCAGGAATGTTGTGTAGAGCGGGTTGCGCGGATAGCGCGCGGGCAACAAAATCGTCAGCGCAGCTTTTAGGCTGCGCGCGTAAGCTCTGACGTTGCCGAGGTCGCGAAGCGTCCGAAGAACCGGCCAGGCAGCCGCGAGCGATCGTCGATGACGACGCGCTTGACGGGCGAGAGGCTGGTCAAATCTGGAAACATTCCAAGAATATATAGCAGGCCGAACCGGAATCGCGAGGGCTTTGACGCGCACGGCTGACGCAACAAAAAAGCGCGGGGTTGGCCCCGCGCTTTTGGAAACTCGCCTGTAAGCGGAGCTTACTCGTTGACGGCAGCAGCCGGTCGGTCCTGCTTCTTCTCGACGATGCGGGCCGACTTGCCGCGAAGGTTGCGGAGATAATAGAGCTTGGCGCGACGCACCTTGCCGCGGCGCACCACCTTGATCGAGTCGATCATCGGCGACATCACCGGGAACACGCGCTCCACGCCTTCGCCGTACGAAATCTTGCGCACCGTGAAGCTCTCGTTGAGACCGCCGCCGGAACGGCCGATGCAAACGCCTTCATAGGCCTGCACGCGGGTGCGGTCGCCTTCGACGACCTTCACGTTGACGATCACGGTATCGCCGGGGCCGAATTCCGGAATCTCCTTGTTGGCGGAGAGCTTGTCGAATTGCTCTTTTTCGAGCTGTTGGATCAGGTTCATGGGTAAATCTCCATCGGCGCGCCCAGCCTTGGAAAACGGGGGCTGCGCGAAATTCGTTTATCCAGCCATTGCGGATGTGGCCGCTGCTATAAGGCAAGCCGGAGCGTTTGTCACCCGTCTGTCTTGTTTTTTGGCGTTTTTTGGCGTCCGCCCCGATTCGGGACTTTGCTCGGGATCTGGGCCCACAAATCCGGTCGCCGGGCCGCGGTCAGGGCCTCGGATTCCGCCCGCCGCCAGCTGGCGACTTTGGCATGGTCACCGGAGGTCAGGATCTCCGGAATCGGGGTTCCCTCGAACCGCTGCGGCCGGGTGTATTGGGGGTATTCGAGCAGGCCGTCCGAGAAGCTTTCCTCGGTTCCCGAGGCCTCCTTGCCCATCACGCCCGGAAGCAGCCGAACACAGGCGTCGATCAGGGCCAGGGCCGCGATTTCGCCGCCGGAGAGGACGTAATCCCCAATCGAGACCTCCTCCAGGCCCCGCCCGTCGATCACGCGCTGGTCCACCCCCTCGAACCGCCCGCAGACGATCAGAGGACCCGGGCCCTTGGCGAGTTCGAGAACCCGGGCCTGGGTCAATGGCCGACCCCTCGGGCTCATCAGCAGTTTCGGCCGGTCCGGCCCGATCCCGGCGGCATCGATCGCGGCCGCCAGAACATCGGCCCGAAGCACCATGCCCGGTCCGCCGCCGGCCGGGGTGTCATCGACACTGCGGTGGCGGTCGGTGGCCGAGGCCCGGATGTCTCGCGCCTCCAGCTCCCAGAGCCCGCCAGCCAGCGCCCGGCCGGCCAGGCTCACGCCCAGCGGCCCCGGAAACATCTCCGGAAACAGCGTCAGCACCGTCGCGCGCCAGGGTGAGGGGTTGGTCATCGGATCTCAGTTATTGTCGTCCCGGACAAGCGGAGCGCAGATCCGGGACCCAGAACCACCGCACTTCGTTTTGCGACGGCTGGAGCGATCAGCTTAGCTAAAAATTCTGGCGGCGGTTATGGGTCCCGGCCTTCGCCGGGACGACCCGGGGAGGGATCCTCGCCCGCGATCTCCTCCGGCAGCGCGATCACGACGCGGCCGCCGGCGATGTCGACCTCCGGCACCACCGCGTCCGTGAACGGCAGCAGCAGTGTGGCTCCTGTGGGCGGCGCAATCTCGATGATGTCACCGGCGCCGAAATTGTGGATCGCGAGCACGCGGCCAAGCGCATCGCCCGCCGTGGTGACGGCGGCGAGCCCGATCAGATCGGTGTGGTAATATTCGCCCTCGTCCGTCGCGGGCAGCTTTTCGCGCGCGACGTAGAGCTCGATGCCGTTGAGGCGCTCGGCCTCATCGCGGGTCGTGACGCCCTTGAACGTTGCAACCAGATGATCCTTGGCCGCGCGCGCCGTTGCGACCTCGAACTGGCGCTTGCCGTCCTTGGACGAAAGCAGACCGTAGCTCCGCACGGCAAACGGATCTTCCGTGAAGGTCCACAGTTTGACCGCGCCGCGCACACCATGCGCGGCGCCGATCCGCGCGACGCAGACCAGCGCCGGCATGATCTGGCCTTAACCCTTCGCGGCGGCTTCGGCCTGCGCCTTGCGCTCCTTGCGCGGCACGGCCTTCTCGGGGTTGTTGCGCACTTCGCGCTTCTTGACGCCGGCGGCGTCGAGGAAGCGCGATACACGGTCCGACGGCTGCGCGCCCTTGGCGAGCCAGGCCTTCACCTTGTCCATGTCGAGCTTCAGCCGGGTCTCGTTGTCCTTCGGCAGCAGCGGGTTGAAATAGCCGAGACGCTCGATGAAGCGGCCATCGCGCGGAAAGCGCGAATCGGCGACGACGACGTGATAGACGGGACGCTTCTTGGTGCCAGCGCGGGCGAGACGGATAACGACGGACATCTAAGTTCTCCTTCAAAGTACGTTTTGTTCGGTTGATTGGTATTCCGCGTTGCGCGAGACCGCTGCGATCTCCCGCGACGAATTCCTCATTTTTTCTTGCCAGGGAAACCGCCGAGACCCGGCAGCATCGGCTTGCCGCTCAGCCCGGTCAGGCCCGGAACGTTCGGCAGACCCTGGCGCAGCCCGGCAGGTAGATCCTTCGGCAGGCTGGGCAGACCCTGTCCGCCGCCACCCTGCATCTTCTCCTGCAGCGCCTTCATCTCTTCCGGCGAAGGCGGCTTCATGCCGCCGCCAAAGCCCATCGCCTGCGCTATGCCCGCGAGCGGACCGCGCTTGCCGGAGCCCATGGCCTTCATCATATCGGCCATGTTCCGGTGCATCTTGAGCAGCTTGTTGACCTGCTCGACGCTTTGGCCGGAACCTGCGGCGATGCGCTTCTTGCGGCTGGCCTTGAGCAAATCGGGATGACGGCGCTCGTCGCGCGTCATCGAATCAATCACCGCGACCTGGCGCTTCAAAATCTTGTCGTCGATGCCGGCGGCCGCGATCTGGTTCTTCATCTTGGCGATGCCGGGCATCATGCCCATCAGGCCGCTGATGCCGCCCATATTGGCCATCTGCAACAGCTGCTCGCGCATGTCGTTGAGGTCGAACTGACCCTTGCGCATGCGCTCGGCGGTGCGCGCGGCCTTTTCGGCATCGATGTTGGCGGCAGCGCGTTCGACCAGCGAGACCACGTCGCCCATGCCGAGGATGCGGCCGGCGATACGGTCGGGATGGAAATCCTCCAGCGCATCGGTCTTTTCGCCGGTGCCGAGCAGCTTGATCGGCTTGCCGGTGACCGCGCGCATCGACAGCGCCGCGCCGCCGCGGCCGTCGCCGTCCACGCGCGTCAGCACGATACCGGTGAGGCCGACGCGCTCGTCGAAGGCGCGGGCGAGATTGACGGCGTCCTGGCCAGTGAGGCTGTCGGCGACCAGCAGCACTTCATGCGGATTGGCGGCGGCTTTGATCGCTGCCGCTTCCGCCATCATCTCTTCGTCGAGCGTGGTACGGCCGGCAGTGTCGAGCAGCACGACGTCGTAGCCGCCGAGCTTGCCGGCCTCGAGCGCGCGCTTCGCGATCTGCGCCGGCTGCTGGCCGGCGACGATCGGCAGCGTCGGAATGTCGAGATCGCGGCCCAGGACGGCCAGCTGCTCCATCGCCGCGGGACGGTAGATGTCGAGCGAGGCCATCAGCACCTTGCGCTTGTCGCGCTGGACCATGCGACGGGCGAGCTTTGCGGTGGTGGTGGTCTTGCCGGAGCCTTGCAGACCGACCATCATGATCGGCACCGGCGGCACGGAATTGATGTCGATGGTCTGGCTTTCGGCGCCGAGCGTGTTGATCAGCTCGTCATGGACGATCTTGACCACCATCTGGCCTGGCGTCACCGACTTGACGACGGTGGCGCCGATCGCCTGCTCGCGGACCCGCTCGGTGAAGCTGCGCACCACCTCTAACGCGACGTCGGCTTCCAGCAGTGCGCGGCGCACTTCGCGCATCGCGGCGTCGACGTCCTTTTCGGTCAGCGCACCGCGCCCCGTCAGACGATCGAGAATGCCGCCAAGCCGTTCCGACAGATTGTCGAACAATGCCGTTGTCCTTTTTTCACCTCTCCCCGCAAGCGCGGGGCGAGGGAGCAGAAATCCAAACACCTTCACGCCCGAGGGCGCATCGCGCTGTCGGGCGTTGGCCTCTGGCCTCTGGGACCAGTCGGCGGGTCGAAAAGAAAGCCTTTCCGAGAAGTGCCGGGGTTAAACGCCGCTGACGCCCGAAAGTCAAGGAAAGTTAGGGTGGCCGGGGCTGCTTTGGAAGGCAAAGCCTTGAAAAGATGAACTTTCCGGCGGCGGGTTCCTTTTCCGCAGACCCCGCCCATATAGCGGTGATGTCCTCCCCCTCCGACCATCTTTGAAGCCAGTTCCGTGCCGATCACCCGCCGCCGCCTTTTCGGACTGCTCGCCGGTGCCGGCGCATTGGTCGGCGTGCCCTCCCTTTGGATGTCCCGCATGAAAACCTATGACGGCCCGGTCTCCGACCATTTCGACGGCCTGAACTTCTTCGATCCGGACGGCGTGCCGCCGAAATCGCTTCGTGAGGTCCTGCGCTGGCAATTCGGCGGCAAGCGGCAGCGCGCGACTTGGCCGGATTGGGCGCCGAGCCCCCATGCCGACGCCCCGCCCGACCGCGTCCACGGCGACAAGGTGCGGCTCTCTTTCGTCGGCCACGCCAGCTGGCTGATCCAGACCGGCGGCCTCAATATTCTCGTCGATCCCGTCTGGTCGACGCGGGTCTCGCCCGTCAGCTTCGCCGGGCCGAAACGGCACAACGATCCCGGCATTGCGTTCGACAAGCTGCCGAAGATCGATGTCGTGCTGGTCTCGCACGGCCATTACGATCATCTCGACATGGCGACGCTGTCGCGGCTCGCCAAGAATTTTGCGCCGCGTGTGGTGACCCCGCTCGGCAATGACGTCACGATGCGCAGCACCGATGCGACGATCAAGGTGGAAGCGTTCGACTGGCATGATCGCGTCGAGCTCGGCGGCGGTATCGCCGTGACCCTGGTGCCGACCCGGCACTGGTCGGCGCGCGGCATGTTCGATCGCAACAAGGCGCTGTGGGCGAGTTTCGTGCTGGAGACGCCTGCGGGGAAAATCTACGTCGTCTGCGATTCCGGCTACGGCGATGGCGGGCATTTCCGCCGCGTCGCCGAGAGGCACGGGCCGCTCCGCCTGGCGATCCTCCCGATCGGCGCCTATGAGCCGCGCTGGTTCATGCACGACCAGCACATGAACCCGGAAGACGCGGTGAAGGCGCTCGCGGATTGCGGCGCGCAAGCCGCACTCGGGCATCACCACGGCACGTTTCAGCTGACCGATGAAGCAATCGATGCGCCGGCGAAAGCGCTGGTCGAGGCGCTCGATGCCGCGAAGGTTCCGCAGGAAAGATTTGTGGCGATGAAGCCGGGGCAGGTGGTGGAGATCTAGCTTCGCCGTCGCTTCGAACCCGCTGTCGTCCCGGCCTAGTGCGCAATTGCGGCCGGGACGACAATGGAGTCTGTAGCGGCAGCTGCCCCTACTGCTCTTTCGCCTTGATCGCCCAGCTCACATTCACCGTCACCGCTAGCGTTTCCTCGCCCGGCGCGACCGCGGCCTGCGGTACGGCCATGGGAGCTGCGGCCATGCGTCCCTTGAACAGCGGCATCGGGGCGCCGCCTTCGGAGACGCTGAGCGGTGCACCCAGCGTGACGCCGGTCGCCTTGGCGTAGATCTCCGCTTTGCGGCGGGCGTCTGCGACAGCTTTCTCGCGGGCATCGTCGAGCAGTTTCGAGGCCTGCGTAACCTCGAAGGAGATGTTGCCGATATCATTGGCGCCGGCGCCGACCAGCGTGTCGATGATGGCGGCGACCTTGGTCACGTCGCGGATCTTCACGGTGACGCGGTTTGAGGCGCGGAAGCCGACAACGGGCGAGGCGCCGGTGGATTTGTTCTGGCCGTATTGCGGCTGCAGCGAAAGCCGCGAGGTCTGGTAGTCCTTCTCGTCAATGCCTGCACCCTTCAGGGCCAGCAGCACCTTGCCCATCGCGGCGTTGTTGGCGTCGGAGGCTTCCTTCGCAGACTTGGCGTCGTTGGCGACGCCGGCGTCGATCTGCGCCAGATCAGGCGCGGCGGAGATCGTGGCTTCGCCGCTCACCGAAATCGCGGACGGAAAATCGTCGGCGAGCGCAGGCGTTGCCAGCAGCGCGGCGGCAAAGGACGTAACAAGGGAGGTCAAAAGGATGGCAGGCTTTTTCATCGGTCTCACTTCAGCGGCACGAAAACATTGATCACGAGCTTGTCCTCCGCCGTCTTCAGGGGATCGGTGAGGTATTCCTCGATGAAGGTGTCCTTGGCTTCCAGCTTCTTGTCGTCGAGGTGATTGGTGATCGCCTCATAGGTGTTGTCCATGTTGTCGTAGGAGCCGCGATGAACGAATTTCAGCGCCTTGCCCTCCGGCGATTTGCCGACGCTCATGTCCTTGGGCAGGTTCTTCGGGTCCTGATCGACCGGGATCTCGGCAAGGAAGGTGAAGCCGGTATCGTCCGTCGAGGTGTAGACGATCATCGAATTGCCGGCGTGCTTGATGCCCTGCTTGTCCAACAGCGTGTTCAGCGCCTTGAAGGCGTCAATCAGCGTGTCGAAGGCCGAGTCCCAATTGGCAGTGCCCTTGACCATCACGACCTTCTTGGGCTCGAGCGTGGTCTCCTGGCCGAAGGGATCGGCCGTCTGCACGGGAGCCGGCGTCGCGGCCGCAGCGGGCGGCGGGGCGGCGGGGCTGGGTGAGGCACTTGCGGCGGGCGAGGGCGAGGTTGCAGGGGAAGTGGCAGGGCTTGGCGAGGCGCTGGCCGCCGGCGAGGGCGTGGCCACGGGGGCAGCGCTCGCGGCCGGGGCGGGCGAAGCCGACGGGGCCGGCGAGGGGCTCGCTGATGCGGCCGGTGCCGGGCTCGGCGTTTGGGCCAGCGTGGCGGACAGACTAAACGACAAGGCCGCTGCCGGGATCAGCGCGGCCAAAACGAGACGACGAAACCTGAACATTTTTATTCTCCCCAATAGCTTATCCGCCAAGGCCTTACGTCCCCGAAGCCTTAGCCCGGCCGCATGTCCCGGATCGCGCGAATTGCGCCGTTCTAACACGCGAGCGCCGAATTCGTCCCATGACAGATGCGTCATGGCAGCGTCCTGGCTCTTGTCGGCAAATCACTGGCCAAGAGGGCCAAGGATCGCCATATAAGGCAGGCGAAATTCGGGAATTTTCATGAGCGCGCTGGCCAACCACGCATTTGCCAAGATGAACGGCATCGGCAACGAGATCGTCGTTGTCGACATGCGCGATTCCACCTCAAAGGTCACCCCGGACGATGCCCGCGCGGTGGCATCGCCGCGAGGCGGCGTGCCCTACGACCAACTCATGGTGCTGCAGAAGCCGCGCTTCGACGGCACCGAAGCGTTCATCAGCATCTACAACAGTGACGGCTCCGAGGCCGGCGCCTGCGGCAACGGCATGCGCTGCGTCGTGCGGCGCATCTTCGAAAAGACCGGCCAGACCAATGCAACGTTCGAGACGGCCGCGGGCCTGCTCAATGCCTGGCAGGGTCCGGCGCCGGATCTTTATACGGTGGACATGGGCGCGCCGAAGTTCGGCTGGCAGGACATTCCGCTCGACCAGGAATTTCGTGACACCCGCTACATCGAATTGCAGATCGGCCCGATCGACAATCCGGTCCTGCATTCGCCGTCGGTGGTCAGCATGGGCAATCCGCATGCGATCTTCTGGGTCGATGACGTCAACGCCTACGACCTCGAGCGTTTCGGTCCGCTGCTGGAGAACCATCCGATCTTCCCGGAGCGCGCCAACATCACGCTAGCCCATATCGTCGATCCCCAGCACATCACGATCCGCACCTGGGAGCGCGGCGCCGGCCTGACCAGGGCCTGCGGCTCGGCCGCATGTGCCACGGCGGTCGCGGCGGCGCGGCTGAAGCGCGCCGAGCGCAATGTCGAGATCACGCTGCCCGGCGGCAAGCTCGGGATCGAATGGCGCGAGCGCGACGATCACGTGTTGATGACGGGCACGGCGACCTTCGAATATGAAGGCCGTTTCGATCCGGCGCTGTTCGCGCCGGTCGGGTGATGAGCGTCGACATCGTCACCTTCGGATGCCGCCTCAATGCTTTCGAGGCCGAGGTGATCCGCCGCGAGGCCGAGGGCGCGGGCCTTTCAGATGCCATCGTCATCAACAGCTGCGCCGTCACCAACGAAGCGGTGGCGCAGGCGAGGCAGTCGATCCGCAAATTGAAGCGCGAGCGGCCGGGAGCGCGCATCGTCGTCACCGGTTGCGCGGCGCAGACGCAAAGCGGCATGTTCGCCGAGATGGCCGAGGTCGATCGCGTCGTCGGCAATGACGATAAGATGCGGTCGTCCGCATGGCGCGAGGCGCGTGCGGCGTTTGATCTCGGTACGAGCGAAAAAATCGCCGTCAGCGACATCATGGCGGTGAAGGAGATGGCTCCGCATCTCATCGACGGCTTTGCGAGCGGCCTGCCGCGCGTGTTCGTACAGGTGCAAAACGGCTGCGACCATCGCTGCACTTTCTGCATCATTCCGTTCGGGCGCGGCAATTCGCGCTCGGTGCCGATGGGCGCCGTGGTCGATCAGGTCCGGGCATTGGTCGCGCGCGGCCATGCCGAGATCGTGCTGACGGGCGTCGACCTCACCAGCTACGGCACTGACCTGCCGGGCACGCCCAAGCTCGGCATGCTGACGAAGCAGATTTTGCGGCATGTGCCGGAGCTGAGGCGCCTGCGCATCTCCTCTATCGATTCGATCGAGGCGGACAGCGATCTGTTGGATGCAATTGCTGAGGATTCGCGGCTGATGCCGCATCTGCACCTGTCGCTGCAGTCCGGCGACGACATGATCTTGAAGCGCATGAAGCGGCGGCATACGCGCGGCGACGCCATCGCGTTCTGCGACCAGGTCCGCCGGCTGCGCCCGGATATCGCGCTGGGGGCCGACATCATCGCGGGCTTTCCGACCGAGACCGAGGAGATGTTCTCGCGCTCGCTCGATCTGGTCGAGCAATGCGGCCTGACGTTCCTCCACGTCTTCCCCTATTCGCCGCGTCCCGGCACGCCGGCCGCGCGGATGCCACAGGTGGCGGGCGGTGCAATCAAGGAGCGTGCGAAGCGGCTGCGCTCGGCCGGTGAGACCGCGCTCCTGCAGCGGCTGCAAGCCGAGATCGGGGCCACGCGTGAGGTGCTGATCGAGAGCGGCGGTCAGGGACGGACGGAGCACTATCTGCCGGTGGCGATTGCGGGCGAGCGTGTGGGGAGTGTGGTGTCGCTGCGGATTGCCGGTCGCGATGGCGCGCGGCTGACGGTGTGATGCTTCCTTCCCTTCTCCCCTTGTGGGAGAAGGTGGCGCGAAGCGCCGGATGAGGGGTTGCTTCCGCGTACTCAACTCAATGTGGACTCGCGGAGAGAGACCCCTCACCCGTCTCGCCGCTGCGCGGCGAGCCACCCTCTCCCACAAGGGGAGAGGGAAAAACTACAACGCCCGCACCTGCCAGAAGCGCAGCGTCCGCCGCGCATTCTCCGGGGTCATGCGCGCGTAATGGCTTTGAGCCCTTGCGATATCGGCCGGCTTCATCGCGCCGCTCGCAAAGCGGCTTTCGAGCACGGCGGCGGTGGTTTCCCAGCTGAGCTGCGCTGCCTTGCACGGCACCAGCAGGCCGTCCTCGCGCAGGCTTTGCATCAGCGGGCGGATGACTTCGACAGTCGATCCCGACAATGCCGCCAATGCGGCCACCGCTTCTTCATAACGGCGCTGTGTTGCGAAGCCGAGCAGCGTCGCTTCGCTGAGCTGGCCGGTCGCCCTGAGACCTGCGACGGCGCGCTTGGCGCCTTCGAAATCGCGGACACCCGACATCTCGCGCTCGACACCGACGGTGACTGCGGCGATCGCGCTCTGGATCTCCTCGAACAGATGCGGCGGCGCGCGCGACAACAGGCGGGTCCGCACGGCCTCGCTCGCCGAGCGCAGCAATTGACGGCGCAGGTCTGACGGCAAATCGACGCGGACGCCGACGCTGACAGCGAGCTCGGGATCGGCCTCCGCCTGTCCGACGATGACGGCAAATCCGCTTCCGGAGACGCGCGCGCCGGGATTGGCGGCGAGCCGCCGGCTGACGCTGGGATAACGTCGCGCCAGCAATGCATCGGTGACGATCTCCTTCAGCCACCAGCGTCCGGCGACCGCGAGCAGATGCGGCTCGCCCTTGGATGATGCGATCTGCACCAGCGCGCCGTCATCGAGGCGCGCGGATTCCTGCAGCACGGGACCAGCGATGCGGATTTCGTCATTGTTGGCGAGGCGGCGAATGACCGATGGCGGCGCCTGCGCGATCGGCGCGAGCTGCGCGCTGATCTCGGCGAGCGCTACGCGCGCGCCCATGTCTGCGATGGCGCGGAGCTCGATGGTGCCGATCAGGCGATCGAGCACGTCGTCAAACAGTGCGATCTGCTCGTCGTCGAAACTGCCGGCGGAGGACAGGAACAGGTCGGTGACGCGGCGGGCTGTTGCCAGGCCCTTTTCCGCCGAGCCAGTCCGAAGCGCGGACTCGACCTCGTCGATGATCGATAACTCGGCCGTGGACATGACGCGCAGCTCGTCCTGAGCAGATTGACGGAAGCTTGTTCTAAGCAACCGCTATCATTAGAGACGAGCACTGAACGTTTCGTAAACTATAGGGAGCGCTTCGCGCTCCTCACCATGGGGGGCTGACAGCACTACTCCCCGTTCCACCCGCAGGCGCGGAGGCGCTCGTGCATGTGGGGTGGGGCCGGCGCCACCACGCGGACCGGCTCCTTGTTGCGGGAGATCGGTACCACGATCTCGCGGGAATGCAGGTGCAGCTTCGGCTCGCCGAAGCGCGGACCGTTGCCGTAAATGTTATCGCCGAAGATCGGCCAGCCGGTCGCGGACGAATGCACCCGCAATTGATGGGTCCGCCCGGTCACCGGTTCCATGGCGAGCCAGGTCAGGCCGTCGCCCCGGCCCATCACCTTCCAGTTGGTGATGGCCTTCTGGCCCTCGGGATCGGGCTTCTGCCACCAGCCGCGCTCGGCATTGAGCCGCCCGAGCGGCATGTCGATGGTGCCTTCGTCCTCTGTGGGGCCGCCCTCGACGATGGTCCAGTAGGTCTTGCCGATCTTGCCATGCTTGAACAGCAGGCCGAGCGAGGCCGTCGCCTTGCGATGGCGGCCGAGCACCAGGCAACCGGAGGTGTCCTTGTCCAGCCGGTGGGCCAGCACCGGCGGCCGCGGCAGGCCGAAACGAAGCGCCTCAAAGGAGGTTTCCAGATTGGCACCGCCCTTGGGTCCGCGATGCACCGGCAGGCCGGCCGGCTTGTCGATGACCAGCATCAATCCGTCGCGATGGAGCACGCGCGCCAGGATTTCGTCGGCCGTCAATTCGGGAACATCGAGCAATTGCAGGACTTTCGGTCAAGACTTTCGTTTGCGAGCCGGAACGGCTAACACACCGCCACCATGAACGATACCACCCCCGAGACCCCCAAGCTGAGCTGGTGGCGCCGCCTGTCCGACGGGCTGAAGCGCACCTCGTCCTCGCTCGGGACCGCGGTCGCCGACCTCGTCACCAAGCGCAAGCTCGACCGCGCCATGCTCGACGACATCGAGGACGTGCTGCTCCGCGCCGACCTCGGCACCTCCGTCGCGGTGCGGATCGCGGATGCGGTCGGCACCGGGCGCTACGACAAGGCGATCTCGGCGGACGAGGTCAAGGACGTCGTCGCGACCGAAGTCGAGAAGGTGCTGGCGGCGGTGGCAAAACCGCTCGAGATCGACGCCGGCAAGAAGCCGTTCGTCATCCTCGTGGTCGGCGTCAACGGCTCCGGCAAGACCACCACCATCGGGAAACTCTCGCAAAAATTCGCGACCGAAGGCCGCAAGGTGATGCTGGCGGCCGGCGACACCTTTCGCGCAGCGGCGATCGAACAGCTCAAGGTCTGGGGCGAGCGCACCAGGACGCCCGTCATATCAGGTGCGCAAGGTTCGGATTCGGCGAGCCTCGCCTTCAACGCGCTGACGGCCGCGAAGGAGCAGGCCATCGACGTGCTCCTGATCGACACCGCCGGGCGGCTTCAGAACAAGGCCGAGCTGATGAACGAGCTCGAAAAGGTCGTGCGCGTCATCCGCAAGCTGGACGCGACTGCGCCGCATGCGGTGCTGCTCGTGCTGGACGCCACCGTCGGCCAGAACGCGCTGTCGCAGGTCGAGGCCTTCCATCGCACCGCCGGGGTCACCGGCCTCGTGATGACGAAGCTCGACGGCACCGCCCGCGGCGGCATTCTGGTGGCGCTCGCGGAGAAATTCAAACTGCCGGTGCACTTCATCGGCGTCGGCGAAGGCGTCGACGATCTCGCGCCGTTCACCGCGCGCGATTTCGCCCGCGCGATTGCCGGAATCGAAAGCTGAAGAATGGACAAGACCCAGCCGCATCCGCTGTTCAAGCTTGCCACCGAGCTTGGCCCGCTGCTCGTGTTCTTCTTCGTGAATGCGAAGTTCAACCTGTTCGCCGCGACCGGCGCCTTCATGATCGCGATCGTGGCGGCGATGATCGCCTCCTATGTGGTGACGCGCCACATCCCGATCATGGCGATCGTGACGGGCGTCATCGTGCTGGTGTTCGGCACGCTGACCCTGGTGCTGCATGACGAGACCTTCATCAAGCTCAAGCCGACCATCATCTACGCTTTGTTCGCCGCGATCCTCGGCGGCGGCCTGTTGTTCGGCCGCTCCTTCATCGCGGTCATGTTCGACCAGATGTTCAATTTGACGCCGCAGGGCTGGCGCATCCTGACGCTGCGCTGGGCGCTGTTCTTCGCCGGCATGGCGGTGTTGAACGAGATCGTCTGGCGCACCCAGAGCACCGACTTCTGGGTCAACTTCAAGGTGTTCGGCGTCACGCCGATCACCATGATCTTCGCCATCGCCCAGATGCCGCTGACCAAGCGTTATCACCTCGAGCCGGCGTCGCTGGAAGCGAGCGAGGCCGAGGCGGGGGACGTGAGGAAGGGTTGAGCTCTCAACTCATCATTGCTGGTTGCAGCCACACACTCAACTGTCATCGCCCGGCTTGACCGGGCGATCCAGTATTCCAGAGACGGTTGTGAGATACGGAGAGGCCGCGGCGTACTGGATGCCCCGGTCAAGCCGGGGCATGACAGCGGTGTTTGGGGTTGGGTCCTTCGCTCACACTGACGACAGAGCTAGCTCCCCGCCGCCTTCAACGCCTTCTCCATCTGCGGCAACAGCACCGTCCGCAAATTCTCCGGCGTGATCGGTCCCACCAGCTTGTAGACGATGGTGCCTTCGCGGCCGACGACAAAGGTCTCCGGCACGCCATAGACGCCCCATTCGATCGAGGCGCGGCCGTTGGCATCGACGCCGACGTGGCCGAACGGGTTGCCGTAGCGCCCCAGGAAGCGCCGCGCATTGTCGGCGGCATCCTTGTAGTTGATGCCGACGAGCTGGAAGCGTTTGTCTTTTGCCAATTCGGTCAGGAGCGGCGCCTCGTCGTGGCACGGCACGCACCAGGACGCCCAGACATTGACGAGGCTGACCTTGCCCTTGAACGCAGCGGGATCAAGGCCGGGGATCTGCGCGTTGTCGGCCTGCAATCCCTCGAGCGGCGGCAGCGTGGTCTGCGGCGCGGGGCGTCCGATCAGCGCGGAAGGGATTCGCGAGGGATCGCCGCTGCCGAGCCGGAACCAGAACAGCAACGCCAGGCCGATGAAGGCGATCAGCGGCAGCACCATCAGGAAGGTGCGGCGCTGCGGCGGAGCGGACGTCGATTGCTCGCTCATGATTGATCTCTCATGCTCGATCTCTCATGGTCGATCCGTCGCGCTGCGGCTGGAGCGGCGGGTCACGCCGCTGCGCTCGAGCTCGCGCAGGCGCTGTGTCTGGCTCCGATGATCGAGCACGATCCAGCCGATCAGGATCACGACCACAAGGGCGGCCGCGGCATAGGACGTCACGATGAAGGACGCGTAGGGACCGAGCGACATGATCATGCAGCCCCAACTTCCTTTGACGTGCCGACTTCTGCAAACGCCACACGGCTCGCCTGCATCATCTGCAGGGACCGCACGCGCCGACGCAAAATCTCGTTGCGCATCGCCGCGATATGCAGCGTGACGAACAGCAGGGTGAACGCGACCGCCATCACCAGCAGCGGAATCAAAAAGGATTTGTCGAGCGACGAGCCGCCCATCCGCATCACCGAGGCCGGCTGGTGCAGCGTGTTCCACCAATCGACCGAGAACTTGATGATCGGCAGGTTGAGCGCGCCGACCAGCGTCAGCACGGCGGCGGCGCGCGCCGCGCGGGAGGGCTCGTCGACCGCGCGCCACAGCGCCATCACGCCGAGATACATCAGGAACAGGATCAGCACCGAGGTCAGCCGCGCGTCCCATTCCCAATAGGTGCCCCACATCGGCCGGCCCCACAGCGAGCCCGTGAGCAGCGCAAGGAAGGTGAAGCTGGCGCCGATCGGGGCGGCCGCTTTGGCGGCGACGTCGGCAAGCGGATGCCGCCACACCAGCGTGCCGAGCGAGGCAATGCTCATCACGCCCCATACGAACATCGACAGCCAGGCATTAGGCACGTGGATGAACATGATCTTTACCGTCGCGCCCTGCTGATAGTCGTCGGGTGCGGTGGCAGACTGATAGAGCCCGATCGCGAGCAGGATGATGGTCGCGGCCGCAAGCCATGGCAGCAGCCGCGCCGTCAGCGCGAGGAACCGTGTGGGGTTGGCGAGGTCGATCAGCGTCATGGTATCCTGATAATCACCGGTAAGCGCTCACGCAATCAGCACGAAAGTCCGCAGCGAAAGTTGATCGGGGTCAAGGTCAATCCAATCCATGCTTCAGGCTCGCCGCAGCCGCGAACGGGCCGATCACGAGACTGACCAGCGATAGCGCGCACAGGATCGAGAACGGCGCGCCGAACGTCATGGGTCCGACGATCGCCGCCTGTGAGGCCGCGACGCCGAAGATCAGCACCGGTATCGACAGCGGCAGCACCAGGACGGCCATCAGCAAGCCGCCACGATGCAGCGTCACCGCCAGCGCCGCACCGATCATTCCCGTAAACGTCAGCGCCGGGGTGCCAGCGAGCAGCGTCAGCGCCACAGCACCGGTTGCGACCATGTCGAGGTTGAGCAGCAGGCCGAGCACGGGGGTTGCGACGATCAGCGGCAGGCCGGCGGCCAGCCAATGCGCCAGCGCTTTCGACGCGCAGGCGAGTTCCAGCGGGGTCCGGCTCATCGTGATCAGGTCGAGCGAGCCGTCCTCGTGGTCGGCCATGAACAGCCGGTCCAGCGTGAGCAGGCTCGCCAGCAGCGCCCCCAGCCACAGGATCGCCGGCCCGAGCCGCGACAGCAGTGCCAGGTCCGGCCCCACAGCAAACGGCATCAGCACCACCACGGTCAGAAAGAACAGCACGCCAATCAACGCCCCGCCCCCGACGCGGAGCGCGATCCGGATATCCCGGCGGATGAGGGCAGTCAGGGCGGTCATGCCACTGCTCCCAGAGGTGAGGAGGCAGCGTCGGCCGGTTGCCCCGGGCGAGCTGCGCTCCCTCCCCCCTTGTGGGGGAGGGCGGGGGAGGGGGGTAGCCCCGAGGAAGATGGTTCTTGGGTGCGGGCCGCTAGCAACGGAGCGCCCGCCTGCCGAACGCGAGAACCGAGAGAGTGCGCCGTGTGGCACCCCCCTCCCTGACCCTCCCCCACAAGGGGGGAGGGAACGGAGAGGGCGGAGTTCGGCCGCTTGGAAACCTGAGGGTCGACCCGAATCACGCCGCACCCCCGATCCGCAGCTCCCGCGAATCGATCCCGAGCGGGGCATGGGTGGCGGCGACGATCAGGCCGCCGCGCGCCAAGTGCCCGCGCATCAATCCGGAAAACATGTCCTGTCCCGCGACATCGAGCGCCGTGGTCGGCTCGTCCAACAGCCAGACGGGGCGGCGGACGGTGAGCAGGCGGGCCAGCGACAGCCGGCGGCGCTGGCCGGCGGACAGGAAGGCGGCGGGCAGATCGGCGGCATGGTCGAGCCCGACGGTGGCGAGTCCCTTGCCGGTGTCGAAACGCTCGCCGCCGAGAAAATCGGCCCAGAACGTCAGATTCTCCGCCACGCTCAGGGCTGGCTTCAGGGCGTCGCGATGACCCAGATAGTGGCATTGCTCCGGCAACGTCAGCTCGGCGTCACCCCCGTCCAGCGCGATCGTGCCGCTCGCCGGAATGAGCAGGCCCGCGATCAGCCTCAGCAGCGAGGTCTTGCCCGATCCGTTGCGGCCGACGACCGCCACGGCTTCGCCGGAGCCGGCCTCGAAATCGAGCTCGGAAAACACCTCGCGCCCGCCCCGCACGCAACTGACGCCGCGTCCGGAAAGCTGCATCTTGCCTCGTATCGATCCGCTCAAAGCCAGGCCTCAGGAAAACTTGGGGTAGCGTATGGGAATTTTTGGCTCGCGGATTGCCGCGGCACGATTGTGGCTGTGGCGGCGCGGTTAGAAAGCTTCTATAAGCCCGGAACTACTTGATGCAGCAACTCAACCTGCCCCTGCAAGTGACTCAGCCTGCCTACGCTGACGGTGTTAAAATACCCTGCCGGGTATAACTGACAATTGGGATTTCCTACATGACCTCGCTCGACAGCTTCAAATGCAAAAAGACCCTCAAGGTCGGCGCCAAGACCTATGTCTATTACAGCCTGCCCACGGCCGAGAAGAATGGTCTGAAGGGAATTTCGAAACTCCCCTACTCGATGAAGGTTTTGCTCGAGAACCTGCTCCGCAACGAGGACGGCCGCTCGGTCAAGAAGGAAGACATCGTTGCGGTGTCGAAGTGGCTGCGCAAGAAGTCGCTGGAGCATGAGATCGCCTTCCGCCCGGCGCGCGTGCTGATGCAGGACTTCACCGGCGTGCCCGCCGTGGTCGATCTCGCCGCGATGCGCAACGCGATGCAGAAGCTCGGGGGGGACGCCGAGAAGATCAATCCGCTGGTGCCGGTCGATCTCGTCATCGACCACTCCGTGATCGTGAACTTCTTCGGGGACAACAAGGCCTTCGGCAAGAACGTCACCGAGGAATACAAGCAGAACCAGGAGCGATACGAGTTCCTGAAATGGGGCCAGAAGGCGTTCTCGAACTTCTCCGTCGTGCCGCCCGGCACCGGCATCTGCCACCAGGTCAATCTCGAATATCTCTCCCAGACGGTGTGGACCAAGAAGGAGAAGATGACGGTCGGCAAGAAGACCGGCACCTTCGAGGTCGCGTATCCCGACTCGCTGGTTGGCACCGATTCCCACACCACCATGGTCAACGGCCTTGCCGTGCTCGGCTGGGGTGTCGGCGGCATCGAGGCGGAAGCCTGCATGCTCGGCCAGCCGCTATCGATGCTGCTGCCCAACGTCGTCGGCTTCAAGCTGAAGGGCGCGATGAAGGAAGGCGTCACCGCGACCGACCTCGTGCTGACGGTGACGCAGATGCTGCGCAAGCTCGGCGTCGTCGGCAAGTTCGTGGAGTTCTTCGGCCCCGGCCTCGACCATCTCTCGGTCGCAGACAAGGCAACCATCGCCAACATGGCGCCCGAATATGGCGCGACCTGCGGCTTCTTCCCGGTCGATGCCGCCGCACTGGATTATCTCAAGACCTCCGGCCGCGCCTCGGCGCGCGTCGCGCTGGTGCAGGCCTATGCGAAGGCGCAAGGGCTGTTCCGTACCGCCAAGTCGCCCGATCCGGTGTTCACGGAAACGCTGACGCTCGACCTCGGTGATGTCGTGCCCTCGATGGCCGGCCCGAAGCGCCCCGAAGGCCGCATTGCGCTGCCGTCCGTGGCCGAGGGCTTTTCGCTCGCGCTCGCCAGCGAATACAAGAAGGCCGAGGAGCCGGGGAAGCGCTTCGCCGTCGACGGCAAGAACTTCGACATCGGCCATGGCGACGTCGTGATCGCCGCGATCACCTCCTGCACCAACACCTCGAACCCGAGCGTGCTGATCGGCGCCGGTCTTCTGGCGCGCAACGCCGCCGCGAAGGGCCTCAAGGCAAAGCCGTGGGTGAAGACCTCGCTCGCCCCGGGCAGCCAGGTGGTGGCGGCCTATCTCGCCGATTCCGGTCTCCAGGCCGATCTCGACAAGGTCGGCTTCAACCTGGTCGGTTTCGGCTGCACCACCTGCATCGGTAATTCCGGTCCGCTGCCCGAGGAGATCTCGAAGTCGATCAACGACAACGGCATCGTCGCGGCTGCGGTGCTCTCCGGCAATCGCAACTTCGAAGGCCGCGTCTCGCCGGACGTGCAGGCGAACTATCTGGCTTCGCCGCCGCTCGTGGTCGCCCACGCGCTCGCGGGCACCGTCACCAAGAACCTCGCCGTCGAGCCGCTCGGTGAAGGCAAGGACGGCAAGCCGGTCTACCTCAAGGACATCTGGCCGACGACCAAGGAGATCAACGCCTTCATGAAGAAGTTCGTGACCGCGTCGATCTTCAAGAAGAAGTATGCCGACGTGTTCAAGGGCGACACCAACTGGCGCAAGATCAAGACGGTCGAGAGCGAAACCTATCGCTGGAACATGAGTTCGACCTATGTGCAGAACCCGCCCTATTTCGAAGGCATGAAGAAGGAGCCGGAGCCGGTCACCGACATCGTCGAGGCCCGCATCCTCGCCATGTTCGGCGACAAGATCACCACCGACCACATCTCGCCGGCCGGTTCGATCAAGCTCACCTCGCCCGCCGGCAAATATCTCAGCGAGCACCAGGTGCGTCCGGCCGACTTCAACCAGTACGGCACGCGGCGCGGCAACCACGAAGTCATGATGCGCGGCACCTTCGCCAATATCCGCATCAAGAACTTCATGCTGAAGGGCGCCGACGGCAATATTCCGGAAGGCGGTCTCACCAAGCACTGGCCCCACGGCGAGCAGATGTCGATCTACGACGCCGCGATGAAATACCAGCAGGAGCAGGTGCCGCTGGTGGTGTTCGCCGGCGCCGAATACGGCAACGGCTCCTCGCGCGACTGGGCCGCGAAGGGCACCCGTCTGCTCGGCGTGCGCGCCGTGATCTGCCAGAGCTTCGAGCGCATCCACCGCTCCAATTTGGTCGGTATGGGCGTGCTGCCGCTGACCTTCGAGGACGGCACCTCCTGGTCGTCGCTCGGTCTGAAGGGCGACGAGAAGGTCACGCTGCGCGGCCTCGTTGGCGACCTCAAGCCGCGCCAGAAGCTGACCGCGGAGATTGTCTCCGGCGACGGTTCGCTGCAGCGCGTTTCGCTGCTCTGCCGCATCGATACGCTGGACGAACTCGAATACTACCGCAACGGGGGCATCCTGCACTACGTACTACGCAAGCTCGCGGCGTAAGCGCGAATTTGTGAACGGTGGCTCACTGCGAAGTGAGTAGTAGGTTACACGAAGGCGGCCTATCACAAGGCCGCCTTCACGCGTTTGCGGCAGGCTTCAGATGGGCCCGCCCGGCACAGAACCTCCCCTTGTACGGTTCTTGGACGGACAACAAATGTGTGAGGCCCGTAAGATTACGGTGACCATCCGGCGGTAAGATTTCCCTCTCACGAGCAATGGTGTGCGGCGTTCGACATGACAACAATGACGGCTTCTCATCTGGTTTCACGCTGGTCCGGTGCCCTCTGGTCGGGAGCTCTTGGTCTCTGTGCAATCGTCGCCGTCATCCGCCCTGCCGAGGCTGATCCCCGCGCCGTTGTCGAGTTGTTTACCTCGCAGGGCTGCTCCTCCTGCCCGCCGGCCGACAAGATCATCGGCGACCTCGCCCGCGATCCCTCGATCATCGCGCTGAGCATGCCGATCGACTATTGGGACTATCTCGGCTGGAAGGACACATTGGCCGATTCGCGCTTCTCTGCACGGCAGCGTGCGTATTCGCGCATGCGCGGCGACCGCGAAGTCTACACGCCGCAGGTCGTGGTCAACGGCTCCACGCATGTCGTCGGCAGCGACCGCACCGGCATCGAAAGCGCCATCGGCAAAACCGAGACGGGCACTGGTGTGATGAGCGTGCCGGTGACGATGTCGCTCGCGGGCAAGCAGATCAACGTCTCGGTGGCCGCGAGCAAGGAGCCGACGGCGTCCCACGGCGAGGTCTGGATCTGCTCGATTGCGAAGTCGGTGCCGATCGCGATCAGTCGCGGCGAAAATCGCGGACAGCAGGTCATCTATCACAACGTGGTGCGCAATCTGCTGAAGGTAGGCGACTGGACCGGCCGCCCGGAAAGCTGGACGGTGCCGATCGAGAACCTCACGCGTGACGGCGTCGACGGTGCCGTGGTCTATGTCCAGGACGGCAGCCGGGAGAGACCGGGCCCGATGCTGGGCGCGGCGTATACGTCGCTGCACTGACGCGCACTTCGAATCTTCCGACTCAAGCACACTCTCAATCCTCATGGTGAGGAGGCGCGTCAGCGCCGTCTCGAACCATGCAGGCCCTGCTGAGGCAGCTCGGCCTCGATCCTTCGAGACGCCGCTTCGCGGCTCCTCAGGATGAGGGGAAAGAGTTTTTGCTGAGATGGTGAGATATCCGTCGAGGCAGAAACATCCCGACCCAAACAAATCGACTCAAACAAAAAAGGACCAACTCGCGTTGGCCCTCCTTGTCGTGCGAACAGACCCGATCCTGACGGCCCCGGGGGGCTGGGGGCTGAGGAATCCGGAACCGAAAGGACCGGGTCAACGCACATAGGTCTTTTCGCAACGCAGGGCGGCAGTCGCTTGGCGGAAAAGCGGCGACACTATGATTCCTGCTAACGATCCCGTGACGGTTTGCCGCGACAGAGTTCCACCGCTGCGTGTGGGCGGATTGGCTCCGATTCCAAGGTCCTTCCAAGGGCCCTTGCGGTGGGGAACAGTTGGCGCGATCATGCAACCGTCATGATCCGCGGTCGAGGGACGGTCTTCCCGGACGCGGTCATGCTGATGCGACAGGAGGCGGCCTATGAGTCTGTCGGAGGATACCGATCCGAGCGAACAGCGTGCGGCGGCGCGCCCCGCCGCTTCGAATGCGCAACTGAGCCGCGTGACGTTCAACCGGCTCGAGCTGCACCGTATTCTCAATCTCTACGGCCGGATGGTTGCCGAAGGCGAGTGGCGCGACTATGCCATCGACTTCCTCAGGGATCGCGCTGTGTTCTCGGTCTTTCGCCGCGCCTCGGAAGTGCCGATCTATCGTATCGAGAAGGATCCGCGCCTCGCGCGCAAGCAGGGCATGTACAGCGTGATCTCGGCGACGGGCTTGATCCTGCGCCGCGGCCACGAACTGGAGCGCGTGCTCCTGGTGATCGATCGCAAATTGGCGGTGGTGTAGCAGGGATCCAGTAGCCCGGATGAGCGTAGCGACATCCGGGTCTTTGCTTGCAGCGTTCCCGGGTATCGCTTCGCTCACCCGGGCTACGGGCCTTACTTCCCCGGCACGCTCTTGGCGCCCTCGCCGAGGCTCCGCTGCATCATTACCGTGTCCAGCCAGCGGCCGAATTTCAGCCCGACGCTGGGATGCGTGCCGATCATTTTGAAGCCGGCCCTGGTGTGCACGCCGATCGAGCCGGCATTGGTGGAATCCCCGATTACCGCGATCATCTGACGGAAGCCGCGTGCCTCGCATTCGACGATCAGCCGCTCCAGCAGGAGCGCCCCGATGCCGCGGCGGTGGAAGGATGGATCGAGATAGATCGAGTTCTCGACCGTGAAGCGGTAGGCCGGGCGGGGCCGGTAGGCACCGGCATAGGCGTAGCCGGCGACGCGCCCGTCGAGGATGGCGACGAAATAGGGGTAGCCGCCATCGATCAGCGTGCGGTAGCGGCGCGTCATCTCGGCAAGGTCGGGCGGCTCCAGCTCGAACGTCGCGGTGCCCTCGCGGACAGCCTGCCGATAGATGGCCGTGATGGCGGGGAGGTCGGCCTCGGTGGTGGGCCTGATATCGGGTGCGGACATGCCGCAAGATTAGAGCCTTCCCGGGGCGGCTGGAAGAGGCAACCGTGCTTCCTCATACTCCGTCCTTGCGAGGAGCCCTTGCGACGAAGCAATCCAGAAATGCACCAGCGGAGGGACTCTGGATTGCTTCGCTGCGCTCGCAATGACGGTGGGTGTTGAGAGGCTCGCCCCAAACAAAAACCCCGGCCTCTCGGCCGGGGGTTGCTGTCGTCCACTCTGGGCTGGCGCTTAGTCGCGCTGGCCGAGGAGCTGCAGGAGCAGCGTGAACAAGTTGATGAAGTTCAGGTACAGCGACAGCGCGCCGGTGATGGCCGCACGCTCTGCGATGTCACCGCCGGCCGAAGCGTAACCGTAGATGTAGTCGTTCTTCAGCCGCTGGGTATCCCAGGCGGTGAGGCCCGCGAACACCAGCACGCCGACCACCGACACGACGAACTGCAGCACCGAGCTCGCCAGGAACAGGTTCACCAGGCTCGCGATGACGATGCCGATCAGGCCCATGAACAGGAACGAACCCATTCCGCTCATGTCACGCTTGGTGGTGTAACCGTAGAGGCTGAGCGCGCCGAAGGTCGCCGCGGTGATGAAGAACACCCGGACGATCGAGGTGTGCGTGAACACCAGGAAGATCGAGGACAGCGAGACGCCCATCAGTGCCGCGAACACCCAGAACAGGATCTGGGCGGTCGAAGGAGCGAGCCGGTTGATGCCTGCCGAGATCACGAACACCATGGCGAGCGGCGCGAGCATGAACAGCCACTTCAGGGGGCTGACGAACATCGCGTAGCCGAACGGCGTCAGGAACAGCTTGCCGACCCGCACGGCTTCCGGGGTCGGAACGTCCGTCACGGCGGCCATGTAGACGCCGAGGGCGGCAAGGCCGGTGATGGCCAGGCCGATGCTCATGTAGTTGTAGATGCGCAGCATGTAGGCGCGCAGGCCGGCATCGACCGTCGCGGCGTCAACACGCCCGGCGGCCCTGCCGAAAGGAGAAGCGTAATTGCGGTCTAGGTCCGACATGGTCGAATTCCCGTTGGTTGGTCCGGTCCGGCATGAGGGTCGCCATGCCGCCGGTTCGTCAAATTCTATCTCGGATACCGATGTCTGCCGACTAAATTCTGGCTAACAATCGGGGCTCCGAACCCATTCGATATGTGGGAAACTAACACATTCGCTGCAACCGTCCACGCGCGGCTGAATGTCGCCCTTACCTGCAATCCAGACGAGCGGACGTGGTTAATCGCTGGAATCGTGCGATTTCGCTCCCGTGCCGCCGCCCGCTACCATTTGTCACAAATTCCGCAACACCGTGGCGGGCTTTTTGTTCAACGCCAGCAGGGTGCCGGCGAGCCCGAGGCCGACCGTGACGACCAAGGCAGCCGCGACCACGCCGGCTGCGCTGCCGCCCTGCCAGACGAAAGTGAGGGTCATCAGCCGGGTCACGATCATCCAGGCCGCGACGCTGCCGGCGAAAACGCCGAAGACCGCGGTGGCAAGCCCGATCAGGAGGTATTCGAGCGCATAGGCGCCGAGCAGCCGCAGCCGGGTCGCGCCCAGGGTCTTGAGGATCACCGCATCGTAGACCCGGTGGCGATGGCCGGCGGCGAGCGCGCCGCCGAGCACCAGGATCGCCGAGATCAGGGTCACCGCGCTGGCGCCGCGGATCGCCAGCGCCAGGTTGGTCACGACCGAGCCGACCGTCTCCATCACCTCGCGCACGCGCACGCTCGTCACCATCGGATAGGCGTCAGCGACCTCCTTGATGATCTTGCCGTCGCCGGCCGCATCGCCGCCGGCTTCCGTCAGCGTCGCGATGTGGGTGTGCGGCGCGCCCTTGAATGCGTTCGGCGAGAACACGAGGACGAAATTGATGCCGAGGCCCTGCCAGTCGATGCTGCGCAGATTGCTGATCTTCGCGGGGATGTCGCGGCCGAGGATATTGACCACGACCTCGTCGCCGACCTTGAGGCCGAGTCCGTCCGCGATCTTCTTCTCCATCGAAACCAGCGGCGGGCCGGAATAATCGGCGCTCCACCACTCGCCCTCGACCACCTTGGAGCCCTTCGGCAGCTCGGCGGTATAGGTCAGGCCGCGGTCGCTCTGCAGCACCCACTCGGAATCGGTGCTGGGCTTGAGCTCCTCGGCGCGGACACCACGGGCTCCGACGATCCGTCCGCGCAGCATCGGCACGTCGTCGACTTTCGCGCCAGGGGCGATCTGGCGCAGGTATGTGTCGAACTGCTCGGCCTGCGTGCTCGGAATGTCGATGAAGAAGAACGATGGCGCGTGCTCGGGCAGCGCCGCCAGGAACTGCCGGCGCAGATTGCCGTCGATCTGGGTGATGGTGACGAGCACGGCGAGCCCGAGCCCGAGCGACAGCACGACCGAGGGCGTCAGCGCGCCCGGCCGGTGGATGTTGGCAATCGCAAGTCGCAGCATCGGCCATCGCGTGCGCGGCAGCCGCCGCGCGATGGTCATCAGCAGGGCGGCAATGCCGCGGAGCAGCGCGAACACGACCACGGAGGAGGCCACGAACACCGCGGCGATGCGCTTGTCGAAGGACAGCCCGATCACGACCGCGATGAGCAGCGCGATCACGACGGCCATGAAGACGAGATAGCTCCAGCGTGGCCGATGCCATTCGGAGCTGATGGTGTCGCGGAACAGCGCCGCCACCGGCACGTCGTGCACTCGCCCGAGCGGCCACAGGCCGAAGGCAAGCGCCGTGAGCAGCCCGTAGACGAACGACAGCGCGAGCTCGTCGGCATGCACCGCCGGCACCACCGGCAGGGGCAGCAGCTTGCCGAATAGGCCGACGATCGCGAACGGCATGGCGGCGCCTAGTGCGAGGCCGATCACTGAGCCGATCGCGGCGAGCAGGAGAACCTGGGCGAGATAGATGCCGAACACGTCGCGCCCGGTGGCGCCGACGGCCTTGAAGGCCGCGATCACCTCGAGCTTGTGGTCGATATGGGCCTTGACGGCATTGGCAACGCCGACGCCGCCGACCAGCAGCGCGGCGAGGCCGACCAGCGTCAGGAACTGCGTGAAGCGGTTGATGTTGCGCTCGAGCTGCGGCGAGGCATTGGAGCGGCTGCGGACCTCCCAACCGGCCTGCGGCGCGGCGTTGCGGACGTCCGCGATGAAGGCGTCGGTGGCGCGCTCGTCGTTGGCGATCTCCGGCAGCTTCACACGATAGACCCAGCGCACCAGGCTGCCGGGTTGGACGAGCCCTGTCGCGCGCAGGCCCGCTTCGCTGATCAGGAAGCGCGGGCCGAAGCCGATGCCGCCTGCGAGCTTGTCGGGCTCGGCTTCGACGGCGCTGCGGATCTGGAACGTCGCAGCCCCGACGGTGACGCGATCGCCGGTCTTGAGCGACAGCCGCGCCAGCAGTGTCGGATCGGCGGCCGCGCCGAACGCGCCGTCGCGCTCCGCGAGCAACTCGGACATCGGCAGCGGCGGCGCCAGCGTCAGCTGGCCCAGCATCGGATAGGTGTCGTCGACCGCCTTCATCTCGACCAGGGCCAGCTTGCCCTCGGCCGAGCGCGCCATGCCGCGCAGTGTGGCGGCGCTCGAAACGGTGCCGCGCGAACGCAGGAAGGCGACTTCCTCCGGCTTCGCCTCGCGCTGAAACAGGACGAACGACACGTCGCCGCCGAGCAGCGTACGGCCTTCGCGGGCGAGGCCGTCGCTCAGGCTCGCCGAGACCGAGCCGACGCCGGCGATGGCCATCACGCCGAGCGCGATGCAGGCAATGAAGACGTAGAAGCCGCGCAGGCCGCCGCGCAATTCGCGCAGCGCGTAACGCAGCGACAGCGCGACGCCGTTGGGCTTCGCAAACGGTGCGGCAGCAGCACTCATGCCGGCGCCGACTGCGTGTCGATGCGCCCCGAACGGAGGCGGATCACGCGATCGCAGCGCTGCGCGAGCGAAGAATCGTGCGTGACCAGCACCAGCGTCATGCCGCGCTCGGCATGCTTGCTGAACAGGAGGTCGACGATCTGTTGTCCCGTGGCTTCGTCGAGATTGCCGGTCGGCTCGTCGGCAACGAGGATCGCGGGATCGGGTGCCAATGCGCGGGCCAGCGCCATGCGCTGCTGCTCACCGCCGGAGAGCTGCGTCGGATAATGATGCAGACGGTCGCCGAGCCCGACCGATTGCAGCTCCTGCGCCGCGCGCTTTGCGGCGTCGGGATTGCCCGCAAGCTCGAGCGGCACCGCGACATTCTCCAGCGCGGTCATGGTCGGGATCAGATGGAAGGACTGGAAGACGATGCCGACCTGGCGGCCGCGGAAGCGGGCCAGTGCGTCCTCGTCGAGGGCATTGAAAGGCGTGCCGTTGACCACCACCTCTCCGCTATCAGGACGCTCCAGCCCCGCCATCACCATCAGCAGCGTGGATTTGCCCGAACCTGACGGGCCGATCAGGCCGATCGTCTCGCTCCGGCCCACGCGCAAGCTGATATCCTTGAGGATGTGAACGCGTGCCGCGCCCGTACCCAATGACAGATTGACGTTGGAGATGGCGATGGTGTCGGCCGAACTGTCGGCGAGCGAAGAGGAAGAGATGCGAGTGTCCATGGTCCGGTCATATGGCAACTCCGCCCGCGCGGTCGAGAGGCGTTACGGATTGTTCATGCACATAGCCGTGTTGATGTTCGCTTTGATGACCGTCGCAAATCCGGCATGGGCTGAGGCGGCGAAACCGATCAAGCTGGTGGTTCTCGGCGATTCCCTGAGCGCGGGTCTTGGCCTCCCGGCCCAGGAAGCGTTCCCCACAAAGCTTCAAAAAGCTTTACAAGACAAAGGCATAGAGGTCGGCATGACCAATGCCGGGGTATCCGGCGACACCTCCTCGGGGGGCCGTGACCGGCTCGACTGGTCGGTCCCTGACGGAACCGACGGTGTGATCATCGAGCTCGGCGCCAATGATGCGCTGCGCGGCATCGATCCCGACCTGACGCGCGCCGCGCTGACCGAGATCGTCCAGCGCCTCAAGGCACGCAAGATCGCGGTGATGCTGTGCGGCATGCTGGCGCCGCCGAACTACGGCGCGGATTATGCCGCCCGCTTCAATTCGATTTATCCGGATCTGGCGAAAACATTCGGCGTGCCGCTCTATCCGTTTTTTCTCGATGGTGTCGCGGCCGATGCCAAGCTCAATCAGGCCGACGGCATTCATCCGACCGCGGCCGGCGTCGATATCATCGTCAGGAATATCTTGCCCACGGTTGAGGCATTTCTTGGCACCATCGCTGAGCAACGGCGTTGAAAACCAGGCAACGCTAGCCGTAATTCCCAGGGTTTTACCGGAGTAAGGCGCGCAATGCTTCGCAGAGTCACACAACTGCGATAGGAATTAGGGTACCGGTGATTCGTCGCCGGCTCTAAAATTTGGATATGATCTTGCCCTGGGATCATGTCCAAGCATCGGGAGTACGAAACGATGCCGCGTTTGTTCACTGGTCTGGAAATTCCGGCCGAGATTGGCCAGTCGCTTTCCAATTTGCGGGGCGGCCTTCCCGGCGCCCGCTGGATCGATCCCGAAAATTACCATGTCACCCTGCGCTTCATCGGCAATATCGATGGCATGTCCGCCAACGAAATCGCCTCGATGCTGTTTCGCGTCGACCGTAAGCCGTTCGAGGTGAAGGTGCAGGGTTTGCAGAGTTTCGGCGGACGCAAGCCGCGCGCGGTGGTCGCCACCATCGTGCCGAGCAAGCCGCTGATGGAATTGCAGGCCGAGCTCGAGCGCCTGATGCAGCGGATCGGCCTCGACCCGGAAGGCCGCAAGTTCATACCGCATGTCACGCTGGCCCGGCTGCACGACGCCACCGACCGTGACGTCGCCGATTATCTCTCGCTGCGTGGCTATTTTCCCAGCAAGGCATTCACGGCCGAACGGTTTGTTTTGTTCTCGTCCCGCGCCTCAACCGGCGGCGGCCCGTATGTGGTCGAGGACGCCTACGAGCTGTGTGAGTAGCGAAGCTCTCGTGCCCCGGACGCTGCGCAGCGCGAAGCGGTGCGCTGCAGAGCCGGGGCCCATTACGCGGCGATAGACGAACGGTCCTGTACGAAACAGTCGGTCCCGGCTCTGCGCAGCGTCACTGCGTGCCGCAGCGCGTCCGGGACACGGAATGCATAGCGCCCCGCCCCAATTCACGGCTTGCAATTTCCGCTCATCTCTGGCGGTAAAGAGCATGCTCTCGACCCCCAGTTCCTCATTCCGCGAGGCCTATCAGGCCCAGATCGCGTCCGGCGCGATCGAGCCCGACGCTGCGCAGGCCGAAATCGCCGACGCCTATGCCGCGCTCGACCAGCGGCTCGCCGATTACAAGCCGCCGCGCAAGCAGGGCCTGCTCAGCCGCCTGTTCAGCAGCGACAAGGACGAGGCGCCGCACGGGCTCTACGTCCATGGCGAGGTCGGCCGCGGCAAGACCATGCTGATGGATCTGTTCTTCCAGCACTCGACAGTCGAGCACAAGAGGCGCGCGCATTTCCACGAATTCATGGCCGAGGTGCACGAGCGCATCTACAATTATCGCCAGGGCATCGCGCGCGGCGAGATTGGCGACGGCGACGTCATCGTGCTGACCGCGCATGCGATCTTCGAGGAGAGCTGGCTGCTCTGTTTCGACGAATTCCACGTCACCGACATCGCGGACGCGATGATCCTGGGCCGCCTGTTCGCAAAGCTGCTGGAGCTCGGCACCGTGGTGGTCGCGACCTCCAACGTCGCGCCTGACGACCTCTACAAGGGCGGCCTGAACCGTTCGCTGTTTCTGCCCTTCGTCATGCAGATCACCGACCACATGGACGTGCTGCGGCTCGACGCGCGCACCGACTTCCGGCTGGAAAAACTTCAGGGCGTACCGATGTGGCTGACGCCGGCAGACACCGAGGCGGACGCCGCGCTCGACCGCGCCTGGTCGAAGATGTCAGGCGGCGCCAAATGCAAGTCGCGCGATATTTCGATCAAGGGCCGCATCCTGCACGTGCCGTGCTCGGCCCACGGCGTGGCGCGCTTCACGTTCGCCGATCTCTGCGACAAGCCGCTCGGGGCATCCGACTATCTCAGGCTGGCGCACGACTATCACACCATCCTGGTCGACCATATTCCAGTGATGGATTTCTCCCAGCGCAACGCCGCCAAGCGTTTCATCACGTTGATCGACACGCTGTATGACAATGCCGTGAAGCTGATGGCCTCCGCCGATGCCAACCCGATCTCGCTCTATCTTGCCAATGAGGGCAACGAGGCCAACGAGTTCAAGCGCACCGCGTCGCGCCTGATCGAAATGAGCTCGGAATCCTATCTGGCGCTGCCTCACGGCCGCAAGGATTCCACCGCCAGCGGCTCGACCAAGGGCTTGGTCGAGACTTAAGTCCTATTTGCCAGCGCTGTCATTCCGGGCTCGGCGCTTCCCCAAGCCCCGGAATGACAAGGTTGCGCTTGAATACGCGGCAAGCCCGACAATTGGGCAACCCGTGACTTGAACGGGGGAGGCGAAAGGGATAACCACCCGTCTCAGTTTTCCCCTCCTTACGTGTCTAAAGGACAGGCTCACATGGCGCGCGACAAGATTGCTTTGATTGGCTCCGGTCAGATCGGCGGAACGCTGGCTCATCTCATCGGCCTGAAAGAGCTGGGCGACGTGGTGATGTTCGACATCGCCGAGGGCGTGCCGCAGGGCAAGGCGCTCGACATCGCGCAGTCCTCGCCGGTCGACGGCTTTGACGCGCACTACACCGGCGCGAACTCCTACGAGGCGCTCGACAACGCAAAGGTCTGCATCGTCACCGCCGGCGTGCCGCGCAAGCCCGGCATGAGCCGCGACGACCTCCTCTCCATCAACCTCAAGGTCATGGAACAGGTCGGCGCCGGCATCAAGAAGTACGCTCCCGACGCCTTCGTCATCTGCATCACCAACCCGCTCGACGCGATGGTCTGGGCCCTGCAGAAGGCCAGCGGCCTGCCGCACAAGAAGGTCGTCGGCATGGCCGGCGTGCTGGATTCGTCGCGCTTCCGCTACTTCCTGGCCGACGAGTTCAACGTTTCGGTCGAAGACGTCACCGCCTTCGTGCTGGGCGGCCATGGCGACACCATGGTGCCGCTGGTAAAATACTCCACCGTCGCCGGCATCCCGTTGCCCGATCTCGTCAAGATGGGCTGGACCTCGCAGGCGCGCCTCGACGAGATCGTCGACCGCACCCGCAACGGCGGCGCCGAGATCGTCAATCTGCTCAAGACCGGCTCGGCCTTCTATGCTCCGGCGGCTTCCGCGATCGCGATGGCCGAGAGCTATCTGCGTGACAAGAAGCGCGTGCTGGCCTCGGCCGCCTACCTGAACGGCGAATACGGCGTGAAGGACATGTATGTCGGCGTGCCCGTCGTGATCGGCTCCAAGGGCGTCGAGCGCGTCGTCGAGATCGAGCTCGTCGGCAAGGACCGCGAAGCCTTCGACAAGTCGGTCGGCGCAGTGCAGGGTCTGGTTGACGCCTGCAAGAAGATCGCGCCCGATCTTCTGGGCCGCTAAACCCAACATTCCCCGCCGAAGATCGAAAAACCGGTCTTCGGCGGTTTCACTTCCGGGCCCGCGCTGCAACTCTTGTAGAGGACGGGGCGGGCTCCGGATCGGCAGTCCAGAGATCGATGTCAGAGAATCCGGGTTGCAGTTCCTGTGGTATATGGTATGCCAGCCACAAGACTGAGGTGGGCCTACGAGGTCACCGCCCGCGGGTTCAGGGAGCGACCATATGAATATCCATGAATATCAGGCCAAAGCGCTGCTGAACGAGTTCGGTGTCGCGATCTCCAAGGGCGTTCCGGTCCTGAAGGCCGCTGATGCGGACGCGGCGGCAAAGGCACTCCCGGGCCCGGTCTGGGTCGTGAAGAGCCAGATCCACGCCGGCGGCCGCGGCAAGGGCAAGTTCAAGGAAGCCTCGGCCGGCGACAAGGGCGGCGTCCGCATCGCCAAGTCGGCCGCGGAAGTTTCCGAATTCGCCAAGCAGATGCTCGGCGCAACGCTCGTCACCATCCAGACCGGACCCGCCGGCAAGCAGGTCAACCGCCTCTACATCGAGGACGGGTCAGACATCGACAAGGAATTCTACCTCTCGATCCTGGTCGACCGCGAGACCTCCCGCGTCTCCTTCGTGGTGTCGACCGAGGGCGGCGTCAACATCGAGGACGTCGCGCACAACACGCCTGAGAAGATCGTGACCTTCTCGATCGATCCCGCGACCGGCATCATGGGCCATCACGGCCGCACCGTCGCGAACGCGCTGAAACTCTCCGGCGATCTCGCCAAGCAGGCCGAGAAGCTCACCGCGCAGCTCTACGCGGCCTTCGTCGCGAAGGACATGTCGATGCTGGAGATCAACCCGCTCGTCGTGACCAAGCAGGGCCAGCTCCGCGTGCTCGACGCCAAGGTGTCGTTCGACGACAACGCCCTGTTTCGTCACCCCGAGGTGCTCGCGCTGCGCGACGAGACCGAGGAAGACGCCAAGGAAATCGAGGCGTCCAAATACGACCTCAACTACGTCACCCTCGACGGCAATATCGGCTGCATGGTCAACGGCGCCGGTCTCGCGATGGCGACGATGGACATCATCAAGCTCTACGGCATGGCGCCGGCGAACTTCCTCGACGTCGGCGGCAGCGCCAGCAAGGAAAAGGTCGCGGCCGCCTTCAAGATCATCACCGCGGATCCCAACGTGAAGGGCATCCTGGTCAACATCTTCGGTGGCATCATGAAGTGCGACGTGATCGCCGAGGGCGTCACGGCCGCCGTGCGTGAAGTCGGCCTCAGCGTGCCGCTGGTGGTTCGCCTCGAAGGCACCAATGTCGAGCTGGGCAAAAAGATCATTCGTGAATCCGGCCTGAACGTGGTGCCGGCCGACAATCTCGACGACGCCGCGCAGAAGATCGTGAAGGCCGTCAAGGGAGGCTGAGGCCATGACTCAGGACCATCTCGCTGCATCATCCCCGCTGCCGGAGCACGCGCGTCTTGCCGCGTTCGCCGGTGAATGGAATGGCGAAGAGGTGGTCTTTCCGTCGCGCTGGACGGAGGGCGGGACGGCAACCTCTCACGTCGTCGCGCACATGGACCTGAACGGCTTCTATCTGATCCAGGACTCCGTCCAGACCCGCGACGGCAAGCAGAGCTTCGCCACCCACGGCATCTTCACCTTCGACCGCGAAGACCGGACCTACAAATTGTTCTGGTACGACTCGCTCGGCTACACGCCGCCTTCGCCCGCCTCCGGCGGGTGGGTCGGCAAGACGCTGACGCTGGTGCGCGGCTCGCTCCGCGGCAATGCGCGCCACGTCTATGAAATCATCGACGACGATTCCTATTCGTTGAAGATCCAGTTCTCGCCGGACGCAGAAGGCTGGGCCGACGTGCTCACCGGCGTCTACCGCCGCATCCACTGACCTCTCACTCGTTAGTTTCGCGAAAGCAGACCTCATGTCCATCCTGATCGACAAGAACACCAAGGTCATCTGCCAGGGCTTTACCGGCAAGAACGGCACCTTCCATTCGGAGGCCGCGATTGCCTATGGCACCAAGATGGTCGGCGGCACCTCGCCGGGTAAAGGCGGCGCGACGCATCTGGGGCTGCCGGTGTTCGACACCGTGCGCGAGGCGCGTGAGAAGACCGGTGCCGAGGCATCGGTGATCTATGTGCCGCCGCCGGGCGCGGCCGATGCGATCTGCGAAGCCATCGACGCCGAGATCCCGCTGATCGTCTGCATCACGGAAGGTATCCCGGTCATCGACATGGTCAGGGTGAAGCGTTCGCTGGCCGGCTCCAAGTCGCGCCTGATCGGGCCGAACTGCCCGGGCGTCATGACCGCCGGCGAGTGCAAGATCGGCATCATGCCGGCCAACATCTTCAAGACCGGCAGCGTCGGCATCGTCTCCCGCTCCGGGACGCTGACCTACGAAGCCGTGTTCCAGACCACCCAGGAAGGCCTCGGCCAGACCACCGCGGTCGGCATCGGCGGCGATCCGGTCAAGGGAACCGAGTTTATCGACGTGCTGGAAATGCTGCTCGGCGACCCCAAGACCGAGTCGATCATCATGATCGGCGAGATCGGCGGTTCCGCCGAGGAGGACGCCGCCCAGTTCCTCAAGGACGAGGCCAAGCGTGGCCGCAAGAAGCCGATGGTCGGTTTCATTGCCGGTGTCACGGCCCCTCCCGGCCGTCGCATGGGCCATGCCGGTGCGATCATTTCGGGCGGCAAGGGCGACGCCGGTTCCAAGACCGACGCGATGAAATCGGCTGGAATTTCAGTGTCGCCATCTCCCGCGCGCCTCGGCCACACGCTTGCCGAAAAATTGAAAGCTTGATTCACACCTTCGTAATTTTCCGGGCGAAGTTTCGCAGCAAATAGGGTAAATGGTGCCTGTCGCGCTGGTCCTCTGCCGGGGAGCCCAGCGCCAGCGCCGTTTGTTATGCGCGAACCGAAATCGCCAGGAACTCAAGTATGTCTCGCCAAGACGCGAACGCAGCCTTTGCCCTCTCCTCCTTTTTGCAGGGCACCAACGCCACCTACATCGACGAAATCTACGCCCGCTACGAGAAGGACCCGTCCTCGGTGGATGCCGAGTGGCAGGACTTCTTCAAGAGCCTCAACGACCAGCCGGGTGACATCAGCAAGAACGCCCAAGGCCCGTCCTGGGAGCGCGCCAACTGGCCGCTGACCCCCCAGGATGATCTGACCTCCGCGCTCGACGGCAATTGGGCGGAAGTCGAGAAGACGGTCGGAGCCAAGATCGCTGCCAAGGCGCAGGCCAAGGGTGGCGACAAGGGCGGCGGCCTCTCCTCCGCAGACCTGCTCCAGGCCACGCGCGACTCGGTCCGGGCCCTGATGCTGATCCGGTCCTACCGCATGCGCGGGCACTTCCACGCCAAGCTCGATCCGCTCGGCATCGAAGCCCAGCGCAATCGCGAAGAGCTCGATCCGCGGACCTACGGCTTCAGCGAAGCCGATTTCGACCGCAAGATCTTCCTCGACCATGTGCTCGGTCTCGAATACGCCAGCCTGCGCGAGATCACCGCGATCTGCGAGCGTACCTACTGCCAGACGCTCGGCGTCGAGTTCATGCACATCACCAACGCGGCGCAGAAGGCGTGGATCCAGGAGCGGATCGAGGGGCCGGACAAGGAAATCTCGTTCACCCGCGAAGGTCGCCGTGCCATCCTGATGAAGTTGGTCGAAGCCGAAGGTTTCGAGAAATTCTGCGACACCAAGTTCACCGGCACCAAGCGCTTCGGCCTGGACGGTGCTGAATCGCTGATCCCCGCGCTCGAGCAGATCATCAAGCGCGGCGGCAATCTCGGCGTGAAGGAGGTCGTGCTGGGCATGCCGCACCGCGGCCGCCTCAACGTCCTGACCCAGGTGATGGGCAAGCCGCATCGCGCGCTGTTCCACGAGTTCAAGGGCGGTTCGGCCAATCCTGATGCGGTCGAAGGCTCGGGCGACGTCAAATATCACCTCGGCGCGTCTTCGGATCGCGAGTTCGACGGCAACCGCATCCATCTGTCGCTGACCGCCAACCCCTCGCATCTCGAGATCGTCGATCCCGTGGTGCTCGGAAAAGTCCGCGCCAAGCAGGATCAGCACGGCGATCCGCCGGATATGCGCATCTCGGTGATGCCGCTCCTGATGCACGGCGACGCCGCGTTCGCCGGCCAGGGCGTGGTCGCGGAATGTTTCGGCCTGTCGGACCTGAAGGGCTACCGCACCGGCGGCTCCGTGCACTTCATCGTCAACAACCAGATCGGCTTCACCACCTATCCGCGTTATTCCCGTTCGTCGCCTTACCCGTCCGACGTGGCGAAGATGATCGACGCGCCGATCTTCCACGTCAACGGCGACGATCCGGAAGCCGTCGTGTTCGCGGCCAAGGTCGCGACCGAGTTCCGGCAGAAATTCCATAAGCCCGTCGTCATCGACATGTTCTGCTACCGCAGGCATGGCCATAACGAGGGCGACGAGCCGGCTTTCACGCAGCCGGTGATGTACAAGAAGATCGCGGCCCATCCGTCGACGCTCGAGCTCTACGCCCGCCGCCTCATCAGCGAAGGCGTGCTGACCGAGGGCGAGGTCGAGAAGGCCAAGGCCGACTGGCGCGCGCGGCTCGATGCCGAGCTCGAAGCCGGCTCCGGCTACAAGCCCAACAAGGCCGACTGGCTCGACGGCAAATGGGCCGGCTTCAAGATCGCCGATCAGGAAGAAGATGCGCGGCGTGGCGTCACCGGCGTCGACATCGCCGCCCTGAAGGACATAGGTCGCAAGATCACCAAGGTGCCGGACGGTTTCCGCGTCCACCGCACCATTCAGCGCTTCCTCGAAAACCGCGCCAAAGCGATCGACGGCGGCACGGGCATCGACTGGGCCACCGGCGAGGCGCTGGCATTCTGCACGCTGCTCAACGAGAACCACCATGTCCGCCTGTCCGGGCAGGATTCGGAGCGCGGCACCTTCTCGCAGCGCCACTCGGTCCTGATCGACCAGGAAGACGAGAGCCGATACACGCCGTTCAACCATCTCGGTCACGAGCAGGGCCATTACGAGGTCATCAACTCGCTGCTGTCGGAAGAAGCCGTGCTCGGCTTCGAATACGGCTATTCGCTCGCCGAGCCGAACACGCTCACCCTGTGGGAAGCGCAGTTCGGCGACTTCGCCAACGGCGCGCAGGTCGTGTTCGACCAGTTCATCTCCTCGGGTGAGCGCAAATGGCTGCGCATGTCCGGCCTCGTCTGCCTCCTGCCGCACGGCTATGAAGGCCAGGGACCGGAGCACTCCTCGGCGCGTCTGGAGCGCTATCTGCAGATGTGCGCGGAAGACAACATGCAGGTGGTCTATCCGACCACGCCGGCGAACTACTTCCACGTGCTGCGCCGGCAGCTTCATCGCGAGATCCGCAAGCCGCTGATCGTGATGACGCCGAAGTCCCTGCTGCGTCACAAGCGGGCGGTGTCGCGTCTCGAGGAGCTCGCGAAGGGAACGACCTTCCACCGCATCCTCTATGACGACGCCCAGATGCTGCCGAGCGAAGCGATCAAGCTCGTTCCCGACGAGAAGATCCGCCGCATCGTGCTCTGCTCGGGCAAGGTCTATTACGACCTCTACGAGGAGCGCGAGAAGCGCGGCATGGACGACATCTATCTGATGCGCGTCGAGCAGCTCTATCCGGTGCCGCTCAAGGCGCTGGTGGCCGAACTGTCGCGCTTCAAGAAGGCCGAAGTGGTGTGGTGCCAGGAAGAGCCGCGCAACATGGGTGCCTGGCACTTCATCGAGCCCTATCTGGAATGGGTGCTGAACCAGGTGAACGGTGCGAGCCGGCGTCCGCGTTATGTCGGCCGCGCCGCCTCCGCCGCGACCGCCACGGGTCTGATGTCGAAGCATCAGGCGCAGCTGAAGGCGTTCCTGGACGAAGCATTGAGCTGAGAAGTTTTTACACCTCGTCATGCCCCGCCTTGTGCGCAATTGCGCACCGGGGCGGGGGATCCAGTATTCCGCGCCGCCCGTCTCTATCACGACTGTCACGGCGTACTGGATCGCCCGCATCCGCGGGCGCTGACATCTGCACCTATGTCCGCATTGGCGATCTCCTTAAGGAAAAGACCATGACTGAAATTCGTGTGCCGACCCTCGGCGAATCCGTCACCGAGGCCACCATCGGCCGCTGGTTCAAGAAGGCCGGCGATCCCGTCGCCGTCGACGAGCCCTTGGTGGAGCTCGAGACCGACAAGGTCACCATCGAAGTCCCGGCGCCCTCCGCCGGCACGCTGAGCGAGATCATCGCCGCCGATGGTGCCACCGTCGCCGTCGGCGCGCTGCTCGGCCAGATTACCGAAGGCGCCGCCGGCGCTGCCAAGCCGGCGCCCGCTGCGCCTGCAAAACCCGCGGCTGCCGCTCCTGCGGCCGCTGCTGCGGCTGCTCCCGCCGCGGCGAAGGCACCCCCGGCCGACGCGCCGCTCGCTCCCTCCGTGCGAAAGCTCTCGGCCGAGACCGGCGTCGACGCCTCGACCGTTCCCGGCTCCGGCAAGGACGGGCGCGTCACCAAGGGCGACATGCTCGCCGCGATCGAGCGTGCGGCCTCGGCGCCGACCCCGATCAACCAGCCGGCCGCCGCGGTTCAGGTCCGCGCGCCCTCGCCGGCCGATGACGCCGCCCGCGAAGAGCGCGTCAAGATGACCCGGCTGCGCCAGACCATCGCGCGCCGCCTCAAGGACGTGCAGAACACCGCCGCGATGCTCACGACCTTCAACGAGGTCGACATGACCAACGTCATGGCGCTGCGTGCTCACTACAAGGATGCGTTCGAGAAGAAGCATGGCTCGAAGCTCGGCTTCATGGGCTTCTTCACCAAGGCCGTCGTCCAGGGGTTGAAGGACATCCCGGCCGTCAACGCCGAGATCGACGGCACCGATCTGATCTACAAGAACTACTATCACATCGGCGTCGCCGTCGGCACTGACAAGGGCCTCGTCGTGCCCGTGGTGCGCGACTGCGACAACAAGTCGATCGCCGACATCGAGAAGGGCATCGCCGATTTCGGCCGCCGCGCCCGCGACGGCCAGCTCAAGATCGACGAGATGCAGGGCGGCACCTTCACCATCACCAATGGCGGCATCTACGGCTCGCTGATGTCGACCCCGATCCTGAACGCGCCGCAGTCCGGCATCCTCGGCATGCACAAGATCCAGGAGCGGCCGATGGTCGTCGGCGGCAAGATCGAGGTCCGCCCGATGATGTATCTGGCGCTGTCCTACGATCACCGCGTCATCGACGGCAAGGAAGCCGTGACCTTCCTTGTCCGCGTCAAGGAGAGCCTGGAAGATCCGGCGCGCCTGGTGCTCGATCTCTGATCGCTGATGCTCTGCGAGCGCCGTCGCTTTTCGCGACGGCGCGTGTCGAACTATGGAGGCGCGCGTGACGGATAAAGTCGTTGTCATCACCGGCGGCAGCCGCGGCATCGGCCGTGCGACCGCAATTGCCGCCGCGGCACGCGGCTTCCGGATCGTTGTCGGCTATGCCAGCAACAAGACGGCCGCCGATGAGGTGGTCGCCGAGATCGCGGCCAGCAACGGCAAGGCCATCGCGGTGAAATGCGACGTCGCCGAGGAAAGCGACATCCTGGCGCTGTTCAAGGCCGCGGACGCGTTCGGCACGCTCGGCGCGCTCGTCAACAATGGCGGTATTGTCGGGACCAGCGGCGTGCGCGTCGACGAGATGTCGGCCGAGCGCATCCAGCGTGTGATGGCGGTCAACGTCACCGGCTCCATCCTCTGCGCGCGCGAAGCCGTGAAGCGGATGTCGACCAGGCATGGCGGCCAGGGCGGCGTCATCGTCAATCTGTCGTCGGTTGCGGCCAAGCTCGGCGCGCCGAACACCTATGTCGACTATGCCGCGTCCAAGGGCGCGATCGATTCCTTCACCATCGGCCTCGGCTATGAGGTTGCCGGCGAGGGCATTCGCGTCGCGGGCATCCGCCCCGGCCTGATCGACACCGAAATCCACGCTGCCGGCGGTGAGCCCGACCGCGCCCATCGCTTGGCCCATATGGTGCCGATGAAGCGCGTCGGTACGGCCGATGAAGTCGCCAATGCCATCGTCTGGCTGATGTCGGACGATGCCTCCTACGTTACCTCAGCCATTCTCGATGTGTCCGGCGGACGCTGACGCGCCGCGCGGACGCTGACACATCCTTCAACGCTAAACTTACGGGACTTTCTCTCATGGCTACCTACGATCTCGTCGTCATCGGCACCGGACCGGGCGGTTATGTCTGCGCGGTGCGTGCAGCGCAGCTCGGCATGAAAGTCGCCGTGGTGGAAAAGAACGCGACGCTCGGCGGCACCTGCCTCAATGTCGGCTGCATGCCGTCGAAGGCGCTGCTGCATGCCTCCGAAATGTTCGAGGAGGCCGGGCATTCCTTCGCCAAGATGGGCGTCAGCGTCTCCGCGCCGAAGCTCGATTTGCCTGCGATGATGAACTTCAAGCAGCAGGGCATCGACGGCAACGTCAAAGGCGTCGAGTTCCTGATGAAGAAGAACAAGATCGACGTGCTCAAGGGCGCCGGCAAGATTCTCGGCACCGGCAAGGTCGAGATCTCCGCCGACGGCAAGTCGCAGGTCGTCGAAACCAAGAGCATCGTGATCGCCACCGGCTCGGACATCGCGCGGCTCAAGGGCATCGAGATCGACGAGACCCGCATCGTGTCGTCGACCGGTGCGCTGTCGCTGGACAAGGTCCCCGGCAAGTTGCTGATCGTCGGCGCCGGCGTGATCGGCCTCGAGCTCGGCTCGGTCTGGCACCGTCTCGGCGCCGAAGTGGTCGTCGTCGAATTCCTCGACCGCATCCTGCCCGGCATGGACGGCGAGATCGCCAAGCAATTCCAGCGCATCCTGGAGAAGCAGGGGTTTGCGTTCAAGCTGGGTGCCAAGGTGACGGGCGTGGACACGTCCGGCAAGACGCTGAAGGCGACGGTCGAGCCCGCCGGCGGCGGCGCTGCCGAGACGCTGGAAGCCGACGTCGTTCTCGTCTGTATCGGCCGTGTGCCGTACACGGAGGGGCTTGGCCTGAAGGAAGCCGGCGTTGCGCTCGACAATCGCGGCCGCGTGCAGATCGATCCGCATTTCGCGACCAGCGTGAAGGGCGTCTATGCCATCGGCGACGTCGTCGCGGGCCCGATGCTCGCGCACAAGGCCGAGGATGAAGGCGTCGCGGTTGCCGAGATCATCGCCGGGCAGGCCGGCCACGTGAACTACGATGTTATCCCAAGCGTCGTGTATACCACGCCGGAAGTATCCTCCGTCGGCAAGACCGAGGAGGAGCTGAAGCAGGCGGGCGTGGCTTATACGGTCGGAAAGTTTCCCTTTACCGCCAACGGCCGTTCCAAGGTCAACCAGACCACCGACGGCTTTGTGAAGATTCTCGCAGATGCGAAGACCGATCGCGTGCTCGGCGTGCACATTATCGGCCGCGAAGCCGGCGAAATGATCCATGAGGCGGCCGTTCTCATGGAGTTTGGCGGCAGCGCGGAGGATCTCGCGCGCACCTGCCACGCGCACCCGACGCGCTCGGAGGCCATCAAGGAAGCCGCGCTTGCAGTCGGCAAGCGGGCCATCCATATGTAGGTCGCGCCCAGCGCCGAATCGGGCGGGAAACACATGCTACGCCGCCTGCTTCAACCGGTCTGGGTCCTGCTTGCGATCATCTTCCTGATCGAAGCCTGGCTGTGGGACCATCTCGAACCGATCGTCGCGCGGGTTGTCGCAATTGTCCCGCTCGCCCGGTTCAAGCAATGGCTGTCGGACCGCGTCGATGCGCTGTCGCCGGCGATGACGCTGATCGTGTTCGCCGTGCCCATCATCCCGCTGTTTCCGCTCAAGCTGGTCGGCCTGTGGCTGCTCACGCACGAATACTGGACCAGCGCGGTCTTCACCATCGTGTTCGCAAAGCTGCTCGGGGTCGGCGTCACCGCCTTCGTGTTCGACGTGACGCGCGACAAGCTGATGGAGATGGCGTGGTTCGAGCGGCTCTACGATCTGGTGCTGAAGCTGCGTGCTAAGGCCGCCGAGCTGGTCGATCCGATCAAGCGACGCATCAAGGACATGATCGCCGGCAACGGCGAAGGCTGGTCCTCCCGCACGCTCCGCCTGATCCAGCGTTTCCGCAAGAGCGTGCACGAAGCGCGCTGAGCTCGACGCACACTCGCTGTCATCGCCCGGCTTGACCGGGCGATCCAGTATTCCAGAGACGGCAATGCATACGGAAAAGCCGCGGCGTACTGGATGCCCCGGTCAAGCCGGGGCATGACACCGCGTATGTCGCGCGATGTAGTCTCAATGCAAATGCAGCAGATGCGGCAACCACAGGCCGAGCCCGGTCATGACGAGCCCGCCGATCGTTAGCAGGCCAGCGACATAGGCGAGTGCGATCATGCCGGTGATGATCGTCGCCGAGGCCAGCACGATGCCGATCTGGAAAGCCGCCGACGCCAGCTCGAAGTGATGATACTTCGCAGTCGCCTCGTCGCGCTCATGCTCGGCGTGCTTGGCCTTTTCGGCCAGCTGCTCGGTGCCTTCGCCGGTCTCGGGCTCGGAGCGGTAACGCTGCGCGGTCTTCTGCCAGTCCTCGATCTGCTTCTGCACGGCCACCTTGTTGGCCTCGTCGCTCGCCGCGCCGAGGATCAGCTTGCCCTGGTCGGCCATGGTCTGCACCATGGTGCGCCGGATGCTCTTGGCCTGGAAGAAGGCCCAGAGATTGGAAGCCTCGACGTTCTTGCTGATCGATTCGGTCTGGGCGCCCTTGCCGAGCGTCTCCGAGATCGCCAGGAACAGCGCCAGCACGGCGATCAGGAGCGCGATCTTCTTGTTCGAGCCGGACGCGTGTTCGGCGTGCTCGGCATGCTCCATGCTTTCATGTGCACTCATAAGTCCCTCCTGGCTCGATTCCTCACGATTGACCGAACCGCGGGCGCCGCGCAAGAGGCATCCGCGCTGAGAGGCTTGCTATGCCAGCTTCATGTCAGCATCAGCGACGCGGATGCGCGCTGGCATAGACTTCCAGCAGCCGCTCGGCATCGATGCCGGTATAGATCTGCGTGGTCGAGAGCGAGGCATGGCCGAGCAATTCCTGGATCGCGCGCAAATCGCCGCCGCGTGACAACAGGTGCGTGGCGAAGGAATGCCGGAGGGCGTGCGGCGTGGCGCTGTCGGGCAGGCCCAGCGCGCCGCGCAGCCGCTCCATCGCGAGCTGGATGATGCGCGGGCTCAAGGGCCCGCCGCGTGCGCCGACGAAGATCGGCCCCTCCGCCGGCAGCGGATACGGGCACATGGAAGCGTATTCTTGCACCAGTGCGAGCACGTTCTGGAGCACCGGCACCATGCGGGTCTTGTTGCCTTTGCCCGTCACGATCAGCACGTCGCCTTCACCGGGACGCGGGACCTCGCGGCGCGTCAGCCCCAGCGCTTCGGAGATGCGCAGGCCCGAGCCGTAGAGGAGAGCCATCACGGCGGCGTCGCGCGCAAGAATCCAGGTCTCGCGGTCCTCGCCGGCGCGCTCGTCGGCGTCCGCAAGACGTTTGGCCGACGCCATCGGCAGCGGCTTGGGCAGGCTCTTTGCGACTTTCGGCGCGCGGATCGCCGAGAGCGCCCCGACCTTGCCCTTGCCTTCGCGCTCGAGGAAGCGGCCGAACGAGCGCAGGCCCGCGAGCGCGCGCATCAGCGAGCGGCCGGCAATATCGTCGGCGCGGCGCATCGCCATGAAGGCTCTGATATCGGTGGCCTCCAGCGCGCCGAAACGCTTTAGCGTCACTCGCTCGCCCCAATGGCCGCAGAGGAAATTCAGGCATTGCCGCAAATCGCGGGCATAGGCTTCCAGCGTCTTCGGCGACAGCCGCCGCTCCGCGCCGAGATGCGACAGCCAGCGCGTCATCTCCTGCGCGATATCAGGATCGGCGCTGGCGAGGTCGATTTGTGGGGCGGCCGCTTTGCTCATGCGCTCTGGACGTGGTGATTCCACTCAGTATATCGCATCACACTCGTTTATCGTTCGCTAAGGCCGCCTCAGGGCGCTAGCCTTGAAGCCCTCGGGTTCCGATTCCCCTCCATGGATCACACGTCGCGCAGCAACGCCGTCTCCGCCAACGCGACCCGCATGGTCGACGTGCTGGTGCCGGTCGCGCTCGACCAGACCTATTCCTACAAGGTGCCGCGCGGGATGGAGCTGAAGGCGGGCGACATTATTGGCGTGCCGCTCGGCCCGCGGGAGGTGCTCGCGGTGGTCTGGGCCGAAAACGCCAATCCTGATCCGCGCCTGCACAACCGCCTTAAGGAGGTCAGCGAAAAGCTCGACATCCCGCCGCTGAAGCCCGAGCTGCGTGCGGTCGTGGACTGGATCGCCAATTACACGTTGAGCCCGCGCGGCATGGTGCTGCGCATGTGCCTGCGGATGGGCGACAACCTCGGCCCCGAGCGGGTGCGCGCCGGCGTGCGCCTGGTCGGCGATCCGCCAAAACGTCTGACGCCGGCGCGGCAGCGCCTGATCGAGGTGCTGTCGGACCGGCTGCTGCACGGCAAGTCCGAGGCGGCCAGAGAGGCCGGGGTTTCGGCCGGCGTGATCGACGGCCTCGTCGACGAAGGAACGCTCTCGGTCGAGCCGATGCCCCCGCCGCCGCCGCCGCCGGCCCCAGATCCGGATTTCAGCCGGCCGGATTTTTCGCCGCTTCAGCGCGCCGGGGTCGATGCCATGCGCGCACTCGCCGCCAACGGCAGCTTTCACGTCGCGCTGCTCGACGGTGTCACCGGCTCGGGCAAGACCGAGGTTTACTTCGAAGCCGTCGCCGAGGCGATCCGCCGCGGAAAACAGTCGCTCATCCTGATGCCGGAGATCGCGCTCACCGGCCAGTTCCTCGATCGCTTCGCGCAGCGCTTTGGCGTGCGCCCTCTGGAATGGCATTCCGAACTGACGCCGCGCACCCGCGCGCGCAATTGGGCGGCGATCTCCGAGGGCAGCGCGCCGGTTGTGGTCGGCGCGCGCTCAGCGCTCTTTCTGCCCTACGCCAATCTCGGCCTCATCGTGGTCGATGAAGAGCACGACCAAGCCTACAAGCAGGACGAGGGCGTGCATTATCACGCCCGTGACATGGCGGTGGTGCGCGCGCATATCGCAAAGGTTCCGATCGTGCTGGCGTCGGCGACGCCGTCGGTCGAATCCGAGGTCAATGCGCGCAAGAACCGCTATCAGCGCATCGCTCTGCCGTCGCGCTTCGGCGGCCAGCACATGCCACATATCGAGGCCATTGACATGCGCCGCGAGCCGCCGGCGCGCGGCCGCTTCATCTCGCCGCGGCTGGCGTCCGAGATCAGGACCGCGATCGAGCGGCGCGAGCAGGCGCTACTGTTCCTCAATCGCCGCGGTTATGCACCGTTGACGCTGTGCCGCGCCTGCGGCCATCGCTTCGCCTGCACCATCTGCGATGCCTGGCTGGTCGATCACCGCTTCCGCCAGCGCCTCGTCTGTCACCATTGCGGCTTCTCGATGCCGCGCCCGCAAACCTGTCCGCATTGCGCGGCGGAGGAATCGCTGGTCGCGGTCGGGCCCGGCGTCGAGCGCTTGCAGGAGGAGGCGGCGGCGCTCTTCCCGGAGGCGCGCACCATGGTGCTGTCGAGCGATCTCATCACCTCGATCGAGACGATGCGCTCCGAGCTGAATGACATCGCGGAGGGCCGCGTCGACGTCATCATCGGCACCCAGCTCGTCGCCAAGGGCCACAATTTCCCGCGGCTCAATCTGGTCGGCGTGGTCGATGCGGATCTCGGCCTGTCCAATGGCGATCCGCGCGCCTCGGAACGCACCTGGCAATTGCTCAACCAGGTGATCGGCCGCGCCGGCCGCGAGCAGGGCCGCGGCGTCGGCTATCTCCAGACCCATCAGCCCGATCATCCGGTGATGAAGGCGCTGATCGCCTGCGACCGCGAAGCATTCTACGACAGCGAGATCGATTTGCGCGAACGCACGCTCTATCCGCCGTTCGGGCGGCTCGCGAGCCTGATCATTTCCGCCGGCGACCGGCCGAGCGCCGAAGGCTTTGGCCGCCACCTCGTCGCGCTCGCGCCGCGCGACGAGCGCGTGGTGGTGCTGGGCCCGGCGGAAGCCCCGCTCGCGGTCATCAAGGGCCGTTACCGCTTCCGCATTCTGGTGAAATCCGCGCGCGGCTTCGACCTGTCGGATTATTTGCGCAACTGGCTTGCCGTATGCCCGAAGCCGAAGGGCAATCAAAAGCTCGAAGTCGACGTCGATCCGCAGAGCTTTTTGTAGGCCCCCCGCTCTCTCCCCGTCATTGCGCTCCTCGCAATGACGGCGGAGGAACAAACAAAAAGCCCGCCGTCCCCCAAGACGGCGGGCTTGTTTCACGCGTCGCGCGTCTTAGGAGACGACTTCCGCGGTGACGCGGCCGACGCCGGCGCCGGTGAGGCCGATGGCACGGGCAGCGCCCGTGGAGAGGTCGAGGACACGGCCGCGGATAAACGGGCCACGGTCGTTGATGGTGACGATGACGCTCGAGCCGCCATGGGTGACACGCAGCTTGGTGCCGAACGGCAGTGAACGGTGCGCCGCGGTCATGGCGTTCTGGTTGAAGCGCTGGCCCGAGGCGGTCCTGCTGCCGGACTCGTTCCCGTAAAAGGAAGCCATGCCGGAGAAGGAACGTCCGGTGCCCTGCGACGGCGTCATCGATGCATTGGCGTTACGCCAATCGGAGGTCGTGTTGGCATCGGTCTGGGCGTGGTGGCGGTGATGATGGTGGGAATAGCGATGGTGATGGCGGGATTTGGCGGAAGCTTCGGTGGCAGTTCCCCCGATGAGAAGAGTTGCGGCAACGAAGGCGATCGCCGTACGCGGCCGGGTCACTGAGCCCAGCGTCTTCAAACAAAGCATATATTGGTCCCTAACTAGTATTGCCACATATGTGGCAAGTGGAGCCCCCGTAAGTTTGCGAGCGGGATCGCGTTTCGATTCCTAATGAGGCATGAATTGGGCAGTAAATCCGTTCTGTGTCGCCCTGTAATATCTTGTTACCGGCAGGGATATTCGGCCGACATTCCGTAATATTGGAATTTAACGATTTGTTAACCTCTATATTACTTACGAATACTGTAAAACGAAGTCATCGATTTCCGCATTTAGAATTCAGAAAGTATTCGGCGAGCGGAGCCGGGAGGGCCGGAATCATGCCTCAGCGATCCGTGTTCATGGCCGCTATGCGCTGAGGGCAGGAACCAATCGCCGGCCTCGGCTCAGGGGTGGGCTTAAGCGCTGTGGCAATTCCGCGGCATGCAAGGTCGTCGTCGCGTCGTCGTGGAGTGCGACGAACTGGCGACAGAACGTCATGCCTTTAATTTGGCGTCATGTTGCACGTGCGCGCCTGCTATGTTAGCAAAGCCGCGATTTTAACGAGCCCGGCACTTCCGTGCGGGGTCGAAAATCGAAGTCCCGCTTGAATTCCAAGGGCTTGGATCGCTAGGCGCCGCTTCGTGGCGACGGTTTTTCCCTTGCGAGTTTGACAGCAAAAAGAGCACGTCTGTGGCTGCAGAAGATACGTCCGTTTCCGGTGTGTCGGGCCGTTATGCAACGGCCTTGTTTGAACTGGCCCGCGACCAGAAAGTGGTCGACGAGGTCAAGGCCGATCTCGAGAAATTCGAGGGCATGCTGAACGAGAGCGCCGATTTGAAGCGCCTCGTCCGGAGCCCCGTGTTCGCGGCCGATGCCCAGTCCAGAGCCCTCTCGGCCGTGCTGGACAAGGCCGGCATCGCCGGCATCTCCGCCAATTTCCTGAAAGTGCTGACCGCCAACCGCCGCCTGTTCGCGGTGGCTGACGTCATCCGCGCCTATCGCGCCCTGGTCGCCAAGTTCAAGGGCGAGGCCACGGCCGACGTCACCGTGGCGGAGGCGCTCTCGGACAAGAATCTCGACGCCCTCAAGGTTGCCCTGAAGTCGGTGACCGGCAAGGACGTCGCGCTCAACGTGAAGGTCGATCCCTCGATCATCGGTGGCCTCGTGGTCAAGCTTGGCAGCCGAATGATCGATAGCTCGCTTCGCACCAAACTCAATTCGATCAAGCACGCGATGAAAGAGGCAGGCTGATGGACATCCGCGCCGCGGAAATTTCCGCGATCCTCAAGGACCAGATCAAGAATTTCGGCCAGGAAGCTGAAGTCTCCGAAGTCGGACAGGTGCTGTCCGTCGGCGACGGTATCGCCCGCGTTTTCGGTCTGGATAACGTCCAGGCCGGTGAAATGGTCGAATTCGAGAACGGCACCCGCGGCATGGCGCTGAACCTCGAAACCGACAACGTCGGTATCGTCATTTTCGGCGCTGACCGCGAGATCAAGGAAGGTCAGACCGTCAAGCGCACCCGCGCCATCGTGGACGCGCCGGTCGGCAAGGGCCTGCTCGGCCGCGTCGTCGACGCGCTCGGCAACCCCATCGACGGCAAGGGCCCGATCCAGGCCGACAAGCGCATGCGCGTCGACGTCAAGGCGCCCGGCATCATTCCGCGCAAGTCGGTGAACGAGCCGATGGCGACCGGCCTCAAGGCGATCGACGCCCTGATCCCGATCGGCCGCGGCCAGCGCGAGCTGATCATCGGCGACCGTCAGACCGGCAAGACCGCGATCGCGCTCGACACCATCCTCAACCAGAAGCCGCTCAACGCGCAGCCGGACGAGAACATCAAGCTGTATTGCGTCTACGTCGCGATCGGCCAGAAGCGCTCGACGGTTGCCCAGTTCGTGAAGGTGCTGGAAGAGCAGGGCGCGCTCGAATATTCGATCATCGTCGCCGCCACCGCGTCGGATCCGGCACCGATGCAGTACATCGCGCCGTTCACCGGCTGCACCATGGGCGAGTACTTCCGCGACAACGGCATGCACGCCGTCATCATCTATGACGATTTGTCCAAGCAGGCCGTCGCCTACCGCCAGATGTCGCTGCTGCTGCGCCGCCCGCCGGGCCGCGAAGCCTATCCGGGCGACGTGTTCTATCTGCATTCCCGCCTGCTCGAGCGCGCGGCGAAGCTGAACAAGGACCAGGGTTCGGGCTCGCTGACGGCGCTGCCGGTCATCGAAACCCAGGCCAACGACGTGTCGGCCTACATTCCGACCAACGTCATCTCGATCACCGACGGCCAGATCTTCCTGGAAACCGACCTGTTCTTCCAGGGCATTCGCCCCGCGGTGAACGTCGGTCTGTCGGTGTCGCGCGTCGGCTCCTCGGCACAGACGAAGGCCACCAAGAAGGTCGCCGGCAAGATCAAGGGCGAGCTCGCGCAGTACCGCGAAATGGCGGCGTTCGCGCAGTTCGGCTCCGACCTCGACGCCTCGACCCAGCGCCTGCTCAATCGCGGCTCGCGTCTGACCGAGCTCCTGAAGCAGCCGCAGTTCGCGCCGCTGAAGATGGAAGAGCAGGTCTGCGTGATCTGGGCCGGCACCAACGGCTATCTCGACCCGCTGCCGGTTAACAAGGTGCGCGCGTTCGAGGACGGTCTGTTGTCGCTGCTCCGCGGCAAGAACGTCGAGATCCTCAACGCGATCCGCGACAGCCGCGATCTCTCCGACGACACCGCCGCCAAGCTGAAGTCGGTGGTCGAAGGTTTCGCCAAGAGCTTCGCATAAGAACGGTCGCATGGCCGGGCTTCTTGTCCCGGCCTTCCGTGCCTCACTGCATGGAGACGAAGACGTAGATGCCCGGGACACGCCCGGGCATGACGACTGGGATAGGCTAGCGGCTTGATCCAAGGGATCGAACCGCCGGGGTGAACGAAGAATGGCGTCACTTAAAGACATGCGCGTCCGCATCGCCTCCACCAAGGCGACGCAGAAGATCACCAAGGCCATGCAAATGGTCGCGGCGTCCCGGTTGCGCCGCGCGCAGCAAGCGGCCGAGGCGGCGCGGCCCTATGCCGACAAGATGAGCGCGGTGATCTCCAACATCGCCAGCGCTGCCGCCGGTTCGCCCGGCGCCCCGGTGCTGCTGGCCGGCACCGGCAAGGATCAGGTTCACCTGCTGCTGGTCTGCACCGGCGAGCGCGGCCTGTCCGGCGCGTTCAACTCCTCGATCGTGCGCCTCGCGCGCGAGCGCGCCCAGTCGCTGATGGCGCAGGGCAAGGAAGTCAAATTCTTCTGCGTCGGCCGCAAGGGCTACGAGCAGCTCCGCCGCCTGTACGACAAGCAGATCGTCGAGCATCTCGACCTGCGCGGCGTTCGTCAGCTCGGCTTCGTCAACGCGGACGACATCGCCAAGAAGGTTCTGGCCCGCTTCGACAACGGCGAATTCGACGTCTGCACGCTGTTCTACGCGCAGTTCAAGTCGGTGATTGCCCAGGTCCCGACCGCGCAGCAGATCATTCCGCTGACCGTGGAAGAAAAGGCGGCGACCGCGCCGTCGACGTCCTACGACTATGAGCCGGAGGAAGACGAACTCCTCTCCGGCCTGTTGCCGCGGAATATCGCGGTGCAGATTTTCCGTGCGCTGCTGGAAAACAACGCCTCGTTCTATGGCGCGCAGATGAGCTCCATGGACAACGCCACCCGCAACGCCGGCGAAATGATCCGCAAGCAAACCCAGATCTACAACCGAACCCGTCAAGCCCAGATCACCAAGGAGCTGATCGAGATCATCTCCGGCGCCGAGGCGGTCTGACGCACGAACCAAACGACGGTCGTTCAAGTAAAGAATTTCGAAGGAGAGCTTCATGGCTACAGCAGCTACCCAGGTCGGTCGTGTCACCCAGGTCATGGGCGCCGTCGTCGACGTTCAGTTCGAAGGCCATCTGCCGGCCATTCTGAATTCGTTGGAAACCAGGAACGGCAACATCCGCCTCGTGCTGGAAGTTGCGCAGCATCTCGGTGAGTCCACCGTGCGCACGATCGCGATGGACGTGACCGAAGGTCTGGTCCGCGGCCAGGAAGTGACCGACACCGGTCAGCCGATCTCGGTTCCCGTGGGTGCGGGCACGCTCGGGCGCATCATGAACGTGATCGGCGAGCCGATCGACGAAGCCGGTCCGATCCAGTCCGAAGGCATGCGCGCCATCCACCAGGAAGCGCCGAGCTACACCGACCAGTCGACCGAAGCTGAAATTCTCGTCACCGGCATCAAGGTCGTCGACTTGCTCGCGCCCTACGCCAAGGGCGGCAAGATCGGCCTGTTCGGCGGCGCCGGCGTCGGCAAGACCGTGCTGATTCAGGAGCTGATCAACAACGTCGCGAAGGCGCACGGTGGTTATTCCGTGTTCGCCGGCGTCGGCGAGCGTACCCGCGAGGGCAACGACCTCTATCACGAGTTCATCGAGTCCAAGGTCAACGCCGATCCGCATAATCCGGATCCGAGCGTCAAGTCGAAGTGCGCGCTGGTGTTCGGCCAGATGAACGAGCCGCCCGGCGCTCGCGCCCGCGTCGGCCTCACCGGTCTGACCGTCGCCGAGCACTTCCGTGATCAGGGCCAGGACGTGCTGTTCTTCGTCGACAACATCTTCCGCTTCACCCAGGCCGGTTCTGAAGTGTCGGCGCTGCTCGGTCGTATCCCGAGCGCCGTGGGTTACCAGCCGACGCTCGCCACCGACATGGGTGCGCTGCAGGAGCGCATCACCACCACGCAGAAGGGTTCGATCACCTCGGTGCAGGCCATTTACGTTCCGGCCGACGACTTGACCGACCCGGCGCCCGCGACCTCGTTCGCGCATTTGGACGCCACCACCGTGTTGAACCGCGCGATCTCGGAAAAGGGCATCTATCCGGCGGTGGACCCGCTCGACTCGACCTCGCGCATGCTCTCGCCGCTCGTCGTCGGCCAGGAGCACTACGACACCGCGCGTCAGGTCCAGCAGGTGCTGCAGCGCTACAAGTCGCTGCAGGACATCATCGCCATTCTCGGCATGGACGAGCTTTCGGAAGAGGACAAGCTGACGGTGGCCCGCGCCCGCAAGATTGAGCGCTTCCTGTCGCAGCCGTTCCACGTCGCCGAAATCTTCACCGGCTCGCCCGGCAAGTTCGTCGACCTCGCGGACACCATCAAGGGCTTCCGCGGCCTCTGCGAAGGCAAGTACGACCACCTGCCGGAAGCCGCCTTCTACATGGTCGGCACCATCGAAGAGGCGATCGAGAAGGGCAAGAAGCTGGCGGCCGAGGCGGCCTAAGCTGCGAAGGGCGAGCAGGGAGTAGCGAATAGTCGCGCCGCTCCCGCTCCATTCGCAATTCGCTACTCACCATTCGCAGGTTTCCAATGGCCACCTTCCACTTCGATCTCGTCTCGCCGGAAAAGCTCGCCTTCTCGGGCGAGGTCGACCAGGTCGATATCCCCGGCGTCGAAGGTGACTTCGGCGTGCTGGCGGGACACGCGCCGGTCGTGGCCGCGATCCGGCCCGGCATTCTCACCGTGACCACCGGCGGCAAGCACGAGAAGATCATCGTGCTCGGCGGTATCGCCGAAGTCTCCGAGAAGGGCCTGACCGTACTCGCCGACGTCGCGACCTCGCTGGCCGAGCTCGACCGCGCGCAGTTCGCCGCGACCATCTCGGAGATGGAAGAGGGCTTGAAGGAGCACGAAGGCAACGAGCTCGATCAAGCCATCGCCCGGCTCGACCACTTCAAGAGCATCCAGCAGCAGCTCAGCAGCACGGCGATGCACTAAGCCCCGGTGCACTGCGCCGGGGCCCGAGCTGAAAATTCCTGAATAAGTTCAGCGCTCGTCACGGAAGTGGCGGGCGCTGAAACTTTGTTGCACGGCGCCGCCGATAGCGCCATTCTGCGCCCGCGAACTTTGTTCCGGGGGCCGGCCGCAGATGAAACGCAAGATCGCAGCGATTTTCGCGGCCGATATTGCCGGTTACTCGCGACTGGTTGCGGAAGACGAAGAGGAGACGCTGCGGCGTCTCGCCGCCTATCGCGAGGTCGTCGATGATTTCATTGCCAGGGCGGGCGGACGCATCTTCAACACCGCGGGCGATGCCGTGCTTGCGGAATTTCCAAGCGCGGTCGATGCGGTGCGCTGCGCGATCGACATTCAGGAATCCCTGCGAACCCGCAACATGGCCTATCCGCCGAGCCGGCAGATGTCGTTCCGCATCGGCATCACCATCGGCGACGTGGTCGAGCGCGACGGCGATCTGCTCGGTGACGGCGTCAATATCGCCGCCCGGCTCGAGGGCCTCGCCGAGGTCGGGGGCATCTGCGTCTCCCGCGCCGTGCACGAGCAGGTCGCCAACAAGCTGTCGGTGCAGTTCGCCGATATCGGCGCGCAGGAGGTCAAGAACATCCCGACGCCGGTGCACGCCTATATGGTGGCGATGCGGCGCGGGGACGGTAGCTACGCGACGCCGCAGATCAAGAAGGTGACGAAGGCTGAGGCCGCGCCGAACTGGATGTGGCCGCTGGTGGTCGGTGTCGTCTCCGTCGTCGCCATCGGCGTCGGCGGCTTCCTCTATTTCACCAAGCTCGAGACGACCAGGGCGCCGGCGGTTGCAGTGACCGCGCCAAGCCCAGCATCAAGTCCGATGCCCAACGCGGCTGCGGCAGCAGCGCCAAGCCCGTCATCCACCATGGCGGCGAAAGCGCCGATGCCCATGCCGGCACCATCGGCTTCACCGATGGCCGGCAAGTTTCCTGCCGACAGCGTCCCCTTCATCAACGAGCGCATCCGCAACTACCTGGCCGGCGACTATTCCGCTGCCGGCGACTACAAGGCGTTCGCACTCAATGTCGGCGGGTTCACCGGCGCGTCGTTGAATCAGCCGAACGAGGAAGCCGCGCGCAACGCCGCACTCGATCAGTGCCAGAAGCGCGCCGATGCCGCGCAGTCGCCGCGGCGTTGCGAGCTCTATGCAGTCGGCAACAATGTGGTCTACACGCACGGCAAACCGCCGATGCCGCCGCAACCGTTCGTCCGGCATGATGCCATGACCGAGCGCGCCTTCGCCTCGAAAGACTTTCCGATGGTGCGCGATCCCGCCAAGGTCCGGCTCGAGAACATGTTCGTGCCCGCGGCAAAATCCCGCGCGGTCGCGCTCGGCCCCGGCGGCCAATATTTCATGGTGATGGGCGCATCGTCCGCCGACGATGCCGCGCGGCGTTCACTGGAATCGTGCGGCGCGATCGCCGGCGTCGCCTGCCTGGTCGTTGCCGTCGACGAGAATTTCGTCGTGCCGATCCCAACCCTGCTGAGGATCACCGGATTCTTCCATGCGGCGTCGAACGCCTCGATCGTCGCAGATGCGCGCGACGAGGTCGTGCGCAAGCTCGCCGACGGCATGGGCTGGAACGCCGTCGCGGTCGGCACCGCGGGCCGGCCGGGCCTCGGCCTCAAGGCCGCGGACGAGCAGACCGCCGTCAATTCCGCGCTCGCCGACTGCGCCAAGCGCGACAGCGATTGCCACATCATCGCAATCGGCCCGTTCACGGTGGGACCGATCAATTAGGTTCACGCAAATTTCCGGGCAAAGTTCTCTAATGATTTCAACCCAGTTCTACTGTGCATGGGGTTGTTTTCGCGTTTTAGGTCGCGAACGGCGCAAACTGCTGCGCCACTGCGCTGTAGACGTGGCGGCGGAACGGCACCACGACATCGGGGACGCGGTCGAGCCGCTCCCAGCGCCAGGCGTCGAACTCGGCGGGCTGCCCGTTGCGCGGCGTCAGCGGATCGATCTCGTCATCCTTGCCGGTGAAGCGTAACGCGAACCATTTCTGGCGCTGGCCGCGGAATTTCGCCAGCCGATGCGTCTGCGGCCCGTCATAAGGCGGGAATTCGTAAGTCAGCCAGTCGGTCTCGCCGAGATAGGATGCGCTCTTGACGCTGGTCTCTTCCCAGAGCTCGCGCAGCGCGGCATCGCGCAAATCCTCGCCCTCGTCGACGCCGCCCTGCGGCATTTGCCAGTCCAGACCCGGCAGGATGATCTCGGGTCCGTCGCCCTTGAAGCGGTGCCCGATCAGCACGCGGCCATCGGCATTGAACAGCGCGATTCCGACATTGGGACGGTAGGGTTTTTCAGTGCTCACGCGCGGATCTCTCGTCGTCATTTCAGGCTGTGCATTAGAGCGTTTTCGAGCGAAGTGGATACCGCGGTTCGCGTCAAGAAAACGCGTCAAAATAAAAAACTAGAGCCCCGTTCCGATTCTATCGGAACGGAACGGCTCTAGCATCAACCTGGAATGGCGACTTGAACTAATCCTGCGCCAGTGCGGAAAATTCCTTCACCACGCGCTCGTAGACCGGGCGCTTGAACGGGACGATCAGCCCGGTCAGGTTCTTCATCGGCTCCCAGCGCCAGCTCACGAACTCGGCCTTGTGGCCGCCGCCGGGCTTTTCGACGTTGATCTCGCTATCCTTGCCGGTGAAGCGGACCGCGAACCATTTCTGGCGCTGACCGCGGTAGCGGCCCTTCCAGGTGCGCCCGGCGACCGTGCGCGGAATGTCGTAAGTGAGCCAGTCCGGAACTTCGCCGAGCCGCTCAACTGAACGCACGCTGGTCTCCTCATAGAGCTCGCGCTTGGCGGCCTCCCAATTGTCCTCGCCGGGATCGACGCCGCCCTGCGGCATCTGCCAGACATGGGTGTCGTCAACATGCTCGATGCCGCCGGCACGCCGGCCGATGAACACCAGTCCGTCCTTGTTGAGCAACATCACGCCGACGCAGGTCCGGTAGGGCAGATCCTCGTAACGCGCCATTCCGCCAGACCTCTCGCATGCTGTCGGTAAGGCTTAAGCAGGCCCCGCGGGCCTGTACCATACCAATCCGTTGATTTAGCTGGATTTTGATTTCAGCATCGCGGTTGTCAATGGCACCAAAAGGATACCTCGGTCGCCCAATGTCTTGGTCCAGGCGCCGATGCGTTCGATCGAAACCGGGAGGGCGGAGGCGGTGCCCACGGCCACCCCGCGCTCGCGCGCCGCCGCTTCGAGCTTGGTCAGGGCGCGGTCGATCTCGGCCGGGGTCGGCACCGCGTCAATCGCGATATCGCCCTTGCCGAACGGCATCGCCTGGCTGCCGGCCGCTTGCGGCGCGATGCTGCGGGGCGAGGAGCCGTCGTCGAAGAAGCCGAGGCCGCGCTTGGCCGCCTCGCGGATGATCGGCTGCATCGCCGGCTCCGTTGCGATGAAGCGGGCGCCCATGAAATTGGTGAGGCCGGCATAGCCCTGCATCCGGCTCAGATGCCAGTACAGGCGGTCCATGTTCTGGTCGGCACTCAGCGAGGTCAGCAGCGTCTGCGGTCCCGGATCGTTGTCGGGGAAGTCATAGGGCTCCATCGGGATCTGGAGGAAGATCTCGTGGCGCTGGGCGCGGGCGCGCTCGGCGAGTTTTCCTGGATCGGACCCATAGGGCGTGAAGGCCAGCGTCACCGCCGCTGGCAACCGCATGATGGCATCGGTGGTCTTGGCGGCGCCGACGCCGAGGCCGCCGATCAGGATCGCGACCACCGGCATCTTGGCGGCCTTGGCGCGGTCGGCATCCGCCGCATAGACGTTGAACGGCTTCAGATCCCCGGAAACCGCGGGGATCATGCCATAGCGCGATTTCTCAAGAAGTTTTGGGTCGATCCCGGCCATGACGGGCGGCGGTGCGGCGGCCGCCGCCGTCTCGCTTTTGCCGGCGGCATCGCCGCCGATCACCACGTCGTGGCGCATGCCGGTGGAACCGTCGATCATGGTGACGGTCTTCTGCTCGCCCGCCTGCTTCGGTGCGTCCTTGGTCTGTTGCTTGCTTTCCTGCTTGCTGTCCTGGCCATGGCCGGCCGCGGCCGGCTTGTCGTCGCCAGCCTTGTCTGCGGCATTGGGTTCGCGGATCGCGAGCCGCGTCATTGGCTCGCCGCCGAGCGGATCCTTGTTGAAGATGGCGAAGCCGGCAAAGGTGACCAGGAACAGTCCGAGCAGGACTGCGAGCAGCTGCATGGCCGTGAACGGCAGCCGCAGCCGGCGTTTCCGGCGCGGCTTGTCCCGTCCGAGCGGGGCGCTCAGATCATCGGCCGTTTCAGTCATGCGCGATCCCGAATCACTCAGCAATGACGATACCACGCCGGGGTCAAGCGGCGGCAGGCCGGGATAGGCCGGGGATATCAGGAGTTTCAAGCAAAAAGGGCGGCTCCGGGAGCCGCCCTTTTCGTCAGATCGCGATGCGCCGACCTAGTTCGCCGCTTTGGGCTTGTCGGTCGTGGCCTTGTCGCCGCCCGGCGTGGGCGCCGCGGACGCGCTGTTCTTGATGCCGTGGAGCAGATCGTCGGCGAGCTTGAGCGCCTTGTCGTCCTTGGCGTCCGGCGGAACGTAGGACTGCGAGCCGGTCTTCTCGTCGCCGTCGTTCTTGAGATGGCCGCGCAGCGAAGCTTCGCCCTTGGTGTCGGTGCGCGACTTCAGCTCGTCCGGCACGTCCTGCAGCACTTCGATGTCGGGCACGATGCCCTTGGCCTGGATCGACTTACCCGACGGCGTGTAGTAGCGCGCCGTGGTCAGACGCAGCGCGCCGTTGCCGGAGCCGAGCGGAATGATGGTCTGCACCGAGCCCTTGCCGAACGAGCGCGTGCCGACGATGGTCGCACGCTTGTGGTCCTGCAGCGCGCCGGCGACGATCTCCGACGCCGAAGCCGAGCCGCCGTTGACCAGCACGATGACCGGCTTGCCCTTGGTGAGGTCGCCCGTATGCGCGGTACGGCGCTGGGTCTCCTCGGCATTGCGGCCGCGGGTCGAGACGATCTCGCCCTTCTCCAGGAAGGAGTCGGAGACGGTGACCGCTTCCTCGAGCAGGCCGCCCGGGTTGTTGCGGAGGTCGATGACGTAGCCCTTCAGCTTGTCGCCGATCTGATTCGAGAGGTTGGCGACCTCGCGCTTCAGGCCTTCGGTGGTCTGCTCGTTGAAGGTGGTGATGCGAATATAGGCGATGTCGTCGGCCTCGACGCGGGCGCGCACCGAACGGACGCGGATGTTGTCGCGCACCAGCGTGACGTCGATCGGATTGTCCTGGCCCTTGCGGATGATCTTCAGCTTGATCTTGGTGTTGACCGGGCCGCGCATCTTCTCGACCGCCTGGTTCAGGGTCAGGCCCTGCACCGCCTCGTCGTCGAGATTGGTGATGATGTCGTTGGCCATGACACCGGCGCGCGAGGCCGGGGTGTCGTCGATCGGCGAGACCACCTTGATCAGGCCGTCTTCCATCGTGACTTCGATGCCGAGGCCGCCGAACTCACCGCGGGTCTGCACCTGCATGTCGCGGAAGCTCTTGGCGTCCATGTAGCTCGAATGCGGATCGAGACCGGTGAGCATGCCGCTGATCGCGGATTCGATCAGCTTGGTGTCGTCGGGCTTCTCGACATAGTCCGAGCGCACGCGCTCGAACACGTCGCCGAACAAATTGAGCTGGCGATAGGTGTCCGCAGTGGCGGCTCGCGCGCTGGAGCCCATGAAGACCGCGCGCGGTTGCGTCACGAACAGCGTCAGCGCCGCACCGGTGGCCGCGCTGAGGAGGATAACTGAAGTCTTGCGCATCATCCGCGAACCTTCTCGCCTTCATTTGCGGCCCACCATGGGCCTGGATCGATTGGAGTGCCGTCTTTGCGGAACTCGACATAGAGCACAGGTTGACTCGCGTTCGTGGCGAGAATGGAGGCGACTTGAGAGGTCGACCCCATGGTCGCGACAGGCTCCCCCGTGAGCACGAATTGTCCGATGTTGACCGAAATGCGCTCCATCCCGGCGATCAGCACATGATACCCGCCCCCGGCATTGAGGATCAAGAGTTGTCCATAGCTGCGGAACGGGCCGGCATAGACCACCCAGCCATCACACGGCGTCGTGACCTGGGAGCCGGGCCGGGTCGCCAGCGAAATGCCCTTCTGGACCCCGCCGAGCCCGTCCGAACCGCCGAAATCCCTGATCTTGTTACCGTTAACCGGAAGAGGCAGCAGGCCCTTGGCCGCGGCGAAGGCCATCGCAGGGGTGGTGCGGGAACGATCCTTGAATGCGCCGGGGCCGGTCTTGGCGCTGGCGGCCGCGTTTGCAGCCGCCTTGGCCTCGGCCTGCTTGGCGGCCTCAGCTGCTTTCTCGGCCGCCTTGGCGGCGCTTTGCAGATCCTGCTCCATCTTGGCGATCAGCCCCTGGAGATCGCCGACCTGTCTTGAGAGCGCAACGGCGCGCGCGTTCTCGGCGTCGAGGTCCTTTTCGCGCGACGCCTGCTGACGCTGCCGTTCGTCGACCAGAGCCGCGAGCCGGGTCTGGTCGTTGCGCACCTTGTCGCGGTCGGAGGCAAGCTGGTCGCGCTCGGTCGCGATGGTCTTGCGCAAGGCCACGAGCTCGCCGAGCTCGCCCGCGATCTTCTCGGCACGGCCGCGCAACTCCGGCACCACGGCACCGAGCAGCATCGCCGTGCGCAGCGATTGCAGGGCATCCTCGGGCCGTACCAGAAGTGCCGGCGGCGTCCGCCTTCCGGCGCGCTGCAAGGCCGCCAGCACCTCGACGATGTCGGCGCGGCGTGAATCGAGCGAGCTGCGCATCGCCTGTTCGCGGCCGTTCAGCGATCGCAGCCGCGCTTCGGCCTCGTCGATCTTGGTCTCGACGGTGCGCACATTGGCGGCGGTGTCGATCAACTGTTGATTGAGCTGGGTGCGGTCCTGGCCGAGCGAGGTGATCTCGGCCTTGAGCTTGGCCTGCGCTTCCTCAGCGCTCTTCTTGCTGGCGCGCGCGGCTTCGAGCTCCTGCTCGCGCTGCTTGATCGCATCGGGCGCTACGGCCGCAGTCTGCGGTGCAGGCGTCTGAGCTTGCGCGAGGCTTGCGCCGGCAACGCCGGCGATCAGCAGCAGGTTGAAAATCGGCGCTCGCATCGCTTTAAGCAAAGGTGCTCGTTGTGGCGCGGATCACGCGCGGTGATAGGGGTGGCCCGCCAGAATGGTGGCGGCCCGATAAAGCTGTTCCAGAAGCATGACGCGGACCATTTGATGCGGCCAGGTCGCAGAGCCGAACGCGATCGCGAGCTTGGCCTTACGGCGCAATTCGGGCGAAAGTCCGTCCGCCCCTCCGATCATGAAGATAGTATGACCGGCACCCTCGTCGCGCCAGCGCCCGAGATGCCGTGCGAATACGGTCGAATCCAGATTCTGGCCGCGCTCGTCCAGCGCCACCAGGACCGATTTTTCGGGAATGTGCGCGGAGATCGCCGCGGCCTCTTCGGCCATCCGCGTCGCCGTATCGCGCGCGCGGCTTTCGGGCAATTCGTGGATGGCGAGCTCGCGGAATCCGAGCTTGCGGCCGGCCTCGTCGAACCGCTCGAAATAGCGCTCGGCAAGCTCCCGTTCGGGGCCCTGCTTCAGCCGGCCCACCGCAATGACGGCTATGCGCATGATATGTTCAGGGTCGCGTTTTCTGGACCGCGCGCGATCAGCGCGCGCACGACGCTAGCATGCGCGTCAGCCGATTCGAAATCGGCCAGCAGCCTCTCAGATCGCCTTCGCCGCCCCTGGGCCCTGCGTGTACAATCTCTCGAGACTGTAGAACTCGCGGACCTCGGGTCTGAACACGTGCACGATCACATCGCCGGAATCGATCAGCACCCAGTCGCAATTGGGCAAGCCCTCGACGTGGATGTTCTTGATGCCGTTTTCCTTGAGGCCTTTGGCGACGTTCTCCGCGATCGCGCCGACATGCCGGTTCACCCGGCCGGTGGTGACGATCATGTAGTCGGAGTAGGCCGATTTGCCGCGAAGGTCGATGGTCACAGTCTCTTCCGCCTTCATGTCGTCGAGGCGGGAGAGGATCAGGCTCAGCGTCTTGTCGGCGTCGGGTTGCGCCTTCAAGGCCGCAGCTTTGGTCGATGTTTTACGCGTCGGCTTGGCAACCTTGGGTAAAACAGACTTCGGTGAAGCCGTCTTGGGTGAGGCTGTCTTGGACAATACAGATGTGGTCAGGGACCATTCCTTTCACTGTATCGCGAACGCCGAATCCGGCGCCCACTGGTTACACTACATCATGTGGGGTTAAGGGTTTCAATATGCCAGAGAGCCCGAAGACCGCATGGCGTTCGCACAATCTGACTCACTTCGTACCTTTCCAGCTTCCGTCCGGGTTCCGTAAGCCGGTCGACGAGAGATTCAGCTTCATTCCGGTCAGGAATACCCAGGCCGGGGCGGCCCGATCCGCAAGCAATGGCGCCTCATTCTCCGGCATCCGATAGCGCCTGAGCGCCTGGGCGGCGGGAGAGGCGAGGGCGCGAAAACTCTGCGGCGGACGGTCGATGACCGCGATCGGCACCTGGTCGGAGATGCGCCGCCAGTGCTGCCAACGATGGAATTGAGCGAGGTTGTCGGCGCCCATGATCCAGACAAAGCGCAAGCCCGAGAGGCGGCGGCGCAAGGTGTTGATCGTATCGATGGTATAGCGCGTGCGAATGACGGATTCGAGACAGCTCACCTCGATCCTGGGATCGTCGGCCATTTCGCGCGCCGCCTGCATGCGCGCGCCGAGCTCATGCAGCGCGCCGTTCTCCTTCAGCGGATTGCCTGGCGTCACCAGCCACCACACGCGATCGAGCTGGAGTCGTTTCAGCGCGAACTGGCTGATCGCGCGATGGGCCTGGTGCGGCGGGTTGAACGAGCCGCCGAGCAGGCCGATGCGCATGCCCGAGGTATGGGTCGGTATGGCCTGCGCGAAGAAACGTGGCGCGACGAAATTGTTGCTCAATGCCCCGCGCCCTGCGTCGTCTACGGCCGCGTCTGCCCGGTGCCGTGAACGCGATATTTGAAGCTCGTCAGCTGCTCGGCGCCAACCGGGCCGCGGGCGTGGAATCTGCCGGTGGCAATGCCGATCTCGGCACCGAAGCCGAACTCGCCGCCGTCGGCGAACTGCGTCGAGGCGTTGTGCAGCACGATCGCGGAATCGACCTCGCTCAGGAATTTTTTCGCAGCGGTCTCGTCGGCGCTCACGATCGCATCGGTATGGTGCGAACCGTGATTTTGGATATGCGCGATCGCGCCGTCGACGCCGTCCACCACCTTCGCTGCGATGATCGCATCGAGATATTCGGTGTCCCAATCGTCCGCGCTCGCGGGTTTGACGCGCGCATCGATCTTTTGCACGGCGTCGTCGCCACGCACTTCGCAGCCGGCCTCGATTAGCATCTCAACCAGCGGCTTGAGGTTTTTACCGGCTGCGGCGCGATCGACCAGCAGCGTCTCGGCGGCGCCGCAGACGCCGGTGCGGCGCATCTTGGCGTTGAGCACGATCGATTTCGCCATGGCGAGGTCGGCGCTGCCGTCGACGTAAATGTGGTTGACGCCTTCGAGATGCGCGAACACCGGCACGCGCGCTTCCTGCTCGACGCGCGCGACGAGGCTCTTGCCTCCGCGCGGCACGATCACGTCGATGGCGCCATTCAATCCCGACAGCATCTGGCCTACCGCCGCGCGGTCGCGCGTCGGCACCAGCGTGATGGCAGCCTCGGGAAGGCCCGCTTCGCGCAGGCCCTGCACCAGGCAGTCATGGATCGCGCGGCAGGAGCGGAAACTGTCGGAGCCGCCGCGGAGGATCACGGCATTGCCCGACTTCAGGCACAGCACGCCGGCGTCCGCCGCAACGTTCGGCCGGCTCTCGAAGATCACGCCGACGACGCCGAGCGGCACGCGCACGCGCTCGATGGTCATGCCGTTCGGCCGTTGCCAGCTCTCGGTGACGATGCCGACGGGATCGGCAATGCCGCGCACGATGCCGATGCCCTCGGCCATGCCCTCCACCCGCGCCGGCGTCAGCGTCAGGCGGTCGATGAAGGACGAGGTGGCGTTGCCGGAGGCGCGGGCCTCGGTGACGTCCTCGGCATTGGCGGCGAGGATCGCAGCTGAATTGTTGCGGATCGCCCGCGCCATGGCCTCGAGCGCCCGGTTCTTCTGCTCCGGCGGCGCCAGCGCCAGCACGCGCGCGGCAGCGCGGGCACGGGTACCGAGATCGGTCATCAGCGCCTGAAGATCGGCATTGCCGTCGACGGCTTTGAGGGGGGCGGCCATGGGAGTTTCAACCTTCTGCTAAGGCAGTGTCCTAGCACGGAAATCCCGCTTTTGCGAAGGGCGGGGCGGGTATGGCTGGTCTCCCGGTGTTGTGCCACCTCGGCCACTGGCCCAGCTCCGACGTCATGGCCGGGCTTGTCCCGGCCATCCACGCCTTGCCGCCAGCAAGAAAGAACGTGGATGCCCGCGATAAGCCCGGGCATGACGGTTTGGGCGTCTGTCGGCCCTTACCCGCCCACCACCAGATCATCCCGGTGGATCATCTCGGACCGCCCGCTGATGCCGAGGATGGCCATGACATCCGGGGAGGAGCGGCCCTTGATCCGCTCGGCATCGTCGGCGTCGTAGGCGATCAGGCCGCGGCCGACCTCGCTGGTGTCGGGGCCGCGCACGATCACGGCGTCGCCGCGGGCGAACTGGCCCTCGACCTTGATCACGCCGGCCGGCAGCAGGCTGGCGCCGGCGCGCAGGGCCGCGACCGCGCCGGCGTCGATCGTCAGCGTACCCTTCGGCTCAAGCGAGCCCGCGATCCAGCGTTTTCGCGAGGTGATGGGATTGGCCGGCGTCAGGAACCAGGTGCAGCGGCCGCCATCGGCGATCGCCTGCAACGGATGCTCGATCTTGCCCGAGGCGATCAGCATATGCGTGCCGCCGGTGGTCGCGATCTTGGCAGCTTCGACCTTGGTGCGCATGCCGCCGCGCGACAGCTCGGACTCGGCGTCGCCTGCCACAGCCTCGATCTCGGAGGAGATGCTGTCGACGACGGGAATGAGCCTGGCGTTCGGGTTGTTCTTCGGCGGGGCGTCGTAGAGCCCGTCGATGTCGGACAGCAGCACCAGCAGGTCGGCGCTGGCCATGGTGGCGACGCGCGCGGCGAGGCGGTCGTTGTCGCCGTAGCGGATCTCGTTGGTGGCGACCGTGTCGTTCTCGTTGATCACGGGGATCGCGCGCCACTCCAGCAGCTTGCCGATAGTGGAGCGCGCGTTGAGATAGCGGCGGCGCTCCTCGGTGTCCTGCAGCGTCACCAGGATCTGGCCGGCGCCGATGCCGTGGGCGCCAAGCACCTCCGACCAGATGCGGGCGAGCGCGATCTGACCGACGGCGGCGGCTGCCTGACTCTCCTCCAGCTTCAGCGGGCCGCGCGGCAATTTCAGGCGGCTGCGGCCGAGCGCGATCGAGCCGGAGGAGACGACGAGCACGTCACGCCCCTCGCGATGCAGCTTGGCCATGTCGTCGGCGAGCGCGGCAAGCCAGGACGCGCGCACCTCGCCCTTGTCGGAATCGACCAGCAGCGCGGAGCCGACCTTGACGACGATGCGGCGGAATTGACTGAGTTCGGGGCTGGCCATGTGTGCAAGTGCTGGCGCGTGTGACGGATTGCTCTGCATCGGACACGGCGGAGCGAGAGCGGCGCCGATGAGGCCCTGCTTTTGCAGCAGGACGATGGCCCGCGCAAGGCGCCGGCATGCTAAAGGATGAACGCCGGGTTGCCCCGGGCGGCCGTCCGGCTCTCATGCTGCCAACCATAACGGTGGAGGAAACCCATGGATCGCCGCAAATTCATGGTCCGGTGTCTGAGCCTGCCGCTGCTGGCGCAGGTGGGAGCGACGCGCGCACAGGCTGGGCTCACCAAGATCATCTTCCCGTTCGCGGCCGGCGCGGGCGGCGACACGCTGTGCCGGCTGATCGCGCAGGAGATGGCGCCGGCACTGCAGCGGACCATCGTGGTCGAGAACCGCACCGGCGGTGACGGCCTGATCGGCATCAAGGCGGTGAAGGGGGGAAGCCCCGACGGCAGCATGGTGCTGGTGACGACCGGACCCACGATGTACCTGCTGCCGATGGTCGAGACGATTCCGAGCTTCGATGCTGCAAAGGATTTCGTCCCGGTCTCGCTGCTGGCGCGCTTTGAATTTGCGCTGGTGATCAGCCCGGCGGTCGACGCTGTGGATTTCAAGTCGTTCGCGGCCTGGCTGAAGGCACATCCGGACAGGACCTCGTTCGGCGTACCCAGCAGCGGCACCATTCCGCATTTCATGGGCTCGAAGCTGGAGAAGGACCTCGGCATTCCCTTGAGCCGCGTGCCCTATCGCGGCAGCGCAGCTATCCTCAACGACCTCGTCGGCGGCCATGTTCCGTTCGGGATCACCACGCTGGCCGACGCGCTTGCGCAGCATCGCGCCAAGGGCGTGAAGATCATCGCGGTGAGCAGCGCGGAACGTTCGCCCTTTGCCTCAGAGGTGCCGACCTTGAAAGAGAGCGGCATCGATCTCGTCGCCGACGCCTGGTACGGCATGTGGCTTCCCGCCGGCAGCTCGCCGGAATTCGCAAGCAAGCTCGGCGCGGCCGCAAGCGCCGCGCTCGCCAAGCCCGAGGTGAAGGAGAAGCTCACCGCGATCGGTCTGATCCCGGTGGGCAGCAGCGCGGAAGGTCTGACCAAGGAGCTCGCCGCCAACACCGCGTTCTGGCAGCCGGTCGTGAAGGCGACGGGGTACAAGATCGAGAATTAGTTTCTGTTTGCGCTCCGCTCTCCGCCGTCATGGCCGGGCTTGTCCCGGCCATCCACGTGCACCGCCACCTAACGCAAGACGTGGATGCCCGGGTCAAGCCCCGGCATGACGAGCTGAGAGAGGCTCTTTCCGCTCACTCACAGCTTCGCGCGCTGCGCGATCCCGTCCTTGATCGACGCCAGCTCCGCTTCGTCCCAAACACCGATCAAAATCCCGCCCTTCACCTGGAGCTGGTTGTCGGCATAGGCGGCGACCTTCTCGCGCGGCGTCGTGATGTGGTCGTTGGGATGCAGCGCCCAGTCGAACAGCTCGGCCTGCAGTCGAGCGATGACGCCGGCGCACTCGGGATCGTCGCCGCGATCCAGAAACTCTTCCGGATCGGTTTCGAGGTCGTACAGCATCGGGCGGAAGCCTGAGGCGTGGATGTATTTCCAGCGGCCGTCGAACACCATGAACAGGCGACAGCGTTCGATCGGCTGATTCAGCTTCAGCCGCACGTCCTGCATGACATAGTCGTATTCGGAGAACGCCACCTTGCGCCAATCCGGCGGACTCTCGCCGCGCAGCAGCGGCAGCAGCGAGCGTCCCTCGAGGATATGGCCCGGCACCTTGCCGCCGAAATAGTCGACGAAGGTCGGCGCGAGATCGATGGCTTCGACCAGCGCATCGTTGCGCGTGCCACGCGTCGCATCCGCCTCCTTCGAGGGATCGATGATGATGAGCGGGATCTTCGCCGACTGCTCGTGGAACAGATCCTTCTCGCCCATCCAGTGATCGCCGAGATAGTCGCCGTGATCGGAGGTGAACACGATCATGGTGGTGTCCAGCAGGTCGCGCTCCTCCAGGAACTTCATCAGCACGCCCATCTGGTCGTCGATCTGGGTGATCAGGCCCATATAGGTCGGGATCACCTTCTCGCGGGCATCGTCGCGCGCCATGTTGCGGGAGTAGCGCATGTCCATATAGGCGCCGAACACCGGATGCGGGCTCTGCCGCTCGCGCTCGGAGCGGATCACCGGGATCATGTCCGATGTCGAATACATGCTGGCGTAGGGTTCGGGCGCGATGTAGGGCCAGTGCGGCTTGATGTAGGACAGATGCAGGCACCACGGCCTGCCGTCGGTCTCGGCCTCGCCGATGAAATCCATGGCGCGTCGCGTCATGTAGGGCGTCTCGGAATGCTCGTCCGGCACGCGCGCGGCCTTGTCGGCATGCACGAGCAGCCAGCCGTTCTGGAGCGAGCCGTCCTCGGCCGCGCCTGAATTGGCCCAATGCTCCCAGGGATTGGGCGCATCAAAACCCTGCTGGCGCAGATATTCGTCGTATTTCGGACGCGGCCGCCCGGTGGGATGCAGGCCGTCGTCACGCTCATAGGGCTCGAACCCGCATTCGGCGACGTGCACGCCGATCATCGATTCCGGCGGGATGCCGAGCGCCTTCATGCCTTCGAGATCGGGCGCCATGTGGGTCTTGCCGACCAGCACGTTGCGCACGCCGAGCTTCTTGAGGTGATCGCCGAGGGTGGGCTCGCCGACCCGCAACGGCCAGCCGTTCCAGTGCGAGCCGTGCGAGCGCATGTAGCGCCCGGTGTAGAACGACATCCGCGAGGGGCCGCAGATCGGCGACTGCACATAGGCCTTGCTGAAGAGCACGCCGCGCTTCGCCATGGCGTCGATGTTCGGTGTCTTCAGCGTGGGATGGCCGGTGCAGCCGAGATAGTCATAGCGAAGCTGGTCGCACATGATCCAGAGAACGTTCTTCGCGCGCGCCATGCGTGATCCCTGCCGTTTCTTGATTGTGGGATGCTGCGCTATCGAGGGCGCGAAGACAAGCTATCAGCGATGCACGCGTCTGCGGCCGTACATTCCAGCGTCGTCCCGGCCTTCGCCGGGACGACGAAAAATCAAACCGACCACGGCTCCGCTTCGGCCGCGCTCTTCGCTTTCGCAGACACCGGGCTCTCGCCGATCACGTCCGCCAGGGCGCGCAGCGCTTCCTGCACGCCGTCGCCGGTGACGGCGGAGAGCAGCAGCGGCGTCTTCTTGGCGGCGCGCTTCAGCCGCTCCTTCTGCTTCTTCAACTCTTCCGGCTCGACCGCGTCGATCTTGTTCAGCGCGACGATCTCGATCTTGTCGGTGAGCTGCCCGGCATAGGCGTCCAGCTCCGTTCGCACCGTCTTGTAGGCCTTGCCGGCGTGCTCGCAGGTCGCATCGATGAGATGCAGCAGCACGCGGCAGCGCTCGACATGGGCGAGGAAGCGGTCGCCGAGACCGACGCCTTCATGCGCGCCTTCGATCAGGCCCGGAATGTCCGCCAGCACGAATTCGCGGCCGTCGGCATTCACGACGCCGAGCTGCGGATGCAGCGTGGTGAAGGGATAGTCGGCGATCTTCGGCTTGGCCGCGCTGACCTTGGCGAGGAAGGTCGATTTGCCGGCATTGGGCAGGCCGACGAGGCCGGCATCCGCGATCAGCTTCAGCCGCAGCCAGATCCAGCGCTCCTCGCCGGGCTGGCCCGGATTGGCATTGCGCGGCGCGCGATTGGTCGAGGTCTTGAAATGGGCGTTGCCGAAGCCGCCATTGCCGCCCTCGGCCAGCACGAACTTTTCGCCGACAGTGGTGAAATCGTGGATCATGGTCTCGCGATCTTCATCGAAGATCTGCGTGCCGATGGGGACCTTCAGCACGATCGACTTGCCATTGGCGCCGTGGCGGTCCGAGCCCGAGCCGTTCTCGCCCTTCTGGGCCTTGAAGTGCTGCTGGTAGCGATAGTCGATCAGCGTGTTCAGCCCGTCGGCGACCTCGATGATGACATTGCCGCCGCGGCCACCATTGCCGCCGGAGGGGCCGCCGAATTCAATGAATTTTTCGCGGCGGAACGCCACGCAGCCGTTTCCGCCGTCGCCGGAGCGGATATAGACCTTTGCTTCGTCTAGGAATTTCATGGGCCATAGGTAGGCCAGCCGGTCCCGCGCGGCAACCCGGATGGACCCGCAAATCGGCCGAAACCCGGCGATTTGTGGCCTTGCTTAACCAGCTGGCCGGCGCCGGATCAGGAATTTCTGCGTGCCCTCCAGCACCAGCTCCTTGCGCTGGTTGAACACGGTGCTTTTGAGCGTCACCGCGCCGGTCGAGCGTCCCGGCACCAGCTCGGTGACCTCGAGCGCGGGATAGATTGTGTCGTCGGCGAAGACAGGTTTGAGGAACCGGCTGGATTGCTCGAGGAAGCCGACCAGGGAGTCCTCGACCATGAACGGAAACAGGCCGGCGCCGGGCGCGGTGTGGATCAGCGTCTGGAAACCGTGGGCGAGCAGATGCGGCATGCCGCGGCTGCGGCAATACTCCACGTCGTAATGCACCGGGTGCGTATCGCCGCTCGCGGTCTGGAACGCCGCGAACACCGCCGTCGTCTGCGTGCGGCTCGGCAGCACGAAACGCTCGCCGACCACGAAATCCTCAAACCAGCGTTGCGCGGGGATCATGCGATGGCGGGCCGGGTCGAAGTCGGTCATAGCTAAGCTCTTTCCTGGCTCTCTTGTGAGACACCTGTCGCTACCGCGACGCGGAGAGTGCGACAATCCGTTCAATTCGTCCAACGCGGGCTTGTCGTGACGGCCTGCGTCATTACAACGGCGCTCAATGCCCCTGTTCAAGAATCTCTCGGCCTATGACGAACGCTCGGCGCGCCTTGCCGGGATTGCGCTCATGGTGCTGTCGATCTTCATGTTCTCGTTTGGCGATGCCATGGGCAAGTTCCTGGTCGGGACTTATTCGGTGGGGCAGCTGCTGTTCCTGCGCGCCTGCGCGGCGCTGCTGCTGCTGTCGCCGTTGGTCTGGCGGCAGCGTCACCAGTTCCTGCATCTGGAGCGGCCGGGTCTCCAGCTCTTTCGCGTCGTGCTGTCGACGCTGGAAGTGGCGGCCTTCTTCCTTGCGACGGTCTACCTGCCGCTCGCCGACGTCATCACCTATTATCTCGCCGGGCCCATTTTCGTCACCGCGATGTCGGCGATCTTTCTCGGCGAGAAGGTCGGCTGGCGGCGCTGGACGGCGATCCTGATCGGCTTCTGCGGCGTCCTGATCGCGCTGCGGCCCTCGGCACAGACGGTGAGCCTGCCGGCGCTGATCGCGCTTGGCGGCAGTCTTTCTTTCGCAACGCTGATGTTGATCACGCGCAGCCTGCGCAAGACGCCCGATATCGTGATGGCGTCGTCGCAATTCGTCGGCACGTTCTTGCTGGGCGCGGTGCTGTCGGCGTTCCACTGGGTGCCGCCGACATCGGGCAGCCTCGTGATCTTCGCGCTGGCGGGATGCGTCTCGGTCACGGCGCTGTTCTGCGTCAACCGATCGCTCAAGCTCGCGCCGGCCAGCGTCGTCGTGCCCTATCAATATTCGATGATCGTCTGGGCCGTGATCTTCGGCTTCGTCGTGTTCGGCGACGTGCCCGAAATCGCCACCATCGTCGGCGCCGCCATCATCATCGGCGCCGGATTCTATATTTATTTGCGTGAGCGCGATCTGGGGCGCGGGGACGCGGATGTGAATCCGCCAGCGTGATTACAGCGGAATAAATTCGAGCGTCGTCCTGGCTTTCACCAGGACGACAGTTTGAGCCGCCTCCGCCTCTACCTCACCCTTCGCGCACTGCTCCAGCTCTTCAGCGACGCCCACACGCCGCGCGAGAGACGGAAGCAGTCGACGGGCGTGGACGAGCCCAGCGACAGGAAGCGATGCAGCTGGACGCCGCTCCACTGGAAGCCGCACTTCTCCAGCACGTTGCGCGAGGCCGGGTTGGTGACGCGCGCGCCTGCATAGAGATGATCGTCCTCGAACTCCTCGAAGAAGAAGTCGATCGCGCCGCGCGCGGCCTCGGTGGCAAAGCCCCGGCCCCAATGCTCGACGCCGAGCCAATAGCCGAGCTCGGCATTCTGGGGCGTGGAGCAGTCGATGCCGACCATGCCGATGGGGCCGCTGTCATGCTCGATCAGGAACACGGTCTCGCCGCCGGGCAGGGCGCTGGCGCGGATGAAGGCGATGGCGTCGTCCTGCGAATAGGGATGCGGGAGGCGCCTGGTGTTTTCGGCGACGCGACGGTCGTTGGCGAGGAGGGCGATGGTCCTGACGTCGGCGAGGGTCGGCCGCCGCAAGGTCAGCCGCTCGGTGGCGACGACGCTGGGTCTCGCCTCCCGCAAGGTCACGCTCGAAAAGTCCTGCAACATGTCCGGCTCCGTCGAAGTCACTAAAGTGAAAAGTGAGCACGCAAACGAAAGGGGAGGCCGGTTTCCCGCCTCCCCTGGAGCCTTCGATCTCTGTGATCTCAAGGACTCCGCCGGTTCGGTCTGGGACCCGGCGGACTCCAAATTTGATCCACCGTCTATTCAGCCGCCTCTGCGAGCGGGAGCACCGAGATGAAGGTGCGGCCGTTGGCTTTGGCCTGGAACGTTACGCGACCCTCGATCTTGGCGAACAAGGTGTGGTCCGTGCCCATGCCGACATTAAGGCCGGGATGCCAGGTGGTGCCGCGCTGACGCGCAATGATGTTGCCGGGAATCACAACTTCCCCGCCGAACGCCTTGATACCGAGGCGCTTGCCCTTGGAATCGCGACCGTTGCGCGATGAACCGCCTGCTTTTTTGTGAGCCATGGCTCGTCTCCGAAATCCTGAGTATTTCTAGATCAATTCCTTGACGGAATCATTTCACAATTTCTCACGCATCAATTCGTGATGGCGCGTGATCAATTATGCGGCGGCCTCTTCGGTGGTCGTTTCCTTGACGACCTTCTCCCGCTTCGGACGCGGCCCCTTGGTGGGCTTGGCGCCGTCCGTCAGGATCTCCGAGATGCGCAGCACCGTGATCTCGTCGCGATAGCCGCGCTTGCGGCGCGAGTTCTTGCGGCGGCGCTTCTTGAAAGCGATGACCTTGGGACCGCGCTTGTGGTCGAGCACCTCGACCGCGACGGAGGCGCCCGCGACCGTGGGCAGACCCAGGATCGGCGTGTCGCCGCCGACCAGGAGAACTTCATTGAGCTGCACGATCGAGCCGACTTCGCCTTCGATCTTGCCTACTTCCAGGACATCATCCGGAACGACGCGGTACTGCCGGCCGCCGGTTTTGATGACTGCGAACATCGTTGTTTTCCTTCGTGTTCATTCCCGGCCTCGCGACATATTGTCGGGGCCGGCTTTTTGTCAGTCGTTATGGGTTTATGCGAGTTTTGTGCGGGCGGGAGTTATCCCTTTGAAAACCCACGCAAAAACAAGCGGCGCGAGAAACGCCCCGCGCCGGTTGCGGGATTTATAGCCGCTGATCCCCCGGAGTCAAGGAAAAGCCGGCGAAAACGGCCCGGATTTGAAGCATTTGGGCCCGATCCGGCCCGCAGGCGAATTTCGAACCGCGCCGCAACCAACAGGTTCCCCCGCCGTTGTCCCGGCGAATTCGGTCACACGGGCAAGGGGCTTACCATGGCAACAGACGAGCTGGTCAAGACGACGACGGGCATCGCCCATCACGGCGCCGAGCGGCTGCCGTCGGTGGATATCGACAGCTTCAACATCGAGATGAAGGACGAGGACGGCTTCATCGGCGACCGCGCCAGCAAGGGCGCGTTCAGGGAGATCCTCGAGCGCTGGCGCAAGCCGCTGCGCAAGTCCGGCGAGGACCCGTTCGGCAAGGAGCCGTCGGACGAGATCAGCAAGAAGACGCTGGACGCCATCCTGGTCGGCGATGACACCGAGGCCTGGGCGGTGGTGCATAGCGCCATCGAGGACTTCGCCCAGGAGCTCGCTTACGTCACCCGCCGCTTCCTCAAGTCCAAGGCCTGGGCCAAGACCGAGCGCATCGTGGTCGGCGGCGGTTTTCGCGATTCCCGGCTCGGCGAGCTCGCGATCGCGCGCACCGAGATTATCCTCATCGCCGAGGGCTTCAAGATCGACATGCTGCCGATCCGCCATCATCCCGACGAGGCCGGCCTGATCGGCGCGCTGCATTTGGCGCCGTCGTGGATCTTCGAGGCCCATGACAGCATCCTCGCCGTCGATATCGGCGGCACCAACATCCGCTGCGGCCTGGTTGAGACCAGCTGGAAAAAGGCAAAAGACCTGTCGAAAGCCAAGGTCGTGAAGTCCGAGCTGTGGCGTCATGCCGACGACGAGCCGACGCGCGAAGGCGCGGTGAAGCGGCTGACGAAGATGCTGAAGGGGCTGATCACCGAGGCCGAGAAGGAAGGCTACAAGCTGGCGCCGTTCATCGGCATCGCCTGTCCCGGCGTGATCAACGCGGACGGCTCCATCGAGAAAGGCGCACAGAACCTGCCGGGCAATTGGGAGAGCAGCAAGTTCAACCTGCCGGCGAGCCTGCTCGAGGGCATTCCGCAGATCGGCGAGCACGACACCGCGATCCTGATGCACAATGACGGCGTGGTTCAGGGCCTCTCCGAGGTGCCGTTCATGCAGGACGTCGATCGCTGGGGCGTGCTCACCATCGGCACCGGCCTCGGCAATGCCCGCTTCACCAACCGCCGCAAGGACAACGGCAAGGACAAAGACAAAGACCGCGATTCTACGGAGAACGGGAAGAAAAAGGCCAAGTCCGACAAGGAGTAACCTTGACTGGTTAGGTTAAGGACCGGATTGCGTTGCGGTGCACCGCCCGCACGCTACGGTCGAAACCGTCGCCTCACCTGGCCGGCGAAGCCGCCCTTCCCAGCCAGTATTTCAATGAGCGGCACCGGGACCGCCAGTGTTTACCGCGTCTGGCGGTCCCACCCCGCCTTTTGCGGGTACCAGTGATTCGGCACCGACGTGCCGCATCGGGCTCGCGCCGGGTCAGTGGCGAACGGCTCAGGCCCATTCCCGCGCAAACCGCCGCCGAAATCCGCGATCGCCCCCGATCATCACCGTGACTCGTGGGTCCAGCCGGAAAACCGGCCCGATTTTCGCCCTCGCAAGCCTTGTCTGGCCCGCCATCCTCGCCTATTAACGCCCGAACCACAGGGGCCATGCTCCTTACTTGGCGCCTTCAGGAGAGGTGGCAGAGTGGTCGAATGCACCGCACTCGAAATGCGGCATAGGTGCAAGCCTATCGGGGGTTCGAATCCCTCCCTCTCCGCCAACATCATCCGCCACAATAAAACGGCTTTCCAGAAAGCTCGGCAGATCAGTCTGATCTTGCCGGCTCTCGCTCCGCCAGCACCGTCCGCGCCGTCGCCACGAACGCCTGCGCGGCCGGCGACAGCGTCCGACCCTGGCGCTGCAGCAGCGACACCGGGCGGGTGATGGCAGGGCGTATCAGCGGCTTTGCGATCAGAGTTGGAAATTGATCGGCCGGCAGCATCGTCGCAGGAAGGATAGCAAGGCCGAGGCCCTGCGCCGTCATGGCGAGCGCGGTGTTGATCAGCGTCACTTCATAGGTCGGGTTGAGGTGCTTGCCCTGGCTCCCCAGCGCCTGATCGATCTGCATGCGTATCCGCGTCTCGCGCCGCATCGCGATCGTCGGCATCTGATCCAATTCGTCCCATGTCAGTGAGCGCCGTGCCGCGAAGTCGGGGGTGCGCCGGCCGATGGCGCTCAGGCGGCCGCGGGTCAGCGTCTCGATCGTCAGCTCCGCGAATTCTCCCTCGACGCTGCCGATCGCGAACTCCGCATCCGTCGCGATCAGACGTGGAACGAGATCGTCGGCGGCGACGTCGCGCATGTCGATTTCGATGTCGGGATAGCCTGCCCGGAATTTTGCCAGCACCGAGGGCAGCAGTGCCGATGCGGTACCGGCTGAGGCGAGAAACGCGACTCGGCCGGCGCGCGCCTGCGCGAGGTCACGCATGCGCCGCGACAGGCCCAGCGCATCGCCCAGCATCCGTTCGGCGGCATGAACTGCCTCGTCAGCGGCCCGCGTCGGCTGCACCGAACGAGTGGAGCGATCGAACAGTTTGACGCCGAGCTGCGCTTCGAGCTGTTGGATCAACAGGCTCGCCGCCGATTGCGTGATCCCCAGCTCGCGCGCAGCCCGCGTGATGCTGCGCGTACGGTACACGCCGGTGAAGGCCTGCAATTGCCGTAAGGTGACGTTCATAGGCAAAGCTCATGAATTGATGAGTTCTTTCCGGCTTATCACATAAGCGAGCATGCAATAAAATGCATGCCGTGGTCGGTGAAGCGGCGATCGCCAAGGGATTGGAAACGAACATGAGGACACAGGTGCTGGTGGTGGGCGCCGGGCCCGTCGGATTGACCGCGGCGATGGATCTGGCTTCCCGTGGGATCGACGTCGTGGTCGCGGAGATCCGCCATGCCGGCGATCCGCCCAGCGTCAAATGCAATCACGTCTCGGCGCGTTCGATGGAGATCTTCCGCCGGCTCGGCGTCGCCGCAAAGCTGCGCGACGCAGGCCTGCCCGCAGATTTCCCGAACGACTGCTCCTACCGGACCACGGCGACCGGCATCGAGCTGTGCCGCATCGACATTCCCTCGCGCGCACGCCGCTACAGCGCCACCGGCGGCCCCGACACCTGGTGGCCGACGCCGGAGCCGCCGCACCGGATCAACCAAGTCTATCTCGAGCCGATCCTGTTCAGCCATGCCGCCGCTCAGTCGCGCATCACCATTCTGGCGCGCACGGAAATCACGGACATCGAGCAGAATGACGACCATGTGGTCGCATTGGCGCGCGACCTCGACAGCGGAAGCTCGCTCCGCATCGAGGCTTCCTTTGTGATCGGTTGCGATGGCAGCCGTTCCCTGGTTCGCAGATCGATCGGCGCCAACCTGTCCGGCACGCCGGTGATCCAGCGCGTGCAATCGACCTTCATCGAAGCGCCGCAGCTCAAGGAGCTGATGGGCGCGCACAAGCCGGCCTGGATGGTGCTCTCGCTCAACCCGCGACGCTCAGGCACGACGGTGGCGATCGACGGTCAGGACCGCTGGCTGATCCATAATCACCTGAAGCCAGACGAGCCCGAATTTGATTCGGTCGATCGGGACTGGGCGATCCGCGCCATTCTCGGCGTCGACGAGCGCTTCGAATACCGCGTCCTCAGCAAGGAGGACTGGGTCGGCCGCCGGCTTGTCGCCGATCGCTTCCGCGAACGCAGAGTCTTCATCTGCGGCGACGCCGCGCATCTGTGGATGCCGTATGCGGGCTACGGCATGAATGCGGGGATTGCGGACGCCGTCGACCTGTGCTGGCAGGTGGCGGCGCATCTGAACGGGTGGGCGCCGGCTTCGATCCTGGATGCCTACGAGGCGGAGCGTCAGCCCATCACCGAACAGGTGTCGCGCTTTGCCATGGACCATGCGATGAAGATGATGGCGCAGCGTGGTGGAGTCTCCGCGGAGATCGAGGACGACACGCCGCGCGGCCACGCCGCGCGCGCAGCGCTGGCCAGGGCGGCCTACGATCTCAACGTGCAGCAATATTGCTGTGCCGGATTGAACTTCGGCTACTATTACGATGCCTCGCCGATCATCGCCTATGACGGCGAGACGCCGCCCGCTTACGCGATGGGCAGCTTCACCCCCTCCACCGTGCCGGGCGCTCGCGCGCCGCACCTGTTTCTGCGGGACGGGCGATCGCTCTACGATGCCTTCGGCGTCGGCTACACTTTGCTGCGGTTCGATCCGGCGATCGATGTAGCGCCATTGAAGTCTGCCGCAGAGCAGCGCGGCATTCCGCTCGCGCTGCTCGACATTGCGCCGGACGAAGCGAACGGCGCGTATGCCGAGAAGCTGGTGCTGGCGCGGCCCGATCAGCACATCGCCTGGCGCGGGCAGGCCGCGCCAGCGGACCCACAAGGCTTGCTGACGCGCATCACCGGCGCTTGGGCGTAAGGCGGTTTGAAGCGGACGGTCTCGCGGCGAAGTCCGCCGGCAGGTGATTTACAAAGTCGTGGTTCACAAAACAAAAAAAGACTCGCACCAGGAGGGAAACGTGTTTCACGTTGCAAGCCGCCGCATTTTGGCCGTGCTGACGGCCGCGAGTTTCGCCGTGCTGCCGCTGGAGGCGGTCCGAGCGGTCTATCCCGAGCAATTGATCAAGATCATCGTGACCTTTCCGCCCGGCGGCAGCGCCGATACCGTCATCCGCGCGCTCGAACCGCTGGTCACTGCCGAGCTCAAACAGGGTCTCGTGATCGAGAACCGCGCGGGTGCTGGAGGCAACATCGGCATGGCCGCGGTCGCGCAGGCCAAGCCTGACGGCTATACGCTCGGCATTGCGCCGGCAGGCAGCCTGACGGTCAATCCGCATCTCAATTCGTCGATGCCGTTCGATCCGAAGGATCTTGCGCCGATCACCCTGCTCGCGAAAATTCCCTTCGTGCTGGTTGCGTCAGCGAACGTGCCGGCGCATACGGTCGCGGAATCGATCGCGCTCGCCAAGGCCAAGCCGGGCGCGTTGTCGATCGGGCATGGCGGCAATTCGACCGCCATGCACTTGACCGCGGCACTGTTCACGCAGAAGACCGGGATCGCCATGGAGCTGGTCCCCTATCGCGGGACCGCGCCGGCGACGGTCGATGTTCTCGCAGGCCATGTCCCCTTCGCGGTACTGGATATCCCCGCATCGAGGCAACTGATCCTCGAAGGTAAGCTCAACGCCATCGGTGTGTCGTCTGCGCAGCGTCTGTCGTCCTTGCCTGATGTGCCGACACTCGCCGAGAGCGGTATTGCGGGTTTCGAATCCGTTGGCTGGTTCGGGCTGGTTGCTCCGGCCGGCACGCCAGCCGATATCGTCGGCCGGTTGAACGAAGCCTTCGGAAAGGCCCTGAAGGATCCATCGGTGGTCGAGAAGATCCGGACGCTTGGCGCAGAGCCTGCACCGACCTCGCCGGAGGAGTTCAGCCGCTTCATCCAAAGCGAAAGCTCGAAATGGGGCAAGCTGATCAGTGAAGCGGGCATCAAGGCGAATTAAGTGTCCCACGCAGCCCTGCTGCTCGTCGGCAATCATCCCCGGCTCGCCTTCAGCGCCCGCCGCATCACGATCGCGGTCTAGAAACACGATTCCGCCCCGGCGTAAGTCATTGATCTTGCAGCTCCCGGCTACTGTGCATGGGGTTGTTTTCGCGCTTTTTGTTGTTGGGCCTTGGGAGGCTTACAGGTAATCGTCGCGACACCGGCTGGCCTCGCCAGTTCGGATCACCACCGACAAGGCGAGATGGGCATGCACTCTTCCGGCAGCGGCTTGGGCAACGGGCTTCTTGGCGTCATCATCTTCAGCGCATCGCTGCCGGCGACCCGCGTGGCGGTCGGCGGGTTTTCCGCGCTGTTCCTGACCTCGGCGCGCGCGGTCATCGCGGCGCTGATCGGTGTGGCCGTGCTCGGCCTGCTCCGTCAGGCGCGGCCGCAGCGCAAGGATCTCGTCTCGCTCGCGATCGTCGCCATCGGCGTCGTGGTCGGCTTTCCCTTGCTGACGGCGCTTGCGCTGCAGCACATCACCTCGGCGCATTCGATCGTCTTCATTGGCCTCTTGCCGCTGTCGACCGCGATCTTCGGCGTGCTGCGCGGCGGCGAGCGGCCGCAGCCGATGTTCTGGCTCTTTGCAATTCTGGGCAGCGCCACTGTCGCCGGCTTTGCGCTCTCCAACGACGGCACCGCATCGCTGACCGGCGATCTGCTGATGGTCGCGGCGATCGTGCTGTGCGGGCTCGGCTATGCCGAAGGCGCCGCGCTGTCGCGCCGGCTCGGCGGCTGGCAGGTGATCTCCTGGGCGCTGCTGCTGTCGCTGCCGCTGATGGTGCCGGTCGCGATTCTAACCTGGCCGTCGACATGGAGCGGCGTCGGTGTGCCCGCCTGGATCGGACTCGCCTACGTCTCGGTCTTCAGCATGTTCGTCGGTTTCATCTTCTGGTACCGCGGGCTTGCGATCGGCGGCATCGCCCGCGTCGGCCAGTTGCAGCAGCTCCAGCCGTTCTTCGGCCTTGCGCTTGCAGGCCTGCTCCTGCACGAACCTGTGGCCTGGAGCATGATCGTCGCGACCGCGCTGGTGGTCGCCTGCGTCTTCTTCGCACGGCGGTTTGCCTGAGGCCGGATTGATGCGGCCTTACCTCTTGCCCGGTTGCGGTTTTTCAATCCCCGGCAGCTGCGCGATTCCCTTGGCGAGAAAATCGACCAGCAGCCGGACCCGCGCGATGCCGGACCGCTCCGGGACGATCAGCATGTTGAGCGGAACGGACGGCGGCGCGTAGTCTTCAAGCACGCGCTCGAGTTGGCCGGAGGCAAGCAGGTCGTCGACGAGCCAAAGATGCGCCGGCGCAATGCCACGACCGGCCGCGAGCGCCTCGCGTGCGGCAAGCCCGTGATCCACCCGCAGCCGCCCTGCGAAGGGGACCACATGACGGCCGCCGCGGCGCCCGTGCAGCACGAGCACGTCGCTGCCGGCGATGTTCGACATCCTGACACCCTCGTGGCTGGCGAGGTCTTGCGGGCGCGCGGGCCTGCCGCGCGACGCCAGATAGTCCGGTGCGGCCACAAGCACCCGCCGCGACTGACCAAGCAGCCTGAGCTTCATCGAGCTGTCGGGGAGTGGCCCCAGGCGCAGGGCGATATCGACACCTTCCCGCACAAGGTCGATCCGCTCGTCGGTCAGGCTGAGATCCACCGCCACGTCCGGATAGCGGTCCTGGAACGCGAACAGCAAACGACTGACGTGGAGCACGCCGAAAGCCGCGGTGCAGGAGACGCGTACCGTTCCGGCAGGCGCGCCGCGTGTGCTGCGCGCCTCGTCGCCGGCGAGTTCGACCAGGCGCAGGATCTGCACGCAGTCGGCGTAATAGCGGCGCCCCTCCTCCGTCATCGTCACGCTGCGCGTCGTCCGCGTGAGCAGCGGCACGCCGACGGCCTGCTCCAGTTCCCGAAGATGTCGCGTCACTGTCGACTGGCCGAGACCAAGCTCGCGCGCGACCGCGGACAGGCTTCCGCGCTCGGCGACCCGCACGAAGCTGCGCATGCGTTCGAGCGTCACGTCCGATTTATCCATATTTCGGCATGATCCTATCCATCGGCGACAACTACCGGATTGCAGTCGGAGGCGCTACCTGCTGCTCGCAATCGTCAACCAAGGTGCTGATCATGAAAGTGTTGATCGTCTTCGCTCACCCCGAGCCGCGTTCCCTCAATAGCTCGCTCCGCGATGTCGCCGTCAGAGAACTCGAGGCTGAGGGACACGAGGTGCGGGTGTCAGACCTTTACGCCGAGGGATGGACATCCGAAATCGGCCGCGCCGATTTTCCGCTGCTGCCGCCGGACGCGCGGCTGGCGCCGGCCGCCGCCTCCAAGCAGGCGTTCGAGTCGGGCACACTCACGGCGGACGTCAAGGCCGAGATCGAGAAGCTGCTGTGGGCGGACGTTCTGATCCTGCAATTCCCGCTGTGGTGGTTCAGCATGCCGGCCATCCTCAAGGGCTGGGTCGACCGCGTGTTCGCCTACGGTTTCGCCTATGGCGTCGGCGAGCACAGCGACAAGCGGTGGGGCGACCGTTACGGCGAAGGCAGGCTGGCGGGCAAACGCGCGATGCTGATCGTGACCGCCGGCGGCTGGCAGGAGCATTATTCGGCGCGCGGGATCAACGGGCCGATCGACGACCTGCTGTTCCCGATCAATCACGGCATCCTCTATTATCCCGGCTATGACGTGCTTCCGCCGTTCGCCGTCTACAAGGCCGACAAACTGGACGAAGCGGGTTTCCAGGCGACTGCCGAACGTTTGCGCGAGAGGATGCGAACGCTTGCGACGACATCCCCGATTCCCTACCGGCGCCAGAATGGCGGCGATTACCTGATTCCGAGCATGCGGCTCCGCGCAGGACTTGGGCATTCCGGCGCGACCGGCTTCGCGCTTCACGTCGAACAGGTCGAGGCACGCAGCCCAATGGGTGAAACGAGCTCCGTGCACTCGACGGCTGAGGGGTGCGCGGCAACAGCGTAATCCGCCGCTCGCGCAAGGAATCACCCCATCACCGTCCGCGTCAGCGTGCTCCGCGCAAACTTCTTCAGCGGCATCGGCTTGCCGAACAGAAAACCCTGCACGAGGTCGAAGCCGAGCTCGTTGGCGGCGACGAGGTCGGCGCGGCTCTCGACGCCCTCGGCGATGGCGCGCACGCCATAGCCATGCGAAAGCTCGACGATGTGGCGGCACACCGTGCGCTTGAGGCGATCAGTGCCGCTGCCGGTGACGAAGTGCCGGTCGGCCTTCAGCTTGATGAAGGGAATTTTTCCAAGGTCCATCAGCGACGGCCAGTTGGCGCCGAGATTGTCGACCGACAGGCCGATATTGTGCAGACGCAGTTCGCGGGCGACCTCGGCCAGGAGATCGAGATCGCGGATCGCCTCCTCGCTGTCGATTTCGATCGTCAGCCCGCCGAACGCCGGATGCGTCGGCATGCGCCGGCAGAGATCACGCACGGCTTGCGGCTCCTTCAGATAGGACGCCGGCAAATTGATCGCGAGATCGACCGGGCTCTGCTGCTCCAGTAGATAGTGCCAGTCCTGCATGGCGCGCTCGATCACGAATTCGGAGAGGTCGCGCATATTCGGGTCGTGCTCTTCGGGGATGAAATAGGCGGGCGGCACCACGCCCCAGGTCGGATGCCGCATCCGCACCAGCGCCTCGGCGCTATTGCGAATCAGCGTGCGCGCGTCGATCTTGGGTTGGTACCAGAGCTCGAGCCAGCCGGCGTGCAGGGCCTCGCCGACGTGCACGGCGGGGCTCGGCGCCGGCTCCTCGGGCAACAGCATCGCGACACGGTCGCGCAGCGTCTCCGCGGCAAACGGCGTCGTCAGCGGCGGCAGCATCTTGAGGCCGTATTCCTCGCCGACCTGCTGCACGGCCCTGACGATGATCGACTCGCGGGCGCCCACAGTCAGAACCCTGCCGTCGAAGGCCTCGCGCACCAGCGTCTCCAAAAATTTGCCGGGCTCGATGCCGTCGGCGGCGATGCCGAGCAGGATCAGGTCGGGCAATTCGCTTGTCAGCACGCTCTGCAGCTCCTCGGCACTGGCGCATTCGGTGGTGACGAAGCCGAGATCCTCCAGCACTTCCGCGAGAAACGCGCGAAGATGGCGCTTGCCGTCGGCCACGCAGGCGCGCGGCTTCACCTTTCGCCGTCCGAAGGTTTTCGGCCTTCGTTCGGCGAGTTCTACAATTTCGTCGTTCATCGCAAGCACTCCCGTTCCGTGCCGGTGTGTTAGCGACGTGAGCAGTTTCAAATATGGAAGGCTTCAGTCGATTGTCGAATTATCTGAGTAACGTTAAAGCGCCCATCACGTCTAAAATTGTCTGGATCTCGGTCGGGAAGTTTTTACGTCTACCCGCGCGCCGGGCGCAGGGTTGCGACAATCACTGGAGATCTCGCGACGTGCAGTGCGGCTGCATGTACGCGCACTGTCCTGCAATTGGACCAAGCCACGCGCGCCTCGCCCAATTGAATAATGGAGCGCCTCAATTGCGCGCGACGCGCGCATTTTTCCCGGTTCGCTCGTGACGGTTCTGCGACAATGCGTCGGTGCGCGCTGGCGCCAATGTGAAGCACATCACAAGCGGATTGCTGCACGTGCGCTATTGCTCTGGGCAGCCGGTGGTGGGCTGTCGAGGATCGCAGCAATGACGTCGCGGCGAATAATGTATTGGTGGTTCAGGTTCGTGCTGTCAGGGCGATTTCTCGATCGTTTCCTGTGCCTGCCGCGCGCGCATTAGCGCGGGATCAGGTTTGGCCGATCAGCTTGCGCAACGCGGCCGCGCCGTCCTCGATCGCATCGCGTCCCTTCCAGGCCAGATAGGACAGCTTGCCACCGAGCGTGTCGTGGCTGCGCAGCCGGCGCGAACCGAGAATGTGGCCGACATTGGAGGGGAAGCGGCTCACCTCGGCGGACACCAGCGCCGCGATCGCGTCCATCAATTGCTGGAGCCGAATGCCCCATTCGCAATGCTCGATGCCGTCGATCCGCACCTTGAGCGCATATTCGGTCTCGTAGATCTCGGCGAGCAGGTCGCGCGCAATCAGCACCCGGTTGTGCCGGAGCGCGATCCGCAAGGCGAGGCGCCTGTCGTCGAGCTGGTCGAGCACCATGTGAACGACGCAGGCATAGGGCGCGGCGGCGACATCGGCGGCGCTCTTGCTCGCTGCGGCCTTGGTGGCAAGGCGCACCAATTGCCAGAACGTCTTCAGCCGCCTCGCCACCAGCGTCAGCGCGAACGGCAGCGCCTCGGGATGGGCCTTCTTGAAGGCGTCCAATCGGGCGGTGATCTGATCAACCGTGCCGTCGTCGAACTTCGCGATCTTCTCGGGCAGCCTGTCATTGAACTTCGGCAGCGCGGCGCCGGCGCGCAGCACATGTTGGATCTTCTTCACGTCCTCGAAGGCGGTGCGCGATGCCGTGTATTGCGCGAGCTTGCCGCGCGCGAACTCGGTGCTCTCCGCTGATGCGAGGGTGCTTTCGAGAACCTTGACGACCTTGGTCTGGAAGGTCGATGCGATCTTCAGCACTTCCTTCTGGTTGTTGGCGGCGACCTGGTCGTTGATCGCCTTGATGTAGTCGCGTGCCATGGTCGGCAGCAGGTCGCGGCAGATCCACTCCCAGATCGGGGTGAGGGTGTTGCGCGAGATCCGCCCCATGTTGGCATGCTCGGGCGCGCCGTCGATCAGAAGCAGCTCGAGCGGCGCAAAGAAATGGCGCGAGGGACTGGTGGCGCGCGCCTGGTTCGATCCGTCCTTGCGAAATTCGGCGCGCAACCGGGACTGCAGGTCGGACGAGCCCGGCATGTCGATGCCGCACAGCTCAAGCCGTTCGAGCTCGCTGAGCAGGCAGCTGCGCGACAGCGGCGTCAGCTTCTGCAGGAAGTTCGATAGCTGGTCGATCTCGTTCATGGCACGCAATCTTCCGCAACGTTTCCAGCAGGCCTACCGACCCCATGCATGGAGGCATTTGCGCGCTCTCAATTGCGACATAGAGAAGCAAGCTGCCGTTAATATATCCGTAAAATCCAAGGCCGCAGGTAATCGGCGCGGATCTGATCGTTAAGAAGGCGTCGAGTGACCCGCCTATCATGTGGGCAGGTTCAGCAACCTAAGAATGTTGAGGGACGTTGCCACTCAAGCATAAAGTGTGCCTCTGCCGGGGTTTCAGCACAAAACTGCCAAATTCACCGTAGTCCTACGGAGCAAAAAGTTAACTACAGACCGCGTTGGGTTCCGCTAAACGAGTGACATGGGGTCACAGAATGATACGGCCACTGATTCGCGGCCGTCGGAATGGTACGAAGGCAACGCCGCTCCAACTGAAGAGCTCGATGTCGTCCGTCTGAACGCCGCCCGTGCCAAGGCGGCCGACGAAATGGCCGCCGCCATCGCCCGCGAGCTCAACGGTCCCCTCACGGCGCTCCTGCTCTACATGGGCGAGATCAAGCGTCACAGCGATCAGCTCGCACCGGTGACGGGCGACCGTGCCTATTTGCAGCGGGTCGTGGAGAATGCGCTGGTGCAGACCGAGCGGGTTTGTGGCCTCGTCAAGCAGCTTGCCGGTTCTCACACGGGTGGCCTGCCGATCGCGTCCAGGGCCGAGGACGCCGAATCGAAGCTCGCGCGCGCACCACAGCCGCAGCGCCTGCCGAGCGCCGAAATCCTCGGCCTGTCACGCCAGAAGCGGCTGACCAAGCGCGAGCGCGAGGTGCTGAGGCTGATCAGCGAGGGTTATTCGAACAAGCAGGGTGCGCTTCGGATGCAGATCAGCCCGCGCACCTTCGAGAGCCATCGCGCCGAGGCGATGCGGAAGCTCGGTGCGCGCAACACGGCGGACCTCGTCCGTGCGGCGCTGCTGCATTCGATCGACTGAAGGGCCTTGCGTCGGGCCGCCCGGCAGCGGGCGAGGGCCAAGCGTGAGGCATTTCTCGAAAAAGACCCGCGGCTCCGACCGTGCTCAGAAATAATCTTCGGCGAAGGGACGCGCGCGCGACGAGGGCCGCAGCGGCTTGAGCTCGTCCTTCGGCACGTTGGGAATGATCGTGATGGTCCAGCGGGGCGGCATGCTCGATTCCTGCTCCAGCACCGAACGTACGAAGCCGGTCACCGTCGCCTCGCCAGCGGCCACCGTCGCCATCCGGCCGTTGAACTGTGCGATGCGGAAGCGGCGAACTTCTTTCTGGTCCGCGGTCTCGTAGGTGAACATGGAAACCCTCCTGGTTTCCGGCGACTATCGCTGCCTATGATTAGCCATCTGTGAAAATCCCAAGCCGTAGAAGTACGGCGGGCATGCACGCGTGAGTGGTTGGAGCGTTTCGAGCGAGCGCGTCAGCCCTCCGGCTCCTGCGCGCGCGCGGCAGCGTAGGCGGCGTCCATCAGGTCCAGGAGGTCGCAAAATCCGGCGTCGCCGAGCCTCTCCGCGGTCTTCTCCAGCCGCAGCGCCAGCACCGCGAGCCTGACATAGCCGAACGTTCCGGCCGCGCCCTTCAGCGAATGCGCTTCGCGGGCGATCCTGCCGTGGTGCTGCGCGAGCGAGAGCGTGCGGAACGATTGCAGACGCGCGCAGGTTTCGCTCCAGAACACGTCGCGCACTTCGCAAGCACCATCCTCGCCGATCTCGCGCACCAGCGCCTGGTACGCGCCCGGCTCGCGCGCGGGTTCGGCATCAAGCACTGTTTGCGCAGGCGCGACGGTGACTTCGAACATGGTTTGGCCTGCCTTGATCACGGTTTGCCGCCGGCCCGTACAGGCGCGCGCGGCACATCCGTGTCTACGGCATCTGGATTTCAGTTCCGGTAGCAGGACATTCCGTGTTTGCGGGCCGGAATTAGCGGCCGGTTTACCACGCCGCAGCGCCAGTCAGCGCGGGCCGAGCAGCCGGTCATACTGCGCCTTCACGGTGGCGTAGCATTCGCACGCCGTCTGGCGCAGGCCGTCCAGGTTAAGGATCTGGATGTGTCCGCGGCTGTAGTTAATGAAATTCGCCTGCTGCAAGGTGTTGGCGACCAGCGACACGCTGTTGCGCCGAGCGCCGATCATCTGCGCCATCGCCTCCTGGGTCAGCAGCAGCCGGTAGTCGCCGGAGAGGTCATGGGTGTGGAGCAGGCAGCGCGACAGCCGTGACTCCACCGGATGAGCGGCGTTGCAGCCCGCGGTCTGCTGCACCTGCGCGTAGACCGCCAGTCCGTGACGCGTGAGCAGCGTCCGCAGGGTGCAGCTCTGGTCGGCCGCGACGCGCAGCCGGTCGAGGTCCATCATCGAGGCGGAGCCTGGAACCAGCACGATGGCCGTGTTCAGCGCGCAGGCATCGCCCATGATAGAGAGCGTTCCGAGCAGGCTGTCGCGGCCGATCATGGCGACTTGCACGTGCTCGCCCCTGGCGAGCTCCACCACCAGCGAGATGACGCCGCGATGGGGAAAGTAGGCGCGCTTGAGCGTTTCGCCGGTCGCGACCAGCACCGCGTCGTGCGGCAGATCGCCCGTCCGCAGGTGGGGGCGGATCAATTCATAATCGTCCGCCGACAGCGCGGACAGGAAACCGTTGGAGGAACGTACCATTGTTTCCAAAGTAGCCTCCCGTCTCCCGGACCAGCACGGGAAACTGCTTGTCGTTCGGCCACGTTCCATCATGTTCCCGTCGGGATATATTGGCAATTGGGACAAGACGTCCGATCGCAGTCAGTGCCGCTGCACGTCGGCCTCGCCAAGACAGATTCCCTGACCCAATTCCTACCGAGCTGGGAACCAGCAGATCCAGATGGTGCGGCTGGAGAATCGGTTTGGAGCTTGTTCGCGGTCATGGTTGATCCGGCGCGTTTCAAGGTCATCCGCGCCGCGTCGTCGTCATGGAGTTGCCTTGGCGCCGCGTGGCCGCAGATTCCGCGTCAATCGTCTTTCCGGCTCCGCCAAGGACGCTCTCAACAGTCCATTTCTCGAGCAAAGGAGCATGGCGTGCGCCACGGTTCAATTATTGAATCGCCAAATCGGGAAGCTCAAACGGGGACAGAAGATCTGCGCCATATTCTCGTCGTCGATGACGACCCGATGGTCTGCATGGCCATCGAGGTCTATCTCCCGCGCAGCAATTTTCGGGTGACGATCGCCGAAGGAGGGGAAGCCGGACTTCGTGCGCTCGAACACGAACAGTTCGATCTGATGATCATCGATATCTTCATGCCGCACATGCGCGGGCTCGAATCGGTCAGAATCTTTCACGAGCGGGCGCCGGCCGTTCCGCTGATAGCGATGTCCGGCTACGCGTTCGCAAATCTGAATTCGCCGGCCCCGAATTTCCTCCGGATGGCGCTGGAGCTCGGTGCGGCGCGCTGTCTGCGCAAGCCGTTCACGCCGCACGCGCTGCTCGCCGCCATCAACGATTGCCTGGCGGAGCACCGTCCCCAGGGCGAGCTTGCCTCGGCCGCGCGCCTGGGTTAGCGCGGCACCGGCCGCAGCGGACGCGGGTAACGGTTCGTTTACCGCAAATGCGGGTGATGCATATCCCGGCAAAGCACCAGGCGACGTGGCGAGACCGGCCCGGGCTGCAGGCAGCTCGATACAATTTGCGCGAAGACCGCGCATATCTCCTTCACAAGCAGGGCTTTCCCGCGCGCCGGGTCTCGCTGTTATCGGCACGTTCACCTAACGCGTCTCGCCGCTGCGGCGTGGGGCCGGTCTTGCCGAAAAACGCTGTCGCATGCAGTCGAACGGCAAACTTGTCTTCAATATCCGTATTAGCACGGAGGATGAAATTAACGGGACCGTGAAAGGGGATGTCTAACGATCCAAGGTGGGGGCTTCCGTTCATGCCAGCGCGGCTCGGGCGTCGAGGTCCAGATCCAGGTCTGTAAGGCGTAGCTCATGGATGATCTGTTGCGGGAGTTTTTGACGGAAACCAGCGAGAGCCTGGACACCGTGGACAATCAGCTGGTGAAGTTCGAGCAGGAGCCGAACAACGCCAAGATCCTGGATAACATTTTCCGGCTGGTCCACACCATCAAGGGCACGTGCGGCTTCCTCGGATTGCCGCGACTGGAAGCGCTGGCGCATGCCGGCGAGACGCTGATGGCGCTGCTCGCCGCCATCAACGATTGCCTGGCGGAGCACCGTCCCCAGGGCGAGCTTGCCTCGGCCGCGCGCCTGGGTTAGCGCGGCACCGGCCGCAGCGGACGCGGGTAACGGTTCGTTTACCGCAAATGCGGGTGATGCATATCCCGGCAAAGCACCAGGCGACGTGGCGAGACCGGCCCGGGCTGCAGGCAGCTCGATACAATTTGCGCGAAGACCGCGCATATCTCCTTCACAAGCAGGGCTTTCCCGCGCGCCGGGTCTCGCTGTTATCGGCACGTTCACCTAACGCGTCTCGCCGCTGCGGCGTGGGGCCGGTCTTGCCGAAAAACGCTGTCGCATGCAGTCGAACGGCAAACTTGTCTTCAATATCCGTATTAGCACGGAGGATGAAATTAACGGGACCGTGAAAGGGGATGTCTAACGATCCAAGGTGGGGGCTTCCGTTCATGCCAGCGCGGCTCGGGCGTCGAGGTCCAGATCCAGGTCTGTAAGGCGTAGCTCATGGATGATCTGTTGCGGGAGTTTTTGACGGAAACCAGCGAGAGCCTGGACACCGTGGACAATCAGCTGGTGAAGTTCGAGCAGGAGCCGAACAACGCCAAGATCCTGGATAACATTTTCCGGCTGGTCCACACCATCAAGGGCACGTGCGGCTTCCTCGGATTGCCGCGACTGGAAGCGCTGGCGCATGCCGGCGAGACGCTGATGGGCAAATTCCGTGACGGCATGCCGGTGACGGGGCAGGCGGTGACGGTGATCCTGTCCTCGATCGACCGCATCAAGGAAATTCTGGCCGGGCTGGAGGC
>NZ_JBIXJX010000022.1:0-101020 GCF_052871955.1 Bradyrhizobium sp. CAR08
AATCACTCTCCGCCCACACCGCGCCGTTGAAGATCACCGTCGGTGCAAGCCAGACAGCGCAGAAGGCCAGGGAAGCTCGCAACGGCAGCTTTGTCGCTCGCCAGACGATCTGGGCCACAGTGATCGCGCAGCCCAACTCGAATACTGCCGAGATCGCTTTCACGAGGGAAAGTGGCTCGCCTAGCCAATCAAATCGGGCGGCAATCAGCAGGAGGTAGCTGTAGAACGGCGTGTAGTTGGTAAAGGCTTCCGCCAGCCCGGCGACTCCGTGATCGCGAGCAAAGACATACCAGGGGATCAGGAACTGAAAGGCGTCGTCGGTCGCGTGCTCCCGGGCGAGGTAACGGAGCCCAAGGCCTGCAAACCCGCACACCATCACTAGGCCGATCGCAAGCGGCGAGCTCGTGGCAACGTCTCGTTAGGACTGATGCAGAGGCCGGGATCGGCCGACGTGGCGATAGTGTCTTTTTTCACGCGATCGCTTTTGCTGTTGAGGTCTTTGAAGGCGCTGCGACTTCATTTTTGCGATCAACCTAGACGAGCAATCACTTCCAGTTTCATAAAGAGCGGTTCTGCCACGGGCAATTTCTCCTTGAAAGATTGTTTGGTTAGCAAAGCTTTAGTGGAACTGATGATCGTTTAAAGTGGGCCGGCCGCAGGGACGCGAGTACGCATTGGGCCGCCTTGATGGTCCTCACGTCGCCGAACGCGCCCGTGGAAGATGCGTTGACCGCTTGGTTGCCGGCGAGCATTAGTTGCGCCTCCCGTGTGGATTAAAAGGGCCCGCCGGTCGCAAGGCCGTTCGCGTGAATGGGAGCAGCACACTTTCTCACGAGAAAGTTGCCAAAGGTGGCGATCGAGATGGCGCTCAATGTGCTCGCCTACAACATCAGGCGAGCGATTATGATCGTGGGCATAGGCGGATTGCTGGGGGCGACGCAGGCATGAGGTCGGCTCTTCGCGGCCAAATCAGCGCCTAGATGAAGCTTCTGGTTGTCAGGAGGTCGATCCCATCGCATCAAAGCCCCGGCGGCCGCGGAATGCGCCGGTAGGCCTCAAGTTTCACCGTTTTCACAGGGCCTGGGCCCTTAGCAGACATGCGAAACGATGCTCAACAAGGGCCGCTATTGGACGCGTCGCACCATTTACTTCGGTTGCACAAGGCGGCTGCTATTGAAGTGAAGCGGGAGTTCTCAACGATGGACAGCATAGCATCATAGAGCCCAATGGATTTGATACGTCGGGCAAAACCTGGCAGAATAACATGATCGAGACGAGTTTGTTTTCGCCCGCGCCGGGCCTTGCGCCGCGGATTTTGCGTCTCGAATAACTGATTTGAAACTGTAGAGGCATTTTCCCTATGAGTGAAATTGTGAAGTTCCAGCCGCGCTCTAAAGCAGTTCGCAGGATGAGGCATGAGCACGGACGCGAAAGGGGCGTCGAAATCGCGTTGAAGCAGGTAGGGGCACCGGATGGCCACTATGGATCGCCGATGGGCTAGCTTATGAATCGGAAAGGCCGGCTCTGGAATTTGGCTTGCCCGGAAACGCAGCCGCACCTGAAGCCGACGAGCGGCGCAACATCCGAATCTTGAGTCGCGTTGCAAAAACCTGATACTCAACAGCCTGCGGCGAACCGTGGGCTGTTTGTTTCGGCGGCGGGTGCACTGCTTCTCGTTACGCCGCAGGCGCCCCGAACCACCTCGTCAGCGCGTCCGCAAGTCCGTGATGACTTTGATCTCTCACCCAGGCCACGTGCCCGTCCGGCCGCACCAGCACGGCGCTTGGTACTGCGACTTGTCCGACGTTCGGAAGCTCCCAGTCGCCCTCGTGTTTGACATCCACTGTTTTGATGCGATCAGCCCATGGTGCGGTATCGAAGCTATTCTTCTCGCCAAGATTGAACAGCAAGCCCCGCGCGTCGTGCAGCAGCGTGAATAGTCGCAGCGGACGCCCTTCGAGTGTCAAATCGAGATCGGGGATGCGGCGCCCGAGCAGTGCGTGTCCTTTGCCGAGATCATAGTGCACGTCGAGCCCGCTCATCATCGCGCCAAAACGCTGGCGCGGCGCGTCCATCGCGAGCAGTTCGCACACGACCTCACGCGCGGCCTTGAGGCCGTCCTCGCCGCGGCGGAGCAGGGCGATCTGCGCCATGGTGTTGCGCAAGGTCCGCGCGGCGACGGGATGGCGCTCGGCGTGGTAGCTGTCGAGCAGGCTGTCCGGCGACAGGCCCTTGACCACTTGCGCGAGCTTCCAGCCGAGATTGACGGCGTCCTGCACGCCAATGTTGAGGCCTTGCCCGCCGACGGAATGATGGATATGCGCGGCATCGCCGGCGAGCAGCACGCGGCCTTTGCGGTAGGACACCGCCTGCCGTGCCGCATCGGTGAAACGGGAGATCCAGGACGGGTTGTGGAGTCCGAAGTCGGTACCGTAGACGGCGACGAGGGCTTCGCTGAGATCGCGGGGGCCGGGCGCGCCGGTGCGATCGAGCGTTGCTTCCGTCACGACCACCAGCACGCGCCCGCTCTCGGTTTTGCTGAGGCCGTGAAAGCCGAGCGCATCGTGGCGCAGGCCCCATGCCGGCTCGTCCCGCATCTCGACTTCGGCCATGAGGTTGCTCAGCGTCGGCTCGGAGCCTGCGAAATCGATGCCGGCGGCCTTGCGCACCAGGCTGCGGCCGCCGTCACAGCCGACCAGATAATTCGCGCGCAAGCTCTCGCCGCCGGAGAGCGTCACGTCGATGCCGGTCGCGTCCTGCGCAAAATCCGTCACCTCGCGATTGCGATAGATCGGCACCGCGAGCTCGCTGACCCAGTCGGCCAGGATGCGCTCGATGTGGCTCTGCCGCAGGGCGAGTCCGTAAGCGTGCCGGGTGGGGAGGTCGCTGATGTCGAGCCTGGTCCAGGCGAAGCCCGCGAGCTGGGTGATCTGTCCTTCGCGCAGGAAACGATCGGCGACACCGCGCTGGTCGAGAATCTCGATGCTGCGCGCGTGCAAGCCGCCGGCGCGGGTGCCGACCAGTTCCTGACCGGCGCGCCGCTCCACCACGGCGACGTCGACATGCGCGAGCGCGAGTTCCGCGGCCAGCATCAAGCCGGTCGGGCCAGCGCCGGCGATCACCACCGCGTGGTCTTTCACTTGGTGTTGCGCGTGGCGGGCGCCAGCCCCTTTGGCGTGGCCGCGCGTCCGGGACGTCGGAAGCAGTACAGGCATATGATGACCCTCGGTGTCGGATGGTGTTCGGGTCGAGGGTTCTACGGCAGGGTCGGGGGCTTGAAGCAAGCCCGTTGCACACCACATATCTGAGTGGGGAGAGAGAATCCTTTGTCCGCGTTCGCCGCGTTGACACGTCGGGCAAAACACCGGCATAATGCCATCATCGAAAAAGAGTTTGGTTCAACCCGCGCGGACGCGATCCGCTGCGGGTTTTGTTTTGGGTTTTCTGGGCTTGCGACCTTCAGCAGATGCCGGTGGTCCGCTGCATGGTGCTGGCGAGTTCCTCGAACGAAAACGGCTTTCTGATCATGGGAAGGCCGTCGCGCCGGGGTTCACGCCCGGACAATTGCAGGATCTTCAGTTCCGGGCGGTCTCGCCTGGCCCGCTCGGCCAGTTCATGACCGTCCATGCCAGGCATGTTGATGTCGGTGATGAGGATGGAGATATCCTGGTTCTGCTTGAGCCGGTCGAGCGCGTCGTGGCCGCTCCGGGCGCTGATGACTTCGCAGCCGAGATCTTCCAGCATGTCAACGATGACGTCGAGCACGCTGGGATCGTCGTCAACAACCAGTACGGTATGGCTCATCGCACAACGTTCCTTCTGAAGGAATAAACGCGGCCGCCGTGGCGTAAGTTCCGGCGAGATGCGCCCCCGTCTGCGGAGCGGCCTAATCGTCCTTCGACAAATGGCCGGGTTTGGTGGGAAGGTCGATGGGGCCGCCCTCGCCATTCACGAGATCGCAGTCCTTGTCGCCGGCGTCCTCAACGACGGCTTCTAGCGCGTCCCGCTCCTTGTCGCTGCGCGGCTTTCGTCCAGGAAGATTTGGCGACGTGTTTTGTGAGGTCGTCTTGAGCGTCATCTGCCGGCCCTCCTGATCGCCTAACGCGGCTTAAGCGAATTCGTTCGTTTGACACGTCTGCGAAAACACTGGCAGAATGGCATCATCGAAACGAGTTGGTTCACCCGCGCGGAAAGCTTCCGCCGCGGGTTTTTTTCGTCTCGATCGAGATCGGACGGCCGCGGCGCGTTGCGGCCACGCACTCGTCGAACCTGGTGCGCCGCCGGCCGTACCATTGCTGGCCGCGGACGCGCGAACGTGCCGGCCCACGGCGCCGGGCCAGTGCTCGCGCCGCTGCGGTCTCCGGAGCCAATCTGGTTGTCTCCTACTTCGCTACGCGCGGCTTCGAGAACTTTGAAGGATCATCAAGCGGTGAAGATGACAGATGATGAAGTCAGGGCGATGGTTGCCGAGATGCTGGCTGAGCAACATAGGCTTCAGCAGGCGAACTTTGATGCCATCGTATTGCGGACGGTGGCATCGGTGCTGGCGTCTTTCGGAATTGATAATGACGATCGAAAGGAGCTAAGGGCGGATTTTCAGCATCTGCGCCGATGGCGAACGAGCGTCGAGCAGGCGCAGAGCTACACGCTCAAGGCCGTGATTACGGTGATCGCCACCGGTCTGATGGGTGTCGTTGGGCTAAGCGTCAAGGTCGTGCTCGGCAAGTGAGCCTCAGCCGCGACGACATTGCTGCATTCCACTCACGTCGTCCTTCGCCACCGGACGGTCTCATGTACAGAATTCGCATCGTCGATGCATCCGATGACGACATCGCCGATACATTGGCCGACCTTCACCGGTTGACGTTCTTCGATGCGGCTCTCTTGCCACAATTCGAGTTAGGGGGCGTGGTGGCTTGCCTATCACGGCGATAAGCCAGTAGCCCCATGTGCCCTGGGCTTGGCCGCATACGCTTTACTGGCGAAAGCGGCTTCGCTGAGCGAGTGGAGCCAGGTTTCCCGTGGTGCGGAACGCGATTCACGCAACGCAAAAATGGTTCGCCCGAGATGAAGCGCAACACGGAACGTTCAAGGGCCCGGCAGCTTGACAGCTGCCGGGCCCTTTTTGCGTATTGAAGCGATGCGGGCGAAGGACTTGCGAAGTCAGCGGTGCCGGGCTTTAAGTTTGCTCCTGCGGGAAATTCGGCAACCATAAGCCGATGTAAGGGAGCGCCGTCGATGCCCACCAAACCTCAATTGCCGGAACGTTCGTCGCGGGCGACGGGGGCGCCTACCGCGCTCGATGGTCTGCTGGTCGTCGATTTCACGCGTGTGGTTGCCGGCCCGGCCTGTACGCAGACGCTTGCTGATTTCGGCGCGCACGTCATCAAGATCGAGAATCCGGACGGGGGCGACGACACGCGCGCGTATGAACACGCCGAGATCGGTGGAGAGAGCGCTGCCTATCTGAGCCTCAATCGCAATAAGCGCGGCATCGCGCTCGACCTTACCGTGCCGGAGGCTCGTGAGATTGCGCTGGGTTTGATTCGCAAGGCCGACGTGGTCGTCGAGAATTTTTCCAGCGGGGTCATGAAGAAGTTTGGCCTCGACTATGAAACGGTTGCGCCGTTCAATCCGCGGCTGGTCTATTGCTCAATCTCCGCCTACGGGCGAACCGGGCCGTTTGCCTCGCGTCCCGGTTTTGATCCGATCACGCAGGCGGAAAGCGGCTTCATGTCGCTCAACGGATTTGCCGATGGCCCTCCGGTTCGCACCGGCCCGCCCATCGTGGACATGGCGACGGGGATGTCTGCCTGCAACGCCATCTTGATGGCGCTGTTGGCGCGGGATCGGCTCGGTCGCGGTCAGCATGTCGAGGTCGCCCTGTTCGACGTCGCGATGGGCATGACCGGTTTCTATGGCATGGCCTATCTGATCAACGGCGAAAATCCCGGTCGGTTTGGTAATTCGCCGAGTGGCTCACCTACCGTCGGCGTGTACGAGGCCTCCGATGGACCGCTTTACATGGCCTGCGCGAACGACCGGCTCTATCGCCGGCTGGTGGTTGAAGTGCTGAACAGGCCCGATCTCATCACCGATCCGCAGTTTGCAACGCGCAAAGCCCGCTCCGAGCACAAGGAGCTTTTGCGAGCAGCCATCGCGGAGGTCTTTGCGAGCGATACTCTCGAGAACTGGATGACCAAGATGAAGCTGGCCAATATTCCGGTCGGCTATCTCCGAACAGTCGAGGAGGGGTTCAATGCACCGGAGGCGCGAGAGCGCCATCGCTTGAACCGGATTCCGCATCGTACGGCGGGGTGGGTCCCGAACATCGAGCCGCCGATTGCCATGAGCTTGACCGGCCCGGTTGATCCTGTGGCTGCTCCGTTGCTTGGCGAGCACACGGAGCAGGTCTTGCGTGATACGCTGGGTTACGACGAGCGTCGGATATCGCAGTTCACCCAAAAGGGCGTCTTCGGATCGGGCAAACCCTCGACGTCGGGCTGAGCCTGGAGGGCGATCCTACAGGCCAGGCCTCGCGCGGCTGGCGGATCATGGCTTGGCAATGCCGCCACCTTCGCGGTATCGCATCCTTCCGGCGCCTTGTTCAGGACCACCATACTCCGACAGCGCTGCCTCGGCTTGATTTGGCAAGGGTCTCGCCGCATAAATGCATAAAGCGAGGGATATGAATGGCGCCTGGTCAAGAGCCGAGCGTGGGCCGGCCCGCGGCGGTGCAATCCGATGAACCCGCCCATGCGGCAATGGTCGCGAAGGCCCGGGCCCTTCTGCCGCGGCTGCGAGAGCGGGCGGCACGGACGGAGGAGTTGCGGCATTTGCCGCCGGAAACCGAGAAGGATCTGCACGACGCGGGCCTGTTCCGGATGCTTCAGCCCAAGCGCATTGGCGGCGCAGAACTCGATTATGTCGCCTTGATCGATTGCGCGGACCTGCTCGGACAAGCGGACGCCTCGGTGGCATGGAATCTGGCCAATCTGGCGAGCCATCATTGGATGCTCGGCATGTTCCAGCCGACGGCGCAGGATCTGGTCTGGAGTCGTGATCCGGACACGCTGATCGCGTCCTCGTTCATTTTTCCGGCCGGACGTGCCACGCGAGTTGAGGGCGGATACCGGCTCCACGGCAGCTGGCCGTTCTCCTCGGGCGTTGCCTCCTGCGCGTGGAACATGCTTGCAAGCGTGGTCTACTCCGACGATGAGGCAGACGGCATCGAGTATCGGATATTTCTGCTGCCGAAAGCCGACTACAAGGTCCTCGACACATGGAATGTCGCGGGGCTGCGCGGAACAGGGTCCTGCGACGTGGAGGTCAGGGACGCTTTCGTGCCCGACGACATGACAGTCGCGGTCGGCGATCTTGACGGCGGTCCGACTCCGGGAAGCAAGCTCAATCCCAACCCGCTGTATGCGCTCCCGGTGTTCTCGCTGTTTCCCTACGTTCTCTCCGGCGTCGCGCTGGGGAACGCGCAGGCGTGTCTCGACGATTATGCGGAGGTCGTCCGTCATCGCATTTCCACCTACAACCACGCCAGGCTGAGCGACTTTCAAAGCACCCAGATCAAGATCGCGGAGGCGTCGGCGAAGATCGACGCTGCACGCCTGATCATGCGCTCGGCCTGTCTGAATGCGATGGAGGATGCAAGGCGGGGTCATATCCCCGATATGGCGACCAAGACCCGATATCGGCGCGACGGCGCTTTTTCAGTAAACTTCTGCACGGATGCGGTGTCGATGCTGTTTGCCGCGAGCGGAGCACGGGGCCTGTTCACGACGGGCGCGTTGCAGCGGCAGTTCCGCGATGCGCACGCGATCAACTCGCATCTCGCGTTCAATTTCGATGCGGCCGGGACCAATTATGGACGCGTGGCGCTGGGGCTGCCGTCCGAGAATCTCACGCTGTGAGGCCGGCCGATGAATGATCTGCCGAAGCAGCCGGCCGTTCCCGATCCGGCCAACGAACTCGCGAGCGACAGCTCGCCGATCGATCCCCGCGATTTTCGCAGCGCGCTCGGCACCTACGCCACGGGCGTGACGATCATCACGGCCGCGGCTCCCGACGGCAAGCCCTATGGCCTGACGTGCAATTCGTTCGCCTCGGTCTCGCTGAATCCGCCGCTGGTTCTTTGGAGCCTCGTCGTCTATTCCTCTAGTCTGACCATCTTCCAGAACGCCAGTCATTTCACGGTCAACGTTCTTGGCGTTTCGCAACAGGCGCTTGCGAGCAAATTCGCCAAGTCGTCTGATGACAAGTTCACCGGTGTCGGCTGGACGCCGGGCCTCGGCAACGCGCCGGTGCTCGCCGAGAGCGTCGCCAATTTTCAATGCCGCTCGGTCAATCGCTATTACGGCGGCGACCACGTGATCTTTCTCGGTGCGGTCGAGGCCTATACTTACAATGCGAAGGAGCCGCTGCTCTTCGCGCGAGGTGCGTTTGGCCGATTTCTTGCCGACGAGCGCAAGTAGTCACTCCAAGCGTGCTCAGCTCGCGGTGAACGGTTCAGCGCTCCCCGCCGAAAGCTTGTAGATTTCGAGCGCGTCCGCATCCGCGCCTCGCGCGGCCTTGGCGAGCCTGAAAAGTTGTCCTGCGAGCGAGGCCATGGGCACCGGCGTCGACGTCGACTGCGCGACGTCGACGACGGTATCGAGGTCCTTGAGCATCGTAGCGATATGACCAAGCGGCGGTGAGTGTATGCCCTGGACCATCCGCGGCACAAACAGCTGCAACGGAATGGAGTCCGCGAAGCCGCCGGCGAGGGCTTCGGGTAACCGGTTGGCATCGATTCCGGCGTTCACGGCAAGGCGTGTTGCCTCCGCAAGAACGGCCATCGCGCATCCGACGATCACCTGGTTGCACAGCTTTGTGGTCTGCCCCGCGCCGGTCGGGCCCATGTGGGTGAACCTGCGTGCCATGGCGAGCACGTAGGGGCGGACCCGCTCGATATCGCCTGCTTTTCCGCCGGCCATGATGGCAAGCGTGCCTTCCTCGGCGCCCTTGGTGCCACCGGACACGGGCGCATCGATCCAGCCGGCGCCGTTCGCAGCTAACAATCGCGTTGCAAGGTCCCGTGCGGCGTCAGGATGGATCGACGAGAAGTCGACCACGAGCTTGCCCGCGCCGGGCGCAGTTGAGATACTCTCGGGCCCGAAGATCACCTCTTCCACGGCAGCCGCATCCGTCACGCACATGAAGACGATGTCGGAGCTCTCCATCAAGTCACGGGGGGTGGCTGCGCGCCTGGCACCCGCCTCGACGAGCGCGGCCATCTTCCCTTCCGAACGGTTCCAGACAGTGATCTGATGGCCGGCGTTGAGCAGGCGCCGGCTCATCGGTGTCCCCATCAGTCCAAGGCCGAGATAGCCGAGCCGCTCGACGCCTTGCGGGTTTGTCTTGCTCGCTTCAGCCATAGGTTGCCTCCATCTGCCGCCGCGCGACGCTGCACTACCATACATGGCGTAACTCACGACGAAACCGCCCCCCTGCATGGCTTGCTTGATTGTTTGAACCATGAAACATTTGCCGCGGTCGGGTTGGATGGCGCCGGTCGGCGCCCGGGCAGCGGAGTGGGCACGATGCGAACCGTTTCGAAGTGGATCCTGGCTTTGGGGGCGGCGGCGGCCGTGAGCGCGAGCGCAGGCTCGTCATGGGCACAGCAGACAATTCGCGTCGGCTGGACGATTCCGGCCGAGGAATCCAAATACTGGATGATGCGCCGCCCGGCTGAGTTTCCCAACATCGGCAAGGCCTACAACATCGAATGGACCCAGTTTCAGGGCACCGCTCCGATGACGCAGGCGTTGGCGGCGGGCGCGCTGGATTGCGCGACCCAGGCGCCGCTGTCGCTCGCCAACGGCGTGGTTGGCGGCAACCTCAAGGCCTACATCGTGGCGCAGCATGTCTTCGAGAAGGCCGGTGGTTTCTCGGTCTACTGGGCTGTCATGGACGACTCCCCGATCAAGACGATCGCCGATCTCAAAGGCAAGACGGTCGGAATCTCCGTGATCGGCGGCGGCACCCAAGGCCCGTTCAATCTGCTGCTGAAGCAGAATGGCATCGATCCGGCCAAGGACATCAAGCTGGTCGAGGTCGGCTTTGCCGTCTCCGAAGATGCGTTGCGGCAGGGCCGCGTCGATGCGGTCAACATGAACCAGCCGTTTGCCGCGCGCGCGGAGGCAAAGGGCGGCACGCGCAAACTGTTCTCGCTGTCGCAGGCGATGCCGAACATCGTGCACATCCTGGAAGCCTGCCGTGCCGATTTCGTCGACAAGAACCCGGAGCTGGTGAAGGCTTACGTGCGTGACATTACCTCCGGCATGAAGAAAGCGCTGGCCAACCGTGATGAGACGTTGAAGGTCGTCAACGAAGTCCTGAAGGCACCCATTCCGGTCCTCGAGACCTATCTGCTCAAGGACAACGACTTCGGCCGCGATCCGGGCGCGGCACCGAATTTCCCCGCGATCCAGAAGATGCTGGACATTTACGCGGAGACAGGGATGCTGCCAAAATTGGACGTCGCGCAATTCAAGCATCCGACGATCGTCGCTCCGCTACAATAGGCGATTGAACGAAGGATCCGAGCGAAGAGGTCGCGGCGTCCGGGATGATGCGGGACGTTGCATGAAGAAGATGCACGTATGAAGAAGCTCCGATCTCGGATCACGACGGATGGCCTCGACCGGGCTCCGCACCGCGCGTTCATGCGCGCCATGGGGCTCGACGACGCTGCGATTGCCAAGCCGATGGTCGGCGTCGTCAGCATGAAGGGCGAACAGACGCCCTGCAACATGACGCACGACTTTCAGGTCGCAGCGGCCAAGACCGGTATCGAAGAGGCCGGCGGCACGCCGCGCGAGTTTTCGACCGTGTCGGTTTCCGACGGTATCAGCATGAATCACGAAGGGATGAAGTTCTCCCTTTTTTCGCGGGAGCTGATCGCCGACTCGATCGAAGCCGTCGTCCATGGTCTCGCCTACGATGCGCTGATCGGATACGGCGGATGCGACAAGACGCTTCCCGGCGTGATGATGGGCATGGTCCGCTGTAACGTGCCGGCTATTTTCATCTATGGCGGCAGCGCGCTACCGGGCCGCGTAGACGGGCGAACCCTCACCGTGCTCGACTCCTACGAGGCTGTCGGCAGCTTCATGACCGGAGAGATCGACCGCGCCACGCTCGAGCGGATCGAGCGCGCCTGCCTGCCGACCATCGGCGCGTGCGCCGGCCAATTCACTGCCAACACCATGGGGATGGTGTCGGAGGCGATGGGCCTCACCATTCCAAACGTGTCGATGGTGCCAGGTGTCTATGCCGAGCGCGCGCAGATATCCAGGCGGGCCGGTCGCCTCATCATGGAGATGCTGGAGCGCGGCGGACCGTTGCCGCGCGACGTCGTGACGCGGAAATCCCTGGAAAACGGTGCGGCGATCGTGGCTGCCACGGGCGGTTCGACCAATGCTGCGCTGCATCTGCCGGCGATCGCGAACGAGGCCGGGATCGCATTCACGATCGACGATGTCGGCGAGGTTTTTGCCAGGACGCCGCTGATCGGAAACCTGCGGCCTGGAGGTAAATATACGGCGAAGGATGTCTACGACGTCGGCGGCGCTGCCGTGGTGATCCGGGAGCTGATCCAGAGCGGGCATATTGATGGCAGTTGCCTGTCGATCACGGGCCGTACACTTGCCGAAGAGTATGGCGCCGCCAACCCTCCTGACGGAAAGGTCGTTTACGCGGCTCGCGCGCCGATCATGCCAGATGGCGGTGTGGCAGTGCTGAAGGGAAACCTCTGCCCTGATGGTGCGGTGATCAAGGTCGCGGGGCTGAAGAGCCAGTTGTTCGAAGGCGTGGCGCGCATCTTCGAAGACGAAGAAACTTGTGTCGCAGCGGTTCGCGACCGCAGCTACAAGGCGGGCGATGTGCTTGTGATCCGCAATGAAGGGCCGGTAGGCGGCCCCGGCATGCGCGAGATGCTCGGCGTCACCGCGCTGATCTATGGCCAGGGCATGGGCGAGAAGGTGGCCCTGATCACGGATGGACGGTTCTCCGGCGCCACGCGCGGAATGTGCGTGGGCTATGTGTCTCCCGAGGCCTTCGTCGGCGGTCCGCTGGCGCTGGTACGCGATGGCGACAGGATTCGGATTGATGCCGCGAACCGGCGGATGGACATGCTGATCGACGAGCAGGAACTCGCTGCTCGCCGACACGATTGGAAGCCGCGTCCGCCTCGTCACCGTGCCGGTGCCCTCGCCAAATATGCGCGATTGGTTGGCCAGGCACCGGGCGGAGCCGTCACGCATGAGGGCCCGGCAGAATGGCCCTGGTTCGGATGACGCCGCGAAGCTGGCCCCAAAAAGCCGTTGGTCTGGCAAGTTTCTTGCTAAGCTCGCGTCGCTGACGGAGGATGTTCAGCAAGCCTGTTGCGCAGGGTTCGCGCGAATGAAGTGAGACGGGATGAAGGTAGTGCCTTCGAGATCGAGCGAATGGGTGAGACCGGTGACGCCGCAAAAACCGGCTTCTGCAATCATCGAGATCGAGAGCGTCTCCCAGGTATTTCAGACCTCGGCGCGCAAGGACCATGTGGCGCTATCGGACATCTCTCTGGCGATCGAGGAGGGAGCCTTCGTCTCGATCCTTGGTCCGTCCGGCTGCGGCAAGTCGACATTGCTTTACGTCGTCGGCGGCTTCGTCAGCCCAACCAGCGGTTCAGCAAAGATCAGGGGACGGATAATCACGGGACCGGGGCCGGATCGCGGTCCGGTATTCCAGGAGTTCGCGTTGTTTCCGTGGAAGACCGTGCTGGGCAATGTGATGTACGGCCCTCGCCAGCAGGGCGTGCGCACCACCGAGGCGGAAGCACAGAGCCGAGCCTTGATCGAAATGGTCGGGCTCAAGGGCTATGAGAACTTCTATCCCAAGGAGCTGTCCGGCGGCATGAAGCAGCGCGTGGCGCTGGCTCGGACGCTGGCCTACCATCCTGAGGTTCTTTTGATGGACGAGCCGTTCGGCGCGCTCGATGCTCACACGCGAACGCGGCTGCAGAACGACCTGTTGAACATCTGGGAGCGTGATCGCAAGACGGTGCTGTTCGTCACGCATTCGGTCGACGAAGCAGTTTTCCTGTCGGACAAAGTCGTGATGATGTCGAAATCGCCCGGCCGCATCCGCGAGGTCATCGACATCGATCTGCCGCGGCCGCGCCGCCGCAGCGAGCTGCTGCTCGACCCTCGCTACCAGAAATACGTTGTCGATATCGAGCGGATGTTCGACGAGGTGGAAGATACGGGATCGGCGTGATGACATCGCTGACGGCCCTTGCCAAGCGTGCCGCGCCGGTGTTTGCCTGCATCGGGCTTCTTGCGGCATGGCAGGTTGCGTCACTCGCGCTGAAGAACGACAGCTTCCCGACGGCGATCGAGGCAATCCGTGCAATCCCGGACATCCTCGGAGATAAGGAAGCGCTGATCAACATCCTGGCCTCGCTCCGCCGCATGGCGGTCGGGTTTGGCATAGCGGTATTGGTTTCGATCCCACTCGGCCTGTTGATGGGCCGCAGCCGGGCCGTCGCGGCTTTCTTCAATCCGCTCCTGATGGTGATTTACCCGGTGCCGAAGGCAGCCTTGATGCCGATCATCATGCTGTGGCTCGGCGTCGGTGACATCACGAAGACGCTGGTGATCTTCCTCGGCGTCAGCCTGCCCGTGATCTATCACAGCTTCGAGGGCGCCAGGGCGGTGGAAGAGAAGATGCTGTGGTCGGGCGCAGCGATGGGACTTTCGCCTGCGCAACGGCTGGTCCGGATCGTACTGCCGGCGGCGCTGCCGGAAATCTTGACCGGTTGCCGCACCGGACTCGTGCTGGCGCTGATCACGATGATTACCAGCGAGATGATCGCGCGTCAGTCCGGCGCCGGCAACATCTTGTTCAACGCGCTCGACATGGGCCAATACGACACCGTCTTTGCGATGATCATCATCGTCGGCGCGATGGGAATCTGCCTGGATGCAATCTTCGAGCGGGTCCGCGCAAGGCTGGTGCGCTGGTCCGAACCGCAGTTCGACTTGCCCTTGAGCTTCTCATGATGCCGCAGCTTCGCTCCACCAGCATCATCCTTGGGCTCGCGCCGATCGTGCTGGTGATCGCGCTGTGGCAGGGCCTCGTATCATTTGGCTTCGCGCCTGCGGTGTTGCTGCCGCCGCCGGGATATGTCTTCGGCAGGCTGCTCCAGCAACTCGTGACATGGACGTTTCAGCAGGAGATCGCGGCGACCCTGATCCGGTTGTTTGCCGGCTTCGCGATTGCGGTCGTGCTCGGTGTCAGCATCGGCATCGCCGCCGCCGCCAGTCCGACTATCAACGCCGTGGTCCGGCCGATCGTGCGCGTGCTGGCGCCGTTGCCCAAGGTCGCGCTCTATCCAGCATTGCTGCTGCTGCTCGGCTTCGGTCATGGATCGAAGATCACCCTGGTGGCGGCGGACGCACTCTTTCCCATTTTGTTGTCTACCTATTACGGCGCTTCAACGGTGGAGCAGAAGCTGATCTGGTCGGCCATGGCGGCGGGAACGCCGCGCTATCAGATCCTGTTCAAAGTGGTGCTGCCGGCGGCGATGCCGTCAATCCTGACCGGTTGCCGGATCGGCCTTGTCATTTCCTGCATCGTGGTGTTTCTGGCGGAGATGATCACGTCGAGCGATGGGCTCGGACATGTCCTCGTCACGGCGGCCCGGACCTTTCAGGCCGTGGATATGTTCGTGCCGCTGATCACGATCTCGCTGCTGGGCCTGATCCTCAATGGCCTGCTCGGGGCAGTGCGCGCGTATCTGCTGCGGGGCTTCCCCGAAGCATGAACTGACGAAGAAGAAACAGGAAGACCGGGAGTAGACCATGCTGGCTGATCGCATCGAGGCAAAATGGATCGACGCATTTTGCGAGATTTTTGAGCGATGCGCCGTCAAGGCCGGCGATACCGCGGCGATCCTCTCGGAAACCCAGTCACGTGCGTTGAATGTTCATCTGGCGGAGCTCGCGCTGCTGCGCATGGGCGCGCGACCGTTCCACGTCGTCATGCCGACCCCGCGTAACCGGAATATCGTTCCGGTTCGCTCGACAGGGGCGAGCGAGGCGATCCAGCGGCTCGGCCCGGTGATCACCGCGCTTCAACAGGCCGGCTTTGTGGTGGATTGCACCATCGAGGGCCTGATGCACGCGGTGGAGACACCCGAGATCCTCAAGGCCGGCGCGCGCATCCTGGTAATCTCCAATGAGCATCCCGAGGCGCTGGAGCGGATGGTGCCGGATCCCGCGCTCGAGAAGCGCGTTCGCGCGGCGGCGAAGATGCTGCGCGGGACCCAGCGGATGCGGGTGACGTCAAAAGCCGGCACGGCGCTCGACGTCGATATGGTCGGCGCGTCCACGGTCGGCGTGTGGGGCTGGACGGACAAGCCCGGTACGCTGGCGCATTGGCCCGGCGGCATCGTCGTCAGCTTCCCCAAGAGCGGAACGATCAACGGCACGCTGGTGATGGCGCCCGGCGACATCAACCTGACCTTCAAGCGTTACCTGACCTCGCCGGTGAAGATGACGCTGAAGGATGATTATGTTGTCGAACTGGAAGGCGAAGGCACGGATGCCGCAATGATGCGCGCCTATCTTGCCGCCTGGGGCGATCGGGAAGCCTATGCGGTATCGCATGTCGGCTTCGGCATGAATCCGGCCGCGCGCTACGAGGCGCTGTCGATGTATGACCAGCGCGACACCAACGGCACGGAAATTCGTGCCGTCTCCGGCAACTTCCTGTTCTCGACCGGTGCCAACGAATTCGCCGGCCGCTACACGGCGGGCCATTTCGATCTGCCCATGATGGGGACGACGATCGAACTCGACGGGGTTGCGGTGGTGCGTGAAGGTGTGCTGCAGGACGTCTTCGGCTAGTTCCGATCAAGCACCGGCGGCCGCGCCAGGTCAAAGTGACGGAGCAGGTCGACCATGGCCTGAAGCCGTTTCGTCCGATAGGCGTCGACGTCCATACCGGAATAGTCGAGAAAGCCGGCACCTGTGCGCAGGCCGATCCGGCCCTCGTGCATGTTCCGCGAAATGACCTCCGGCGCACGATAGCGGTCGCTGCCGAGCGCGCCTTCGAGATAGCGGCTGGCATAGTAGAGGATGTCGCCGCCACCCCAGTCGATGAATTCGAGCAGCCCGAGCACCGCGTAGCGGAAGCCGAAGCCGTAGCGGATCGCCTTGTCGATCTCCTCGGCGCTCGCGACGCCTTCCTCGACCATGCGCGCGGCCTCGTTCATCGCCAGCGCCTGGATGCGCGGGACGATGAAGCCTGGTGTCGCCGCGCAGACCACCGGCACCTTGCCGATGCCTTCGAGTAGCGCCTTGACCTCCTCGATGATGCCTGGATCGGTGGCCTTGCCTGGCGAAACCTCCACCAGCGGAATCAGATAGGCCGGATTGAGCCAGTGCACATTGAGGAAGCGGCGAGGGTTCACGATCGCGCCTGAGAGATCGTCGACAAGGATGGTCGACGTCGTCGATGCGATGATCGTATCGGGGCCGACTTGTTTTGAGGCCGCCCCCAGCACGTCCCGCTTCAGCTCGACGATCTCGGGGACGCCTTCGAAGACTATTCCCGCATCGGACAGTGCCGCATCGCTCTGGCTGGCCGGCACCACCGAGACCCGCGCGATCAGCGGATCGACATCCGCCTCGGTCAGTAGCCCCAGCTTCGCCAGGTTGGCAAAGGTCTTCCTGACTTCGCCGAGCGCATCTGCCTCCAGCCTGGCGAAATCTTCGGCTGAACGGGCCTTGATGTCGATCATCGTGACCATATGCCCCGCGTAGGCAAACGCGACGGCGATGCCGCGGCCCATGCGGCCGGCCCCGAGACAGGCAATTGTGGCTCGGTTGGTCATCGGTCAAAATCCCTTGCGAAGAAGCGTCTGCAAAGCGGCCTTGTCGAGATTGCCGAGGCCCAGCGTCTCGAGGGTTCGGCCGCCTTGCGTAAAATCCTCACCGCAGATTGCGCCACCGATGGCCAGAAATCCTTTGGCCAGCGGCGTAGCCACGCCCGCGAGGCCGGCGACAGAGACCAGCAGCGATAGCCCAAGCCGCAAATCCTCTCTCATATAGCGGTGCTCAGTCAGCACGATCCGCTCGCGCCAGTCGCCGGAATCGGTCAGCCGGTCGTGCGAGCCGCGGCCATACATCCAGATCTCGCCTTCCCTTGCGTAGTGATGGGCGAGCGGAAAGTGTGGTGCGCCATATCCAAGCGCTTCGCGCACGGCGATCCGTTCGGCGTCGAGCGCGTCGGTGACCCGGCGAATCGCGGCTTGCGTTCCTTCCTTGTGGATGTCCCACTTCTCGAAATGCGCGATCGGGCCAGCATTCATCACGATCAGCGGCGGATGGATAATCGGGCCTGCATTCATCAGCGCACCCGAAAGAGCATCTCCGCACGGCTCGATTGCGCCGGGGAAAGCCTGTCCAATCACCTCAAGTGCGCGCGGCGCCTGATCGAGCGGGAAAACGCCGACCGGCAGTCGCTTGGCGCGGATGGTGATCGCCACCTCGAAGGATCCGTGCTTGCGGGTCAGCCAGGGCAAGGTTCCGGTCTCGGCAAAGCACGCCTTGGCGTGGTTGCCCGCATCCCGCGCAGCCTGGGCGAAGATCATCGAGCCGAACGTGGCCGGCGGCAGAAACACAACCTGTCCATCCCGCAGATGGGGAGCAAGCAGGCGCGCGATATCCGTCTGCGCGAAGGCGGGGGCAGGGCACAGGATCAGCTCTGCGCCCTTGACGGCTTCGGCAATGTCGGCCGTGACCAGCGCGAGCTTGACGTCGTGACGGCCGTTATGATCCTTCACTAGAATGCGCGAGCCGGCGGCGCGATGGGCTGCGACCTGATCCGCGTCGCGGCGCCAGAGCCGGACCTCATGTCCCGACAGCGCAAAATCGCCTGCGGCTGCGAAAGAGCCGTTTCCTCCCCCCAGAACCGCAATCTTCAAGATGCTTCTCCTTGCGTGCGCGATTGCGCATCAAGCTGCTTCAGCAGGAAATGCTGGACCTTGCCGAGCGCTGTGCGCGGCAGGTCCGTGACGAAAACGATGTCGCGCGGAACCTTGTAGCGGGCGAGCTGGGCCTGAAGATGCGCTTTCAACGCGTCTGCTTCCAGCCGACCGCCGGATCGCGGGATCACATAGGCGATGGGGACCTCGTCCCAGCGTGGATCGGGCCGGCCGATCACGGCGCACTCGCTGACATCGGGATGTTCGAGCAGGACGCGTTCGACCTCCGCCGGATAGACGTTCTCACCGCCGGAAATGATCATGTTCTTCTTGCGGTCGCGCACCCAGAAATAGCCGTCCGCGTCGCACATGCCGATATCGCCGGTACGATACCAGCCGTCGTGCAGCGCATCGCGCGTGGCATCCGCATTGCCCCAATATTCGAAGAACACGTTGGGGCCGCGCACCGCGATCTCGCCCGGTGCGCCCGCCGGCACCTCGTTGCCGGCCTGATCAATCACTTTCGCTTCGCAGCACAGGCCGGCAAGTCCGGTCGATCCCGCGCGCGAGAGATCGCCACCAAGCCGGGTGTAGACTGCAATGGGGCATGTTTCCGTCGAGCCGTAGACCTGGAGCACCGGGACGCCACGAGCAACGAAACGGTCGATCAGATGCGGCGGCACGATAGTCGAGCCGGTCGCGACGGCTTTGAGTGACGAAAGGTCGGTCGTGGTCCAGGCGGGATGCTCGCTTACGGCCTGGATGATTGCCGGTACCATCACGGTCAAGGTCGGCCGCTCCCGTTCGATGGCCGCAAGCGCGGTGTCCGGCGTGAAGCGTGCGTGAACCGTGACCGTCGCGCCCAGCTGGAGCGCCGCCGTGGTCTGGATGTTGAGGCCACCGACGTGGAAGAACGGCAGCAGCGTCAGCACATGGTCATTGGACGTCATGTTGTGCATGTGCTGGCTCATGACGCCGTTCCAGAACAACGCCTCCTGGCGCAGCACCGCGCCTTTCGGTCGTCCGGTCGTTCCTGACGTGTAGACAATGAGAAGCGGACAGGAGAGATCGGTGTGCGGGTTGCGGCCGGTGCCCTGGCTTCGGGTCAACAGGTTTTCGAATGTCGTGCCGCGGGGCGGCTCGAAATCGAGCCCGACAATTGCAGTGCCCTCAAGCTCGGCAAGAATTCCCTCAAATGCCTGCTGGAGCACCAGGACCTTGGCGCCGGCATCATTGAGGATGAAAAGCTGCTCGGCGACAGCCAGCCGCCAGTTCAGGGGCACCAGCATCGCGCCGAGCCGTGCGCAGGCATAGAGCAGAACCAGATAATCCGGCCGGTTCAGGCTGAGGATCGCCACGCGGTCGCCCCGGCCTACGCCGAGCTCCTGCTTCAATGTCGCCGCCGTCCGCTCGATGCGGGCCGCGAACGCTGCATAGCTCAACCATTCGCCTTCGAAGGCAATGGCTGTCTTGTCTGGCGCGAACGCCGCGTTGCGATCGATCAGACTACAGAGGTCCACCGTCAGTCGTCCGTTTCGCCGGCCTCGTACAACGCTTCGCGCCCGATCCGGTCGAGGCAGAGCTCGGCGGTCCAGGGCAACATCAGCGAGCCGCAGCGGCTGTCGCGATAGATCCGTTCGAGCGGCAGCGAGCGGAGCATGGCCTGACCGCCGCAGGTGCGGATCGCGAGCGCGGCGAGCTCATTGGCACCCTCCATCACCGAATATTGCGCGGCATAGGCGCGCAGCACCTGCTCCTTGCTCGGGTTGGCGCGCGCCTCGGTGACCGCCTGGAACCAGATTGCCTTGATCTGCTCGAGCTTGATCTGCATCTGCGCGACCGCAATCTGCTTGGTCGGATACATCCTGCGCTTGACAGGCGGCATGCCCGGTACTTCGCCGCGCAGATATCGCACGGTGAAGTCATAGGCGGCTTGAGCAAGGCCCATATAGGTCGGCGACAGCGTCAGGAACATGTGCGGCCAGCGCATCGCGGCCTGGAAATAGACCCCCCGCGGCATCAGCGCCGAATCTGCCGGCACGAAGACATCCTTGAACAGCAGCGTGCGCGAGACCGTTCCGCGCATGCCGAGCGGATCCCAGTCGCCGACGACCGAAACGCCTTCCGATTTTGAAGGAATGGCGAGGTAAAGCGTATTGCGGCGCGAAGCCTTTTCGCCTTCCTCGATCTCGGTGCAGAGAACACCGTAATAGTCGGCATGGCCGGAGAGCGATGCAAAGATCTTCTTGCCGTTGACGATCCAGCCGCGCTCGACCGGCCTTGCTTCCGTGCCGAAAGCGACGCCGCCTGCCGCTGCCGCACCGCCCTCCGAGAACGGCTGCGAATAGATCGCGCCGTCCTCGATGATGCGCTTGTAGTGGACTGCACGCCGCTGCTCGTGCTCGGCGCGGGTCTCTGCATCCATGTCGAGATCGTCGGCGAGTGGGCCCGACCACAGCGTCGAACAGACATGCATGTTCCAGGTGAGCGCAGTCGCGCCGCAATAGCGGCCGATTTCGGCTGCCGCCAGTGCGTAAGTTTGATAATTCGCCCCGAGGCCACCATGCTTCTTGGGGACGGCAATACCGAGCAGGCCGACGCGATGCAGGTCGCGATAATTCTCGGACGGGAAAATCGCCTCGCGATCGTAAGTCGCGGCGCGGTCGGCGAACACGCTCTGGCCAATCTCGCGCGCCCGCGCGATGATGCCGGCCTGCTCGTCGCTCAGTCGGAATGCGACAGGATCGAAGATCGGCGCATCCAGCGCGACCTTGTCGGTCGCGCCGATGGTCTTGCTGACTTGCATGGTCATTGCGCAGTCATCCTACGTTTTCGTCGTGACGGAATTCAGGAACCGGCCGAGGGCCTCGTCAAAGGCATCGGGGCGCTCAAGGTTTGCGAGATGGCCGACACCGGCCAACTCGACATACTCGGCACATGGAATGTAGGTCGCCGTCTTCGCCATCATTGGGGCTGGTGCGTTGTTGTCCTTGGAGCCGGACAGCAGCAGCGTCGGGATGGAAATGTCCTTGAGGGTGCTGCGTTCGTCGAAGCCAATCAACGCCAGCATCATGGCGCGATAGCTCGCCTCGGGCACGCTTGCCATGCACTCCCGTGCAAGCTCCATTCCCCTGGGATCAGGATCGTCGCCCACGAGTTCCTTCACCAGCGAGGGAGCCAGCGACTTCATCGTTTCGCCGCGATCGAGCGGCCCGAGCCGTGCGGCGATAAACGATTTCTGCCAATCGCCGTCGGCCTTGCCGAACGCCGGGCTGGTCTGCGCCAACACGACCGCGCGCGCCAGGCTTGGGGAGTGCACCAGCCATTTCTGGACGATCATGCCGCCGATGGAATGGCCGACCAGAATTGGTTTGCTCGCACCAAGCTGCTCGATGAATCGCTGAAGCGCATCCGCCAGGGCAGCGATGCTGACGCTGGCGAGCGGCGCCGATCCGCCATAGCCCGGCATGTCCCATGCAATCGCGTGAAAGCGGTCGCCGAATGTGGCAAGCTGCCGCCGCCAGGCCCGTGCCGCACCGCCGATGCCATGCAGGAAAATCAGAGGTGTCCCGCCCGGATCGCCCGCTGCTTCATAGGCGAAGCGGCCGTCCTTTGTTATCATTGGCGCAGGCTGCGACACGCGACATCCTTTTGCTCGGCCCTTCGATGCTAACAGGCCTGTGAGGGATGGGAAGAGATAATTTTATACTTAAAGCAATTTTCGGGCCGGGGTCCGGCGTGCGGCTGTTGCGGCCGAGTCGAGCTTTGTTTGCAAAAGTTTGAAGGTTAAAATATATCGGGAAGAGCGATCAGCAGAATGCAAGGAAGCCAGCGCATGTCCGGATTACCGCATTCGCCGCACGCGCTGGTGACCGGTGGCGGTCGCGGCATCGGTCGCGCCATCGCAGCAGCGCTCGTCGAGGCCGGTGCCACGGTGACTGTCCTTGGGCGGAACGCTGCGACGCTTGAAGAGGCTGTCAGCGCAGGGGCAGCGCATTTTGCGGCCGTCGCCGACGTCTCGGACGAAACCTCAATGAAAGTCGCCATCGCTGAAGCGAGCGCGCGGAAGCCGATCGATATTCTGATCGCCAACGCGGGAAGCGCCGAGTCCGCGCCGTTCTCCAAATCCGACAGCGCCCTGTTCGCGCGCATGATGGATGTCAATTTCATGGGCGTGGTCCATGCTGTCAGCGCTGTGCTGCCCGGGATGAAAGATCGTCCCTATGGTCGTATCGTAGCGATCGCGTCCACGGCGGGGCTCAAGGGATACGCCTATGTCAGTGCTTACACCGCGGCCAAGCACGCTGTGGTCGGTCTCGTGCGGTCTCTCGCTCTCGAGATGGCCGGCAGCAACGTGACCGTCAACGCGGTGTGTCCCGGTTTCACCGACACCGATCTCGTCGCCGGCAGCATCGAGAACATCATGAAAAAAACGGGGCGCAGCCGCGAGCAGGCCATTGCCGAGCTCGCGAAACATAATCCGCAAGGGCGATTGATCTCTCCTCGGGAGGTCGCGGATGCCGTGCTCTGGCTGTGCGGCGAGGGCGCCGGCGCAATCACCGGGCAGGCAATCGCTGTTGCCGGTGGTGAGATTTAGCGCGCATGGCAAAGGCGCGGAGCAAGGAAGCCAAGGAGATCGTATGAGCAGACCAGCCAATCCCGTGACCTTACCGCTTGCGGACTATTCGCCGCAGCACTTCCTGCTGGCCGTCGTGGATGGTGTTGCAACCGTGACGCTCAATCGTCCGGAACGAAAGAATCCGTTGACCTTCGAGAGCTATCGCGAACTGACCGATTTCTTTCGCGCCTGCGCGTTCGACGATGCGGTCAAGTCCATCGTCATGACCGGCGCTGGCGCCAATTTCTCGTCCGGCGGCGATGTGTTCGAGATCATCGGTCCGCTCGTGAAGATGGACACCAAGGGGCTGACGGCATTTACGCGGATGACCGGTGACCTCGTCAAGGCGATGCGGGCCTGTCCGCAGCCGATCGTTGCCGCGGTCGAAGGCATCTGCGCCGGGGCGGGCGCGATCATCGCCATGGCGTCGGACATGCGGCTTGCGGCGAGCGGAGCCAAGGTCGCATTCCTCTTTAACAAAGTGGGCCTTGCCGGTTGTGACATGGGCGCCTGCGCGATCCTGCCGCGGATCATCGGACAGTCCCGCGCTTCCGAGTTGCTCTACACCGGCCGGTTCATGACCGCGGAGGAGGGCGAGCGCTGGGGCTTCTTCAGCCGCCTCGTCACCCCGGAGCAGGTGCTGCCGCAGGCTCAATTGCTCGCCAAGCAAATCGCGGAGGGCCCGACCTTTGCCAACACCATGACCAAGCGGATGCTGGCCATGGAATGGGCGATGTCGGTGGAGGACGCAATCGAGGCGGAAGCGGTTGCTCAAGCGCTGTGCATGACGACCGCCGATTTCGAGCGGGCCTTCGAGGCTTTTGCCAACAAGGTCAAGCCGGTCTTCAGGGGCGATTAAACGCGGGCTTTGCCGGCAGCCCGCCGCAATGGGGGCTTGCGTGAAATTATTTTAGGCTTAAAATAGTTTCGGCGGGTTGAATTGGCGAGGCTCCCATGAAAGTCGCGATCATCGGTGGCGGACCTGCGGGTCTCTACGCTGCAATCCTGCTGAAGAAGCAGCGGCCGAGCGCTGAGATCGCGGTGTACGAGCGCAACCGCGCCGACGACACCTTCGGCTTCGGCGTGGTGTTCTCGGACGCCACGCTTGATAATTTCGAGAAGCACGATCTTCCCAGCTATCGCCGCATCACCCAGGAATTCGCCTACTGGGACGACATCGCAGTGCACTTCCGCGGAACGGTCCATCGGGTCGGCGGCAACGGCTTTTGTGGCTGCTCGCGGCAGAAGCTGCTCCTGATCCTCCAGGCGCGCGCGCGCGAACTGGGCGTCGTCCTGAATTTCGAAGCGGACGTCGAAGACGAATCCCGCTTCGCCGACGCCGATCTCATCCTGGTCGCGGACGGCATCAACAGCCGCTTCCGTGACAAATACGTCGATCATTTCGCGCCGGAAGTCGACCTGCGTGCCAACAAGTTCGCCTGGATGGGCTCGACCAGGCCGCTGGATGCCTTCACCTTCATCTTCCAGGAGACGGAGTGGGGGCCGTTCATCGCCCATGCCTATCAATATGAAGCCGGCCACTCGACCTGGATTTTCGAGACCGATCCGGAGACGTTCGAACGCGCCGGGCTGACAGGGCTGAACGAGACCCAGTCGGCTACGCGAATGGCGGAGATCTTCGGCTGGTTCCTCGATGGGCATCAACTGCTCACCAATCGTTCGACGTGGCGCAACTTCCCGATGATCCGCAGCAAGCGCTGGGTCAAGGACAACATGGTTCTGCTCGGCGACGCCAAGGCGAGCGCGCATTTCTCGATCGGCTCGGGCACCAAGCTCGCGATGGAAGACGCGATTGCGCTGGCCGAGGCGATGGACAAGGCGCCCAGCATCAAGGCGGCGCTGGACGTCTATGAGCACGGCCGTCGCGAAGAGGTCGAGAAGACGCAGCACGCCGCCGACGTTTCGCTGGTCTGGTTCGAGCACGTCGACCGCTTCTGGGATTTCGATCCGGTGCAGTTCGCCTTCGGCGTGATGACGCGCTCGAAGGCGATCACCTATGACAATCTGAAACTCCGCGCCCCCGACTTCGTGGCTGAAGTCGATAAGTCGTTTGCTAAGCGTGTTCGTGACAGCGGTTTCGACGTCGACACCGAGAAGCCGATGGTGCCGCTGTTCCAGCCATTCCGGCTGCGCGAGATGGAGATCGTCAATCGCGCCGTGGTGTCGCCGATGTGCATGTATTCGGCGAAGGAGGGCATGCCGACCGATTTCCACCTGGTGCATTACGGATCGCGCGCGATCGGCGGCGCCGGCCTGATTTTCACCGAGATGACCTGCGTTGCCCGCGACGCCCGCATCACGCCGGGCTGCGCAGGACTGTGGAATGACGAGCAGGAGGCGTCCTGGCGGCGCATCGTGGACTTCGTCCATGCGAATTCAGCCGCAAAAATCTGCCTGCAATTGGGGCACGCCGGGCGCAAGGGTGCGACCAGGCTGATGTGGGACGGCATGGATCGTCCGCTTGAGGAGGGCGGCTGGGAGGTGTTCTCGGCGTCGCCGCTGCCCTATTTCCCCGACAGTCAGGTTCCGCGCGAGCTCGACCGGGCCGGCATGAACGTAGTGAGAGATGCTTTCGTAGCGTCGGCCGAGCGCGGCGAACGCTGCGGCTTCGACATGCTGGAATTGCACAGCGCCCACGGCTATCTGCTTGCGAGCTTCATCTCGCCGCTGACGAACACCCGCACGGATGAGTATGGCGGCTCGCTGGCCAATCGCCTGCGCTTCCCGCTCGAAATCTTCGAGGCGCTGCGGGCCGCGTGGCCGTCGCACAAGCCGATGTCGGTGCGCATTTCCGCGACCGATTGGGCCGAGGGTGGCATCGGTGGCGACGACGCGGTGGCGATCGCGCGCGCCTTTGCCGAGGCCGGCGTCGATCTCGTCGACGTCTCGACCGGGCAGACCGTGCGCGATGCGCAGCCGATCTATGGCCGCATGTTCCAGACCCCGTTCTCCGACCAGGTCCGCAATGAGGCGCGCGTGGCCACGATGTGCGTCGGCAATATCACGACGGCGGACCAGGCCAACACCATCCTGGCTGCGGGCCGGGCGGACCTCGTTGCGCTCGGGCGGCCGCATCTTGTCGATCCCTTCTTCACCATGCGGGCGGCGGCTTGGTACGGGGCGGACGACGCGTTCTGCCCGCCGCAATATCTTCCCGGAAAAGATCAGATTTTCCGCAACAGCGTGCGCGACCGGCAGGATCTCGAGGAGCTGAGAATTAAGGCTAAGCCCAAGACCCGGGCCGAGCTCAAGGCGGAGGCGACAAAGCCGCTTGCGGCGGAGTGACCGCCCGTGCGAATTTGGCCGCGTTGCCTGGTGTGTACCGAGTGGAGTGAGGGCGATGAAGGCGATTATCGTCGGTGGCGGTATCGGTGGTCTCACCACCGCATTGATGCTGCGCTCGCGGGGCCTCGCTTGCGAGATTTTCGAGCAGTCCGACACCATCCGCGAGCTTGGCGTCGGCATCAACACGCTGCCGCATGCCATGCGCGAGCTGGCAGGCCTCGGTTTGCTCCAGCAGCTTGACGATGTCGCGATCCGCACCGACCAGCTCTATTACCTCAACCGTCACGGCCAGGAAGTCTGGCGCGAGGCTCGCGGCATCGACGCCGGCCATGACGTGCCGCAATTCTCGATCCACCGCGGTCGACTTCAGGGCGTCATCCATCGTGCTGTCGAGGAGCGGCTCGGGCCGGAGGCCATCCACACTGGCTGCCGCCTCGGTGCCTTCACGCAGGACGAGAGCGGCGTCACCGCTTACTTCTTCGACCGCTCAGGCGCGCACATCCATACCGCGCGCGGCGACATCCTGATTGGTGCCGACGGCATCCATTCGCGGGTCCGTGACACGCTGTTCCCGAGGGAGGGGCCGCCATGCTGGAACGGCCTGATGCTGTGGCGCGGTGCGCGGGATTGGCCACTGTTCCTCACCGGCAAATCGATGATCGTGGCCGGTGGCCTCAACGCCAAGGTGGTGATCTATCCAATCGCGGAGGGATCGGGCCCGGCGAGCCGTCTCACCAACTGGGCGGTGCTGGTGAAGGTCGGCGAGGGCAATGCCCCGCCGCCGCGGAAGGAAGACTGGTCGCGGCCGGGCCGGCGCGAGGAGCTGATGCCGCATGTGGCGCGCTTCTCGGTGCCCTACGTCGACGTGAAGAGCCTGATCTCGGCCACGCCCGAGTTCTACGAATATCCGACCTGCGACCGCGATCCGTTGCCCTATTGGTCGTCGGGCAGAGTCACGCTGCTCGGCGATGCCGCGCATCCGATGTATCCGGTCGGCTCAAATGGCGCCTCGCAGGCGATCCTCGATGCGCGCTGCCTCGCCGACGCACTGGTGCGCGCCGAGCATCCGCGCCAGGCATTGCTTGAATACGAGAATAAGCGCCTGCCGATGACCGCGGATATCGTCCGCTCCAACAGGCGTGGCGGTCCCGAGGGCGTCATCGACGCCGTCGAGCAGCTCGCGCCTGATGGTTTTGACAATGTCGACAACGTGCTGAGCTATTCCCAGCGCGAGGCGATCGTGCGCGGCTATGCCACCAAGGCCGGCTTCGCCGCAGTGCCGGGACTTGCGGCGGTACGGGCTTAAGATGCCCTGCTAGCCGCCGGGAGGTGGCGGCAGGAAGTGGATGTTGAACTCGGCGGCCATCGCCACCACGTCCTCGGGCTTCTGTTCCTTCATGTTGTGGAGGCCCCAGAACAGGTCGAACAGCTTGCGGGTCGGTGACACCCAGAACAGCACCTTCGCGGTCTGCTCCGATTTGTTGAAGATGCCGTGCGGCACACCCATGCCGAGCCGGATCAGGTCGCCCGCGGTCGCCTGCGACTCGGAATTGCCGAGCATGAAATCGAGCTTGCCCTCCAGCATATAGAGATATTCATCCTGGTCGGGATGGATGTGCGGCGGCACGAACGTGCCCGGCGGCAGCGTCGCATGCCAGGAGAAGCTGTGCTCCGTGTTGCTCTTCGGCACATAGGTCTGGCCAAGGATGTTCCAGGAGATGCCCTGGATTCCCTCATTGGCCCGTGTAATGCCGGTGATTTCGCTCTTCATTGTGATCCTCCCTCAACGCGCCGTGCGGCTTAGTTCGCCGCCTTGCAGTCCTTGGCGTAGCGGTCGCCGTAATTCTCAAAGACTTTCTGAACGATCTCGGTCTGGAACTTGCCGTCCGCGCGCTTGGCGACCTTGGTCAGGTAGAAATCCTGGATCGGATAACCATTGGTGTTGAACTTGAAGGCGCCGCGCAGCGAGGTGAAGTCGGCCTTTTTCAGAGCGGCCGCGACCGCATCTTTGTTCGAGAGATCGCCCTTCACGGCCTTGACGGCGCTGTCGATCAGCATCGCGGCATCATAGGCCTGGAAGGCGTAGGTGCCGGGCACGCCGTTAAAGGCGGTCTCGTAGGCGGCGACGAACTTCTTGTTCTGGGGATTGTCGAGATTGGGCGCCCAGTTCGCGCCGCCGAACATGCCGACCGCCGCGTCCTGCTGCGCCGGTAAGGTCGATTCATCCACCGTGAAAGCCGAGAGCACCGGAATGCTGTCGGCGAGGCCGGCCTGCTTGTATTGCTTGACGAGATTGACCCCGAGGCCGCCGGGCATGAACGTGAAGAGCGCATCGGGCTTCTGTGACGAAATCTTGGAAAGCTCCGGCTGGAAGTCCAGCGTGTTGAGCGGCATGTAGGATTCCTCGACGATCTCACCCTTGTAGTCGAGCTTGAAGCCGGCGACCGAGTCCTTGCCGGCCTGATAATTCGGCACCATCAGATACATGCGCTTGTAGCCGCGATCCTGCGCGACCTTGCCGAGGATTTCGTGCACCTGATCGTTCTGATACGAGGTCACATAGAAGAACGGGTTGCAATCCTTGCCGGCAAAAGTGGATGGGCCGGCATTGGGGCTGATCAGGAAGGTTTTCGATTCCGTCACCGGCCGGTGGATCGCCTGAAGGATGTTGGAGAAGATCGGGCCGACCACGAAGTCGACCTTGTCGCGCTCCAGAAGCCCCTTGACCTTGGTGACCGCTGCGTCCGGCTTCAATTCGTCGTCGACCACGACGACCTCGACTTCGCGGCCGCCCATCTTGCCGCCGAGATCCTTGACCCCGAGCGCAAAGCCGTCGCGAACCTGTTGGCCGAGTGCAGCGGCGGGTCCCGACAGGGTCACGATCACCCCCAGCTTGATTTTCTCCTCGGCGAGGGAAGGGCTCACCGCGGTGCCAAGCAGCAAGGCGGCTGCGGCCAACGTCATTTGCGTCTTCATGATCTGTCCCCCGTGACAACAGGACTTGCGCTGCAAGCCGCTACTCCAATCCAAGTTTATGCCGATGATTGCTGCCGCGGCAAGCGAGCTCAAAGCGTCGTCATCCGGCGGGCAGCGGTGCATGCAAGCGGCGCGCCAATTATTTGAAGCCTAAAGAAATCGACATGCGGTCGATTGTTGCGGCTTTACGCTTGCAGCCGGCGTCGATTTATTTGAAGCTCAAAACGTGGGGGATCCGTGCCGGGCGCCAATGCCGGCCGTGAGTGACTGCATCAACATGCTCGATTCCGAGACCAAGGCCGTCGAAACTCCGGAGGATCACGCCGAAGAGCTTCGGCTGTGGCTACGCCTCTTGACCTGCACGACCCTGATCGAGGGCGAGGTTCGTGGCCGGTTGCGGCAGCGCTTCGACGTCACATTGCCCCGTTTCGACCTGATGGCGCAGCTCGACAAGGCACCCGACGGCATGACGCTGTCCGACGTCTCCAAGCGCATGATGGTCTCGAACGGCAACGTCACCGGTCTGGTCGAGCGCCTCGTGGAATCCGGTCATCTCGACCGCCGCACGTCGGAGACGGACCGCCGCGTCCAGGTGATCCGGCTGACTAAACTCGGTCGCGCCGAGTTTCGCAGAATGGCCGCGGAACACGAAACCTGGATCGCCGATCTCTTCGCCGATCTGACGCCGAAGGATGTGCGCGAATTGATGCGGCTGCTCGCCAAGACCAAGGCATCGGCGCAGAAATCGGCCGCTCGCCGCCGGGCGTAGGTCCGCGGCTGAGGCACCCACCAATCCCGTTTGCCGCCGGAAAAAGCACGGGATGCCCAAAATCCGCTATTGCGCGAAATTGCTTTAAGCCTAAAATGTTTCCGAGTGAGTGCTGCCGGGTGCTTTCCATGCTGAAAGGAGCGTGCGATGGCCAACGCCGCCAAGGTTCAAATCTCGGGTTCGCATGACGACAATGCTGCGACAGCCCATGTCGATGCGTTCGCGCGGCAGCATCTTCCGCCACGCGAGCTCTGGCCGGAATTCATCTTCACACGACCGGAACTGCAATATCCGCCCCGCCTGAACTGCGTCAGCTATTTCCTGGACCGCTGGGTCGAGCAGGGACATGGCGACGCTGCCTGCGTGATCAGCCCCGCCGTCAGCTACACCTATCGTGAGCTGCAAACGCTCGTGAACCGCATCGCCAATGTGCTGGTCGGCAAGCTTGGTCTCGTCACCGGCGGGCGCGTGCTGCTTCGCTCGGCCAACAATCCGATGATGGTCGCGACCTATCTGGCGGTGATCAAGGCCGGAGGCATTGTGGTGGCGACGATGCCGCTGTTGCGCGCCAAGGAGCTGTCCTATCCGATCCAGAAGGCGGAGATCACACTCGCGCTCTGCGATGGCAAGCTCGCCGAGGAAATGGAGAAAGCGAAAGCCGCAGCCCCCGGCCTCAAGCGCGTGGTCTATTGGGGCAACGGCAGCGGCGACTCGCTCGAGGCGCTGATGGGGGATGCAAGTCCGGAGTTCAAAGCTGTCGATACTGCATCCGACGACGTCTGCCTGATCGCGTTCACGTCGGGCACGACCGGCGATCCCAAGGGCACCATGCATTTCCACCGTGACATGCTGGCGGTCTGCGATGGTTATGCGCGCAACATCCTGCGGGCGGAGCAGACGGATCGCTTCGTCGGCTCGGCACCGCTCGCCTTCACGTTTGGCTTCGGCGGCGTGCTGTTTCCGATGCACATCGGCGCCTCCTTTGTCGTTCTGGAGAAGACGGCGCCCGACGACATTCTGAATGCGATCGAGCAGTACAAGACCACGGTCTGTTTCACCGCGCCGACCGCGTACCGGGCGATGATTGGCAAGCTTCCGGGCCGCGATATTTCCTCGCTTCGCAAATGCGTGTCCGCCGGCGAGACGCTGCCCAAGCCGACATTCGATGCCTGGCTGAAGGCGACCGGCATCAAGCTGATGGACGGCATCGGCTCGACCGAGCTGCTGCACATCTTCATCAGCGCGACTGAGGACGAGATCCGCCCCGGTGCGACGGGCAAGCCGGTGCCGGGGTATGAAGCGAAGATCGTCGACGATTCCGGCAATGATTTGCCGCCGGGCACGATGGGACGGCTCGCGGTCCGCGGGCCGACCGGATGCCGCTATCTCGCCGACGAGCGGCAGCGCAAATACGTCCAGAACGGCTGGAACATCACGGGCGACACCTATCTGATGGATAGCGACGGCTATTTCTGGTATCAGTCGCGCTCGGACGACATGATCGTGTCGGCCGGCTACAACATCGCAGGCACGGACGTCGAGGCGGCGCTGCTCACGCATCCCTCGGTCGTCGAATGCGGGGTCGTCGGCGCGCCAGACGAGGCGCGCGGCATGATCGTGAAGGCCTATGTCGTTGCCGCGCCGGGCGTAACGCCGGATGCCGAGCTCGTGGCTGCGTTGCAGGAGCATGTCAAACGCGAGATCGCGCCATACAAATATCCGCGCGCGATCGAGTTCGTGACGCAACTACCGAAGACCGAGACCGGCAAACTAAAGCGCTTTGCCCTGCGGCAACTGGCGCAGACCGCGGTGCCGTCCTCCGGCGTCGCGGCGGAATGAGAAGGATAGAGAATTGTCAGTGACCACGCCGAAAGGCCCGCACCTCGCGGTGCTGCCGACAACAGCCGAGGATGAAACCCGATCCAGGGCGCAGGTGCTCCAGCCGTCCGGTTGGCCGGTACCGAAAGGCTATGCCAACGGCATGGCCGCCGAGGGACGCATCGTCGTCACTGGCGGCGTCATCGGCTGGGATGACGAGGAGCGTCTCGCGGAGGGTTTTGTCGCGCAGGTGCGCCAAACCCTAGGCAACATCGCCGCGATCCTCGCGGAGGCCGGTGCGCAGCCCGAGCATCTGGTGCGCCTGACCTGGTACGTCGTCGACATGGACGAGTACCTGACGAACCTGAAAGAGCTCGGCAAGGCCTACCGCGCCATCTTTGGCGCGCACTACCCGGCGATGGCGCTGGTTCAGGTCGTCCGGCTCGTCGAGAAGGCGGCGCGCGTCGAAATCGAAGCCACCGCCGTCATTCCGCGCTGAGCCGACGGCTGGCCCAGCTCGTCTTTTTTAGGTTCGCCTTGGCGAGATCACCTAGTTCTCAGGCTCCGCATCCGGCGCAAGATCGGCGGAGCGGAACGGCTTGGCCTTGTCGAGTTTCCGGTAGGCGCGCGAGGCGGTCCGCAACAGTTTCTTTTCGCGCTTGCGGTTGAGGAAGCGAATGCCCGCCTCGGGAACGGCCTCGTTCAATGACGCCGCCAAGGTTTGCCCTCGCGCATCGTCATTCAATCGTCCGAGGGACTTTTGCGCCTTGCGCAATTGCTTGAGGATCGACTGCTGCTTTGTCAGCGACTCGTCTGCGAACAGGTCCTCGAGCGACTCGATCGAATAGGTCAGCCGCTTGTTGAGAAGCCGCAGCTTGTGCCGTTTCTCGACGTCGAGCTCGCGCAATTTTCGCGCTTTCTTGAGCAGCGTCTTTTCCCATTCCGTGAGTTTCGCTGTTGCGTGGTCGGCGAGCGTGCAGCGGCGTAGCCTGATAGCTTCCTTGCTGCGCCGGGTCGACCAGGGACCGCTCTCGATCCAGGCTGACGTCTGCTCGACGAGATGGCGATACCGCCCGGATTGCAGCGCGCGCGCCAACTGGCGATGGCTCTCGGCGCGCTTCTCATCCCAGTGCTGGAGCTCGGCAATCACGGTCAACTCGCCGCCACTTTCGGCGATGACCCGTTCGATCGCCACGTCGAGGTCCCGTACCACGCCGAGCTGGCTGTTCAGCCATTTCAGTTCGGTCCAGACCTCCGGGCGAAGGGCGTCATCGACCATCGGCGAGAAGAAGCGGATGGCGGTGCGCAGATGCGTCAGTGCAATCCGGATCTGGTGCAGTGCCTCGGGATCGCCGCGGCACGTGCCGTCATGCTGGGCGCGAACGGCGGCGAGGTGACGGCGGGCGATGATCCGGAACGCCGTGTCGCAGACCATGCCGGGGCTGAGGCGGCCGGGCAGGGCATTGCGCCTCGCCGCAGGCTTGACGCGCGCGGCCGTCGAACTCGTGCTGGGTCGCGCCATTTGCAGATTGCCTTACTTGCTCTCGGCGATCGCGTCCCGGCAGTTCTGGAGCGTCTGCTCTTGGGTCCCGGATGCATCGATGGTCGCCCAACCGACATGGCCGATATTATAGTGCTCTTGCAGCGCGGCAACCTCTTGCGTGGCGTCGGATGCGTCGCCCCGGCGGCCCCCGATCCGCGCCTGCCGGGTCGCGAGGTCTGCAACCAGAAATAGGCCGCTCAGCGGCACGTTGCGCTCGCGCGCCAGGGTGGCAACCGCGTCTCGTTCGTCCTCACGGGCGAACACGCCGTCGATGATCGTTGAATGGCCTTGCGCCAGCACCCTCCCGGCGTGCTGAGCCAATATGTCGTAAACGCGGGCCGTGACCTCCGGTGTGTATGCGGATGCCGGCAGGCGGTCCGTTTCCTCGACCCCGAACATCTGCTTGCGGACGAGATCGCTGCGCAGCACGACGGCCCCCGGCTGCGGCGTAACGTCCGGCGCGAGCGCGCGTGCCAAAATCGTCTTTCCGGTGCCTGACAATCCGCCGACTGCAATCAGCCGGGGAGCGGGCGGTTGGATCAGCGTGCGGGCGAGGCCAAAATAGCGCCGTGCCCCGTCGAGAATACTGGGATCACCGGAATGCGGCGGCTTCAGCCGTGCCAGCGCGACCTGGGCGCGGATCGCCGCCCGGATGGACATGAACAGAGGCAGTGCGGAGAGCGCGTCGAGATTTTCGACTGGAGTCGCGGCGAGATAGCGGTTCAGCACGATATTGGCCGCGCGTGCCTGATTGTGGTGCAACAGATCCATCAATCCGAATGCGAGATCGTAGAGCACGTCGGTGGTTGCGATCCGGGCGTCGAACTCGATGGCGTCGAACAGCACCGGCTTCTCGTCGATCGACACGATGTTCGCAAGATGCAGGTCGCCATGGCAGCGGCGCACGAAGTCTTTTCGGCCGCGCTCTTCGAGCAAAGGTCGGAGGCGGAGGAACATTGCTTGCGAGTCTCTGCCGAGTTCTGCGATCTCTTCGGCTTCGAAATGATTGCCGGTCCGCAGGCCATTGCTGTTGCCATCGATCAGGCCGGGGATGGAGGAAACCCATGCGTTGCCGTCGGCGCAAACAGCCTGCGCATGCGAAGCCGCGATCGCGTCGGCGACAGCCGAGGCAAAAGTGTCATCCAGTGCTCCGGCCTTGGCCAGATGATCCAGCGTCCGGCTTTCGTCGAAGCGCAACATGTCGACCGCATACTCGATCGGCCGGCCGCTTCCGTCCACCTTCACCGATCCATCGGGCTCTTCCGTGATCGCCACGACGCGGTGATAGATCTGCGGCGCCAGCGGCCGGTTGATCCTGATCTCCTCCTCACACGCCGCCTTGCGCTTCTCGAGCGTTGAGTAATCGAGGAATGGAAACTGCACGGCACGCTTGATTTTCAGGGCGCGCCTGCCTTCGAGGAAGACCGAAGCTGCGTGCGTATCGATCCGCCTCACGTTCGGATGACCCGCGGAATTGGTGAGCGCCGCAAAGATCCGGTCCTGGGTCGCAGAATCGTCTGTCATTCCAGCTGGTGCGTCCAGATGCGTCGGAAGCGGCTCACCCCGCGATCAGGGTAATCCATAGAAGCAGATCGCGGCCAGTCCTTGACTTCAGTCAACGCCCGTCTCCTTCCGGCCGGTCGAAGTTCCCGGGCTTGACGAGGATCAAGCGTCCCGACCAAAGCCAGCCTATTCTGGCGCCTGAGGAGAATCCCGATGCCGATCAAGGACGTCTTTCTGCCGCTCGTCGGCCAGCCACGCGGCCCGGCCCTTGCTGCGATCGAGAAATGCGTGGCCGTTGCCGCCGACCTCGGCGCCAGGATCACCGCGATGGCACTTGAGGAGGATGTCTTCGTGCGGCCGAAGGTGATGCTCCCCGATGCGACCGAGGCAAACCGGGCGCTTGGCGCGGGCGACAGTCAGCATCTCCTGGATGCGTTCACCCGCGCAACCTCCCGCACCGGCATTCGCGCTCAAAGCCGGTCGGCCAAGGTGCCGGCAGACCAGATCGCGTCAGTCCTGGCCGAGCACGGACGCTTCAGCGATCTCACGCTGCTCCCCGTGACGCCACACGACAGCCGAACCGAGCACATCATCGAGACGCTGCTGTTCGAATCCGGGCGGCCAGTGCTGCTCTGCCCGGAGCAGCATGTGGACGAGCTGCGACCGGAATTCGAGAACGTCATGATCGCCTGGGATCATTCCGCGCGTGCGGCGCGTGCGGTCGGCGACGCGCTGCCTATCCTTCAGGCAGCAGCCCTAGTCCGCGTGGTGACCGTGGCGGACGACAAGTCCGACGCGATCGTGAAATCCGGCACGGCTCTCGTCGATCATTTGAGGGAACACGGGGTCTACGCCTCGTTCGAAACCGCGAAGGGCAACGGCAGCTCGATTGGCAAGGTGCTCGGAAGCTGGGCGAATTCCCATGCCATCGATGCGATCGTGATGGGCGCCTACCATCATTCGCGCCTGAACGAGATCGTTTGGGGCGGTGTGACAAAGACCGTCATTGGCGAACCACCGTGCTGGGTTATGCTCTCGTACTAGGCGGATCGCCAGTTTATCGGCCTGATCGTCAACCATCGGAACCGCCACCGACCGGGCGCATTTGCTTTCATGTCAATCTATCGTCTGAAGAACCTGCTGTCGCCGCGTTCGGTCGCGCTCGTCGGTGCGAGCGCCCGCCCGGTCTCCGTTGGACGCGCCGTTCTGGAGAACATCCGTAAGGCTGGATTCACGGGACAGTTCGGCCTCGTCAATCCGCGCCATGCCGAGATCGGCGGCGTCGCGGCGGTGGACAGCCTCGATCAATTGCCGTTCGTGCCCGAGCTTGTGATCATCACCGCGCCGGCGCGCGCGGTTCCCGGCATTGTCGATCGAGCCGGGCGGCGCGGCTCGGCGGGTGCCCTGATTGTCTCGGCTGGGCTCGGCCACGGACCGGGATCCCTGCACGAGGCTGCCATCACTGCTGCCCGCAAATACGGCATGCGGCTGATCGGGCCGAACTGCCTGGGCATCATGATGCCCGGCGTGAGCCTCAACGCGAGTTTTGCCGCGCACATGCCGGGGCCCGGGAATCTCGCGCTGATCTCGCAATCGGGCGCGATCGCGGCCGGCATGGTCGATTGGGCCGCGCAGCGCGGCGTCGGCTTCTCCGGCATCGTCTCGATCGGCGATCAAATCGACGTCGATCTTGCCGATCTGCTCGACTATTTCGCGATGGATCACAAGACCCGCGCGATTCTGCTCTACATCGAATCCATCAAGGACGCGCGCAAGTTCATGTCGGCCGCGCGTGCCGCGGCGCGCGTGAAGCCGGTCGTCGTGGTGAAGTCCGGCCGAATGGCGCAGGGCGCGAAGGCGGCCGCCACCCATACCGGTGCGCTCGCGGGGGCCGACGCCGTCTATGACGCGGCGTTCCGCCGCGCGGGCGTCCTGCGGGTCTCCGATCTGCGCGAGCTGTTCGATTGCGCCGAGACGCTCGGCCGCGTCGAGTCGCCGGCGGGAAAGCGCCTCGCCATCCTGACCAATGGCGGCGGCATCGGTGTCCTCGCCATCGATCGATTGGTCGAGCTCGGCGGCATTCCGGCGAGCATCTCGGCGGACGCGCGCAAGAAACTCGACGAGGTGCTGCCGCCGACCTGGTCCGGCGCAAATCCCGTCGACATCGTAGGTGACGCCGATGCGTCGCGCTATGCGGCGGCGCTCGACGTGTTGCTTGCCGATCCCGACAACGATGCGGTCCTCGTCCTCAACGTGCAGACCGCGATCGCCTCGGCTGCCGATATCGCAACGATGGTGACCGAACGCGTCAAGGCATATCTCGAGAAGCACCGCAATTGGGCCAAGCCCGTGCTCGCCTCGTGGATCGGAGCAGACCAGAACATCATCGAAACACTGTCCGGCGCCGGCATCCCGAACTATCCGACCGAGGATGATGCCGTGCGCGGCTTCATGTACCTCGTGAGGCACCGCGAAGTCGTGGAGGAACTGAGCCAAGTTCCACCGGCGATGCCCGAGACTTTCGTGCCGGACGCAGGTGCTGCGAAGCAGATCGTAGCTGCTGCCATCGCAGACGGCCGCCAATGGCTCGAACCCGTCGAGATCAAGCACCTGCTCGAAGCCTACGATATCGCGATGGTGCCCACATACGCCGCGGCCGATGTCGAGCAGGCGGTGGCCTACGCGAAAGACATCTTTGCGCAAGGCGCCACGGTCGTGCTGAAAATCATGTCGCGCGACATCGTCCACAAATCCGATGTCGGCGGCGTCGTGCTCAATCTGACGACGGTCGAGGCGGTGCGCGCCGCCGCTACTGATATTCTCGGTCGGGCGAGAAAGCTGCGTCCCGAAGCTCGCATCGAGGGCGTCATCGTGCAGGCGATGGTGGTGAAGGCGAAGGCGCGCGAGTTGATTCTGGGCCTCGCCGACGATCCGACCTTCGGCACGGTCGTTGTGTTCGGCCGCGGCGGGACCGCGGTCGAGATCATCAACGACAAGGCGCTTGCGCTTCCGCCGCTCGATCTGCAACTGGCCCGCGACCTGATCGACCGCACGCGCGTGTCCCGGCTGCTTCGCGCTTACCGGGACGTGCCGGCGGTGAGGCCCGACGCCGTCGCCATGGTCCTGGTCAAGCTGGCGCAGATGGCCGCCGACATTCCCGAGATCCGCGAATTCGACATCAATCCGCTGCTGGCGGATGAAACCGGCGTGACCGCGGTCGACGCTCGCGTCGCGGTCGGGCCGCCGCAACGGAAGTTTGCCGGCTCCGGCGCCGCCAACTTCGCCGTTCGGGCCTATCCGTCGCAATGGGAGCGCCGCCTCAAGCTCAAGGAGGGCTGGCGGATCTTCGCGCGGCCCCTGCGTCCGGAGGACGAGCCGACCATCCACGCATTCCTGCGTCATGTCACGGCGCACGACCTTCGTCTGCGTTTCTTCGCGCCGATGAAGGAGTTCACCCACGAGTTCATCGCGCGCCTGACCCAGCTCGACTACGCGCGGGCGATGGCCTTTATCGCATTCGACGAGGCGACCGGTGAGATGGTCGGCGTGGTCCGACTCCATTCGGACTCGATCTACGAGAGCGGTGAATATGCGATCCTGCTGCGGTCCGACCTCAAGGGCAAGGGTCTGGGATGGGCCCTGATGCAGCTGATCATCGACTACGCGAGATCGGAGGGCCTCAAAGCGATCTCGGGTGATGTTCTCAGGGAGAACACCACCATGCTGGAGATGTGTCGCCAGCTTGGCTTCGATGTGAAGCCGGATCCGACCGAGCCGGATATCTGCGATGTCAGGCTGAAGCTCTGAGCGCGCCGCTACAGCTGGCCTTGAGACAGGTCAAGCCGGCCGCCCCATGCTAGCCTAGAACTGCCGGCTGAACGGGCCCCGGTTGTCCCGATGAGGTGGAATCGTGAACTCCGAACCGCTGTTGCTGGCGAGGCCCTCCGGCGAAGAGCTGAAATTGTGCCCGGAAGGGCCGTGGATTGCCGCGAACGTGTCGCTGCTGGAGACGTTGTCCCGGTCGGTCGGGGCGGATGTCGATCGATCCAGAGCCGTGACGCTGGACATGTCGGGCGTCAGCGCGCTTGACACGCTCGGCGCCTGGGTCCTGGAAAAGCTTTCGCGCAGGGCTTCATCATCCGGTCAAGCGGCCGAGTTTATCGGTGTCGCCGACCATTTCAGCGGCCTCATGGACGAGGTGCGTCAGGTCAACCGCCACACGCCGCTGCCGGCGCCCGCACCCAACCCGGTTCTGCTCAGACTGAACGATCTCGGCAAGTCCACGGTCGGCGCGCGCGAAGACATCACGATCTTTCTCCAAATGCTGGGCGCGTTGTTCATGGCTGTGATCGGCGTGCTGCGTCGGCCGCGCTCGCTGCGGCTGACATCGCTGATCTATCAGCTCTACCGCATCGGCTGGCAGGCCATCCCCATCGTCGTGCTGATCACCTTCCTGATCGGCGCCATCATCGCCCAGCAGGGATTTTTCCATTTCCGCAGGTTCGGCGCGGAGTCCTACACCGTCGACATGGTCGGCATCCTGGTGCTGCGCGAGCTTGGCGTGTTGATCGTCGCCATCATGGTCGCCGGCCGTTCGGGAAGCGCCTACACCGCCGAGCTCGGCTCGATGAAGATGCGCGAGGAGATCGATGCGCTCTCGACCATGGGCCTTGATCCTGTCCACGTCCTGATTCTGCCGCGGGTTGCGGCCCTGGTGATTGCGCTGCCGATCCTTGCCTTCATCGGATCGATTGCCGCACTCTATGGTGGCGGCCTGGTCGCGCAGTTCTACGGCGGTATGGCGCCGGCGATCTACATCGCGCGGCTGCACGAGGCGATCTCGGTCACCCATTTCGAGGTGGGCATCCTGAAGGCGCCGTTTATGGCGCTGGTGATCGGGGTAGTCGCCTGCAGCGAGGGCTTGCGCGTGAAGGGCAGCGCCGAGTCGCTGGGACGACAGACCACGACGTCGGTGGTCAAGTCGATCTTCCTGGTGATCGTGCTCGACGGCCTGTTCGCGATCTTCTTCGCCTCGATCGGAATGTGATCATGGGCGAATCGCAAGAGCAGTTCGCGATCCGCGTCCGCGACCTCGTGGTCGGCTTCGGCCGACAGACCGTGCTCGATCATCTGTCGCTCGACGTGCGCCGGGGTGAGATCCTCGGGCTCGTGGGGGCGTCCGGTGGCGGCAAGTCGGTGCTGATGCGAACCATCATCGGCCTCATCCCGCGCCAAGGCGGGACCATCGAGGTTACGGGACGGCCAATCGGCGGCCGCACCGAAGGCGCGGCCACGACCTGGGGCATCCTGTTCCAGCAGGGCGCGCTGTTCTCCTCGCTGACGGTCCGGCAGAACATCCAGTTTCCGCTCCGTGAAAATCTCGTCCTGTCGCAGGAGCTGATGGACGAGATCGCGATCGCCAAGCTCGAAATGGTCGGGCTGCGGCCCCAGGATGCCGATAAATATCCGGCGGAGCTATCCGGCGGCATGACCAAGCGCGTGGCGCTGGCGCGCTCGCTCGCGCTCGATCCGCCGATCCTGTTCCTGGACGAGCCGACCTCAGGCCTCGATCCGATCGCGGCGGGCGATTTCGATGCGCTGATCGGGACGCTGCAAAAGACCCTCGGCCTCACCGTGTTCATGGTCACCCATGATCTGGCGAGCCTGACCACGGTCTGCGACCGCGTCGCCGCTCTTGCTGACGGCAAGATCGTGGCGATCGGTCCGATGCGCGAGCTGCTGCAATCCGAGCATCCCTGGGTGCGCGCCTATTTCCACGGCAAGCGCTCGCAGATGCTGCAACACGAGATGAGATGAGACATGGAAACCCGCGCTCCCTACGTGCTGATCGGCAGTTTTGTCCTGGCCGCGATCCTCGCGGTGTTCGGCTTCGTCTATTGGCTGAACAACACCGGCGGGATCGGGCCGCGCACCAGCTATCACGTGCAATTCCAGGGCCCGGTGCCCGGTCTTCTGGTCGGCGCCGGCGTGCTGTTCAACGGCATCCGCGTCGGCGAGGTCACCCAGCTCGGGCTTGCGCCGGACAATCCACGCTTTGTCGATGCGACGATCTCGGTTGCTTCAACCACGCCGGTGCGTGCCGACAGCAGGGTCGGGCTCGATTTCCAGGGGCTGACCGGCGTGCCGGTGGTGACGCTGGAGGGAGGCGTCATCGTCACTAAATCCGGCGAGCCCCCGACCTTGATTGCCGAGGCCGGTGCGGGCCAGAGCATGACGCAGGCCGCGCGCGATGCACTGCGGCGGGTCGACACCGTGCTGGAGGACAATTCGGGCCCGCTGAAGGACACCATCGCCAATCTCAAGACCTTCTCCGACGGGCTTGCGCGCAACACCGGCAAGATCGACGGCATTTTGGCGGGCCTGGAGAAGATGACCGGCGGCGGAACGCCGGCGCAGAAAGTCACCTATGATCTGCGCACGCCGCAGAACCTCGGTCCGGGCGGCAAGACGCTCTCGGCGTCACTGGCCATTCCCGAGCCGACAGCGGTCGCCATGCTCCAGACCCAGCGCATGCTGTTCGCGCCGGGCGGCGATAATCCGGGCTTTGCGGACTTCCTCTGGGCCGACAGCATTCCCAAGCTGATACAGGCGCGTCTGATCGACAGTTTCGAGAACTACGACATCGCCCACGCGCCGTTGCGCACGGCCGATCTCGGGCAGGCGGACTATCAGCTGCTGATCGACATCAGGCGCTTCCGCATTGCCACCGAGGGGGAGACGCGGGTCGAGATCGGGCTGTCGGCGCGGATCGTCGACAAGAACGGCAAGGTGATCGCCTCGCGTCTCGTCGAGACCAGCGAAAAACTCGACAAGATTGTGCCGGCCATGGCGGTCGCAGCGTTCGATACGGCCTTCACGCGCATCGCGAAGGAGCTGATCGGCTGGACGGTGCAGGCGGTGTGACGCCGGCTATTCCAGGGTCTTGAGGTAGGACAGGAGATCGTGGATCTGGTCCGGACTGAGCTCGAAGGCCGGCATGTCGGCGTGGCCGGTGTTGGTGCCCTCAGCCAGCGCCTCCCCAAGGCTCTCGATGGGATAGCGCTGGTGCAGGGCCCGCAGCGGCGATGCGATCTTGAGCGGACTGTTCGACGCACGGTCGATCGCGTGGCAGCGCGCGCAAGGGGCTCGCGCAAAGGCCTTGCCGCGTTGTTCGGCGGTCGTGGCAGCCAGGACAGGCGTCATCAGAAGCAACCCGATCAACCCGTGACGCAGCATTCCTTGCAGCATGTAAAGTGACCCCGTTTAAGTCTGGGAGAAGAATAGGGCGGGGATTCCCTCCAAAATTGATCTGGGTCAACCGGCTTTGGCGCACCGCAGTAAAATGCAGCTGCGCGGCGGGATGGGCCTGATGGGCAGCCGGCGCTTGGAGCGGTCGATGAAGCCCGTAGTCACGATTGAGCCGAACTGGCAGCTCTGCAGCGATTGCGCCGTCCGCGCATCAGCGGTCTGTTCGTCGCTGGATGCGGCCGAGCTTCGGGAATTCGAGCATCTCGGTCGGCGCGTCCATTTTTCCTCAGGCGAGACTGTGTTCTCCGAGGAGGACATCACGACCTCGTTCTACAATCTCCTCGAGGGCGTCATGCGGCTGTACAAGCTGCTGCCCGACGGCCGCCGGCAGATCGTGGGCTTTGCCTTGCCCGGCGATTTCCTGGGGATGAATATTTCTGGCAGGCACAATTTTTCGGCCGATGCGATCGGCGCGGTGACCGTATGCCAGTTCGCGAAGTCACCCTTCGGCCGTTTCATCGAGGACCGGCCGCATCTCCTCAGGCGGATCAACGAGCTGGCGATTCGCGAGCTGAGCCAGGCCCGGGACCACATGGTCCTGCTCGGCCGCCGTTCGGCGGACGAAAAGGTTGCGGCCTTTCTGCTCGGCTGGCGCGAGCGGCTGGTCTCCCTGAAGCGGGCGTTGGACACGGTTCCGCTTCCAATGAGCCGCCAGGACATCGCCGACTACCTCGGCCTGACCATCGAGACCGTTAGCCGCACCTTCACCAAGCTGGAGCGCCACGGCGTGATCGAGATCATTCATGGCGGGATCAGCCTGCTCGATCCGGCGAAGGTCGAGGCCTTGGCCGCAGCCTGATTCCAACGCAGCGCGGCTCGATTTTGATCGGGATCAATGCATTCGGCCGCCTGCCCCGAATAATGCTCAAAACCACAGGGGAGAGCATCATGCCGGCTGACGCGTTGCTTATGAGCACCATTGTCGTGGCAATCTTTGTCACCTTCGCCGGGGCTCTGGTCTGGGCAGACCGGCAAACCAGTGCAGGCCGGCCCGAGTCGGACGTCAAGCGTCGAAGCTTCTGAGATCACCGTCCCATCCTGCGGCGCCCGCGGGGCGGGCTATGCCGTGCGAGTTCGGGAGGCTTGGCAGCGCCTCAACGCAAGGTGGCGTGCCGCACTTGCAACTCTGCATCGACTGGGACGCATTGGCTCATCCTTCGGCTGCCGGCTTCACGCCTGACCGCGGCATTTTCGCCGCGTTTGCCTCAAATAGGGCGCATGCTTTCCGGTTGAAAAACTGGGCTACACTGACTACGCAGGGACCCCAGTGCCTCGCAGTCTTAGGAGCCCAGTGGCGTGCCTCAGGACAAGACCGGCGACGACCCCCGACAAGCGGCGGGGAATAAATTATCGGTCCTGCGCAAGCACCCGATCTTTGCGGATCTGGAGCCGGAGGCGCTGGATCAGCTCTGCCGTTACGCCAAGCACACGACGGTGAAGCGCGGCGCGACGATCGCCGCCAAGGGCGATCCCGGCAACAATCTTTTCGCGGTGATCACAGGGACGGTGAAGATTTCCTCGTCGTCGCCCGACGGCCGTAACGCCATTCTCAATCTGATCGGTCCCGGAGAGATCTTCGGCGAGATCGCGGTGCTCGACGGCGCCCCCAGGTCGGCCGATGCGACCGCCAACACCAATTGCGAGCTCTACATCATCGATCGCCGGGACTTCCTGCCGTTCGTGAAGAGCCAGCCGGCGCTCGCGATGAAATTCATCGAGCTGCTCTGCGCGCGCCTGCGCTGGACCAGTCAGCAGGTCGAGCAGGTGATCCTGCAAAATCTGCCGGGCCGGCTTGCGAGCGCGCTGCTCGGCCTCACCGAAGAGCGCAAGTTCGACTCCGGCAGCGGCACGCTCGCCATCACGCAGCAGGAGATCAGCGAGATGGTGGGGATGACGCGCGAGAGCATCAACAAGCAATTGCGCGCCTGGGCGGGCCGCAACTGGGTTCGCCTCGAGCACGGCGCCATCGTCGTGCTCGACATTAATGCCTTGCGCGAACTCGCCGAGAGCGGGCTCGACAGCTAGCTGTCGATGATCGCGACGGCGCGGGTCCAGCCCGCGGAGGCCCGCTCGATCTTCACCGGAAAGCACGCGACGGTGAACCCGGTCGAAGGCAGCTGGTCGAGATTGTGCAGCTTCTCGAGGTGGCAATAGCCGATGTGCCGCCCCGCCTTGTGGCCCTCCCAGATCAGGCCGGCATCTTTCGTTTCGGCATATTTCTTCGCGGTGTGGACGAACGGTGCGTCCCAGCTCCAGCCGTCGGTGCCGGTCAGCCGCACGCCGCGTTCGAGCAGGTACATGGTGGCCTCGTAGCCCATGCCGCAGCCTGAGCTGACATAATCGGCTTGGCCGAACCTGGCGCCGGCGCCGGTGTTGACGACGACGATCTCCAGCGGCGACAGCGCATGCCCGATCCGCCTCAACTCCTTCTCGACGTCGTCGGCGCTCGCCACGTAGCCGTCGGGCAGATGCCGGAAGTCGAGCTTCACGCCGGGCTGAAAACACCATTCCAGCGGGACCTCGTCGATCGTCCATGACCGCTCGCCGCGATTCATGGTCGGATGGAAGTGCCAGGGCGCATCGAGATGCGTGCCGTTATGGGTCGACAGCGAGACCTGCTCGACGGCCCAGCCCTGGCCGTCCGGCAGATCCTGTGCCGTGAGGCCGTCGAAGAACTGCAGCATCCGCGGCAGGCCCTGCTGGTGATCGATGTACTGGATCGTCGGGTGATTGCCCGGCGGATCCGCCGTCACGTCGTTTCTGAGCGGCACGGAGATGTCGATCAGCTTCCGCGGCATAGGCATTCCTCGGGATGTCCGTTTTGCTTCGCAGCATCTTGAGAGGACCGCACCGGCGGCGTCAAGCAACGCGCATGAACGCTTGCCGCGCCAGACGACATATGATTTCGGAAAAACTGGACGAGGAGCCGGCTGTCTGCCCAAAGCCGGTCTGATCCATCGATGCAACTCTAGCATTGATCGATGCCGGATTTGGCTTGGACAGAGAATGCCGCGCGCCCTAGGGACGACGATGGCGCTTGACTTCACACCGGAAGTGGAGCGACCCAAGGCGGCCCGCAGCATCTGCCCAACGATATAATCACCTCAGGAGGAAGCCCAGATGAAGATACTCACCGGCGTCATCGCAGCCGCTCTGCTGGCGGTCTCAGCCCCCTTGGCGACCGCACGCGATTTCCGTTCCGCCGACATCCATCCCGCCGATTATCCAACCGTCGAGGCCGTCAAGTTCATGGGCAAGCAGCTCGCCGCGGCGAGCGGCGGCAAGCTCGGCGTGAAGGTGTTCCCCAACGGTGCGCTGGGCTCCGAGAAGGACACCATCGAGCAGCTCAAGATCGGCGCCCTCGACATGATGCGGATCAACGCATCGCCCTTGAACAACTTCGTGCCGGAAACCATCGCGTTGTGCCTGCCCTTCATCTTCCGGGACACGCAGCACATGCGCACTGTCCTTGACGGCCCGATCGGCGACGAGATCCTGGCGGCCATGGCGCCCGCAGGCCTGATCGGCCTTGCCTACTACGACAGCGGCGCCCGGTCCATTTACACCGTCAAGGCACCGATCAAGTCGCTCGCGGACGTCAAGGGTCTGAAAATTCGTGTCCAGCAATCCGATCTGTGGGTCGGCATGATCCAGAGCCTCGGGGCCAATCCGACCCCGATGCCCTATGGCGAGGTCTATACCGCTCTCAAGACCGGTCTGGTGGACGCTGCCGAGAACAACTGGCCCTCTTACGAGTCCTCGCGCCACTTCGAGGCCGCCAAGTTCTACAACGTCACCGAGCACTCCCTGGCGCCCGAAGTTCTCGTGATGTCCAAGACGGTCTGGGACACGCTGAGCAAGGAGGACCAGGCGATGGTCCGCAAGGCGGCCAAGGAATCGGTGCCCGTCATGCGCAAGCTCTGGGACGAACGCGAGCAGGCCTCCCGCAAGACGGTCGAAGCGGCCGGCGTTCAGGTCGTGACGATCGCCAACAAGGCGGAATTCGTCGACGCGATGAAGCCGGTGTACGACAAGTTCGCGGGTGACGAGAAGCTGAAGAGCCTCGTCAAGCGTATCCAGGACACGAAGTAAGGCCATAGCGTCGGTCCGGCGTTGCCGACTGGCGACGCCTGACCGACGCATTGGACGCGCGCAAGGAGACTTGCAAGGAGACTTGGATGACAGACCCTCACGTCGCAGACCACGAACTGGACGTTGCCGGACGCCCGTCCACCGGCTTGCTGTCCCGGATCAATGCTCCGGTCGCCCGGCTAGGGATGTATCTGTCGGTGACCGGGCTGCTCGTCATCGTCACCATCGTCTTCTACCAGGTGTTCGGACGCTACGTGCTCAATTCCAGCCCGACCTGGACGGAGAACCTTGCGTTGGTTCTTATCCTGTATGTCACGTTGATCGGCGCCGCCGTCGGCGTCCGCGATGCCGGGCATATCGGCATGGACAGTTTGCTGGTGCTGCTGCCGCATCGCGCGCGGGAGAAGATCGAGCTTGTCATCCACGTCCTGGTCGCCGGCTTCGGCGTCGCGATGGCCTATAACGGCTGGATCCTCGGGGCCTCGGTCGGAACCGTGAAGATCCCCAATCTCGGGCTTCCCGAGGTCATCCGCTACGTGCCGCTGATCGCCTCCGGCGTCCTCATCGTCTCCTTTTCAATCGAGCACATCATCGCTCTCCTGCGCGGCGAAGAGGTCGTCCCCTCATGGAACTGATCATCCTCGGCGCCACTTTTTTCGGCTTCCTGGTCCTCGGCGTACCGGTCGCCTTCGCGATCGGCCTCTCGGCGATTTGCACCATCCTCTACGAAGGCCTGCCGGTCGCGGTCATCTTCCAGCAGATGATGTCGGGGATGAACATCTTCTCCTTCCTCGCCATCCCGTTCTTCGTCTTCAGCGGTGAACTGATGCTGCATGGCGGCGTCGCCGACAAGATCGTGCAGCTCGCCAAGAATCTCGTCGGACACATCCGCGGCGGGCTCGGCATGTCGAACGTGGTCGCCTGCACGCTGTTCGGCGGCGTGTCCGGCTCGCCCGTGGCCGACGTGTCGGCGATGGGGGCGGTGATGATCCCCATGATGAAGAAGGAAGGTTTCGACACCGACTACGCCGTCAACGTCACCACCCATGCCTCGCTGGTCGGAGCACTGATGCCGACCAGTCACAACATGATCATCTATGCGCTCGCCGCCGGCGGCAAGGTCTCGATCGGCGCGCTGATCGCCGCCGGCCTCCTGCCGGCCCTGGTGCTGATGGTGTGCATGCTGGTCGCCGCTTACGCGGTCGCGGTGAAGCGAGGCTATCCGGCCGGCAAGTTCCCGGGCTGGCCCGCGGTTTTTCGCTCGCTCGCAGCCGCTCTGCCCGGCCTTCTGATCGTCGGCATCATCCTGGCGGGCATCCTGTCCGGCGTGTTCACGGCCACCGAATCCGCAGCCGTCGCGGTCACCTACACGATCCTGCTGACGTTCTTCATCTACCGCACCATGACCTTGCCGAACTTCCTGCGCGCCGCGGCCAAGGCGGTGAAGACCACGGGCGTGGTGCTGCTGCTGATCGGCGTGTCCACCATGTTCCAGTATTTGATGGGGCTTTATGAGGTCGCCGACTTCGCCGGCGAGATGATGAGCAAGGTCTCGACGCAGCCCTGGGTCATCTTCCTGCTCATCAACGTCATCCTGTTCGTGCTGGGCACGTTCATGGACATGGCGGCGACCATCCTGATCTGCACGCCGATCTTCCTGCCGATCGCGATGAAGGCGGGCATGGATCCGGTGCAGTTCGGTATGTTGATGCTGATCAACTGCGCGCTCGGGCTGAACACCCCGCCGGTCGGGACGACGCAGTTCGTGGGCTGCGCCATCGGCGGCATCTCGGTGGGCGCGGTGATGCGCACCATCCTGCCGTTCTACGCCGCCCTGATCGCAGCTCTGATGTTCGTGACCTACGTCCCCGCCTTCTCGCTGTGGCTGCCGCGCCTGTTGATGGGCTACAAGGGATAGCAGCAATACAGGAGAATCTATCCGTGACTGACTATCGCAAGCTCTTCGATCTCACCGGCAAGACGGCCGTGGTGCTCGGCGCCGCCTCGGGCATCGGCAAGTCGTCGGCCGAGGCGCTGGCCGGGCTCGGCGCCCGTGTCGTCTGCGCCGATCGCGCGATTGACGCCGCCGAAGCAACTGCCGCCGGCATTCGTGAGAAGGGCGGCTGGGCCGAGGCGGCTGCGTGTGACGCCGCGAGCGCTGCGGACGTCAATGCGCTGGCCAAGACCGTGATGCAGAAATTTTCGCGCCTCGACATCGCGGTGACGACGCCCGGGCTCAACATCCGCAAGACCATCCTCGATTACACCGAGGAGGATCTCGACCGCGTCCTCAACCTCAATATCAAGGGCACGGTCTGGTTCTTCCAGGCCTTCGGCCGCATCATGGTCGAGCAGAAGGGCGGCAGCATCATCGCTTGCTCCTCGGTGCGGGCGGTGACCATCGAGCCCGGCCTCGGCGTCTACGGCTCGACCAAGGCGGCCATCGGCCTGCTGGTGAAGGGCTTTGCCTCCGAGGTCGGACGCTCCGGCGTGCGGGTCAACGCGATCGCGCCGAGCATCGCCGAGACCGCGTTGACGGGCCCGTTCAAGCAGCGTCCCGACATCTACAATCTCTACGCCGGTCACACCGTGTTCAACCGCTGGAGCAGCGCCGACGAGGTCGCGACCGCCGTCGCCTATCTGGCCTCGGACGCCGCGAGCTATGTCAGCGGCAGCACGCTGTTCGTCGATGGCGGCTGGACTGCCGTCGACGGGCCGCCGACCGGCCTCACCCAGTTGCACACCTAGGGCGGGTTACCTAGCCTGTAAAGCCGGCGCGCTGGCGCAGATCCTTGCGGTTTGCGCCTGTCAGCAACGCGATCAGCGCGGCCGCCTCTTGCGGATGTGCGGCCCGCGTGGTCACGCCGGCCGTGTACATCGTCACGAGCTCGCAGCCCGGCGGCAGCGCTCCTGACAGTGCGATGCCGTCGGTCGCGATGATTTCGGTGGCCTGGGTGCAGCCGATCGGATGCGCGGCGCTGGATGCCGCAAGCTCCCGCATCGCGGTCGCGCCGTTGGAAAAGATCTTGAGGTGCGAGGCGACCTCGTAGGCGATGCCGAGCTGATCCAGGACCTTTGCGACATGCTGTCCGGCGGTCGAGGCTTTCGTGTCCGGGACGTAGATCGCATCGGCGCTGCGCAGTACTTCGCGCAGATCGGCTTCAGTCTTCACTGTCACCCTGGGATCGCGGCTGCGGACCGCCAGCGCGGTTTCGACTCGCCCGACATCCGAGATCGAGGCGGGACTGACGAGCTGCTCTTCGGCAAGCTTTGCAAGCAGCGCCTGCGTCAGGATCACCAGATCGGCCGCCGTCCCCGCGCGCAGCTTGTCGGCCATGATGCCGACCGCGCCGAACTCGCCGTCGATGCCGAAGCCGGTCTGCGTCTTGAAGGGATCGCTGAGGCCGCGCACCAGGCCTTGCGCCGCGCCTCCGCTCAAAATGCTCAGTGTCGTCACGATGCCAGCTCCATGGCTGCAATGATCTTGTCGCGGGTGATCGGCAGGTCGCGCACGCGCACGCCGAGGCAATCGTAAACGGCATTTGCGATCGCTGCCGTCACCGGGCCGTGGGCGGCCTCGCCGGCGCCGACGGGCTCGATCTCCGGCCGCTGCACGATCTCGACATCCACCATTGGCACCTCGCTGAAGGTGAGGATCGGATAGTCGGTCCAGGACGTCGATGTGACGCGCGTGCGGTCGAAGCGGACGCGCTCCTTCAGCACCCAGCTCGTCGCCTGGATCGCGCCGCCCTCGATCTGGTTGATGACGCCGTCCGGGTTGATGGCCTCGCCGACATCGACCGCCAGCGTCAGCCGCTTGACGCGGATGTCTTCAGTGCCTTCGACCTCCGCAATGGCGGCGCAATAGGCCCCCATGTTCTTGTAGCGGGCGAAGCCGACGCCATGACCGATGCCGGACTTCTTTTGCGGTTTCCACTGCGCGCGTCGTGCCGCGGCCCGGATGACGTCCTTCGCGCGTTCGTCGCGCAGATGGCGCAAGCGGAACGCGATCGGGTCTTCGCCGCGCAGGGCGGCGACCTCGTCGAGCAGGGACTCGATGGCGAACACATTGCCTTGTCCGCCGAGTGTGCGCAGCGCCGAGGTCCGCACCGGCATCGTCAGCAGCCGGTGGCTCGTGACCGTCCAGGACGGGAGGTCGTAGAGCGGAACGGAGTTGCGGTCGCCGCCGCCGCCATTGGCTGGGGGCGGATTGGTCGAGATGAAGCGCGGGTAGGGGTTCGTAATCTCGGTTGCGGCGAGCAGCGCGGGCTGCGCCGCGCGCCCCGGCCGCGCCGCGTGGCCGTTGCTCCAGATCGCATGGCGCCAACCGACGATCTCGTTGTCCGCATCGAGATCGGCCTCGATCTCGATCGCCATCGCCGCGCCAAACGGCGCCTGCGACATTTCGTCGTAGCGTGACCATTGCACCCGCACCGGACGGCCGCCGGCAGCCTTCGCCAGCAGCACGGCATCCAGCGCGACATCGTCAGCGGCATTGTGTCCGTAGCAGCCCGCGCCTTCCATGTGCTCGACCACGATGTTTTCTGCCGGCAGCTCGAGCACGATCGCAAGATCAGCGCGCAGCAGGTAGACGCCCTGGCTGTGCGTCCACACGTGGACGCGGTCACCGTCCCATCGGGCCATCGCACAGGATGGCGCGATCGAGGCATGCGCGATGTAGGGACGGATGTATTGCCGGCGGAGGGTGCGAGCAGCCTCCTTTATCGTTGCCGCAGTCGTCCGGACATCGATCACGGTGGTCTCGACCGGCTGGCTCTTCAAGAACCCGGCCAGATCATTTTCATCGGGCAGCGGCTCGCCGGCCGACCATGTCCCGCCCTTGCGCAAGGCTTTCAGCGCGGCTTCCGCCGCTGCCTCGCTGTCGGCGACCACGCCGGAAAAACCGCCATCGCGGACGATCGCGACGAGGCCGGGAACGGCTCTCGTCGCCGTCTCGTCGAGCGCGATCAGCCTGGCGCCCGAGATGTCCGGCCGCAGCACGCGTCCGTGCAGCAAGTCCGGCAGCGGACAGTCATGGATAAAGCGCGCCCGTGCCAACACCTTGTCGGGAATGTCGAAACGCTGGACCGAATGTCCGGCCACAGTGCGCTTGGCGACAATCTTCGCCGTCGCGCCCGCATTGGCGTCGCGGTCGAGCGAAACGTCGCAGGCCAACTCCCAATAGCTGGTCCTGACATTGCCGGGGCCCGAGATCGTGCCGTCATCGATCTCGAGCAGCGATGCATCGACGCCGAGACGTTCGGATGCCGCGGCGAGGAAGCGCTGGCGGACCTCGGCACAGGCGTGGCGCAGCGCGCGGCCGGACTGCTGGATCGAAAGGCTGCCCGAGGTGACGCCCTCGTTCGGGCTCGCCACCGTGGAGGCGCGGATCATCTCGATGCGGCCAATATCGACGTCGAGCTCGTCGGCTGCGATCTGCGCCAGGGCCGTGACGATGCCCTGTCCGATCTCGACCTTGCCGGGCGAGATCGCCACACGGCCCTCGCCGATGAGCTTCACCCAGGATGACAGCTTGGGATTGGCCGCAAGGCTGACCGGCAGTGTCGGGGCAGGGGACGGCACATTCATGATGTCGCCATCTCCGCGGCCGCCCGCAACACGGCCCGGACTATGCGGTTGTGCGATCCGCAGCGGCACAGATTGCGATCGAGCGCGGCTCTCACCTCGGCCTCCGTCGGCGACGGATTGCGCTTCAGCAGCGCCGCCGCGCTGATCAGGATTCCTGATACGCAATAGCCGCATTGCATCGCCTGCTCGGAGATAAAGGCGCGTTGCAGCGGATGCGGTTGCTCCGCGGTGCCGAGGCCTTCCACCGTGACGACCTCCTTGTTGGCGACCGACCACATCGGCATGTCGCAGGAGGCCATCGCGCGATCACCGACCATGACATGGCAAGCGCCGCACTCGCCGGCCCCGCAGCCGAAATGCGGACTTGTGACGCCGAGCCGGCCGCGCAGCACATCCAGCAGCGTCTGATCCGGATCGGTCTCGACGGCCGTCGCCGTGCCGTTGAGCTGGAACTGAATGGTCGGCATTGTCGCGCTACGGCCTCAGGACTTGTCGAACTTCTTGACGACATCGGCCCATTTCTCGATGTCGCCGCGCAGGAATTTGTCGAATTGCTCCGGCGTCATCGACATGGGCACCGCGCCCTGCGCAGTCCAGAGCTTGACGATGTCGGGACGCTTCACCATTGCGTTCACGGCGGCATTGAGCTTGTCGATCACGGGTTTCGGCGTGCCGGCCGGAGCCATCAGGCCGAGCCAGATCGTGGCTTCATAGCCTGCGACACCCGCCTCGATCGCTGTCGGCACATTCGGCAGCACGGCTGAGCGCTGCTTGCCGGTGGTCGCGAGCGCGCGGACCTGATTCTCGCCGATGTTCGGCGCCATTGCCGGCACCGCATCGATCATCATCTGCACCTGCCCGCCGATCACGCCACTGCGGGCCTCGCCACTGTTGCGGTAGGGGACATGGACGAGATCGATGCCGGCCATCGCTTTGAACAGTTCGCCGGCCATGTGATAGGGCGTGCCCTGGCCGGAGGAGGCGTAGTTCAATTTGCCCGGCTGCGACTTGGCGAGCGCGACGAACTCCTGCAGCGTCTTCGCTGGAACTTGCGGGTTCACCACGATGACGAGATCGGAAGCGTTCACCGGCGCGATCGGCGCGAGGTCGCGCATCAGCTCGTATTTGCGCTTGTCCGGCGTCAGCAGGGATTCGTTCGCGGTCTGGGTGTTGGACATCATCAACAGCGTGTAGCCGTCGGCGGGCGACTTCGCCGCTTCGACCGTGCCGATGACGCCGCCCGCGCCGGTGCGGTTCTCGATCACGAGGGGCTGGCCAAAACTCTCCTGGAGCGCATTGCCGATCTGCCGGGCCGCGACATCGGCCGGCCCGCCGGCGCCGAAGGGCACGACGATCCGGACCGAATGGTTGGGATAGTCCTGCGCCAGGGACGGGGTCGCGGAGAAGGCGCTGAGCAGGCCGGCGGCCAGCGCCAGCGTGAATTGTCGGGCCGTCACACCCACCTCCCTGATGTCGTTCTTGTTGGCCGGCACTGTAGCGGCAGGGAAGGCGGACTGTCGACGCCTCACAAGGCCGATGCTGCCTGGAATATCCGACGGTTTTCGGTGTGGCGGCGCCGCTCTTCGCGGTCGCGGCAGGAACCGGCGGCGCACGCGGTCTGAGCAAATCGCATGGGCGTTGCCGGATAAATACCCTCGGCTGACAGGTATTTTGGTGTTACCAAATTGGACATGAACCAGCACGCCAAGATCGAAATCCGCCATTCGACCTGTCCGCATGATTGCCCGTCGGCCTGTGCCCTCGACATCGAGGTGGTCGAGGGGCGCAGCATCGGTCGTGTCCGCGGTTCGAAAAAGCAGACCTATACGGCCGGCGTGGTCTGCGCCAAGGTCGCCCGTTATGCCGAGCGCATCCATCACCCCGATCGGGTGACCTATCCGATGCGCCGCACCGGGCCGAAGGGCTCCGGTCAGTTCGCGCGGATCAGCTGGGACGAGGCGCTGGACGAGATTGCGGATCGCTTCAACCAGGCCGAGCGCGAATTCGGCGCGGAGTCAATCTGGCCCTATTATTACGCCGGCACAATGGGGCTGGTGATGCGCGACGGTCTCAACCGCCTCACCCATGTGAAGAAATATTCGCGGTTCTATCAGACCATCTGCGCCAATGTCGGCCGCATCGGGTTCGCGATCGGCACCGGCAAGATCGCCGGCGTCGATCCGCGCGAGATGGCGCTGTCCGATCTGGTGGTGATCTGGGGCACCAACCCCGTCAACACGCAGGTCAACGTGATGACGCACGCCGCCCGTGCCCGGAAGGAGCGTGGCGCCAAGATCGCGGCCGTCGACATCTACGACAACGAGACCATGAAGCAGGCGGATATCAAGATCATCCTGCGGCCCGGCACCGACGGCGCGTTCGCCTGCGGCGTGATGCACGTCCTGTTCCGCGACGGCTATGCCGATCGCGCCTATATGGACAAGTACACCGACTGCCCTGATGAGCTCGAGGCGCATCTGAAGACGCGCACGGCCGAATGGGCGTCGGCGATCTCGGGCGTGCCGGTGGCGGAGATCGAGGCTTTTGCCAGATTGGTCGGCGAGACCAAGCGGACCTTCTTCCGGCTCGGCTACGGCTTCACCCGCTCGCGCAACGGCGCGGCGCAGATGCATGCTGCAAACTGCATTCCCGCGGTGACCGGCGCCTGGCAATATGAAGGCGGCGGCGCCTTCTTCAACAATTACGCGCTGTGGCACTTCAACGAATCCATCATCGAAGGCCACGACGCCATCGACCCGACCATCCGCGCGCTCGACCAGTCGCAGATCGGCCGCATCCTGACCGGCGATTCCAAGGCTCTGCACGGCAAGGGTCCGGTCAAGGCGCTGCTGATCCAGAACACAAACCCGATGACGGTGGCACCGGAACAGGCACTGGTGCGGCAGGGGTTTGCGCGCGAGGATCTGTTCGTCGCGGTGCACGAGCAGTTCATGACCGAGACGGCCGAGATGGCCGACATCGTGCTGCCGGCGACGATGTTCATGGAGCATGACGATCTCTATTACGGTGGCGGGCACCAGCACATCTCGGTCGGCCCGAAGCTGATCGACCCGCCCGGCGAGTGCCGCTCCAACCACGAGGTTTTGCAGGCGCTGGCGCCGCGGCTTAGCGCCAGGCATCCAGGGTTCGAGCTGACGCCGCGTGAGTTGATCGACGCGACGCTGAAGCTGAGCGACCACGGCGACATTGCCGGCCTCGAAGCCGATCTCTGGCGCGACCTGCAGCCGGACTTCCGCACGTCGCATTATCTCGACGGCTTCGCCCATGCCGACAGGAAATTCCATTTCAAAGCGGATTGGGCGCATCCGCCGTTCGGCCAGACGATGGGTGACTTCGACAAGATGCCGTCTCTGCCGGACCATTGGGCCGTGATCGAGCATTCCGACCAGGCCCATCCGTTCCGGCTTGCCACGAGCCCGTCGCGCAGCTTCCTCAACACCACCTTCAACGAGACGCCGTCCTCCCAGGCGCGCGAGGGCAAGGCGAGCGTGATGATCCATCCCCTGGATGCGGCCGCGCTCGACATCGCCCATGGCGACGCCGTGACGCTCGGCAACACCCGCGGCGAGACAACGCTGATCGCCACGCTGTTCGAGGGCGTGCGCCGGGGCGTGCTGATCGCGGAGTCCGTTCATCCCAACAAGAACCATATCGGTAACCGCGGCATCAACATGCTGACGGGCGCGGACACCATCGCGCCGATCGGCGGCGCCGCTTTCCACGACAACAAGGTCTGGATCAGGAAAGCGGTGGCGGCCTGATCCGCAACATGCCTTCGATCGCGTTACAGTTTGTGTCGAGACGCTAAAGCGGCGCCGCGCCGCAAATTGCCCTTGCACCTTTGGCCCGAGCTGCCGCAAATGGCTGCAAAACGGAGAGCCCAAGGAAGCGAGCGCGCCATGACCGACACCACAGCCGTGATCACCGAGAAGCGCGGGCAGGCGCTCTGGATCACCATCAACCGGCCCGAGAAACGCAATGCGCTGAATGGCGAGGTCATCGCCGGCATCACGCGCGGCTATCGCGACGCGCATGACGACAAGGATGTCCGAATCATCGTGCTGACGGGCGCTGGCGACAAGGCGTTCTGCGCCGGCGCGGATCTGCAGAACTCCGGCGCGGCCTTCGCGATGGATCATTCGAAGCCGAATGTCGACTATGCCGATCTGCTGCGTTTGTCGCAGAACGCGACCAAGCCCGCGATTGCGCGCCTCAGTGGCGTCTGCATGGCAGGCGGCATGGGCCTGCTCTGCATGACCGACATGGCCGTGGCCGCCGATCACGTCATCTTCGGCCTGCCGGAAGTGAAGGTCGGCGTGTTCCCGATGCAGGTGTTGAGCCTGTTGCAGTCGATCGCGCCACCGCGCCTCGTCAACGAATGGGCGTTGACCGGCGAGCCGTTCGACGCGAAAGCGGCATTGGCAGCAGGCCTGCTGAACTACGTCGTGCCCACGGCCGAGCTGGATGCCAAGGTCGACTGGCTGATCGGCCGCATCGTCGACAAATCCCCGACCGCGATCCGTCGCGGCAAATACGCGATGCGCGCCATCGCCTCGATGTCGTTCGACGAGAGCATCGCCTACACCGAAAGCCAGATCGCGCTGCTTGCCATGACCGAGGATGCCAAGGAAGGGCTGAAAGCGTTCAGCGAGAAGCGCAAACCAGTGTGGACAGGAAAATAGGCGATTCTTTCAGCGTATTCATCGGTTCTGCCATAGGCCGACGTGCCTTTATTCCGACGGGAGATTGGCGTTTAGCCGGATAAGGAGAGATCTTGTCCGCTCTTCGCGACGCTTTTTTGTGGCAATGATTAACTGCCTGGCCGTACGCTTGGCGTAGGTTGGCAGTTGGCGACTTGATCTATGACGACCAGCCGCGCGCAACTCTGCATCCGTGAGATCGCTGTCGGCGCCCTCGGTAAATCCTCCGTGTCGGAAAGACCTAAAAGAAAGCTCCTGACGTAGGCCAGCCTCTGTGATGATGGTTTTTACCACACTACGGAGATAGCGGAGATCCTTGCGTGGGGTAATCCATGGGAGCGGGATTGCCGACTGACGATGCGCATGATCACGACGGAATACCAGACCGGAGAGGGTGGTCCTCTTGATCTCGTCGAGTTCCTCCATGAGTTCAGGAAAGAGAGGGGTGCCGGTTTCGTCCGATAGCGGCCACCAGGCCTCCTCTCCATTCTTCGGATGCACGATTCTGACGCTATTTGGCCGCTCGCGGGGTCGATAATGCGAAACGTCGAAGGCGCCGAACACGTGCTGCTCTCGTTGCAGCCACTCCCATGACAACAAAGCAGCTGTTGCAATCGAGCGGTAATCAAGCTTTATCGCGGCGGCTCTGAAGGCGACGAGCTCATCCCAGGTTGCGGTCGGTGTGGGCCGTATCGGCTGCCCAGGCGGATGAGATTTTAATCCCATCCGGGAAAACGGGTTGGTCGCTGGTACGATCCTTTCTTGAGCACGCTGACCAACGAACCAAGCACGGCGACAGGCCCCCATAGCCATAGTTACATAGCGACGGCGCTCGCGAACGACGACCTCTCCACTGTTGTTGACTTTCGTCACGACCAATAGTTTTCCATAAACTGCGTCGACGAACGCTTTGGTGAAATCGGAAAGCTGCTTAGACCCAACGCGACTTCCATCTTTCAGCTCGTGATTGGCGAACAGTGCGAGACTTTTTGTGTAGTGCCGCTGTGTAGTGCTTTCGATTTCTGTCCACTTCTGGTGAGCTTGGAAGACGCCGACGAGCCAATCGAACGTGCCGGGTTCGATAGTCGCCGGCATGATGTCGCTTAGACCCCGTGAGTGCCAACTGTCGAACGCCGGCAGGAGGACTTTCTCTACCCGCTCGACGGCACTTGCGTAATCGCAGCCTAGAGCTTCAGGGTTTAAATCGCAGCCCTGTCGACGGGCCCAGGTTGGGGGTGCAAAATAGTAGGCTATTCTATTCTTCGCCAATATTTTGCGGCGACAATAACGGGGCAGGCGCGGTGCCGTTTCAAGCGATATCACACCAGGCATAAAAGATCCTCCTCCTCCTTAAGATCTCCCTTTCCGATAGATGCTGCGAAGTGATCCATGGTCGCTTTTGACCAAACTGGCTGACGCAGGCGCCCTGTTCCGCGAAAGCCGATTGGCGGGGGGGAATCTCCTCGGCTGATCGCGCGCATGAGTTCGCTTGTGTCTCCAAAGTCAAGGTAAGCGGCAGCCATGTCCGCTCTCATCATCGTGGGCCAGGTTCCAGCGAGAGGGTAGCGGGCAGGTAGTGCGGTGTGCGACGAGACTAGGCGGTTTGATCTCACTGCTGAATGCCCGTGGTGTACATGTGCTGATTTCACTGACGAACGTGACGGGATCTGGTCGATCCAGATTGCTCTTCGCCCCTGGTTGGCGAGCGAGAGTTCGGATCGCGGACTAAGCGGAGTTTTACGGCCAAAGAGTTTCCTCCTCCACTGCGAAGCGCGGCCGGGCGGGAAAAGGCCGGATTGGCGCGCGAAAAGGAAGCCTTTGGTGTGCAGTTCTCCAAGAAAGCCCAATGTTGCTCGCGAAAGAACAAGGGAACAGTTGCGGCGCTCCGTTGGCAGGGCCGGTATCCGGCAGGCAGCTGCTGTGGATGATAGATCAATAGTCAATCCGACAGTCCGATGGGAGACTTGTATCGAAGCCTTCGGATCGCTTTCGAGCGTCGGAATTTGAACGTGCGGGTTGGACTAAGCAGGCTATGGTTGCTGGGCTGAGCACTGCTCGGCTGGCCATTGCTCGAATGGTTCAATTGCTCACGTACTGGGACTGATAGTTGCAGATATCCGTGAGCCGCAAGCCTCTCGTGATGCGCTTGAGCCGGATGGACGATGCAAGGCAGAATGCAGCCCGAACTGCGCCTGGATGGGTAAATAGGACTAAAAGACTTTTCGACGCGCCGACGAATTCAAGCGACGAAACGAGGTCCTCTGGTCAAGCCCTGGCGAGTTCTCCCGTTTGCGCGCGCGCGGCTGCGCCGCAACGGGCTCTTGTGAACCGAGCCGCGCTGCGTCTCGGCCATCCGGCTTCGATCCCTCGCGCAGGGATAGCGGAGCTCCTCGCCGGGGGCACTCGGAAAAGGGGCTCGCCTTGCGGCGATCGCTATCACTGCCCCGTTCCCGGGTGCCGCTATTGAACCGGTCTCGTCGCTGCACTCGGACCCGCGTGCCCCTTCGGGTCGCTATGCTCACGCTCTCCGGGTGCCATTTTCCATAGGGCGATACGCCCTGGCGCACGCCTCGTGGGGCCTGCGGCCCGGCAGCTCAACTCAATTCCCATGAAGATACGATGCAAGACGGGCTGCGTCACAGATTTCGCATTCTCTCAAGTAGGAGGAGAGAGTCAGAGTGTCGGCCGGGTTTTGCCATGACGGGTTACAGGCTGCGAGAGAGGCTCGCGGTCCCCGTCGCGGAGACCCGCGATGTCCAGACATTATCCTCACGCGCGCATCGGTAAGGACCGGGCCAACCTTTACGACGACATCACCAACAAGATTATCGCCGAGTTGGAGGCTGGCCGAGTCCCGTGGGTGCAGCCTTGGGGCACCGCGGCGGCGAAGGGGCCTCTGGCCTTGCCGAAGAGTGCGGCGTCCGGCCGCCAATACAGCGGCATAAACATTTTAATTCTATGGGGTGCTGTGACCGAACAGGGATTTACAGGGCAGAGCTGGCTTACCTTCCGCCAGGCGCTGTCGCTCGGTGGCCACGTCCGCAAGGGCGAGCGCGGCACGACCGTCGTCTATGCCGACCGCTTTGTGCCTGCCTGCGAAAAGCGCCGCGCACATGAGGCCGGAGAGGAAGCTCAGGCTATTCCGTTACTCAAGCAGTTCACAGTCTTCAACAGCGATCAATGCGGCGGCCTGCCTCCAGAGATCGCAACAACGGCGCCGCCTCCGCCGCCAGGCCTGATCGAGCCGCAGGTCGAATACCTGATCAAGGCGACCGGCATCGACTTCCGCATCGGCGGCAACCGTGCCTTCTATATGCCGACGGAAGATTATGTGCAGGTGCCGCCTCCGCAGGCCTATTTTGAACCAATCAATTGGCATCGAACGGCCCTCCACGAGCTGGCGCATGCCAGTGGCCATCCATCGCGTCTCAACCGTGACCTGTCAGGCAGCTACGGTACCAAGAAGTATGCCTTTGAGGAGCTGGTTGCGGAAATCTCGTCTGCGTTCAGTTGCGCCTCGCTCGGCATCGTGCCGACGGTGCGGCATGCCGACTATATCGGCTCATGGCTTGAAGTCTTGCGCGAGGACAAACGTGCCATTGTCCGGGCTGCTTCCAAGGCCAGCAAGGTTGCCGATTATCTGCTTGGCTTTCTCCCAGAACCCGTCGGCGACATGCCGAGGGAGGACCAGCAGGCGACGTAAGGCTCTGCTCGGTGGCCGCGGGCACAAGAGTAAGAGGGGCAGGGTCGTTTCCGTGACGGGTTGGAGGCCGAGAGAGAGGCTCCCGGCTGCCCGTCGTGGAGAATCAGCATGCCAAAAGCTGTCCAAAAGATCACGTCGGCCGATGTCGGAGTGACCCGTGGAAAGCACATCGAAGTGTCGGGATCCCATGCCAAGATGCGCAAGATCTTGCGAGGTTACGGGCACTTTGGAGAGATCATCTTCTGTAATCTCCGCATGTTCGTGCGAACGGTCGCAAGTGGCATAGAGATGCTGTCGAAGGTACGCGATCGGCATCCAGCCGAAGGTGTCCTTTGGCAGGAGGCGGCCTGATGTCCCGCCAACCTTGCGAACTGGCACGCCGCCTCGCGCGAGAGGCGGAGGCGGTATGCCGACACTATCTCTCCAATGGCAAGCGGGCGGGGCGGTATTGGGTGGTCGGCGACGTCCACAACAACCCGGGCCGCTCATTGTTTGTACGGCTCCAGGAATCGCCGAAGGGAGCGGCGGGCAAGTGGACCGATGCCGCAACCGGCGCGCATGGTGATCTCCTCGACATCATCCGCGAAACGCTGGCTTTGCGAGACTTTCGTGAGGTCGCCGAGGAGGCGAGGCGCTTTTTGAACCTGCCTCGCTCTGAGCAGAAGCCGGCCCCAAGACCTATTCCCTCAGTCGTACCGCCCGGATCGCAGGAAGCCGCCCGTCGGCTCTTTGCGATATCCCGCCCGATCGAGGGGACCATTGCCGAGGCTTATTTGCAGGGCCGCGGCATAACCCGCATCCACCATGGCGGCAGTCTGCGCTTCCATCCACGCTGCTACTATCGGCCGGACGACCATCTGCCGACCGAAACCTGGCCGGCAATGATTGCCGGCGTCACGGATCTCGATGGTCGGATCACCGGCGTGCACCGCACCTGGCTCGATCCGGACGGCTTTGATCGCGTGCGGCTCGGTAAGGCTCCGATCGATACCCCACGACGCGCGATGGGCGATCTGCTCGGTAACGCCGTTCGGTTCGGCCTGGCGGATGACGTGCTCGCTGCCGGCGAAGGTATCGAGACCATGCTTTCGCTACGCTACCTGCTGCCGACTATGCCGATGGCGGCCGCGCTTTCGGCTAATCACCTTTCCGCCATGACGCTGGCGCCTAGCCTGCGCCGGCTCTACATTGCGCGCGATGCCGATGCCGCCGGTGGTGCGGTGGTGGCAACTCTCAGCCAGCGCGCAGCAGACGCCGGCATTGAAGTGGTCGTGCTGTCGCCCCGGATGGGCGACTTCAACGAAGATCTGCAAGTCTTCGGTCTCCAGGCCCTCCGAGCAGCGCTGCGGTTTCAGCTTGCGCCAGAGGATGTCGTTCGCTTCCTGCATTCGTCGATCGTGGCCGCGGAATAGCTCCCGGTCTTTGATCGACGTTGATGGGCCGGTCATAGGCGAGGCCAATACCGGAAGAGGACGCGACCTCGGCCTTCTAGAGGGCGATCGGACGGCAGCCGGCTCGGGCCGGCAATGGCTGCGTCCGGCTATTTTCCGCCGCGCGCCAGCGATGTGAAGACACATCATGCAGTTGGCCGCGCGCTTTGCATCGCGAAGCAAAATAGCCGGCCTCCGCCATCCTCCGCTGCCGCTTCGGCCCTGTCGGGTTCTGGCCCGGTCCGCCCGCCGTCAGAGGATCGCCACGAAGACCGCGATGGTCGCGGCCGATCCGGCAAAGGACCTCTTCCCATGACCGACGATGACGACATCGAAATGCCGCACGCCTCTTCCCCGACCGACCACATCCTCACTGAATTACAGCTGTTCGGCTATCGACCCTTCGACGACCAACCCGATCCAAGACCGCTCCCGGAGGGCAAGATGATCGTCGGCGCCATAGCGGACATCTTTGATGCCCTGGTTGCGACCCTGAACGACACGCGACTTGAGCCGGACCTTGACGATCTGCTCTGGTCGACTGTCAACCTGTTCCATCGTGCCCTCGACCGCATCGAACGGCAGCTCGATAACAACGAACAGGCGCAGCATAAGAGCCAGCGCGAGCAGAATGGCTCGGAAGTGCGGTCGGTCGAACTCGAGCGCCTGACGGCCGAAGGGCTCACCCTGATCGAGCGCCGCAACTGCCTGGAACTGTTCCAGGATCAGGCCATCGAGCGATTTGAGGTCCACACCGGCTCAGCTTGGCGTCCTCGGTCGGGATCATTGGTCAATCACCGAACCCTCACCGCAGCAATGATCGACTCCCGCGACTTCATCGCCGCCAAGCGTCGTTCCGAGACCGAGGTCATGTTGCCACCAGGACCGAAAATTGCACTCACCGGTGGGCTCGACTTCAATGACCATCATCTGATCTGGGATCGTCTCGACAAGGTTCACGTCAAGCATCCCGACATGGTCCTGCTCCATGGCGGCTCGCCCAAGGGTGCCGAACTGATCGCCTCCAAATGGGCGACCACCCGCAAGGTACCTCAGATCGCCTTCAAGCCTGACTGGACGAAACATGCCAAGGCTGCCCCCTTCAAGCGCAACGACGCCATGCTCGAACTCCTGCCAATCGGCGTCATGCATTTCCCGGGCACGGGAATTCAGGACAATCTCGCCGACAAGGCGAAGCGGCTCGGCATTCCCGTCTGGAAGTTCGGCGGCGCATGAGCGCCGTCGCCTCGAAGACGCCAAGGTGGAGTTGCACGCTGCAACTCCGCCTCGTTTCGTTTTTACATCCAAAACTGCGCCGTGCTGGTGGTGGAAGGCGCGATTGATAAATCCATGCACATGGAGCCACCACCATGCTTGCCTTTGGGCTTGTTCTCAACACACTCGGTATCGGTTTTTTTTCCTGGGCGATCTTTGCGCTCGCGGTGTACGCTTTGCCGTTTTTCGTCGCACTCAGTATCGGGACTTTGGCATTTCGCGATGGCGCGGGCGTCTTCGGCGCACTGCTTATTGGAGTTGCTTCGGGCGCGCTGACGCTTGCCGCTGGTCGGGTCGCCGTTGCCTTTTTTCGGTCCTTGGCCTTGCGCGTCGCCATCGCAACCGTATTCGCGGTCCCTGCGGCAATCGCCGGCTATCATGTGGTGTTCGCCCTATCGCAGATCGGTGTGCCGTCGTCGGCTTGGCGCCACGTCTTCGCTTGTTTGGGCGCCGCTTGCATCAGCGGCACGGCATAGGCGCGTTTGACTGTTTTCGCGAACCCGCCCGTCGGAGTGGTCGGGGTGCTGGAGAATACGGCTCGCCCAGTTCTTCCAGCAGCGACGCACGAGTGGTGAGGCTTCGTCGCCATCATCGGCCGAGCAAGACCGCACAGGGCACCACGTTGAACGAGGGGGCGTCGAGCTTGAGCGAGAGGTAACCGCACTTCTCGTCGGAGCGCTCTAAGCAAGCCGTAGCAATCTCTGTCTGATCCACATAGTTGCGTGGAGCGGCGCGCCGCGCTCGATCATTCGTTCCGAGACGATACCGTCCTTTGCGGCAGATTGTTTCTCTTTGTGCGGCGAACCGTACCGACCTCTTGTTCTGCACAATCGAGATTCGCCAAATCTTCTCCCAAGGTTGCGGTTCAGCACGCGGACGCACGTGGCCTCTTTGATGGCTTGATCTGGCCGAAGACCGGCTGCGCCTCGATCGTCTGAGCCGCAACGCCGTTGATGCGACTTTCTTCCCCTGGGCTTGCGCCCATTCCTCGCGAGGCAAGAAAGTCGCAACAACGGCGTCCTCCGCTGCGCTCCGGCCCGCGAGCGGGTGCGTCGCCGATCGTCCTCGGCCTCTCGATCGCCATCGACGCCGCGGTGGTCGCGGGCTCGAAACACAACAGGAGAAGTGACATGGCTAACATCGGTTCTTTCAAGAAGGTTGGCAACGATTTCCAGGGCGAGATCGTCACCCTGAGCCTGCAAGCCAAGGGCGTCCGTATCGTCGCCGAGACCAACCGATCCAACGACAACGCTCCCAGCCACCGCATCTACGTGGGCAGGGCCGAGATTGGGGCAGCCTGGTCGAAGCGCTCCGAAGAGGGCCGCGATTACCTCTCGCTCAAGCTCGATGATCCCTCGTTCAACGCACCGATCTACGCGAACCTGTTCGATGATGAAGGCGGCGAAGGCTACACCTTGCTCTGGTCGCGGCCGCGCAAGAACGGCGAGTAGACGCTCCGCCAAGCCCCGTCCGGTCCACCGGGCGGGGCTTCTCACAATGCCTGCTCCGTCCGTCGAGAACGGCGTTTTAGGCGCGCCACCCTGATGCGCCACGGCAGAATCCGTCAATCGGATCGGCCGTGGTGACGCATGTCTGTATGCGGCGCTCGCTTGGCCTAAGGCGAACACGGACGCGCCATCGACACGACGCTTCGTCGAGTCCAGATCGAAGTGGATCGTTTTAACCTAACTGCCACGGAAAGTGATATGCTGGCGCCTGCTCGAACGAACAGGGATTGTCTTAGTTGATCGTCCGAAGACCATGTGTCGATGAGCTGGCAGGCCTCTCGGATCTTTGCCTCAGGTCCAAGGCTGTGTGGGGCTATGATCAAGCGTTTCTGGAAGCGTGTCGGAGGGAGCTATCTCTCAGTCGGCGCGATCTTGAAGAGACCCAAGTCGCTGTTGCCGAAGAGAATGGAGAAATTGTTGGAGTTGTGCAGGTCAAAGTGAGTTCCGGAGAAGCTGAATTGCTGAAGCTCTTCATCGAGCCGCACGCACTCCGAAGTGGCACAGGGAGAATCCTCTTTGCTTGGGCAGCGGAGGTCTCCAGGGACGAGGGCGCAACCCAAATGGTTATTGAGGCCGATCCCGACGCGGCGCCGTTCTATAGTAGATTGGGAGCACGTGCCACCGGGGAGGTTCCGTCCGGCTCCATACCTGGCAGACTGCTGCCCAGGCTTACGTTCGATCTCTAGCCACATACTTGCGCGGTGGGCGCCGTTCGCCTCCTATTGCGCTCTGAATAGATCAGAGCCGAGTCAGCATGCAGCAACTACTTGCTCTTAGGGCTAGGTCGAATCCGTTTCCGGCCCTTGGCTAACGGCTTTGGCGTGGAGGCTCCCTTAGGCGGCTCAAGAAAGAATTCTGACAGCCGAACATCTAGCGTTTCCGCCAGTCGCTCCAGTAGATCAATGGTTGGATTCTCGGTTTGTCGCTCCAAGCCGCTCATATATGAGCGATCAATCCCAGCATCATATGCCAATTGCTCTTGCGGAATACCGCGATGGACGCGTATTCGGCGGACATTCCAGGCCACGAGCGCACGAGCTTTCATGCGCAAAAGCAGCCACTGTGTAGACCATCAAACCACTGGCTATAACCGATCTATTCGGATAGTTTGATCTCGCGTTTCAATCGAATGCTGTGAATCAAGTTATGAGTGGCCCGCCGTTAGATCCCGATATCGCGGATGTTGCCCCGCATGAGCCGGTGCTGACGGCCTATGACGAACAGCATGTCGTCACGTACATTCGCCTTCTACAGGCGGAGGGCGAGGGGGCGGACTGGCGTGAGGTCGCTCGAATGGTCTTGCATATCGATCCGGAGCGAGAGCCGGAACGCGCGCAGAGCGCATATCAGAGTCATCTTGCGCGCGCCAAATGGGTGACGGAGCAGGGACGCCTCTTACGCGGTACTGGCTCAAAATAGAAAAGAATCGCCGACTACAGGCTCGCAGCCAGAACGTTTTTCCCCCGCTAACCGGTGGTCATTCTCGTGCACCACGTGGTGCCAAACGAGGGGCTTCCCACAACCCCATATTTCATAAGTATTGCGCCGCAATCGTTGTTACTTACGTGCAATGGCGGAAGCAATGGCTGAATTCGACTGGCGATCGCCGGATTCGTTTAAGAGCCTAGAGAACGCTGAGATCACTGAAATCGCCTGGGTAGGCCTTCGTATGAACGTGGACTACCAACGTGACTACGAGGCGATCATCGCTAACAACTCAGATGGCGCGGTGACCGAGGAGTTCAGGAGGAGGTGGGGCCTCTGCTTTCGCTCATGACCCGCAGAGGTCGTTCCATGAGCAGACAATCTTTTGGGCGCCCGAGGTTCTCCCGACCGTCGTCCCGGTCACTGTAACCGCTTCAGCGTCTGGTCCAAGCCCAACGCCCCAGGCGCCGCTTGATCTTGCATCTGGTCAGGTGCGCCGTGCCGCTGACGGCTGGCACGCCGTGCTGCAAATCGGTTCGGTGGAGCATCGCATCTGGTCGAAACAGCCGCTGACCGCAGGCGCTCGCTATGCGGCCGAGTTGCCATTTGACGGCGATTTCGACGCGCGTGCGCATGCCGCTACGCGGCTGTGGCGCGCGATGAATGGACGCGCGCCAGGGGCTCCGTTTCATCGCGTGCCCAAACAGCGGCGCGAACGACTATGCGCAGCCCTTCGCGCGGCCGCGGCGTATCTCGCCGGCGCGACTTATCGCAGCATCGCAGAAGCTCTGTTTGGCAAGCCGCGCATATCGGATCGTGGCTGGAAAACACACGATCTGCGCAGCCGAACCCGTCGCCTTGTACAAAGCGGCCTCGCATTTGTGCGCGGAGGCTATCGCAAGCTGCTTCGGCCCAGGCGCAGGGTCGAGTAGCGCCCTTCCTGGGTGGCCGAAAATCGCCCCCTCAATTTTCGGCATCCCCCTTCGACATCGCACTTCTCCATGATGACCGCACGCACGCCGGCGCCGCCATCCGCGGTGCGCTGTCCTCTTGGAGTTCTCAAATGCCCGATCCGATGACCGGTCTACCTCCGCGATTCCTGCGAACACCGGAGGCTGCGCGCTACCTTGGCCTCTCCGGTCGCACGCTCGAGAAGCACCGCACGTACGGCACCGGGCCGACGTATCGGAAGATCGGCGGGCGCGTCGTCTACGCTCTGGACGATCTGAAAGCCTGGGCTGACCTGGGCGCGAAGACATCGACGTCTGACCCCGGGAAGGGGACCGTGCTGCCGGCCAGGAAGCATCCGGTGCTGCGCCCATATGCGGGCCAGGAACGTCGCTGATCGCGGGCGAGAGCAGTGACCATGCGGCGCAAACAACATTCCGAGCCCGACCAGCTGGAACTCTTTCGGGCGCTGCCCGGCGATCTCGCGCCCCGCGATGCGCAGGATCTCATGGCTTACCCGTTCTTCTCGCTTGCAAAAACGAAGCGGATTGTACCGATCGATTTCCGTGCCGGTGCGATCGCAATTCGTGTCGAAGCCGTGGCGGAGCACGGCATGGCAACGATTTGGGATGCAGACGTTCTCATCTGGGCTGCTTCCCAGATCGTCGAAGCCCGTGACGCCGGCCTGAAGACGTCGCGCCTGATGGCTGCAATGCCTTACGAAATTCTGACGTTTGTTGGCCGCGGCACCAGCGCACGTGACTATGACCGCTTGAAGGCTGGTCTTGACAGACTTCAGTCAACGACCGTGCTGACCTCGATCCGTCAGCCGGCAGAACGACGGCGACACCGCTTCTCCTGGATCAACGAGTGGAAGGAGACGGCCGATGCAAATGGTCGTCCATTTGGGCTCGAGCTGATCCTGCCGGATTGGTTCTACGCCGGCGTTATTGATGACGCACTCGTGCTGACGATCGACCGCGCCTATTTCCATCTGACGGCCGGGCTTGAGCGCTGGCTCTACCGCCTCGTGCGCAAGCACGGTGCCCGGCAGGACGGCGGCTGGAGCTTTGACCTTGTGCATCTCCACGGCAAGTCCGGCACCCTCTCGCCGCTCAAGCACTTTGCTTACGACATACGCCAGATCGTCGAGCGTCAGACATTGCCCGGCTATCAGCTCGTGCTCACGCGCGACCCGAACGGTGCCGAGCGGCTGAACTTCGTGCCCACGCTCGTTGCTCCCTTAACGGCACGCCTGCGCCGGCGCGGACTCATTCCAAATTCGGAGGACAACCTGTGAATCAGCTCGTGCTATCGAGGACCGCAACCCTCGCGCTATCGGGGACCCGATCCTCGTGCTATCGAGGACCGGAATCAAGCATAAGTACTTGTTTCCCTGCGCTTTGCAGCCGCTCTAACTTTACTAACCGGAAATCCTTCGGATTTCTTCTAACGGAACAGGCCGAAAGTCGCGTTGGCAACGCTCGGCAACGGCAGTCCGACAAGCCAGCTTGCCTTTGCAGGCCATACACACTCTCGACCGAGCACCAAGCTCACGGCCGCCAGCTCCAGCGTCAGGGAGTGGCGGCATGAGCGACCTTACCGAAGTAGAAGTGCTGTGGCTTGAGAAGCGCATCGAAAACCGCATTCGGTTCGGTCGTATCGTCAAGGAGCGGAAGCTTGATCGTCACCGCCGAGTCCTGTCGTTTGCGCCCGGCAGCATCTTTGCCTTCGTCCGTTGGACCTCCAACGACTTCGGCACGATCATTTCGCGCATCGACATCTTGCGCGCGGTTGCAGCGGGACAGCGCTGCTCGACGGTACCATATGTGACACCCGGCGGCGAGATTCTGCTGCGCCTGTCAAGCTGGCCGAAGGTCGAGCGCGTGTTGCAAATGATTGACGCCGTAGAAGCACTCGGCATCGATCCCGCCGACGTAGCTCCCGATCATTGGCATCACGTTCATAACCGCCTGTCCGTCAACGAAAACCCGCGCTCGTATACGAAAGCGCGCCATCAGGCCTGGCTTCATCGCCAAAAGGTGATGCGATGACGGGCCGCCTCATGATGCTGGCCGTAACGGCTGGGGTCGCTGCTGCGCTGACCGCGACGGTCGTCCTGGAGCCGCTTCCGCTTTACATCTGGAACGCATCCACGAGCGTGCCGGTCGGTCTCTACCGCCTCCGAAAGGCGGACCGATTCCAAGTCACTGAACTGGTCGCCGTGCAGCCGCTGGAGCCGCTCGCGACCTTCCTCGACCTTAACGGCTATTTGCCCATTGGCGTCCCCATGCTGAAGCGCGTGCTTGCCCTTCCGGGGCAGAGTGTTTGCAGAACCGGCCTCACGATTTCGGTCGACGACGTGGCGGTCGGCGAGGCGAAAGATCACGACAGACGGGGCAGGCCGCTGCCGAAATGGCAGGGCTGTCACGTCGTCGGCGACGGCGAGCTCTTTCTCATGAATTGGCAGTCCGACGAGTCTCTTGACGGCCGGTATTTTGGATTTCTTCCGGGGTCTGCGGTGATCGGCCGTGCGCTCCCGGTGTGGACGTGGGAGGGGTGATCGTGCGTCTTCGACGTGTTCTCCTTGCCATTCCCTTGTTCGATCGATTGCGGGATCATTCCTCCGTCGCGGTCGATGTCCGCAAGGCTGGCGCGAGCCTAACCGCGTGCTTGGGTCGGTTGGGCAAGCGCGTTCCTACTGTCGTGCCCCTGATGCTTCTTCTGACCGCGTGTGGCGGTGCTGCTTTGGCCCAGAGCGGATCAGCCGCCCAGCCGGCGATCAGTCAGGCCGCTCACTCCTTTGCCGGCTTCATCAATGAAGCCTCACAACGCTTTGCGATTGCGCCGAACTGGATCCGGTCAGTCCAAGGCATCGAGAGTGCCGGTGACGTGCACGCCAGATCGCCAAAAGGCGCAATGGGCCTGATGCAAATCATGCCGGCGACCTGGGCGGAACTTCGCGAGCGCTACAATCTCGGGAACGACCCCTACGACCCGCACGACAACATTCTGGCCGGCACGGCTTACTTGCGCGAACTGCTTGATCGCTATGGCTCGCCTGGCGTGTTTGCCGCGTACAATGCGGGACCAGCTCGCTATGAAGAGCATCTCGCAGGCGGCTCTTTGCCAGACGAGACGCACGCATACCTCGCAAAGCTTGCCAATCTGCTTGCCATCGAACTACCGCCAAGGTGGACGTCCAGCGGACAGTCATCAGCAGCTGCGACGCTGTTCGTCACGCGATCCGATCTCATGAAAACGCGGGATCGGTTGCGGGCGCTTGTGCCGTCGAGCGGTGTCAGGACCGCAATCCCGGCGCCCGATGTTTCGCCCATGGTCCCGCGGCATATTGGCGTGTTCGTCCGTCGATCGGATGCGGGAGTATCGCAATGACCAAGTTTTCGGGTTCGCAAGCCTTAGCGTGCCTCACCGGGCAAGTGGTACGTGCTGATGGCGTACGGGCGATGCCTTCGGCCCGCGCTCTGCGCGTCGCTTCGCTCCTCATCGAGCCACCCTTCGGGTGTCTCGGCACTTCGGGTAATGATCGCTATCGCAAGCGCTCGGAAGCAGTGGGGGCTGCACGAGCTGCCTGCCAGGTCGCGGCGACTCTTTCGGGAACCGGCGACCGGGAGACCACGACAGCAGGACGGCTCTTCAAATCGGGCTTCGAGAAACCGGTGCACGACGATAGCCGCCGTGTGGCCGAATCCGGAGCCTGGTGCAACGACTTAGGCGTTCGTTGCAACACAGGAGAGCTCCGATGAAGCTTTACGTTGGGTTGGATGTCGGTCTTGAAGAAACCAGTCTTTGCATCGTCGATGGCGAGGGTCTCACCGTCCGTGAGCTCAAGGTGAGCACCGAGCCAGCGGCGATCCGCTCCGCAGTAGAGGGCTACGCGGATCGCCTCGAGAGAGTGGGGGTCGAGGCATCATCGCTTGGCATCTGGCTGTATCGCGAACTACGGCCAGCGGGGCTCCCGATCATTGTTGTCGAAGCGCGCCACATGCGCGTGTCGCTGTCGACAATGCGGAACAAGACCGACCGGAATGATGCGCGTGGCATCGCGCAGATGATGCGGTTGGGTTGGTACCGCGCCGTCCATGTCAAGAACATCGACATGCAGAAAATGCGCACGCTGCTGACCAGCCGGAAGTTGCTCAAGCGCAAACTGATCGACCTCGAAAACCACATTCGTGGTGCGCTGCGGGCCTATGGGTTGCTCGTTGGAGCCATCGCCCGCAGTGCTTACGAAGCTCGCGTGCGCGAGCTGATCGAGCGCAGCGATCCGATCTTCGTAATGACCATCGAAGCGATGTTGGATGTGCGCCGCGCCATTCTTGAGGGGTACGATCGCCTGCATCGTGTGCTGCTGCAGGTGGTTCAGCATGATGCTGTCTGCCGGCGTCTGATGACGGTTCCAGGCGTCGGCCCTGTTGCGGCCCTGTCATTCAAGGTTGGCGTTGATGACCCTCATCGCTTTGCGCGATCACGAACGGTAGGCGCTCATTTTGGCTTGGCGCCGAAACGGCACCAGTCCGGCACGTCGATCGATTACGAGGGGCGGATTAGCAAACAAGGCGATGTCGCCGTGCGCGAAGCGCTTTGCGAGGCGGCCGCAAGCCTGCTGCTGCGGGTCAGGAAATGGTCAGCACTGCGCGCTTGGGGCCTGCGGATCGCCAAACGCTCGAGCATGCTGTGCGCGATCACCGCGGTCGCGCGCAAGCTAGCGAGCATTCTGCACCGGATGTGGGTCAGCGAGACCGACTTCCACGTCGGGTTCGGCGCCAAAGTTACGCAGCGCCTGCGGTTAAAACCGGCGCGATAGCTGCGGTGCAGGTGACGACGGATTAGCACTGGGTTTGCGCCCGGCATGTTGAGGAGGAGCGAAATTAGAGATCCGCGCGCGCGGTGAGCGTCCCCTGGCGGGGCCGCGAAACGGGGAATGTCCGCTATCTCTTGCCTGCTGCCGCCCTTCGGGGACGAGAGCGCCGGACTGCTTGGACAGCCCTGTTTACGAACCTGATGAAGAGCATGCGACGGCCGAAGTGCTGAACGCGAAGGAACGCATGGACCCCGCCTGGTGAATGCCGATCGCAAGCGCGGTTGTGGTGACGCTTGTGCGTTGCTGATGCAGGGAGTCGGTAATGGCTGAAGTGCGAAGAGTCGAAGAAAAGCGTAGGAATGAGTTGACTTTGCCCGCCCGATTAGGAAGGCGAGATAAAAGGGGCTCGCCGGTCGAACCGCAAGCCATTGGCATGGCTTGGGTTCTGGCGTGCCGGTCGGTCGGGGCGCGTGCCGCACCTTGCATTTTGACGAATGCAATCAAAGGCCTTTTCGGCACTGTGTGCGCTTTTGATCGTGGGGAGCGCTAAGGATGACAGCAGGTGACAGCGAACTGCGTATCCGGCCTGGCCGCATCCGCAGCACCCGCGCGCCAAAGCCGAAGAGCTTCATCAACAAGGTGCTGCGCGCGGCGAACAAAGCCGGGCACACATCGAGCCAGTCTGCGGTTGGCAGGCGCTCTGCGGTCTACGGGCGCTCGACCTTTGGCCGCGGTAGACTCGGTTTCAGCCGCGCCAGATTGTTCAGCCCGGCGCGGCGCGTCGTGATGAAGGCGCGGGTGGTTCGGCACAAGGGGCGAGCCTTCCGTTCTGCACCACTAACCGCCCACCTCTCGTATCTGAAGCGCGACGGCGTGACGCGAAGCGACGAGCGGGCCGAGATGTTTGATGAGGGCTGCGACTGCGCCGATAGCGCGGCCTTTGCAGAACAGTGCAAGGACGACCGCCATCATTTCAGGTTCATTGTCTCGCCGGAAGACGCCGGCGACCTGACCGACCTGAAGGCCTTCACCCGCGATCTCGCCAGGCAGATGGAGACCGATCTCGGTACGCGGCTTGATTGGGTGGCCGTTGATCACTGGAATACCGACAACCCTCACGTTCATCTTCTCATCCGGGGAGTGGATCAGGATGGAGCCGATCTCGTGATCTCACGCGACTACATCAGCCAAGGCCTGCGCTCGCGCGCCGAGGAACTGGTCGCGATCGAACTGGGCCCCAAACCGGAGCACGAGATCCGCAATTCGCTGGAAATGGAGGTCACGGCGGAACGTTGGACGCGGCTCGATCGGGAGATCCGGTTGGCGGCGGATGAGACCGGCACAATCGATCTTCGCCTCGAGAATCCCGGCAAGTCCGATCCCGAGATCCGGCGCCTGATGGTCGGTCGGCTTCAACATCTGGAGAAGATGGGCCTTGCTGCATCCGCCGCACCCGGAGAGTGGATGGTCGGGCTCGAGGCTGAGCGCAGCTTGCGCGACCTCGGCATGCGCGGCGACATCATCAAGACCATGCACCGCGCCTTTACGGAGCGTGGAGAAGCGCGCGGCGTTGCCGACTTTGTCATCGAAGGTGGACAGCCTTCGTCCCAGATCATTGGACGGCTAGTCGATCGGGGATTGCACGATGAGCTGACGGGTGAGGCTTACGCGCTGATCGATGGAACTGATGGGCGCGCGCACCACGTCCGCGTGCGAGGCATCGAGGCTTTCGAACACGCACCGCCGATCGGCGGAATCGTCGAAGTCCGACGCTTGGGCTGCGTCGGCGATCCGCGGCCGACCGTGGTGCTCGCAACCCGTTCCGATCTCGATCTCGGTGGGCAGGTCACGGCTAAAGGAGCGACCTGGCTCGACCACAGGCTCGTCGAACGCGATCCCAAGCCGCTCGCCATGGGCGGATTCGGTCGCGAGACCCGCGACGCCATGGAAGCCCGTACCGAGCATCTCGTTCAGGAGGGTCTGGCTCGGCGGCAGGGCCAACGCATCATCCTGCAGCGCGACCTTCTGGACACGTTGCGCCGACGTGAACTGGACGAGGTGGCCGCAAAAGTCTCGGCCGACACCGGCCTGCCTTACGTGAAGGCGGCCTCCGGGGAGCATGTGGCAGGTACGTATCGCCAGCGTCTGACGCTCTCCTCGGGGCGCTTCGCCATGATCGATAACGGGCTGGGTTTCCAACTCGTGCCTTGGTCGCGCGAGCTCGAGAAGAGGCTCGGCCAACACACCACCGGCGTGGTGAAGGACGGCGGCGGTATCGAATGGAGCTTTGGTCGCAAGCGCGACCTCGGCCTCTAGCAATCTCTCCAATTCGGTTGCGGAAAGGGCGTTCGGGATGTCCGGAACCAAAATCCTGTGGGGACAGGTGATCGTTGTCGGCCTGATCGTCTTGCTGGCCATCTGGGGCGCGACCGAGTGGACAGCCTGGCGGCTCGCCTGGCAGCCGGAGCTTGGGCCGCCCTGGTTCGAACTGTTGGGCTTCAAGATCTATTACCCACCAGTCTTCTTCTGGTGGTGGTTCGTCTTTGATGCCTATGCGCCTCAGGTCTTCGTCGAGGGCGCCTTCATCGCGGCGTCGGGGACATTCATTTCGGTCGCGGCGGCGATCGGCATGTCGGTCTGGCGGGCGCGCGAGGCCAAGAACGTTGAGACCTATGGTTCGGCGCGCTGGGCTGATGCGGAAGAGGTTCGAGCGGCAGGGCTCCTCAGTCCAGATGGCGTGGTGCTCGGTAAGCTTGACCGCGACTACCTCCGCCATGACGGACCAGAGCACGTATTGTGCTTTGCGCCCACCCGGTCGGGCAAAGGTGTCGGCCTTGTCGTTCCCTCGTTGCTGGCCTGGCCTGGCTCGGCCATCGTTCACGACATCAAGGGCGAGAACTGGCAACTGACCGCCGGCTTTCGCGCGCGGCATGGCCGCGTCCTGTTGTTCGACCCGACCAACCCGAAATCCTCAGCCTACAATCCGCTGCTCGAGGTGCGGCGCGGGGAGTGGGAGGTTCGCGACGTTCAGAACGTGGCCGACGTTCTGGTCGACCCCGAAGGCTCGCTCGATAAGCGGAACCATTGGGAGAAGACCAGTCATTCGCTCCTGGTCGGAGCCATACTCCATGTCCTCTATGCCGAGGCAGACAAGACCCTGGCTGGAGTGGCCGTCTTCCTGTCCGACCCGAAGCGGCCGATCGAAGCGACCCTGAAGGCGATGATGACCACCGCGCATCTTGCCGAGCAGGGTGCTCATCCCGTGGTCGCCTCGACCGCCCGCGAACTCCTCAACAAATCCGAGAACGAACGATCAGGCGTCCTGTCCACCGCGATGTCGTTCCTCGGGCTGTACCGCGATCCCGTGGTGGCCCAGGTGACCTGCCGGTGCGACTGGCGGATTGCCGATCTGATCGCAGATAGCCGCCCCACCACGCTGTACCTGGTGGTGCCTCCCTCGGATATCTCACGAACCAAGCCGTTGATCCGCCTGGTGCTGAACCAGATCGGCCGACGCCTGACCGAGGACTTGCACGCCCGCGAGCGCCGGTATCGCGTCCTGATGATGCTCGACGAGTTCCCAGCGCTGGGAAGGCTCGATTTCTTCGAATCCGCGCTCGCCTTCATGGCAGGCTACGGCATTAAGAGTTTCCTGATCGCGCAATCGCTCAATCAGATCGAGAAGGCCTACGGGCCCAACAACGCCATCCTCGATAACTGCCACGTCCGGGTCAGCTTCGCGACCAATGACGAGCGGACGGCAAAACGTGTCTCGGACGCGCTCGGTACAGCGACCGAGATGAGGGCTATGAAGAACTATGCCGGGCACAGATTGAATCCCTGGCTGGGGCATCTCATGGTCTCGCGGCAGGAGACGGCGAGGCCACTTTTGACCCCCGGCGAGGTCATGCAGCTTCCGCCAATGGACGAGATTGTCATGGTGGCGGGGACGGCGCCGATCCGGGCCAGGAAGGTCCGCTACTACGAGGACCGGCGATTCACAGAGCGGGTTCTTCCGCCGCCTGATCCGACGACGGCCGGCCGATCATCGCGAACGGACGGATGGTCAGAGCCCGGAATGCTCAACCCGACGGGAAGCCCAACTGATAAACTTGCGGAAACCGAGGAAGACGCGGCGAACAGCGGTCTCCGTCGCGAGCCCGAACTCCCCGATCACGTCGCGATTGCCAAGGAGACGACCGAGCCGACGCCGGCAGAAGAATTTGCTGCCGTTCTTGACGATGACGAGGATGCGGTCCGTCAATCCCGGCTCATACGTCAACAGATGCGCGGCGTCGCCCGTCAAATCGCCATGGACCCGAATGATGGGATGGAGCTCTGAGGCAACATGCGCGACCGGATAAACGTCTATTTTCCGCCAGAGCTTCTGAGACAGATCTCGGACCTCGCCGATCGCAAGAAGCTTTCCCGGTCTGCGATCGTGGAAGCGGCTGTTGTTTCATTTCTGTCACCGGACGGAGCGGACAAACGGGAGGCGGCGTTTACCCGTCGCCTGGACCGGCTATCGCGTCAGATGCAGCGGCTGGAGCGTGACGTCGGTCTGACGGCAGAGACCCTCGCCCTGTTCATCCGCTTCTGGCTGACGATCACGCCACCCCTGCCCAACGAAGCCCAGGCTGCGGCGCAAGTGAAGGGTCGGGAGCGTTTCGAGGGATTCGTCGAAGCGCTCGGACGCCGGCTGCAGAAGGGGCAGAGCTTTCTGCGGGAAATTCCAGAGGATATCCGCCGTGAGGAGTCCGAGAACAAAATCTAGGAGACTCAGCATCTCTTCCGCTCTCGATGTGAAAGCGGAAGCCGACCAGTGCAGTGGAAATTGGCCGCTCCTGTGAAGGGTTTCGGATGCCGGCCCCATGACGGTGTTGCCGCGCGCACGGGGGCCGGCGTCCGAAAGCCTCCAAAGGAGGAAACCGCGCTGGGGGGACGTAGGACGATGCCGCGTGATCGAGCTAGTCGCGTCAAACAACCTTCAGACGATCAGGACGATCGCCTATGGGGATTTAATGTTTGGCGGCACCTGTACTTTCAATGGCTTGGCTATAGCAAAAATACCACACCACACAATCTAAACGTGAGCTCCTCGATATTCGAAGGCCATGAGGCTAACCGATCTCTGGTGGCTGGAAAGCCCCCGGAGCTATCAGAGCCGAAACTGTTTCGAGCTGCTCGTCAAGAGCATCACCGCATTTGTAAGTCTGCTTACGTCGAGATGCCTGGACGGGGTCCAACTAGCGCGACGTTAAACATAATCGCGATCGAGAATTCGAGTTGGCTCTTGTGCAATGGTTGGTGCTCCGCCACGAACTTCCAGATCAGCACGTCCTCGATCATCGGATCGTCGCCAGCTACGCACCAATTGCCCCGCTCGTCACGATGAGCTGTCGCCTATTGCTTCGCCGTGTCGCCAGCGGCGGCGTTCTACCGCGCGAGCGGTTTAGTCCAATGACCCAAAGCGGGACTCCAGCGCATCGAGCTGCCCCTGAGGGAGTAGCGAGATTTCCTCGCGCCCCTCCCCAAGGGGGCAGCTGCTTCGCCAAGCAGCTAACAGCCCCAGCTTCACCGCCCTGAAACTCGGGTCCTTTTGCTGTCTGGATAACTGCAGACCTCACGAGGGCATGATGCAAGTTTATCGCTCGATCCTTGCTGTCCAACGGTCATGGACCGCACTGAAACAGCGACACCATGAGGCAGTGAGCCTGACGTATTGAAATCCGCTATACCGATGGTAGTCTTCTACTTTTACTACTCGCGCCTATTTGCTCTGACGCCATCCTGATAGTGCTTTTTTTGTGTTGGGGAGGACATTATGCGAGGCTCTCGCGCAATCCTTTACGCCGAACGACTTAGCGAACTCACCTCTCAGCTCTCAGAATTGGAAGATCTTCGAGATCTGGTGCAAGAAGCTGAGCGAAGCGCCCGCGGTGTGCCTCCATTACGCTTGGCACATCCACCGTCGCGCCGCGTTCGACGTCGTGAACGGGGCGGTTTGTCTGTTCGCCTCCGTCGCCACGCGCCACTAAACGGGAATGCAGGAGCTATCAGCCCCCCTGACAACGACAACCAAGTCGATTGGACTTTGCTGGAGCCATTCCCCGACCAATGGTGGGCTTCCTCCTAAAACCTCTCCAAGCGCTGACTCGACGAAGAGAGCGATCCAATGCACCACATCCAGAGTACGCATATGCCGCGATATTAAAACTGACCGCCCAGCAGCTTGAAGCACTTCGCATCCCCACAGAGATCCAAAAAGAAAATTCCGAAATCCTCGTTTTGAGAGAGAAGATAAAACTGGCGGCCGATCAGAAGAAGGCTCGCCTGCAATTCCTTGCTCGGTGCCTGCCACGCGCTTGAAGGTAAATGATCCTGAACTCCACAATCACGTGTCCCAAGTGCGGTCACGCTGCTGCCGAAATTATGCCGACCGACGCTTGCCAATTCTTCTACGACTGCAGAGGCTGCGGCGAGCGCCTGAGGCCGCTCCCCGGCGACTGCTGCGTGTTCTGTTCCTTCGGCACCGTTCCCTGTCCGCCGGTTCAAGAGAACGGCAAGGGCTGCTGTAGCTAGCTGCCATGAGGGGAGTGAACTTCACCCGTTCATTGCGCGATGAGGCTTGAGCAAGGAGCTACTCAGTGGCATTCCCGCTTGTGGTCCATCGGCGAAGTAGCAGCGCACCGGGTGAGGTCCGCTGAGTGAGGCATGGCGGACCAGATTTGCTCACGTTGAGTTCTTCGCATTTTGACCCCAAACCGACATCGAGGCGGTCTGGGGATGCCCGAGCAAAGATGAGCAAAGTTCCGGAGAGCTTTGATCCCCGTTGTGCTATCGGGGAGAATGAGCCCGACACCTGACCCAGCCGAACCCGTAGTTGAGGGAAAGCCAGGCAACGAACCTGAGGATTTGACCGGAAGTGCGCTCCGATTACGTATTCGGCAGCAGGAGCTGCTCGCCGAACTCGGGGGTCTTGGCTCTGCAACGCACGAGCTTCGCCGACCTTCTCAGTCACGCCGCGCGCATGACGGCCGAAGGCTTGAATGCCGAATTTTGCAAAATCTTGGAGTACATTGCGGCAGACAAGCGTTTGCTTGTTCGCGCAGGCGGTCGGTTGGAGCAAAGGTGTGGTTGGCAGCGCGACAGTCCCATTTTCGGGCGGATGGTGGTGAGCGGAGAGTTCGGAGGTGATTGGATACTCCGCCGCCCTGTGGGATGCGTGCTTATTACATGTGGGTCGTCTTCCACGTTGGTCCGCAGCCTGCGTGGGCAGTCGCTCTGGTTGCCGAAGCCGGACATCTTGGCAATTTCCGCAAGCGAGAGTTTCTGCCGTCAAAACGTCTCGGTAATCTTGCTCAGGCGAGGGGGGCGATCCGGGTCGAATCCGCAGGCGTGCGCCGCCTGCTCGATCATCCGATAGGCCGGAACAAGCATGGTGATCGGATCGGTGGCGGCGTCATCCTCGGTCAACCAGGGCAGCGAGCCACGCGGCCCACCGCAGAGATGCAGCGAGATCTTTTGCTCGCGCAATTCCTCTGCCAGCGCGTCCACGGTGGCCGCCGTTTCATCCATGAGGCGCATCATGAGAACCGGCGTGCGCGATGATAGCGCGGCGCGTGGCCCATGCTGCAACTCAGCGGCGCTCAGTCCAATGGAAGGCAGGCGCAGGATTTCCGAAAGCTTGAGCGCGATCTCTCGCGCCGAGCCCAGGCCCAGGCCCCGAGCTGCCACGAACACCGCTGATGCCTTGGCGAAGTCGTCGGCAATCTCGGACCAGTCGAGCGCGAGCGCGCGATGTAGGCGCTCGGGCAACCTGTCGAGCGCGGACCGCAGCGCATGATCTTCCGCCAGCTCGGCCACGAGTGCGGCACCAACGGCCATCGAGCCGATCACAGACTTGGTCGCCGCCACAGAGTGCTCTTGGCCGGCGTCGATCGGAACGACGAACTCGGCTTCGTCAGCCACCGGCGAGGACGTCACATTGACAATGGCGACGGTGCGCGCGCCCGCGGCCCGGGCGGACCTGGTCGCTGCGACAAGATCCGGGCTGCGCCCGGATTGCGAGATCACGATGAACAGCGCATGGCGCAGCATCAGGGGCGTGCGAAATGCCGTGATCACCGAGGGAGCGCTGGCTGACACGGGAAGGCGAAGCCGCGTCTCGACAAGGTACCTCAAGTAGACCCCGGCATGCCCGGAGCTTCCCCGCCCGCATATGACGCACAGGGGCGCCGAGCCGATCCCAACTCGCTGTGCGATGTCGCGTGTGGCGGGGCGGCTGCGAAGGATGTTGGCAACAACATCCGGGCTTTCCCCGACTTCGCTCGCCATAGCCGATGATGTCACGGCTCAACCGCTCCGTCTGGGTTGCGTGCAGTCACCTCCTTGGAATGGCGGTCGCGATTCGAGTCGCGATTCTCGGCGAGCTCGTCAAACACGCGCCGAAGGTTGCCGTTACAATTATTCAGAACCGTCTGTGCATCGGCCCTGTTGACACCCAACGCCAGAAGGGCTGCCGTCTTGATGTCTCCCTCGGCCTGCTCGAGCGAGCGTGCCGCCTGTGATGGATCGCAGTGCGCGATTTGCACCACCATGGCCTCCGCCCGCCGCTTCAGCTTCGCATTGCTTGGCGGCATGTTCACCATCATGCTGCGATACACCCGGCCAAGGCGCAACATGATCCCTGAGGAGATCAGGTTGAGCACGACCTTCTGCGCGGTGCCCGCCTTCATCCGCGTCGAGCCGGCGATCAGCTCGCGGCCGGTCTCGATGAGGATCGGAAATTTTGCAGATGCCAGCAGTGCGGTGCCGCGATTGTTCGCGACCCCGATCGTCACCGCACCGAAAGAGCCAGCCTGCTGCAGCGCCGCCACCGTGAAGGGGGTCGTTCCGCTGGCGGCAACCGCGATCACCACGTCGTGCGATGTGAGCCGCGCGGCGTTGATCTGCGCGACTGCATCATCGACGTCGTCCTCCGCGCCCTCGATGCTCGTGACGAATGCGCTGTCTCCGCCAGCGACGATAAAGCAGACGCGCTCATTGGGCCAGGCGAAGGTCGGCGTCAACTCGGCGCCGTCCTGCACCGCCACGCGGCCGGAGGTGCCGGCCCCGACATACACGATGCGTCCATGATCGCCGAGCGCCGCCTTGGCCGCTTCGGTCGCCGCGGTGATCGCGGGAAGGGCATGGCCAATCGCCGCAACTGCCGCAAGTTGGCCCTCCCACATGGCTTCCATCGCTGACGTCAGCGACCATGCGTCGAGATCAGCAAAGCGGGGGTCGACTTCTTCGGTTGCCATAGAGTTGATCCCTGTGTCCTTAGCCGCGGAACTTTGAGACCTGTTTGTGGTCAGTTTCTCTTTTGGGCACGTCCAGCCGCCCCCGCGCCACTAGAAGGGCGCCCGCGGCGGCGTCGGCATCAGGACGCTTCAGCCGGGCGCATAGATCGGGCGTCAGCCAAGGCGTAATGGCATCTGCGAGCCCACCCACCAGCGCGAGCCGGTCAATTCCTCTCGCCAGGAACAGATCGAGCAGATCGCCAATGGCATCGGCCGCCCGTTCGACAATGCGACGGCCGACCGGATCGCCCTGATTGGCGTGCCGCATCACTGTCGGCGCGAACGCGGCATAGTCGGTGGCCCGGGCTTCTTCAGACCAGGCGACCGCTTGATAAGGATCATGATCAAATGCGCCCAGCACCTCTGCAAGCAATGGAGTCAACTCGCCCCGGCGATCCGCGGCCCGTAGCGCCGACCGCACGACCTCTAGGCCGATGTCGGCGCCGCTGCCTTCGTCCGAGACTGGAAATCCGTAACCGGCAATGCGGATCTCGCAGCCGACGATCAGGCCGACGCCAACCGAGCCCGTGCCGGCCACGACGATCGCTCCGTCCGCGCCGCTGTGGGCACCCAGACAGGCAGTCATGCCGTCGCTGATGAAGATAACGGACGCAAAAGGATGTGCGATCTCCTTGAGCGCCGCTTCCGCGCCTCGGCGGCCAAGCCCCGCGAGCCCAATTCCGGCGCGCATCTGCGCAAAATCCTCGTGCGCGAGTCCAGCCTGTCTGGCGGCCGCTTCGGTTGCCTCCATGATGGAGCGCCAAGCCTTGTCGACGCCAATCCGCGTCGTCGCAGGTCCCGAGCTTGCTTCGCCAAGCAGCCTGCCGTTTTCATCCTCGATGCGCGCACGGCAGCGAGTTCCGCCGCCATCAATGCCGAGATACGTGGTACCTTTTGTTCCCATCCCATGTTAACGCGAGGGCTTGGGCCGGGGTCCCATGCGTAATTGGGCACGTGCGAGTTATGGCACTCGTCTCACAGGTCTGTGACTGCCACTCTCGGATGAATACCGATGGACGACTGCTCCTCTTCCACCGCTCTTACGATTGCAGCGCCGCAAATCTTTGACGGTGTCGCCATGCGCGGGCGGGGAACCATCAGAATTTGGAAAGGCCACATTAAGAGCATCGCCTTCGGCGACTCGGGACGTGGTGCTTCGGTCCAGCTTCCCCCAAATGCGATCCTTGCACCCGGATTCGTCGACGTTCAGGTGAACGGAGGCGGGGGCGTTCTTCTCAACGACCAGCCAACCGAGGCCGGCGTCTGCCGCATCGTCGCAGCGCACCGTAAGGCGGGGACCACGGGATGCTTGCCGACCCTCATCACCGATCGTAGCCAGGTCATTGAGCGATTGGCTGCAGCAGCCGAGGTGTGCCTCAAAATTCCCGGCGTGCTCGGCTTTCATCTGGAAGGACCGGCCATCAACAAGTCCCGCAAGGGCATTCATCCAGAAGCCGAGATACGCGTGCCCAACGGCCGCGACCTCACCGCCATCAAAAGCTTTGCGAACCGAGGCCGCTCCTTGGTGACGCTGGCCCCGGAATGCGTGCCCGCCTCCATGATTGATGAATTGATCGGCGCCGGATTACGGATCGCTGCCGGCCACAGCGACGCTACCGCAGCCCAGATCGGGCAGGCGGTCGATCGTGGCGTATCGGCCGTGACCCATCTGTTCAATGCCATGTCACAGCTATCGGCACGGGAGCCGGGCCTGGTCGGCGCCGCGCTTGGAGATGACAGGCTGTTTGCAGGGATCATCTGCGACGGCATCCACGTCGACCCCGCCGGTTTGCGTATTGCGTTCCGCTGCAAGGGGCGCGATCGATTGATGCTGGTCACGGACGCCATGCCGCTGGCGGGCACGAAAGATCGGCAATTCATGCTGCAAGGGAGGCAAATCACCTTGCACGACAACCGCCTGACGGGCCCCAATGGTACACTCGCGGGCGCTCACCTCACCATGATCGAGGCGGTGCGCAATGCCGTTGCGCTGCTCGGAATATCCCTTGTGGATGCCCTCATCATGGCCTCCCGTACGCCGGCGGCGTTTCTTGGCCTCGAGTCCGAGCTTGGACGGATCGCGCTCGGCTACCGCGCGGATCTAGTGGCCTTTACTCGGAACTTCGAAGTCATTGGCACATGGATCTGCGGCGTCGGTTCGATCAGCGAGGTGGGCGAGGCTTCTCAGCGAGGTTAGATGCACAACCATCCATCCTCGTGCAGAAATATGGTGGTGTATGTCTTGAAACGCCGGCGAAAATTCGTGCGGTTGCCCGCAGTCTTGCCGAGCTCGATGGCCGTGGTCATCGGGCCGTGGCGATCGTCTCTGCTATGGGCACAACCAGTTGATCCAGATGGCTCATCAGGTCAGCCCCCAATCGCCGTGAGCTAGACATGCTGCTAACGACCGGTGAGCGCATCAGCATGTCCCCGAGGAGCGCTTTCCGATCACGTGCCCGCCATCAGCTTCACCGGCAGCCAGGCCGGCGTAATGACCGACGACTCACATTGCTCGGCGCGCATTCTGATGTGCGGCCCATTGGGTTATGCGAGGAACTCGGTCGCGGACGCGTCGTGGTGCTGGCAAGATTTCAGGGCGTGAACGCGGCGACCAGGAAATCACCACGCTCGGGCGCGGCGGCAGCGACACCACGGCTGTTGCGATGGCGGCCGCGCTGAAAGCCGAGCGCCGTGAAATCATCAAGGAGGTGGACGGAATCTGTTCGGCCGATCCTCGCATCGTACCGGACGCAAAGTCCCTGCGACGAGTGGACTTCGCATTCCTGTCGGAGATGTGCTCTTGGGGTGCGAAGATCCTGCATTTTCGCAGCGTCGAGCTGGCGCAAAAGCCAGAATGTGCCGTTCCAAAAATGACGTCGGCGAAGCGTGTGCGGGGTTGATCGGATTGGATTCGAGCGGCAACAATGGGGTTGGCCCGGGGTTCGCACGATGACCGATTTCCAACTGCCCGAGACGCGCTACGCCCAAAGCGGCGATGTCAGTATCGCCTATCAGGTCATGGGCGAGGGACCAATCGACTTGATTCTGGTGCCGGGCTTTGTCTCCCATATCGAATTCGTGCATGAACTAAACGGTTTCACCTCCTTTGTCCGTCGTTTGGCGAGCTTTGCGCGCGTCGTGACGTTCGACAAAAGAGGGCAAGGGCTGTCGGATCGGATGGTGGGTGCACCGTCGCTGGAGGTGCGCATGGATGATCTCCGCGCGATCATGGACGCAATCGGCTCCAGGCGTGCTGCCCTGGTCGGGTTCTCCGAAGGCGGTTGCATGAGCATCATGTTTGCCGCAACATATCCCGAGCGAGTATCCCATCTCATTCTGATTGGCTGCTTTAGCCGCTCCGCAGATCGGTTCTCAGATGAAGCATGGGAAGTACGCATCGAGCAGATCGTGAAGCACTGGGGTGCCGGCCAATTGATCAAGACGATTGCTCCCAGCGAAGCGGGCAAACCCTCGGCCGTCGCGCAATTCGGACGGTTCGAGCGGCTGGCGAGCAGCCCTGGCGCATTGCGGACGATCCTGCAGCTTAATCGCCAGATTGATGTCACCGCAATTCTGCCGACACTGCAGGTACCCACGTTGGTGCTCCATCGCAAAGCTGATCTTCAGGTGCCGGTCGAGTTCGGACGTAAGCTCGCCCGAGCAATTCCGGGGGGCAAGTATATCGAATACGCGACGGGTGACGACCACGCGTTCTGGCTGGGCGATATCGAGACCATGCTCGGGGATATAGAGGAGTTCATCACAGGCCATCGTGATCACGGAATGGTTGAGCTGGAACGTGTGCTCGCTACCGTACTGTTCACCGATATCGTCGATTCCACCCGCAGCGCCGCAGCGATGGGCGACCAGCGTTGGCTCCGGCTGCTTGGGGACCACGATCAGCTCGTGCAACAGATGGTGGGTAAGCACCGCGGCAACCTGGTGAAAACCACTGGCGACGGTATTGTCGCGACGTTCGATGGGCCTGGCCGCGCCGTGCGTTGCGCGATCGCAATCGGTTCGGAGACGAAACAGATCGGTCTTCCCGTTCGCGCCGGACTGCATACGGGCGAGATCGAGATCAGGGGCAATGACATTGGCGGCATTGCGGTACACGCCGCTGCGCGTGTGATGTCGCATTCCGGGGCCGGCGAGGTGCTGGTGTCTCGTGTCGTCACCGATCTCGTCGCGGGTGCTGGTCTGAAGTTTGCCGAGCGTGGCTCCTTCGAACTGAAGGGTCTTCCTGGCCGCTGGGATCTTTTTGCAGCGAGCGGTTAGCATCGAAAGGCGGAAAGACCGCTTTTTGCGCTTGGAGGGCATTAGTGGTTGCGAGCTTCTGAAGGCACTCCTGCAATGCAGCAAGCTTGTAGCTGCCCCGGACTTGATCACAGACGCTTTGGCTCCTGCACGCCAAAGCACCGGATGACGAACGTTAATCCGCTCTTCGCCGGCTAGCGGCTGTCACAAGGGCAACGTTCCATCCAAGAAGGCTAAGCTCCTGGGCACAGCTTGGCGCATCGCAAAATCGATCAGCCTTGAGCTGTACTCCCTTCTCGGGCTTAATGCATCGTCTGTTAGGCCGCAGAGTTTTTCAAAGTGGGAGGATACGATGAGATTCATACTTGGAATTCTGTTGCTTCTCTCTGCTCGTTTGCAGCCCACGCCCAGGACTCGCCGTTCCGGAAGGAATTGAAGCGAGCAGATTTGACCGGCAGAAACATGGAGATCATCACCAAGGGCAGCCTGTGACCCACTGCAGACGTTAGCGCTGCGCTGCCATGGGCGGCCGCGAAGCGTTACCAAGGATTAATTTCTTCGGCAGGAGACGGAAAGAATCGATCTTCTAAGATGGAGTTGGCGAAGGAGATCGAATAATCGCCACGCGCCACAGCTCAATCCTGCATGCTATTATCGCAGCCGGTCTGTTTCTGGAGCCCGTATGTAGTGCAAGCCAACCTAAGCAAGCGCTTCCATCAAGAGCCGAACGAACGGCCCGCCGGTTCGCGCCGGCGGGGCTTCTCGCTATGAGAGGCAAGCGACGAGGGCGAGAACCACGTCGGCGCCAAAATCGCCCGAAAACAGCGAAAAGAGAATGCCGGCGCCAAGCACCACTGCAATCAACTGAGGCGCGAACATTTGAAATCCACTCGTTGCTCGGAAACGAGCAGAATTTAAACTCCGACCATTTCCGGACTGCTTCGGGAGGGCAGTAAATGACTTCGTTCACCGAACCGTGATCTGGCTGCCCCGGGGGCGTCGATCTGCCCTTCGGCTCACCTTAAAAGACCATTGACGATTTCATTGCATACCAGTGGGCATGGAGCTTCTGATCCTTGAGCTCGTGGTTGGGCTAGTCTTGTTTGCGGCCGCGTACGTCGCTGCATTGGCTATAAAGTCGCGTGCGAAACGCAAACGAGCGGAAACACCGACGCAGCCCCAGCCTACTGCCTCCGCGGGACAGCGAACGCAGTTTGGGCAGCGACCGCCGTTCAAAGAGTAGGAAGCCGCGGTGAGGCCGATCTCGCCAAGTACGAGAACGGCCCCGGCTTCAGGGGGGCTTTGGAGGTAACGGCGGGGGCCGCTCCGGCAGCTCCAGCGAGCCAGCGCAACAGTAAACCGAGGCACCATTGCTCGGTATCTAGCGGACCGCCGATGGCGACTCAAGATCCTAGCAGTCGTCGTCCAAGCATGACACAATGATGGTCCATATTTGATTGCGTCTCGGAGGGGAAAGCCCGATGCGCCTTGCATTGCCTTATCTTGGAATTTGTCTCTGCGCGTCGGTCGCGGCGTGGTTGTCCTTCACGCTGATCTACTGACCCAGCAGATCATCTTGACCGGGACACCTCACGCCCCATTCAATATGCAAATGCGGAGCCCCGGTCACGCAGCACAACCAAACAGCAGGCGAACGCTAAAAGCCGTTCGCCGCCGCGCTGTCGCGCGCAGCTTGTTTTTGCCGAACAATCGCTAGGCCCTCGTTGCACGCAACAAATTCGTTGCTCCCCACACGCATTCCAAACCTTTCGCAAAACGAACGATTCTCATCCGTTAATGCTTGCACAAGTTGCTGTTGTGCCGCCGCGTGCATGTCGGGAGTAGCGATGAAAGCGCATAGAGGCCACATGCCACCATCGCGCCAAGGAACAGCGGAAACGCAAGTGAATCTGGAGCAAGATTGATGACTGAAGGGTTTTCGGCCATTCCGTTTCTCCTCTTAAATAACTGCTGAAAATGTCTTTGGCGCACCGCAAATTCTAGGCGCTCTTGGTCAGCGCCCAACGTGAACCTGTTCACATTGCTGCACAACGAAACAACGAAGGGAAAAGAGGGGAGAGAGTGTCAACAGCGCTAACGTAGTCCGGTTGTTGATCCGACTTGGTCCACCGAAATGTTGATCGTTTCTTGATGGCGGTGATTCGAGATTACAATTAACATCCGGAAGATTTTGATTAACGAAATGTAGTAGGCGATATTGAGATTTCAAATTGCTGCAATCAGAGCGCTCATTTTCGCTACAATTGCTGCTCCTGCAATCGCACAAACGCCCCCACTTGTCACAGACGAGATGATGGTGAAAACGGGCGATCCGGCGATCGAAATCTACGTCCGCAACAAGCGACCAGCAAACATGACAATATTCCGCCCCGAGCAGACGGTGTTGTATGTTCATGGCGCGACATATCCCTCAGAAACCGCGTTCGGCCTCAAGCTCGATGGTGTCTCGTGGATGGAGTATATGGCCGCGCGCGGATACGACGTTTGGCTTTTGGACTTGCGCGGTTACGGCAAATCGAGCCGCCCACCTGAGATGGCCGACAAGCCTGAAGCTAATCCACCCATTGTGCGAGGTGACACCGCCGTAAAGGACATTGGTACGGCGGTCGATTTCATCCTACAGCGGCGCAACATATCAAGGCTGAACTTGCTAGGCTTTTCGTGGGGCACCACGCTTATGGCTACATACACGACCCAGAACGCGCGGAAAGTGGAGCGGCTGATTTTGTATGCGTCGATTTGGATCAGACAGACAGCCTCGCTGGTGCAGACCGGTCCGGGTCCCCTCGGTGCCTATCGGATGGTCAACCGCGAACAGTCCAAGCAGCGTTGGTACACCGGCGTCCCGGAGGCGAAGAAGGCAACCCTAATTCCGGCTGGATGGTTCGACGCTTGGGCTGATGCAACCTTCGCGACGGATCCCGTTGGCGCTCAAATGACGCCAGCGGTGGTCCGGGCGCCCAACGGGGTCGTACAAGACGGCATGGAATTTTCTGGGGCCGGCAAGCCTTACTACGATCCTTCAAAGATAACGGTGCCCACTTTGCTGGTTGGGGCCGAATGGGACAAGGACGCCCCGCCCTACATGGCGCAAGCCCTGTTCCCTCTGTTGGTCAACGCACCCGATAAGCGCTATGTCTTATTGGCTGAGGGTACCCACTCCGCCTGGAGCGAAATCGGCTGAAGCTTTTCGAAGCCGTCCAAGCATTTCTCGACGAAGCAAAACGTTCCTGATCTCACCTGCGGTTGGTTCGTCGTGTCTGAGCGAAACGCTACGTCAACTTGTGGCCCATCGGGGAAATGGCGGCAGCCCTCCGGGACGTCCGCTCACCGAGGCATGGCGGACCAGATTTGCTCAGGTTGAGTTCTTCGCATTTTGATCCATACCGGAAGTCGGTGTCTGGGCCGCGACGCGGCTCGCGTCGGCCTGTTTCCGAGGGACTGTCCATCGCTGCCGTCGGTCGACATCATTCGGCCGATCGTATACCTCGCGGGTTCGTAGTTCGGTTTGAGGTCACGTAATCGATCTCTGAATACGCAATGCCCATATCCATCAGCTCCCGATCACTCAGGTTGCAAAGGTCGCGCCGCAGCCGCTCCCATTTTCGCCATTCCTGAAAGGCGGTCCAACAATTGATGAACGCACCCACGTTGCGTCGCTGCTCTACGGTCGTCTGGACCAAGCCCGTTGTCTGGTAAATCGTGCTCATTTGCAGCGTCCTCGGGTGCCTTGTTTCCACCCAGATAAGCTGCCAAGATTTGGCCCAACACGCTTGACGTGCCGCTTACATTTTCCTTATGGACAGCTTATTCTTTACTTCCGAATTGTTGCCGCCTTTAACCGGCGACCGCCTAGAGGGATTTCGCATCTTGCGCTATCTCTTCGAAGATCTTGAACTAGATTCCGGCCGCCGCGAGCTATACCGCGACACAAACGTCGTTGCCCTGGCGCCACAGACCTTTGACCTGCTCGACTATCTCATTCGCAACCGCGAGCGCGTAGTTGGCAAGGACGAGCTCATCACCGCCATTTGGAAGGGACGGTTCGTGTCCGATGCCGCGCTGACGACCCGGCTAAATGCAGCTCGATCCGCGATTGGCGATTCCGGAGAGCGCCAGCGTCTGATCAAGACGTTGCCGAGGAAGGGCTATCGCTTTATTGGTACGGTGCAGGAAGCCGACAGAGCCCCCCCGGTGGCAGTAAACGAATTCCAAAGGGAGACCGCCAAACCTGCCCTCACACTTCCCGACAAGCCGTCGCTCGCCGTTCTCCCATTCACCAACCTGAGCTCGGATCCAGAGCAGGAGTATTTCGCCGATGGTATGGTCGAGGACATCATCACCGGCCTTTCACGGTCCAAATCGCTGTTCGTCATCGCGCGACAATCTACTTTTAGCTATAAGAGCAAGCCTATCGATATTAGGCAGGTCGGGCGCGAGCTAGGCGTTCGGTACGTGCTCGAAGGCAGCGTGCGCAGATCCGGCGACCGGGTTCGCATTTCCGGACAGTTGATCGAGGCCACGACGGGCGCCCACCTCTGGGCGGACCGCTTCGACAGCCAATTCAGTGATATCTTCGATCTGCAGGACCAAGTGACGGGTAGCGTGATTGGCGCACTCGTTCCTCAATTGGAGCGGGCCGAGATAGAGCGCGCAAAACGCAAGCCAACCGAAAATCTTCAGGCCTACGATTACTATCTTCGTGCACTCTCAAGCTTCTATCAATTCACTCGCGAACAAAACATTGAAGCCCTCAGACTGACCCGGCTTGCCGTCGAGATCGATCCCGGATTGGCCGCAGCATACGCGCTGGGCGCTTATTGCTGCCTGCAACGAAAGATCTTCGGCTGGACCGTCGATGCGGATCAGGAACGCGATGAGACCCGACGGCTGGCGAGGCGCGCAATTGAGCTCGATAAGGAAGATCCAACTGTCCTTGTGAGGGTCGGGCAGGCTATTGCCGGCGTACTGTATGAGCTCGACGAGGGCACGACCCTTGTTTTCCAGGCGCATGAGCTCAATTCAAATTTGGCTGTTGCACGATATAGTATCGGCTGGGAACACATACGGCGCGGCAATGTTGAGGAGGGGCTCAAACAGTTCCATGCCGGCGTGCGTTTAAGCCCTATGGATCCGTTTCTTTTTCTGATGCAGACCGGAATAGCGTTTGCTCATTTTTTGACAGATCGATACGAAGACGGTTCATCATGGGCCAAGTTGGCTGTGCTGCACCGGCCCAACTATCTCAACGCACAGTTTAGTCTAGCGGCTTGCCACGCAATGTCTGGCAGGGTCGAGGAAGCCCGAGTGATCGGTGCACGCCTGATAGAAGCGGGGCCGGCTCTGCGCCTCTCGACGCTCGTTCCCAAGCTCGCTAGATTTTACCAGCCGAAACCTCTCGAAAAAATAACGATAGCTTGCCGCATCATGGGTCTCCCCCCCTAATTGCATGCGACTGTTCTGGAAGTTCTGATCTCATTGCAATTCCTCTGAATTGCAAAGCCACGACTTCACTGGCTCAAGCACGGTCATTCAGAACGCCGCGACCCGGACTCCCTGCATGGAATTCCGACGTACGTTCTCAGATCATGCTGCCGGGCAGAAAGCAGCGAACGCGCGGATGGCCATCGATGTAGTGCTTCCATACCATAGTCGGACCGGCGCGGTTCGGTTGCTTTAGGACGGCGCCCTCAGGAACCACGACCCACTCACCTTCGATGCGGACGCGGTAATGGCCACGGTCGGATTCCCAATCGGCGTCGAAGACGATGTATCCATCGGCATTCGTACAGCACTGCCCAAACTCGCTGTGCAAGCTCTCGAACCATGGCTTCAGCGGCGAATTGGCGTAGCGTCCGTCATCGCGGGCGAGCACCGGTGTGGCGACCGCAATCAGGCCAACCATCAGCGCTGCTTGTATTCTAGCGGACATTTCTTGCTCTCTACCGTGCTGCAAGCGCGCTATGCGCCGATCTGCTGTCTCGCTCTGCGATATGCGGAGAACGGAAGCGACAAAATCGCTTTTACCTCTGGCTATGGAGCAAATGCCGCTGCCTGTGGAAGGCTGGGTGTACCAGGGCGAACGAATACAAAACGCGACCTCACCGGCAGGTCCAAACCGTCTTCGCCGTCCTGCCCGATCAGAATGAGGCCCGCTCCACCATTCGCCACTGTTAGGATGACCGGTTCACCAGCCCATGTCCTGATCGGCTCCATCGCCAGGATAAGGAATTCGCCGATCGGCTGGTCCAGATACTGAAGTCTTAGCTGCGGCGCGATTTCGGCGGGCGCAAGCAGAAGGCCCAGCAATTGCGCGCGCGCATAGACGTCCCGCAGCGCTGCCGTTTTGCCCTCAAAGCCAAGTTCGGCTGGCGACACGGCAACAAGCTCGACCTCGGCTTTCTTCCCGCTGAGGGTAAAGGCCGGTCTTCCGATAAGCTCGTCAGCCGAGCTCCCAACACTGCAGCCCAGTGCACTCATCGCGTCGCGAAGAGCGGCCAAATCCCTAAAGGTCCCGACAGTAATCCTCTTCCAGAAAGGAACCTCCGCGGCGGAGCTGAATGAAGTCCGAGTGTCGCGGGCTGGTGGAGCCCCCTTGAGCGCCAGGTGATTGCGCAGGACATCCTGCGCCGAGCATTGGGCTTCAGCAGCGTTGGCGCAGGCGACGACAAGCGCAGAGCAGACAAGTAAGCCGGCACTCCGTTGTGCAAATGCACCAGCCCGTCGCATTCTCTTGGAGTCGTAGGTCGCACTCATCGTCGCCTCCGCTACGTTTTCTCGGCTAGACTGCCGAAGCGCGGTCCGGTGCGCTTTACGAGCGGCTTACATTTTCCTTATCGGCGGCTTATTCTCTTCATTCCGACTGGCGCAGGGGCGCAGCGTCGCTCCGAGACTGGCAACGGGGATGGAAGTTGCGCTATCTGTTTGAGGAGTACGTCTTCCACACCGATCGGCGCGAGCTGCATCGCGAGGGGGAGCTCGTCCCTGTCGCACCACAGGTGTTCGATCTGCTTAATTACCTGATCCGCAACAGGGAGCGAGTTGTCAGCAAGGACGACATCATCAAAGTCATTTGGAATGGGCGCAGCATATCCGACGCGGCGCTGGCAACCCGCCTGAATGCCGCCCGGACTGCAATCGGCGATTCCGGCGAGGAACAGCGCTTCATAAAAACACTACCGCGCAAGGGCTTCCGTTTCGTCGGAGCAGTCCGGGAAGTGCAGGAACCGGCAGGCGCAGCAGTTGCCGATAATCAGTTAGAACTTCAGAAAGCCGACCTTGCGCTCCCCGACAAACCGTCTATCGCTGTGCTGCCGTTTGAGAACCTGAGCGGCGATCCCGAGCAGGAATATTTCGCCGACGGCATGGTGGAAGAGATCATCACTGCGCTTTCTCGCTTTAAGTCTCTGTTCGTTATTGCACGTCACTCAAGTTTCACCTTCAAAGGCAAAGCTGTCGATATCGAGGAAGTCCGACGCAGGCTCGGCGTGCGCTATGTGCTTGAGGGGGCTGTGCGCAAGGCATCGGGGAAGGTCCGCATCACAGGGCAATTAATTGATGCGGTGACAGGCGCGCATCTATGGGCGGACAGATTCGAGCGTGATCTGACGGACATTTTCGCTCTCCAAGACGACGTTGCGCTCGCCGTTGTCTCGGCCGTTCAGCCAAAGATGCTTCAAACAGAGATTGCAACGGCTGTGCGGCGGCGACCAGAGAACCTCACTGCCTATGATTTTTTTCTCCGAGCCATGCAACAGTATTACCTGACGACCCGTGAAAGTTTGGCCGAGGCGATTAAGCTGGCTCATCGCGCTTTGGAGCTAGACCCGAGGTTTAGCTCTGCAGCGGCTCTGGCAGGTGACTGTCACGCGAGCAACTTCGCTTTAGGCTATGCCAAGGATCCCGAGTTCGACGCCAAGGAAGCAATTCGGCTTGCACGTTTGGCATTGAGCCTCGATGATGATGACCCCGACACGTTGTCAAGGGTTGCCGTAATCTCAGCGGGCCTGGTCGGCGATAGTGAAGCCGAAATCGAAATGGCTGACCGGGCGGTCGCGCTCAACCCGAATTCCTGGCGCACTTGGAACAATAGAGGCTGGGTCTATACAATCGCGGGACTGCCCGAAGAGGCTATCCAAAGCTTTGAACGTGCGATTCGCATGAGCCCGGTAGACCCGCTGCTACACATGACGTTTCTGGGCATTGGGCATGCTCTTATAGGCCTTGGCCGGTTTGACGAGGCGATCATTGTCTTGAAGAAAGCGCTTCGTCAGAATCCTTCCTTTGTGCCGGCTTGCCGTGGACTCGCGTCTGCCTTCGCCCACCTCGGACGCGACGCTGAGGCGCACGCCGCGGCGGCGCGTGTGCTTGAGATCGATCCCGTCTTTACAATATCGGCGCATATCGCCCGGGTCCCCAAAAGCTCAAAGCTGTTGATCGAGGGCCTTCGGAAAGCGGGGCTGCCCGAATAACCTTCCTGCGCTGTGCGGACGGGGTGATCGATGACCACTTCTGGCCCGACGGCGAAGATCGCTATCGCGCCCTGTAGGTCGGCAGTTGAGGCCAGACCGGACATTGGGAAGACCCGAGCAGTCGACGCGAATGACCCACAAGCGAAGTCAGGCCATATCTGCTTCCCGGCGTTCCAGATGCTTGCGAACGCGACAGCGGCCGGTTAGTCGGCGCGAAACGAACACCCTACTTCGGCAAAAGCTGTTGACCCGCTCAATGGCTAAGGCAAGATAGCCAAACCACAGTGTGCGCACGCATACCTCTCTCATCGGATACCGCGACGCTGAGGGTTCAACGGCAAGGGTTAATCATGGGCTTTATCAACATAGGCTACAACGCCTTGCTGGCTAACCATCCAAGTATGACCGACGATTTCAAAACAATGATCAACGGGTCCATAAAGAAATTTCACGACGAACCAGGGCACAAGAATACCTGCGGTTCGAAAATCAGTTGGGCATTCAACCACGTCGATGGTCACTATATCAATTGCGATGGCGACTACGGAAAAGGTGGCGTGCTCGTCAAAAAAGTTCGGTTTCTTATGGACGACGACGGTTGGGAGTATATTTTTTCGACGCTCGATCTTCGGCAGTACCTCGATAATAGGTATGGCTCCGGACAGATGTTTCCGAACACATCTAAACTGGGGAGCCGAAACGGGGTGATCATATTTGAACCAACAGACACCAGTACCATCGGCCATACGGACATCTGGGTAAATGGGCAGATACACGATGCTGACTTGTACTTTGGCAGTTGGTATTCGGCAGTGACAAACGACAGAGTCTTTTTTTGGGACCTCAATTCGTAACGTAGTGAAAAGCACAGGGTTATATCGGCTAGTAGGCAGCCGGCTTATGCCTGCAACACCTTGGCGGTGACATGAACTTCGTGCTCCACCCGGACGGTCACCCACATTTTCGGCGTCGTTGCTTTCGGTAATTTTGCTTGGCCGTGAAGCACCAGGACGTCGACCGTCAAAGTATCCGTTGATTGCCGGAGTGATCGCAGCTGACTTGGCTCGCTCCTCAGATCTCATCTTTTAATTTCTTCTGATAGACCATCGCGGTTGCTGCGATTCCGCTTGTGGCCCGTTGCGTCAGTTGTGGAAGTGCAGCCACATGTCCGCTCCCGGCGGTAGCTCGGAAATCACGAACTCAGGGTCGATCGATGCGATTGACGGGGACGCAAGATGGACAGCCTGAGAACTTCAGCGCAAATTCACCTTTGAAGCGAGTCCTGACAATTGTGCATCGCTGTTCCTATCGCAGCGTATTTTTGGAGCGACAAATGCGGCGGCGAGATTTCATTAGAGGAATTACGGCTGTTTCGGCAACGTTGCCGGTTGCTGCGAGCGCCCAGCGACTACCTGCGCAGCCGCTGATCGGCTTTCTTAGTACGCGCTCGCCCGAAGAAGCTACGATTCACATGGATGCCTTCCGCCGCGGGCTCGAAGAAATGGCCTATGTCGAAGGCCGTAACGTCGCCATCGAGTATCGCTGGGCGAAGGGCGATTACAGTCAATTGGGACCCCTTGTCGCCGATCTGCGGAGCCGACCGCTTTCGGTCATTGTTGCTACCGGCGATCCGGCCGCACTCGCAGCCAAGGCGGAGGCCGTCGCTGTGCCGCTTGTCTTCGTCGTCGGCCAGGATCCAGTGCGCGCCGGTCTGGTCGCAAGTATGAATCGGCCAGGCACGGCCACTGGTGTAAACTTCTTCACGGGCGATCTGGGCGCCAAACGGCTGGGGCTTCTCTGCACATTGGTCCCCTCGGCTCGCGTTGTGGGGCTTTTGCTCAACCCGGCCTTCGGAATGGAAGCGTTCGACGAGTTCCGGCGGTCGGTAGTCAGCGCAGCTCAGTCGCTCGACCGCGAGGTAATCGTGCAGAGCGCAACAACCGATATTGAGATCGAGGCCGATTTCGTCGCGTTGACTAAAGCTGGCGTTTCGGCGCTGATGGTGCAGAACGATCCATTCTTCGACTCTCGGCGGAGCAAGATCATTGCTCTGTCGTCTACTCGCAAATTGCCCGGCATCTTCCACATTCGAGAGTTTCCAGCGGATGGCGGGCTAATGAGTTATGGTGCCAGCCTCGCCGACGCTTACCGCCAGGTCGGAGTGTATGCGGGCAAGATCCTCCGCGGAGCGAAACCGGTCGATCTTCCAGTCCTGCGGCCGACGAAGTTCGAGCTGGTCATCAACATGCGAACTGCGAAAGCACTCACCCTCACGGTACCACCATCCATTCTCATAGAGGCCGACGAACTGATTGAGTGAAATCGGGAGGTGCCCGGAACTGGCCCATCAGCGAAGAGGCAGCGGCGCCCCACGAGGTCCGCTCACTGAGGCATGGCGGACCCGATTTGCTCAGGTTGAGTTCTTCGCATGTTGACTCAAAGCGGACTCCAACGCATCGCGCTCCCCCTGAGGGAGTGAACGGATGCGCGTTTGTAGCGAACGGCTCATTTTGAGAAAGTACAATCGCCTGGGACGGCGCTTGGTCAGATAGGAACGCCCGGACCCAGGACAGTGTTGGCCCACATGCGCTTCTACTTCGACTGTCAGGACTCGGCCGGCCATCCTCGACGAGCAGGGCGAAGACCTTTCGGACTTCGCGGCTGCGCGTGACGCTGCGATGAGAGATATCTGGCCGAGGGGATGTGAGACCACAGCCGTTCGGAGCTAACTGAGAAGCTGTCTATCTCGTAAGAACTAAAGGGGCCCGATCATGACCGTGTCAGCTACAATTGAAGTGGCCGCGGCAAAAACAATTGGGACGCGCAGAAACCTATCCTAAGGAAGTGAACTTCACCCGTCCTTGGCGGTGATGCCTTGAGCAAGGGGCTGCTCAATGGCCGCCCTTGATGCCGCGCTGCTAAATGATGTCGCGTACTTGTTCCCAGGTAGAGGCAGGTACTGATCTGTTGCCGACCTTAGTGCCCATAGATTTTGGGCGTGCCTTGTCTAACGACAATGAACCGCAGGAGCCGAAGCCATCACCCAAGCCCCCCGCGGGACGAAGCCGGCAGGTCAAAAGAGTTCGCATCTTCAAATGCGCGGAATGCCTTAAGCTGAGCCGCTTCTACCACCTTCGTCGATGACGCGGCGATCATCATCGCGCATAACACCGAACACGAGACTTCCCGCCAAATGGCGAGACGGTTCAGAGGACCGTCTTTGCTCTTGAATGGCCGCGAAGTTGTTTCTAGGAGATCAAGTCCTGTGTCCCCTGGAAGCAACGGGCGGATAGGCAGCATGTGTGTCGGCGTCCAGTTGCTCGATAGCCCGATGCCAGTATTCTTCCGCTCGCCCCTCTTGGCGGCCCTCGAGTGCCCAAAGCTGGTAGGCCCGCTCTTGGATGCGCCGTTCTTGATCGTCGTGAGCGTCGGAATCGGACATGTCTTCAACCTTTGATGTTGCGGCGGCGGCTGCTCATTGGAACTTGCCCTTGGGCCGTTCGGCGAACCGTCACGGGAGACGGTAGGGGATCGCATATCGGAAGCACACCTAAAAGAACGTACCATGGTGCTCAGTTGTCCCAGTGACTGCGTTAATCTCTGTCCGCGGGACTCTCCTCAAGAGTCAGTCCGTGTTGGCTCTCCATTACTCCTCAATCACCATCTCCACCAGCTTGGCGATCTTAGCTCGCGTCAGATCACCGGAGTTGGAAATGTAGGGCTCGACATCAGGGGCAAAAACAAAAGGAATACCCTTTTTGGTTCCGCTGTCGCCGATGCGAGTCACAACGATATTGCCGAATGCGGTTGAGATGCTGGTCGGAGCACCATTACCCACGGTGAAAGAAACCCCGACCGGACGGTGATCGTTGCGTTCAATCTGCGGAGCAAAGGAGAATTGCTCTTCCCCCAAATGATGCTTCAGCTCCTCCAGAAAAGGTATGACTTCCCGCTCCATCGCCTGCTTGCAGTGCTCGATGTCAGCGGTTCTCTTGTCCTTGTTTTCTGCGGCGATAATCGCCTGCCTCTCTTTTTCGGCGACCGCTGCGGATATTTTCTGTCGAAATTTTTCAGCCAGCTGCTCGGCGTTCATTCTTGTTCCAATCGAGCTCGGCCCCACCTCGTTATGTATTCATAGCACTACGGCTTATCGGCGGCGCCAACCGATCCGAACGCAAGCCATCGTAGGCATGTAGCGGAGCCGCGCCGGACAGGCCGCTGCTCGGATAAGCAAGCCGCACGAACGAAGCGCCGTTCCTGTTTGTTGTCGCCGCAAATGAAACTGAGGAGAAGGCAGACGTTGCATAGGAACCATGAGCTGCCGACAGCGTTGTCGATGTCCTCCTCCGGCCGTTGGAACGGTGCTTCTCTAAGCACCATGTATGGCCATCGCCTTGACGAAGACGCTACCCAGAATTGGCAACTAAATGACTTCCGAACCGGGGCTGGTTTCGTCTACGGCCGTCGATGCTTTCAAGGATCGACAGGATGAGCTTCCATACCGTCGCCGCCAACAGGCTCTCCTCAGGGATTTCGGTACGGCTACACTTCAAACCCGAGACTTCCGGCAGATTCTTCAGCACGCGGTCGAACTCAGTGCTCGCGGTCTGGGATGCTCTTACGCCAAGGTTCTCGAATATCTTCCCGATGAACAGCGTTTGATAGTACGTGCCGGCATCGGTTGGCCGGCGGGCACGGTCGATCATGTAACGCCCGGCGCCGATATCGAATCGCCCGCCGGCTTTGCCTATCAGACGGGGCAATCGGTGATTTCCAACCACTTGAAGGATGAGACTCGCTTCCGAACCCCGAATCTTCTCGCCGAACATGGCATCAAGGGCGCGATCAACGTGCTTATCAGGCGCGGCGGCGAGGGCGACGCGCCGTTCGGTGTCCTCGAAGCTGAGTCACTATCCCGGACAATTCGACGACGCAGATGCAGATTTTCTCGCAGGCTTTGCAGGTCTGCTCGGAATCGCCATCGAACGCCAACACGCCGATGCCAAGCTTCAGGAAGCCCTCGATCACGAGGCCTTGCTGACGCGAGAGATGAGCCATCGGGTCAAAAACAGCCTCACATCAGTCGTGGGCCTGCCGCGTCGCGTCCAATCGCGGAAGTTCATGATCATCTCTGGCGAGGCAGCAAGATTGGATTTGTCGATCTCCCGGACTTTGTCAGTCATCTTTGCCAAAACCTTCAGAGTTCGACGCCGGAACACAGGCTTCAGTCGCGATCGGATCCCATAATTATATCCGCCGACAAGGCCATTCCTTTGGGCTTGCTGGTCAACGAGCTCGTCACAAAAGCGGTTAAATACGCCTACGTCGATGGGCCGGGTGTCATCATGGTAGACGCCCGCGAAATCGACAGCCATCTGCGCGTCGAAATCTCCGATGAGGGCGCAGGGCTACCCGAGCGATTTGACATCAATCAGCCTCGGAAGAGCCTCGGATTCCGAGTTATCAGCGGTCTCGTCAAACAGTTATGGGCGAGTTCACGATCTCAAAAAACATACCAAGGGGAGCGCTGTTCACGATCAGATTTGCTCTCGACCATCCTGCACGTCCGCGTGATGCGAGCTGAAACCTCGCTCCCGGGTGTCGGCGTCGATTCTTGAGAGTTCCCCTCGTATGCCCATGGTCCGTGCAACCATCCAAGTCCTTTGTCGAAGACGAAGCATTCATTCGCATGGATGCGGTCGACATGCTCCAAGCCGCCGGCTTCGATATTCTGGAGGCAGCCAACGCGGACGAGGCTATTCTGCTGCTCGAAAACCACTCCAATGTCCGCCTTATATTCACCGACATCGATATGCCCCGCAACTTCAGGGTATTTCAAAATATGAGCCGGTGATCTTCCTGCGGAAGCAAGATTTATCCCCAAGCCTTACATGCCCATCCAAATTATCGACGCTATCCATGAGCTAACAAGCACGGTGTGATGAACAATTCGAACGGCCGAAAGGTAGGTTGCAATGAAGACCCTAGGAACACTTTTCATGGCTGCGCTAATGGTTGCCGCCGGTGTCAACCAGGCGCTGGCTGATTGCCAGATTGCGGACGCAGGGCTTGAGGAGGCGATTCAGCAAAATCCCCGGCTTCGAGGCCCGGCCAACAGTCAGTCCGTGCGCGACCTCCGAAGTTTGAGAGATGCCGCTTTCACGCTTCGGTCCTATGGACGTCACGAAGACTGTGAGCGTCTCCTCGCCAACATTCGTGAACTTATCGCCGGACCGCCTATGGGATCCCTTGGGGACAATGATGAAGAGGCGGCCGACAAGCAAATGGCTGATAGCGAACCCAAAGCCAGGCGCGGGGCATCGTCAGGGAGCAGGGACAAGAAAGGCGCCAAGCCGTTGATGAAAATCGATCAACTTACGCCCGGCTTGAGGACCGACGAGATGATTGGGGCCGAAGTTCGTAGCTCCGACGACAAGATCGTTGGCGAGGTGCGAAACATCGTGTTCGGCACCAAAGATGGAACGGACTACGCGATTGTCGCGTCCGGAGGGTTTTTCACCACCGGCAAGGACAGTATTGTTGTCCCGATCCGATCTCTCAAGGTGACGCAGGATCGATCGAGCTTCTTTCTTCCTATTGCAAAAGAAGTCATGAAAACTGTCCCTGTGATGCCTGATCAAGACTACAAGTGGCTCTCTGACCAGACCTGGCGCGTCCACAACGATGCATTTTTTGTAAAGCCATAGGTGCTGATCACTTAGTAGATGTGCCTCCCACAGCTCGATCTCAATCATCGCGTCTCTCAGCGCTCAAGCCGCTCTGGCTATTTCTGCAGGAGGACTCGATGGATTCGCTCGGAGCTCGTACGCGAAAGTCGATAATCGCCCACCTTATCGTCTGCCCAAACTGCAAACGCGCTCAGCGGAGTGATACGAAGTTCACTCCGATGCGCGGGTCGCCTGACAAACTGGCATCCCCCAGGTTTCCGGCTTAAGCGGTGGAAGTTAAGGCGCCACCCGGCGGCTGCAATGAAGCGCACCGGCACAGAGCGGCCGGCCATTGCTCGAATTGCCCTCCGTAGAGAGACTGGACGGACGGCGCACTCCGGAGCCAACCACAGCAGCGTCACAGACAGCGGCTTGCCTTAACCAGCTGATGCGCTGATGTTGTAGGCGGAGTAATTCAGAAAAGTCGCCGCGGGCCTCGCGACGCCTTCCTTCCGAGTTCACAAGCACATTACAGCGACTTGGCCCTTTCACGGGCTGCTTCGGCTGTCAATCGGCGTTCAAAGTTGACCCCGTATCGGCGTCCAATTTTGGGTCTGACTCATTTCCGATGAAGTTTGCCGGGCGACTGTGGTTCTCAAACGGAGAATCAGCGCCATGCGTACGGGCTTTCAAATCTCATCGCTAGTACCGAGTGGTTTGGTGTTTGATGGTGTAAGTCACTCAATGGAGTCGGTTATTCTGGCTGTTCGGTCAGAGGCTGCGGAGGCCCAATGCCCTTTGTGCGCGACAGCGTCGCGCCGAATCCATAGCCGATACATCCGGCACGTGGCTGATTTGCCGTCAGCGGGCAGAAGGG
>NZ_JBIXJX010000023.1:0-100208 GCF_052871955.1 Bradyrhizobium sp. CAR08
CAAGAGTTAGACGGCTGAAAATTTACAGCGGGTGATTCGCCCGTCTAACCCATTGATTTGCCTCGCTAAGCGTACCGCCCGTGGCAGTGCTTGTACTTCTTGCCTGAGCCGCAGGGGCAATCCTCGTTGCGGCCGATCTTGCCCCAGCTTGCCGGGTTCTTGGGATCGCGCAACGCCGCGTCGGTGGCCTGCGCTCCGAGCGTGACGCTCGCGAGCGCCATTTCGTCCTCGCCGGTGTTCGGGTCGAACTTGTGCGCTTCCATCGGCGGCAGCACCGGGGCTTCCTGCTCCGGCGGCACGATCTCGACCCGCATCAGCTGCGCCGTGACGGCCTCGCGCAGATGCGCGCTCATCTCCTGGAAGAGGTTGAACGCCTCGGTCTTGTACTCCTGCAGCGGATCGCGCTGGCCGTAGCCGCGCAGGCCGATGACCTGGCGCAGATGGTCGAGCATGATCAGATGCTCGCGCCAGAGATGGTCGAGCGTCTGCAGCAGGATGGTCTTCTCGACGTAACGCATCACGTCGGGACCCCATTGCGCGACCTTTGCGGCCATGTGCTCGTCGGCGCGGGTCTCGATGCGCGTGAGCAGCTCCTCGTCGGCGATGCCCTCTTCCTTGGCCCAGTCCTCGACCGGCAGGTCGAGATCGAGCACGCGCTTGAGCTCTTCCTTCAGGCCCGCGACGTCCCACTGCTCGGCATAGGCATGCTCGGGCACGTGCTTGGCGACGAGGTCGTCGATGAAGGCGTGGCGCATGTCGGCGACGGTCTCGGCGACGCTGTCGTCCTTCATCAGGTCGACGCGCTGGTCGAAGATCACCTTGCGCTGGTCGTTCTGGACGTTGTCGAACTTGAGCAAATTCTTGCGGATATCGAAGTTGCGCGCCTCGACCTTCTGCTGCGCCTTTTCGAGCGCCTTGTTGATCCAGGGATGGATGATGGCCTCGCCCTCCTGCAGGCCGAGACGCTGCAACATGCTGTCGAGGCGATCCGAGCCGAAGATGCGCATCAGATCGTCTTCCAGCGACAGGAAGAATTTCGAGCGGCCGGGATCGCCCTGACGGCCGGAGCGGCCGCGGAGCTGGTTGTCGATGCGGCGGGATTCGTGGCGCTCGGAGCCCATGATGTAGAGGCCGCCGGGCTTCTTCACGGTCTTGGCGGGCTTCGAGCCCTTCGCGGGCTCGATCTCGACCTCTTCCTCGGCCTTCAGCACGATGTCGCGGAAGTGCTCGATGTCGGCCTTGATCTGCTCGATCTTCAAGGCCTTCTCGGCTTCGTCCTCGATCGAAGCGGCCTCCTGCTGGATGCGCATTTCCAGCGAGCCGCCGAGCTTGATGTCGGTGCCGCGGCCGGCCATGTTGGTCGCGATCGTGATCGCGCCGGGGACGCCGGCTTCCGCGACGATGTAGGCTTCCTGCTCGTGGAAGCGCGCGTTGAGCACCGCGAACAGCTTTGCCGGTTTGCCGGCGCGGGCCGCCGCGTACAGCTTCTGCATCGAATTTTCGTTACCGAAATCGATCTGCCGATAGCCGTGCTTCTTGAGATATTCGGCGATCACTTCCGATTTTTCGATCGAGGCGGTGCCGACCAGCACCGGCTGCAGCCGCGCATTGGCGCGCTCGATCTCGGCCAGAATCGCGGCGTATTTCTCGTTCTGGGTGCGATAGACCTCGTCGTCTTCGTCGAGACGGGCGACCGGCAAATTGGTCGGGATCTCCACGACCTCGAGCTTGTAGATGTCGAACAATTCGTCGGCTTCGGTCAGCGCCGTGCCGGTCATGCCCGCGAGCTTTTCGTACATCCGGAAATAGTTCTGGAAGGTGATCGAGGCCAGCGTCTGGTTTTCCGGCTGGACCTGCACGTGCTCCTTGGCTTCCAGGGCCTGATGCAGGCCTTCCGAATAGCGGCGGCCCTGCATCATGCGACCGGTGAACTCGTCGATGATGACGACCTCGTCGTCGCGGACGATGTAGTCCTTGTCGCGCGTGAACAGCGTGTGGGCGCGCAGCGCCTGATTGATGTGGTGCACGACGGAAACGTTCTCGACGTCGTAGAGCGATTCACCCTTGAGCTGGCCGGCATCGCGCAGCAGCGTCTCGATCTTCTCCATGCCGGCTTCGGTCAGCGTCACCGTGCGCTGCTTCTCGTCGACGTCGTAGTCGGACTTGTCGAGCTTGGGCAGGAAGCCGTCGATGGTGTTGTAGAAGTCGGAGCGGTCGTCGAGCGGGCCGGAGATGATCAGCGGCGTGCGCGCTTCGTCGATCAGGATGGAGTCGACTTCGTCGACGATCGCGTAGAAGTGCGGCCGCTGGACCATGTCCTCGAGCCGGTACTTCATGTTGTCGCGCAGATAGTCGAAGCCGTATTCGTTGTTGGTGCCGTAGGTGATGTCGCAGGCATAGGCCATCTTGCGCTCGGAATCGTCGAGGCCGTGCACGATCACGCCGGTGGTCAGGCCGAGGAAGCCGTAGATCTGGCCCATCCAGGCGGAGTCGCGGCGGGCGAGGTAGTCGTTGACCGTGACGACGTGGACGCCCTTGCCAGCGAGCGCGTTGAGGTAGACCGCGAGCGTTGCGACCAGGGTCTTGCCTTCGCCGGTCTTCATCTCGGCGATGTCGCCCTCGTGCAGCACCATGCCGCCGATCAGCTGGACATCGAAATGGCGCTGGCCGAGCGTCCGCTTGGCGGCTTCACGGACCGTGGCGAAAGCGGGGACCAGCAGGTCGTCAAGGGTCTTGCCCTCGGCGAGCTGCTTCCTGAACTCGACGGTGCGGGCCTTGAGGGCCTCGTCGGAGAGTTTCGAGACCTCGGGCTCCAGCGCGTTGATCGCGTTGACGCGGGACTGATATCCCTTCACCCGCCGGTCGTTGGCGGAGCCGAAAAACTTGCGGGCGAGCGCGCCGATCATGCTTAGTTCCTGTGTTCGCGATTCAACCGCGTTCGCGTTGCAGCCAAGAGGTTGTCACCCGCCTGCCTATCAACTCACCGTGACGCCTGCTAGGCGCCAGAGCCCCGTCTGCGGGGGGTCCATCCGCCATATGGGTGGGAGTTGGGCAAGTCTGGGTTCAACGGCCAAAAACGCAGCAAAATAAACGCCATCGCATGGACGCGACCGGGCAGAGATATGGCCCGGTCAGGGCCTTGTCAACGGCGGGTGCATTGCGGCTAATTCATCATTTTGACAGACTTTTCGCGTTGCCAAGGCCCCCTGAATTGGGCGAGTGTCCGCCCCGCTCGAGCAGCCCCCTGCTTCAACAAAAGGATTTTCCATGACCACCTCGTTCCCGGTAACCAGAACCGGCCTGCGCTTCGGCCTCGCCACCGCCCTCGTGGGCTGCCTTGCGCTGGCGCTGATCGCGGGTCCCGGCCGGGCTGCCGACGATCCGGTGCTGGCGAAGGTCAATGGCGCGGAAATCAAGAAGAGCGACGTCGCCATGGCCGAAGAGGAACTCGGGCCGAGCCTCGCCCAGATGGACCCGGCGACCAAGGACGAGAACGTCCTGTCCTTCCTGATCGACATGAAGATCGTCGGCAAGGCCGCCGAAGACAAGAAGCTCGCCGAGGGCGAGGAGTTCAAGAAGCGGCTCGCGTTTGCCCGCAACCGCCTGCTGATGGACAGCCTGCTCGCCGGCGAGGGCAAGGCCGCCACCACCCCGGATGCCATGAAGAAGGTCTATGAGGAGGCCTCCAAGCAGATCACCGGGGAGCAGGAAGTGCACGCCCGCCACATCTTGGTCGAGACCGAGGACGAGGCCAAGGCGGTGAAGGCCGAACTCGACAAGGGCGCCGATTTCGCCGAACTCGCCAAGAAGAAGTCCAAGGATCCGGGCTCGGCCGACGGCGGCGACCTCGGCTTCTTCACCAAGGAGCAGATGGTGCCGGAATTCTCGGCGGTCGCCTTCGCGCTCGAGCCGGGCAAGATCTCCGACCCCGTGAAGTCGCAGTTCGGCTGGCACGTCATCAAGGTCGAGGAAAAGCGCAGCCGCAAGGCGCCGGACTTCGAGCAGGTCAAGGCGCAGATCGAGCAGTATGTCACCCGCAAGGCCCAGGCCGATTACGTCGCCAAGCTGCGCGCGGAAGCCAAGGTCGAGCGGCTGGACCAGCCGGCGGATGCGGCAAAGGACGCCAAGCCGGCCGATGCGGCCAAGCCGGCTGACGCCAAGCCGTCCGACAGCAAGATGGCGCCCCCGGCGAAGAAGTAAGAATTCGCTGTCACTTCGGTGACGTGAAGAGTATCTAAGCCTTTGTGATGCCCGGCCCCCGCGCCGGGCATCTGCATGTCCAGATCCCACCAAGGCGCCCCGATGTCCTCCTCCGTTTCCCCCCTCGCCCCGAAACACGTTCCCGACATGCCCGTGATCGCGGGGGTCCGTCTCGCGACGGCCGAAGCCGGCATTCGCTACAAGAACCGCACCGACGTGCTGCTGGCGGTGATGGACAAGGGCACCGCGGTCGCAGGCGTCTTCACCAAGTCGAAATGTCCCTCCGCGCCGGTGGAATGGTGCCGCGCCAAGCTGAAAGGCGGCAAGGCCCGCGCGTTGGTGGTCAATTCCGGCAACGCCAATGCCTTCACCGGCAAGACCGGCCGCAGCTCCACGGCACTGACCGCGAAGATCGCGGCCAAGGCCGTCGGATGCACCGAGGGTGAGATCTTCCTGGCCTCGACCGGCGTGATCGGCGAGCCGCTGGATGCGACCAAGTTCGACGGCGTGCTCGGGAGGCTCGCGGAAACCGCCGAGGCCGGCGATTATCTCGCCGCCGCCAAGGCGATCATGACCACCGACACCTTCCCGAAGGTCGCGACCGCGACCGTGAAGCTCGGCAAAGCCAAGGTCACCATCAACGGCATGGCCAAGGGTGCCGGCATGATCGCGCCCGATATGGCGACGATGCTGTCCTTCATCTTCACCGACGCACCGATCGCGCCTGCCGCGCTGCAGGCGCTGCTCAAAAGCGGCGTCGAGGACACCTTCAACGCGGTCACGATCGACGGCGACACCTCGACCTCGGACACGCTGCTGGCCTTTGCCACCGGTGCTGCTGCGGAACACGGCGCGCCGAAGATCAGTCGCGCCACCGACCCGCGCCTGAAAGCCTTCGTCAAGGCCTTCAACCAGGTGCTCGCCAATCTTTCCGAGCAGGTGGCCCGCGACGGCGAAGGCGCCCGCAAGCTGGTCGAGATCACCGTCGAGGGTGCCAAGACCAAGGCCTCGGCGCGCAAGATCGCGATGTCGATCGCGAACTCGCCGCTGGTGAAGACCGCGATCGCCGGCGAGGACGCCAATTGGGGCCGCGTGGTGATGGCGGTCGGCAAGGCCGGCGAGCCGGCGGACCGCGACAAGCTCTCGATCTCGTTCAACGGCATCCGCGTCGCCAGGAGCGGCGCGCGCGATCCGTCCTATGACGAGGCGCAGGTGTCGGAAGCGATGAAGGCGCCGGAGATCGCGATCAAGGTCTCGCTCGGCCTCGGCAAGGGCCGCGACCGCGTGCTGACCTGCGACCTCACCAAGGAGTATGTCGCGATCAACGGGGATTACAGGTCGTGAATCTGATGTCCCTCTCTTGGTTCTCCACCGGAGAACGAGGTCCAGCATGCAGCCGGGCGAGGAGCTCGCTTCAATTTCCTGGCTGCCTTTAGCTTTCGTTAATGATGCCGCTCGATCCGGCAGCGTCGGATTTTCGGCCACCCATGTTCGCGACATCGGCGTAAGCTTTACTTAACAGCCCATCTTCAAAGTTCCGCTCTGCCGAGAGGTCGTCAGAGGCCGCCCGGTTGCGCTCCCGGTCCTCGATCCCCGATCGGCCAGAGAAATTGCCTCTGCCGGGACCCACGGCGATTAGGATGAAGATCATGCTTCGGGCTTGGTTGTATCGTTTTGCCAGAAATCGCAAGGCCAACGTCGCCGTGATGTTTGCAATTGTGATGGTTCCGACAATCTTTCTGCTCGGGATGGCGCTGGACTATACGCATACGCAGCACATGAAGGTTGATCTCGACTCTGCCGTCGATGCTGCCGCCGTCGCCGCCGTCACCTCGACGATGATGCAGAAGAGCCCGCAGGTCGCCCAAACCACAGCGAAGAACGTTTTCAACATTACCGCGAATGGCCTGGTCAGCAACAACAACCTGGCCGCACCGCCAACTCTCACGGTCACCGTCAATTGCAGCAAACCCGACTCCACAACGGGCTACTGTACCTACGCTCCCTGCCCCGGCCTGGACTCTGTCTTTGCTGACCCTGTCAACTCAAACAACCAAGTCGTTCGCAACGTCCAGGTTTGCTACACTGCGGCCGCAAACAACGCCTTCCCGAGCGTGCTCAAGCAGGTGAGTTGGCCGTTCGCAGGCCAGGCAGCGACACGCAACCAGGGCGCGCCCAACATCGATTTCTATCTCTTGCTGGACGCCTCGCCTTCCATGGCGATCGGCGCGACCTCGAGCGACATCAAAACGCTGATCGCGAACACGCAAAAGCAGGTCGATTCATCGACCGGGACGAAAGGATGCGGATTCGCATGCCACCAGACTAATCCTGCCGCGGACAATCTGGGCAATCCAGGCGGGATTGATAACTACCAACTTGCTCGCAATCTTGGCCTCACGTTACGGATCGATCGGGTAACGCAAGCGGTCAAATCGCTGATGAATACGGCCTATCAGATATCGAGCATCAACAGAAATACGTATGGGGTTGCGATCTATACCTTCGATACTGCTCTAAACAATTCTCCGACAAGCGGCAGCAGTTCGGCGGTCTTCGCACCTTCCGGAAAACCTGGGGTGGTGCGAACTCCCACGACGCCTGCCACAACGACCAGCTACACGGTAGCGACCATCCAGAGCAAGGCCGACAACATTCAGGTCCTGCCGGTCTACAAGAACAACTGGCTGACATCGTCGAACAATAATAGCGACGCCGACACCAGCATTGCGGGCGGATTAAGCGCTCTCAACAAGATCATGCCGACTCCGGGGAACGGCACCAATGTCGCCAACGATACGCCACAGGAAGTCGTCTTCCTCGTTACCGACGGCCTTGAGGACGTGAACATCACGACCGACCCGTACACGAACTCCTGCAATAAGAAACTCACTGGTAAGCGCTGCCAGCAACCGCTCGACCCCGCGATCTGCACCACCATCAAGAACAGGAAGATCCGTATCGCGGTGATCTACACCGAATACGACGACTCGGCGCTACATACATCCAACGGCTGGTACGATTCATGGATCTACCCCTTCAACAGCACGTCCACCGGCTCGACCAGCCAGATCGAGACAAATCTGCAAGCCTGCGCCTCGTCGCCCGATTTGTACAAAAAGGTGGCGACCGACGACGACATTACGTCCGCGCTCCAGAGCCTGTTCCTGAAGGTCGCGTCCGATCCGCGCCTGACCCAGTAGAGAAAGCAGTCATGACCGCCGCGCACGCCGTGCCCACAACCAAACGCCGCCGCTGGCGCGCGTTCCTTGCCGACCGGAACGGCGCAACCGCGGTCGAGTTCGCGCTGATCGGTCCGGCATTCATCGCTTTGTTGCTCGGAATCATCCAGACCTTCCTTGTTTTCTTTGCCCAGCAGCTCCTGGAGCAAGTGGTGAACCAATCGAGCCGGGCGATCCTGACGGGGCAGGCGCAGGCCGCGAGCATGACCCAAGCCCAGTTTGCCACTGCAGTCTGCTCCAACGTTGTGATCTTGTTCGACTGCAGCAAGATGATGATCGACGTCCAAGTAGCCGGATCATGGTCTTCGGCGAACACTGGCGCGCCAGCCCTGACGTTTGACGGCAGCGGCAACGTGACGAACGTCTGGAAATTCAACCCCGGCAATCAGGGCGACATCGTCGTCGTGCGGGTGATGTATCAATGGCCGGTTTTCCTAGGTCCGCTCGGCTTCAATCTGGCGAACCAGTCGAATGGCAAACGCCTGATCATGTCATCCACGGCTTTCATGAACGAGGCCTTTGTCAACTCATGAGCCGGATGCTTCATTACGTGCGAAACTTGTGGGCCGACACGCGCGCGGTGGCCGCGGTGGAATTCGCGATTGTGGTGCCGTTCATGCTGCTGCTCTATGTGGGCGGCGTCGAACTCGGGAACGGGCTCGCCATCAGCGTCAAGGTCAGCGAAACCGCCCACACGGTCGCGGACCTGGTGTCACGAAACGCGTGCGTCACCGATGCATCGCTAAGCACCATGCTTGGAGCATCGGCGGTGACGATCGCTCCCTATGCCTCAGCGAATACGACGGTAGTCGTGTCGGAAGTATCCACGGACGCCAGCGGCAAAGCGACGGTGACCTGGAGCAAAGCACTCAACGGCACCGCGCGGCCAGTAGCTCAGCAGGTGATTTTGCCAGCGGCCCTCGGCACGCCCTCACCTTCCAACACATCGTTGATACTCGGCGAGGTGACGTATCAATACACGCCCAACCTTGGCTATGCGATCACCGGGACTATCCCGATCGGCGAGAACTATTACCTGTTTCCACGCGTTTCCTCCGCCGTACAGTATCCATGCAGCTGAAATATCGCCGGCCGAGCCGGTAGAACCGCACGGCGATTGCGGCTAATGAAAGCGGCATGGCCGATCTCAAGCTGATCCTTGTCGTTGCGTGCGCCCTCGTCGACGCCGACAAGCGCGTCCTGATCGCGCAGCGCCCCGAGGGCAAGACGCTGGCCGGCCTTTGGGAATTTCCCGGCGGCAAGTGCGAGCCCGGCGAGCGGCCGGAACAGAGCCTGATCCGCGAACTCCACGAGGAGCTCGGCATCACCGTCGCCGAACCCTGTCTGGCGCCGCTGACGTTCGCGAGCTACGGCTACGAGACCTTCCACCTCCTGATGCCGCTCTTCATTTGCCGGCGCTGGGAGGGACAGGTCACGCCGCGCGAAGGCCAGGCCCTGGCCTGGGTTCGCGCCAACAAGCTGCGCGACTATCCCATGCCGCCCGCGGACATTCCGCTGATCCCGCATTTGATTGATTTGTTGATGTGAATTCGAAGCGGGCACCACACTCTCGGCGTCATGCCCGGGCTTGTCCCGGGCATCCACGATCTTCGTGCTGAACCGAGAGGCGTGGATGGCCGGGACATAGGCGAGCGGAAGCGACGCCGTCCTTCGGACGGCATGCCGGCCATGACGGCGGAGAGAGCTTACGTCCCTCCGGCCTTCTTCACCGCTTCCGCCAGGCTCGCCTTCGCTGATCCAGGCTTGAGCGGCTGCTGCTGGCTCGCATGCGGCGCCCAGCCGGAAAGCCAGATGATGTCGAATGTCGCACGGATGCGGCCGTCGGCGTCGGCAAAGCGTTCCGCGTAGATTTCAGCCATCCGCAGCAGCGTCGATCGCCGGCTCGGCGTGCGTCGCCGCTCGATCAGCACATTGGCGGCGCCCATGCGCCTGATATCCTGCATCAGCGCGAACGCGTTGGCGTAGCGCACCACGACGCGGTCGACATCGGTGACCGGCAGCGCAAACCCCGCCCGCTGCAACAGCGCGCCAACGTCGCGCAGATCGGCGAACGGTGCGACTCGCGGCGATACGCCGCCCTCGCATTCGGCCTCCGCGGCGGCAAAGGCCTGGCGCAGCTCGGTCAGGCTGTCGCCGCCGATCATCGCCGCCAGCAGCAGCCCGTCCGGCCTCAGCGCGCGACGGATCTGCGCGAGCACACCCGGCAGATCGTTGGCGAATTGCAGCGCCAGCGCCGAGACCACGAGATCGAGGCTCTCCGGTACAAAGGGCAGCTTCTCCGCACCCGACGCATCGAGCTCAATGCGCTCGATCGAGGGCAGTCGCGCGCGCAGCACCGCGAGACCCTCGCCGGGCGTCCAGAGATCGGCCGCTGTGTGAAACTCTCGCATCACCGCGGCCAGCCGGTCGGAGATGTCCTCGGCGACCCGATCCAGCAGGAAGCTCGCGGCACCTTGCGCCTGCGCGCGGCGCTGTCGCGCGCGCAGCAAGGCACGATCGAACAAAGCGGGCGGGGTTTGCGGGTCTTGAGCCATGCCGCTGGTTACGCCGATCATGCTGGTTCTGGCAATCCACTGCGCGCGGCGCTAGCCTTGCCTCATGGAGCCGACACCGGCCCCGTGTTCCAAACTAGCAATCCGCACCAGGCCCGCGGCGCCGGAGCGTCAAACGATGATCACCTGTTATCTGCGATACGAGATCCCCCCGGACAAGCTCGCCGAATTCGAAGCCTATGGCAGGATGTGGCTGGAACTAGTGCCAAGATTCGGCGGCATCCACCACGGGTACTTCCTGCCATCGGAAGGCGCCAGCGACGTCGCCCTCGCGATGTTCAGCTTCCCGAGCTTCGCGGCGTACGAACAATATCGGAAGGACAGCGCCGAAGATCCGGACGTCCAGAAAGCGATCGAGTTCGCAAGGCAAACGCGCTGCTTTCGCCGTTATGAGCGATCGTTTTTCCGGCCCGTGCTGCCGAAAGAGCCGTAGGCCGGGCGCGGACGAGAACAGCCCATTGACTTGAGCGTGGCGCAGGACGGCGCTAGCCTTGCCCAATGGACGCCGAGGCATCACCACCACGCTCCATTTCCAGCCATTTGCGCGGCGCGCTTCAGGCCTGCCGCAGTGTGATGGCGCATCTGCCAAGGCTTGCGCTCGACGTTGCGCTGCCGACACTGTGCGTGTCCTGCCGCGAGCCGGTCGACGGCGAGGGCGTGTGCGCGGCGTGCTGGGCGCGGCTGTCGTTCATCGAACGGCCCTACTGCCCGCGGCTCGGCATTCCCTTTGTGTACGATCCCGGGCCCGACATGCTGTCGATGGAGGCGATCGCGAGCCCGCCGGCCTACCAGCGGGCGCGCGCCGCGGTGCGTTATGACGACGTCGCGCGCACCCTGGTGCATGCGCTGAAATACCAGGACCGGACGGATTTGGCGCCCGCCATGGGCCGCTGGATGGCGCGCGCGGGCGGCGAACTGCTCGCCGAAGCCGACATGCTGGTGCCCGTTCCCCTGCATTGGCGAAGGGCGTGGCGCCGCCGCTACAACCAGTCCGGGGCGCTGGCGCGGATCATCGAGCGGCAGAGCGGAGTGAAGGCGAAGGCTGAGGTGCTGCGCCGGGTACGCGCGACCGAGCAGCAGATCGGCCTGTCGCGGGCCCAGCGCGCCACCAATGTGCAGGGCGCATTCCAGGTATCCCCCGACCGCCAGGCGGACGTCCAGGGTCGGCGCATTGTCCTCATCGACGACGTCCTGACGTCGGGCGCGACGCTGGATGCCTGTGCGCGGGCCCTGCTCCGGGCCAAAGCGGCGCAAGTGGACGTGCTGGTGTTTGCCCGGGTTGTCGAGAGCCGGTGAAGTCCCATATAATTCAATGAATTCATGACATGAGAGCGCCAGACAAGATGACCGCTGCTGTCGAGATCTACACGAGGCCGGGCTGCGGCTATTGTTCCGCCGCCAAGTCGCTGCTGACCCGCAAGAAGGCGACGTTCACGGAGTTCGATATCGCCAAGAACCCGTCCTGGCGCCAAGAGATGTACGATCGCGCCGGCGAGGGCTCGACCTTCCCGCAGATCTGGATCGGCGGGAACCATGTCGGCGGCTGCGACGAGCTCTACGCGCTCGATCGCGAAGGCAAGCTCGACGCCATGCTCGAGAGCGTCAAGGCGGAGTCATGACCGACAACAGGACTTTCACGGCGGCGATGGTGCAGATGCGCACCGGCCTGATGCCCGAGCCCAGCCTCGCGCAGGCCACCAGGCTGATCCGCCAGGCTGCAGCCAATGGCGCCGACTACGTGCAGACGCCCGAAGTCAGCAACATGATGCAGCTCAACCGCAAGGCCCTGTTCGAGCACCTCCAGAGCCAAGACGATGACAGCTCGCTGAGGGCGTACCGGGCGCTCGCGGCGGAACTGAAGATCCACATCCATGTCGGCTCGCTGGCGCTGCGCTTTTCGGACGAGAAAGCGGTCAACCGCTCGTTCCTGATCGGGCCCGAGGGCAATGTGCTCGCGAGCTACGACAAGATCCACATGTTCGATATCGAGCTGCCTGACGGCGAGAGCTATCGCGAATCCGCCAATTACCAGCCGGGCGAGACGGCCGTGATCTCCGACCTGCCCTGGGGCCGCGTCGGCCTGACGATCTGTTATGACGTGCGCTTCCCCGCGCTCTACCGCGCGCTGGCCGAAAGCGGCGCGTACTTCATCACGGTGCCCTCGGCCTTTACCCGCAAGACCGGCGAGGCGCATTGGCACGTGCTGTTGCGTGCGCGCGCGATCGAGACCGGTTGCTTCATCTTCGCCGCGGCACAGGCAGGCCTGCACGAGAACAAGCGCGAGACTTATGGCCATTCGCTGATCATCGATCCCTGGGGCGAGATCCTCGCCGAAGGCGATGTCGAGCCCGGCATCATCATGGCAAAAATCGATCCGGCCAAGGTCGAGACCGCGCGCCGCGCGATCCCCTCACTCCAGCACGGCCGCCGCTTCGGCGTCGCCGACCCCAAGGCGGGGCCGGATCATCTGCACCTGGTGCGGGGATCGGCATGATCCGCTACGCGCTCCGCTGCGACCGGAGCCACGACTTCGAGAGTTGGTTCCAGAGCTCGGCCGCGTACGACCAGCAGGTGAAGCGCAAGCTCGTGACCTGTCCGATCTGCGGCTCGGCCAAGGTCGACAAGGCGATCATGGCGCCGCGCATCGTCGGCAAGAAGGGCCGCGGACGCGCCACGCCGCCGCCTGAGCCCACCGCCACGGCGACCGCGCCTCAGGATGCGCAATCCGCACCGACCTCGCTGTTGATGGCGCAGGAGCGCGAGCTGCGCGCCAAGCTCAAGGAGCTGCGCGATCACATCGTGAAGAACGCCGACAATGTCGGCGAGCGATTCGCCACCGAAGCCCGCGCGATGCATTACGGCGACAAGGAGCACCGTCCGATCTATGGCGAGGCCTCGCCCGACGAGGCCAAGTCGCTGATCGACGAAGGCATCGAGGTGTCGCCGCTGCCGACGCTGCCGGAAGATCGGAATTAGACTCCCACCAACACCGCCACGCCGACCACGATCAGCACGATGCCAATAATCTCGCGCGGCGCGATCGGCTGCTTGAACGAATAGTACGCCACGCCTTGCGCGAACAGCACCTCGATCAAAGCGAGGGTGCGGACATTGGCGGCGGCCGTCAGCGCGAACGCTAGGAACCAGAACTGCGAGGCGAAGGCGCCCATGAAGCCGGCGAGCAGCGATGGCTTCCAAAGCCTCAGGATCGACTGAAGCACTTTTGGCGCCCGCCAGAGCAGATAGACCGTCAGGATCAGCGTCTGCACGAACAGGCCGAGCACCAGCGTGAACGATGCCGCAGTCACGAACGAGACATCAGGCACGTTGATGATGGCGCCGCGGAAGCCGACCGCAGAGAGCGCGAAGGCCGCGGCCGCGACGAGGCCGGTGATGGTCGGCTTCAATTCGGCAAAGCTCTTCTCGCCGCCGGGCCGCAGCGCGGTGATGACGACGCCGATTGTCGCGATCACGATCGCAAGCACCTTCAGCCATGTCAGATGATCGCCGAGGAAGACGAAGCCGAAGATGGCGGTCTGGATCGCCTCGGTTTTCAAATAGGCCGTCGTCACCACGAAGGAGCGGTCGTTCATGGCGAGCAGCATCAGGCCGGTCGCGACGATCTGGCTGAGCGCGCCGAGCAGGAGCCACGGCCAGAACACACCGGGCGGCATATCGAGATGATCGCCGGTGGCGACCAGCACCACCGCCAGGAAAAGCAGCGAGAACGGAAAGCCGAACAGGAAGCGGATATTGGTTGCGCCCCAGGTCCCCAGCGGCTTCGTCAGCGACCGCTGCATCGCATTGCGCGCGACCTGGCCGAGCGCGGCAATGACGGTGAAGGGAATCCAGAGGCTGGCGATGGTCAACATGGGTGGGACTGCGCTGGGAGCGAGAGGACGTTGAGTCAACGTGCCGCTCGCGCTCAAGCAGGTCAATCACGCGGATGTCATGGGTGCGATGCTTGCCTGACGAATTCGGTGTCGTCCTGGACAAGCGAAGCGCAGATCCAGGACCCATTACCCCAGGGAGTGGTTTGGCGAAGACTCGTAATTATCAGTTTTCGCCTAACTAAACCCTGGCTTTCGCCAGGACGACGCCGAATGTTTGGAAGCGGCAACGCCTCACACCATGCCTTCCGCCACCACCATGTAGTTCACGTCCATGTCTGACGAGAGGGTCCATTTGTCGGCGAAGGGGCTGTAGACGACGCCGGTCTGCTCGGTGATGACCAGGCGGTTGTCGAGCAGGTATTTCGTCAGCTCGTCGGGGGTGACGAATTTGTTCCACTCGTGGGTGCCGCGCGGCAGCCAGCGCAGGACATATTCAGCGCCGACGATGGCAAGCGCAAAGCTCTTCCAGTTCCTGTTCAGCGTCGAGACCACCATCAGGCCGTTCGGCTTCAGCATCGCGGCGCAGCGCTTCAGGAAAACGCCGACGTCGACGACGTGCTCGACCACCTCCATCGCCAGAACGATGTCGAAGCGCTCGCGCGGGTCGATCTCCTCAACCGTGGTGCAGCGATAGTCGATCGCGAGGTGCGCCTTGTCGGCATGCAGCTTGGCGGCCGCGATGTTGCTGACCGACGGATCGACGCCGATGACCTGCGCACCCAGGCGCGACAACGGCTCGCAGAGCAGGCCGGCGCCACAGCCGATGTCGAGCACGCGCAGACCGCCGAGGCAGTTGAGGCTGCGCGCGTTGCGCTCGAACTTGCGGCAGGCGGCATCGCGGATATAGCCGAGCCGCAGCGGGTTGATCCGGTGCAGCGGTGCCATCTTGCCGTTGGGATCCCACCACTCGACCGAGAGCTTTGAGAATTTCGCGATCTCGGCGGCATCGACGGTCGAGCCCGGCGAGGTGCTTGCGGTTACGGGAGTATCTTGCTGCATGCTCATGGTTACGCGCGGTCCTACCGCGTGGTGATCGAACTACGGAAGGCGAGCGGCGAGGCGATGGTCTTGATCGTCTCGATCCCCTCGCCGACGCCGCGAATCGTCACGTCGCCGTAGTTGAGAATTCGTCCAAGAATGGTCTGATCGACATCGACGCTCTCGACCTTGTCCAGCGCCATCTCGAAGGTGCGGCGCTTGATGAAGCCGGTCTTGTGCACGACCCGCAAATTGGTCACGTCGGTCTCGGTGGTAAAGCGATGGAACCAGCCCTTCACAGTCCAGTACAGCGCCGCCAGAGCGACCAGGCCGGCCGCAACCAGACAGAGCATGACGAGCCCCTCGACGGTGGTTTGCCGGGACAGGACGAACAGGACCAGCGCCACGATCCAGGCCAGGATCGCCGGAAAATAGAAGATCCAGTGCGCATTGGTCGAATACAGCACCTTCTCGCCAGGCTGCAGGATCTCGTCGATATAGCGCGCCATGATCTCGGTTAACCCACTACCCCGCACCCTGCCCCGCAGGAACCCGCTTGCCCCCGGCCCCGCCGCTATGTATACGCGCGGTCGGTGTCCGCGAGGCCCGTCCAGTGCGGGCCACCATACTGATCCTTATGAAGGAATGCACGCGTCGTCATGAGCCGCCTCGTGATGAAATTCGGCGGCACGTCCGTCGCCAACATCGAACGTATCCGCAACGTCGCACGCCATGTGAAGCGTGAGGTCGACGCCGGCCATGAAGTGGCCGTGGTCGTCTCGGCGATGTCCGGTAAAACCAACGAGCTGGTGGCCTGGTGCACCGAGGCCTCGCCGATGCACGACGCGCGCGAATACGACGCCGTGGTCGCCTCGGGCGAACAGGTGACGTCCGGCCTGCTTGCCATCGTGCTTCAGGGCATGGGTATCCAGGCCCGCTCCTGGCAGGGCTGGCAGATCCCGATCACGACCAGCGACGCCCATGCTTCGGCCCGGATCGAGGGCATCGACGGCAGCGAGATCATCAAGCGCTTCAGGGAGCGCAAGGAAGTCGCCGTGATCGCCGGCTTCCAGGGCATCAACCCCGAGACTAACCGCATCACCACGCTCGGCCGCGGCGGCTCCGATACCTCGGCCGTGGCGATCGCCGCCGCCGTGAAGGCGGACCGCTGCGACATCTACACCGACGTCGACGGTGTCTACACCACCGATCCGCGAATCGTGCCGAAGGCGCGCCGGCTCGACAAGATCGCATTTGAAGACATGCTGGAGCTGGCCTCCCAGGGCGCCAAGGTGCTCCAGGTCCGCTCGGTGGAACTCGGCATGGTCCACAACATGCCAATTTTCGTCCGCTCGAGCTTCGAAAAGCCCGAGGATATCGACCCGCATGCCAACCAGCCGCCCGGCACGCTGATCTGCAGCGAGGAGGAGATCATGGAAAGCCACGTCGTCACCGGCATCGCCTTTTCGAAGGACGAGGCCCAGATCTCGGTACGCCAGATCGAGGACAAGCCCGGCGTGGCGGCGTCGATCTTCGGCCCGCTCGCCAATGCCAACATCAACGTCGACATGATCGTGCAGAACGTCTCCGAGGACGGGAAGACCACCGACCTCACCTTCACGGTCCCGGCCGCCGACTACACCAGGGCCAAGGAGACGATTACCGCGGCCAAGGGCCAGATCAATTATGCCCGGCTCGACACGGCTACCGATGTCGCCAAGATCTCGGTGATCGGCAGCGGCATGCGCAGCCATGCCGGCGTTGCCGCCCAGGCGTTCTCGGCCCTCGCAGGACGGAATATCAACATCCGGGCCATTACAACCTCCGAGATCAAATTCTCGGTTCTGATCGACACCGCCTATACCGAGCTTGCGGTGCGCACCCTGCACACGCTCTACGGTCTCGATCAGGCTTAGGCTAATTTTCTCTTAGCGGTCGCAGCAAACGCGAAGGTGTCCACACTTTCGCGTTTGGCAGGCGTTTTGCTTGGCAAAACAAGCCCCAATTCGCTATACGGCGAACTGGGTGGGCTGCCAGAAACTGTGCCCCAGTTGAGGCGGTGCTGATTCGGCCCAGGCAACCGCCGGGGCTGGCGCCGGACGAGCAAATTTGTTGTTTTTCTGGATTTCTGGGCGAGCCGCCGCGGGTCCTTTCGGCCCCGGCAGACGGAGGAGATTGACGGTTCATGCGGAGCGCGTCGGGAGGTCCCCGCGTCTTGTTGAGACGGCTCCGCGAAACCATGGCGGAGCAGGTCTCGGCCCAGGAGCGGCTGGACAAGATCGTGGTGCTGATCGCCGCCAACATGGTGGCCGAGGTGTGCTCGGTCTATGTGCTGCGCGTCGACAACACGCTCGAGCTCTATGCCACCGAAGGCCTCAACCGCGAGGCGGTGCACCACACCGTGCTCAGCGCCCATGAGGGCCTTGTCGGCCTGGTCGCGAGCGAGGCAACGCCTCTCAACCTGAGCGATGCGCAGAGCCATCCGGCCTTCTCGTTCCGCCCGGAGACCGGCGAAGAGATCTACCACTCCTTCCTCGGCGTGCCGATCCTGCGCGCCGGCAACACGCTCGGCGTGCTGGTGGTGCAGAATCGCGCCAAGCGCAACTATGTCGAGGAGGAGCTCGAGGCGCTTCAGACCACCGCGATGGTGCTGGCGGAGCTGATCGCCTCCGGCGAGCTGTCTGCGCTGGCCCAGCCAGGCCATGAGCCCGCGGCGCGCCATTCGGCGCAGAAGGTCGGCGCCATCCTGTCGGAAGGCATCGCACTCGGCCATGTCGTGCTGCACGAGCCGCGCGTGGTTATCAAGGACTACATCGCCGAGGACCTGCCAAAGGAGATCAAGCGGCTCGACACCGCGCTCGCCAAGCTGCGCGCCGATCTCGACCGCATGCTGGAGCGCGGCGACGTCGCCGAGGGCGGCGAGCATCGCGAGGTGCTGGAAGCCTACCGCATGTTCGCCAACGACCAGGGCTGGTCGCACAAGCTGCACGAGGCGGTCGCCACCGGCCTCACGGCGGAAGCCGCCGTCGAGCGTGTGCAATCCGACACCCGCGCGCGCATGCTGCGCTCGACAGATCCCTATTTGCGCGACCGGCTGCATGATCTCGAGGATCTCGGCTATCGCCTGATGCGACAGCTGGTCGGCCAGGATCACGCGCCGTCACGCGAACAATTGCCCGACAACGCCATCGTCATCGCGCGCGCGATGGGCCCGGCGGCGCTGCTCGACTATGACCGCAAGCGCCTGCGCGGCATCATATTGGAGGAAGGCACCGCCAATTCCCACGTCTCGATCGTGGCGCGCGCGCTCGGCATTCCCGCGGTCGGCGAAGTCCCGAACGCGCCTGGTATCGCCGATCCCGGCGACGCCGTCATCGTCGACGGCACCTCCGGCATGATCTATGTGCGCCCATCGCAGGAGGTCGAAGCGGCCTTCGCCGAGCGCGTGCGCTTCCGGGCCCGCCGCCAGGCGCAGTATCTGGCGCTGCGCGACCGGCCCTGCGTCACCAAGGACGGCCAGAAGGTCGAGCTGATGATCAATGCGGGTCTAGCGATCGACTTGCCGCACATCGAAGACACCGGCAGCGCCGGCATCGGCCTGTTCCGCACCGAGCTGCAATTCATGGTCGGCCAGAGCCTGCCGCGCACCAGCGACCAGCTCGCGCTCTATCGCACCGTGCTGGATGCCGCCGGCACCAAGCCCGTCACCTTCCGCACCCTCGACATCGGCGGCGACAAGGCGCTGCCTTATATGGAGGCGGTAATCGAGGAGAACCCCGCGCTCGGATGGCGCGCGATCCGGCTCGGGCTCGACCGTCCCGGCCTGTTGCGCGGGCAGATCCGCGCACTGCTGCGCGCCGGCGGCGGCCGCGCGCTGCGCATCATGTTCCCGATGATCTCGGAGGTGGGTGAATTCGATTCTGCGAAGGCGCTGGTCGAACGCGAACTGACCTATCTGCGCCAGCACGGCCACACGCTGCCGGAGCGGATCGACATCGGCACCATGGTCGAGGTGCCGGCGCTGCTTTATCAGCTCGACGAGCTCCTGAAGAAGGTCGACTTCATCTCGGTCGGCTCCAACGATCTGTTCCAGTTCCTGTTCGCGGTCGACCGCGGCAACGCGAAAGTCTCGGAGCGCTTCGACACCATGTCGGCGCCGATCCTGCGCGCGCTTCGCGACATCGCACGCAAGACGCAAGCCGCGAACAAATCGCTGTCGCTCTGCGGCGAGATGGCGTCGAAACCGATCGGCGCGCTGGCGCTGATCGGGATGGGCTATCGCTCGCTGTCGCTCTCGGCCACCGCGCTCGGCCCGGTCAAGGCCATGGTGCTCGATCTCGACGCCAAGAAGGCCGAGGCGATGCTCGGGCCGTTGCTGGACGCGCCCGCCGGCAGCGTCTCGATCCGGCAGAAGCTGACGGAATTTGCCGAGGCCGAAGGCCTGGCCTTGTAGCGGGCCTGTCGCCCCCTCCTGCCGCCTCGCCCTTTTCCGCATTTGAGACCGAACCGATGTCGTCACTCCCCGAAGCCAAACTGGACGTCCTGCTCGCGCATCACGCCTCACTCGAGGCCGAATCGCTCGGTCAGCTCGCCTCCGAACGCTATGTGCAGATCACGCGTGAGCTCGCCGAGCTCACGCCATTGATCGAAGCGGTCAAGACCTATCGTTCGGCCCTCAAGGAGCTCGCCGACACCGAGGCGCTGATCGCCGATCCCGCGACCGATGCCGAGATGCGCGCCATGGCGGAAGCCGAGCGCGGCGAGCTGACGCCGAAGATCGAGGAGTTGGTCCAGAAGATCCGCGTGGCGCTGCTGCCGAAGGACGCCATGGACGATCGCAACGTGGTGCTCGAAATCCGCGCCGGCACCGGCGGCGACGAGGCTTCGCTGTTTGCCGGCGACCTGTTCCGGATGTACGAGCGCTTCGCGGCCCTGCAGGGCTGGAAGGTCGAGGTGATCTCGGCCAGCGAAGGCAGCGTCGGCGGCTACAAGGAAATCATCGCCGAGGTGCAGGGCCGCGGCGCGTTCTCGAAGCTGAAGTTCGAGTCCGGCGTGCACCGGGTGCAGCGCGTGCCGGACACCGAGACGCAGGGGCGCATCCACACATCTGCCGCCACCGTCGCCGTGATGCCCGAGGTGGAGGAGGTCGACGTCGAGATCCGGAACGATGATTTGCGTATCGAGACGATGCGCGCCGGAGGCGCCGGCGGCCAGCACGTCAACAAGACCGAATCAGCGATCCGCATCACCCACATCCCGACCGGCATCGTGGTGATGATGCAGGATAGCCGCTCGCAGCACAAGAATCGCGCTTCCGCCATGAACATCCTGCGCTCGCGCATCTACGACGCCGAGCAGCAACGCCTCGACGCGGCGCGCTCGGCCGAGCGCAAGGAGAAGGTCGGCTCCGGCGACCGCAGCGAGCGCATCCGCACTTATAATTTCCCGCAAGGACGCGTCACCGATCACCGCATCAATTTGACGCTCTATAAGCTGCCGCAGGTGATGGCGGGCGAAGCGCTGGGCGAACTGACCGACGCGCTGACCACCGAGCACCAGGCCGCGCAGCTCGCCGCTCAGGGCGCGGCGGCGTAGAGCTCGCGGCTTCGCGCTTTCTTCAGCGTGTCCTCAGCGTCTCTTGGCTCGAAACGCTCGCAGGATCTTGCCCAAACCGGGCGCGGCGGCGCTGAGCTCGTCCAGATGGATGCGCGAGAGGGATCGCAGCTTCCGCTCGCCCTTCGCTGTCAGCTTGACCAGGACGCGCCGCGCATCATCCGGGTCGGCTTCCCGGCCAATCAGCTTCAGTTTCGCCATGCGATCCACCAGCTCCACCGCGGTGTGGTGCCGGATCAGCAGGAAGCGCGCGATGTCGCCGACGCTGGCGCCGTCAGGGGCAGCCAATCCCTTGATCGCCAGCAGCGCCTGGTGCTGCTGCGGCGTCAAGCCGGCGCTCTGGGCCGCGGCTTCGCTGAAGGCCAGGAAGGTTCGGAGCTGATAGCGAAACTGCGCAAGCGCCCCGTAGTCGGCCTCGCGCATCGCGCCACCCTTTGTGGGCACAGCACGCGCCGGGCGTGTCGTCTTCCGCTTCGATGGGGCCATTCCCTGCCTGCGACGTCGAGCCAGCCGGTGCAACGGGCGGCCTCACCGAGACTAGCAAGGAAGGCCAAGCCGAACCAACCGACCGGCGCCCCGGACACACAAATATCGCCACCTATTCGAAGCTGGACAGCAGGATCTTCACCAGGATGACCTGGAACGCGATCGGGATACGGACGCTCTTTCGCCGGATCGAGCGCTGCAGCGCGCCGGCAATCTCGGCGCTGGTCAAGGCACCCGCGGATGCATTGCTAATCAACTCGGCCCACATCTGCGACAGCGAGCCGCCGGGCGGGATCACCGGCTTGATCGTCACGCCACAGCCCTGCGCCAAGTCGATGATTTCCCTCATCGTGTGAGGACCGCAATTGCGCGCGGTCGCGAGGCGTTCGGCCGTCAGCGCAAGCAGCAATTCGCGCGAGGGCGACCAATTCCCCTTCGGCGGTTGCTCGGCAGTGAGCTCGACCGCGAGTTCCTTGAGGACGTTCTGGGCGCGCACGCTCAGCTTCTGCATCGGACCGGGCGCGCGCTTCGCCTGAACGGGGCCGACGGCGGGCCCGCGCCGGCCGGCCGGCCAGTTGCGCGGATCGGGCATGCGCGAGGCATCGCCGGACTGCGGTGTCGCCCGCTGCCCGCTCACCTCTTCCGGCCACGCCGCCTCCTGCCGCTCCGCATCTTGCGGCCACGACCGTCGCTTTCGGGTACCCGCCACTGTCGTCTGCCGCGCCATTTCTCTCGCCGAACCCGCCAGCCTCGTACTCACAAAGGCTAATATATATCGTGATGCGATATGTTTTCACGAGATAATTTTCGGCGTTCGACCAAAGACGAAATTGACAGAAGGCGTTCACAAGCAATGCTTGCGCCCAAGAGCTACACGCGGATGTGACGTGCCCGGCGCGGACAGGCCTTCGAGGCCGGCTGCCGTCGGACAGGTCGTGCTTTGCCTGCAAACAAGAACGACGTTCGGAGGAAACGATCATGACTGACAATCTCATCCGCCGCGGCCTTTCGCGCCGTGGCCTGCTTCAGACCACCGCGGGCCTCATCGGTGGCGCGGTTCTGCCGGGGATGCCGGCGTTTGCCGAGGACAAGCCGGCGATCGGCTCCTACCCCGCAGGGGTCTCGGGCTCCACCGCCTTCATCGGCATCTCGGTGCCGCGCACCGGCACCTATGCCGTGCAGGGTGAAGACGAGCTCAAGGGCTACCAGCTCGCGATCGAGCACATCAATGAAGGCCACGAGCTGATCAAGAAGATCTCGCCCAAGACCAGCAAGGGCGTGCTCGGCAAGGAGCTGAAGTTCGGCGTCGCCGATTCCGCGGCCAAGCCGAACGAGGCGGTGCAGGCGCAGCAGCGCTTCATCAGCGAGAACAAGGCGATCATGATCACCGGCGGCACGTCGAGCGCCGTTGCGGTGGCGCTGAACAAGCTCGCCCAGCGCGAACATGTGATTTTCGTGTGCGGCATTTCCGGCTCGAACGATACCACTGGCAAGGATTGCGTCCGCTACGGCTTTCGCCAGAACTTCTACGGCCAGACTGCGGCCGCAGCGATCGGCCCGGTGATGGTACGTGAGTTCGGCAAGGGCAAGAAGGCGGCGTATCTGACTCCCGACTACACCTACGGCCACACCGTTACCAAATCGATGCAGGACTTCCTGGCGACCGCCGGCTGGACCACCGTGACCAACCAGGTCGCCCCGCTCGGCGCCCCCGACTATTCCTCATACCTGCTGAACGTCGCCAACTCCGGCGCCGACGTGCTGATCAACGTCAATTGGGGCCACGACGCGGTACTGTCGACACAACAGGCCAAGCAGTTTGGCGTGCTCGACAAGATGAAGCTGGTCGTGCCGTACCAGGTGCCTTTCATCGCGCGCGAGACCGGGGGCCTGATGCAGGGCGTCTACGCCGCCACCGACTATTGGTGGACCATCGAGGACAAGTTCCCGCTGGCGAAAATGTTCAACGAACCGTTCGAGAAGAAGTACGGCTACAAGCCCGAATGGGGCGCCGAGAACGCCTATGTCAGCTTCGCGCATTGGGCGCACATGTGCGAGCAGGCCGGCAGCTTCAGTCCGCCTGACGTGATCAAGACCTACGAGAAGGGCGAGACGATCCCCTCCCTGGTCGGCGACGTCCATTACCGCCCGGAGGATCACCAATGCGTCCGCCCGGTGATCATCGTCAAGGGCAAGCATCAGAAGGACATGAAGAACAAGGAAGACTGGTACGACGTCGTCGAGATCGTCCCGGGTGAGGGCCTGATGCAGAAGCCCGACGCCTTCGGCTGCCATCTCGGCGACTACAGCTGAGACCTCGCCAACCCCTGTGACGCCGCGGACTGCACTCCGGTCCCGCGGCGTCGCCTTTTTCTGACGCGCAACAGCGCGCGCCACAACAGCGATTGTCCCATGATAAGTTGGCCCAACCTCGTTTCACAGCTTTTCAACGGGCTCGCGCTCGGCGCCCTGCTCGCGCTGATCAGCTCCGGCCTGACCATCATCTACGGCACGCTCGGCGTGCTCAACCTCGCACACGGCGCGATGTTCATGATCGGCGGCTATGCCGGCTTCGTCGCCTACCAGTACACGGAGTCGTTCATCCTTGCGGTGATCGCGGGCTCCCTGTTCGTGATGCTGCTCGGCGTTCTCATGGAACGCGTCATCATCCGTCATTTCTATCATCGTCCGCACGAGGATCAGCTGCTCGTGACCTTCGGGCTCGGCATCTGTTTCGTCGAGCTCGTGCGCCTGATCTTCTCGAGCCAGTCGCAGCTGGTGCCGCCGCCGGCGCTATTCCAGGGCATCACCAATCTCGGCTTCATGTTCTATCCGACCTACCGCCTCGCCGTCGTCGGCATCGTCGCGATCGCCCTCGGCGCATTGTTCATCGTGCTCTACCGGACCCGGCTGGGCATGATTGTGCGCGCCGGCATCGAGGATTCGGTGATGGTGGATTCGCTTGGCATCAATGTCTATCGCGTCTTCATGGTGGTCTTCGGCATCGGCGCAATGGCCGCCGGCTTTGCCGGCATCGTCAACGCGCCGGTGGTGTCGCTGACACCGGGCATCGGTGACGACATCCTGGTCCAGACTTTCGTGGTGGTGGTGATCGGCGGCGTCGGTTCGTTCCCCGGCGCAATTCTCGGCGGCCTGATCGCCGGCGAGATCATCAGCGTCACCTCCATGTTCAACCCCGGCTATGCCTATGTGATGCTGTTTGCGGCGATGACGCTCGTACTCGTGGTACGACCGCATGGCCTGCTCGGCGTCCAGGGCCGCGAGTAAGCGATCACCTGATGCTCAAGCAACGCCCCTTCCTGATCGAAGCCCTGACTGCGATCGGCTTGATCGCAGCCCCCTTCGTGCTGCCTCATCTCGGCTTCGCGCCGAACACCGTGAACAGGATCCTAGTCTGGGGCCTGTTCGGGCTCGGCTTCGACATCCTGTTCGGCTTCACCGGCCTGCTCTCGTTCGGCCAGTCCGCCTTCTACGGCACCGGCGGCTTCGTCGCCGCCTACCTGCTGACCCGCGCGGGCTTCGGCAACGTGCTGGGCGCGCTGATCATCGGCATGATCGCGGCCGCAGCGACCGGCTACCTGATCGGCCTGATCGCATTGCGCCGCACCGGCATCTATTTCGCGATGATCACCGTGGCAATCGCGGAAGTGTTCTTCTTCGTCGAATTCAATCCACTTTCCGATTTCACCGGCGGCGAAAACGGCCTGCCCGGCGTGCCGACGCCGAGCTTCAATCTCGGCTTCACCTCCATCCACTTCACCAATGGCTGGTCGCTCTATCAGTTCATCGCGCTGTGCTATTTCGTCGGCGTCGTCATCGCCCTCAGGATCGTGCGCTCGCCGGTCGGCGCGGTTCTGAGTGCGATCCGCGACAATCCGCTGCGCGCCACGGCGGTCGGCCACAACATCCATGGCTACAAGCTGACCGCCTTCGTGATCGCAGCCGCTTACGCGGGCTTCGCCGGCGGACTGCTCGGCGTGCTCCAGGCCTTCATGCCGCCCGACGCCTTCACCTTCGACACCTCGGGCCAGCTCGTGATGCAGACGGCCATCGGCGGCAGGGGCACGCTGTTCGGACCGCTGGTCGGCGCAACCGTTTGGCTGTTCCTTCAGGACTTCCTGCAGTCCGCACTGGGCCTCGGCGCAGCCTGGAAGTTGGTGCTGGGTGTCGTGTTCGTGCTGCTGGTCTGCTTCCTGCGCGGCGGCATCATCGGCGGCCTTGCCGATCTCTACCGCCTCGTCTTGGGAAAGCGAAAGCAGGCGGATGCGGAGATGGAGCAGGACGCCGCTGACACCGAGGCCAGGCTGCAACCTCCACCGGCGCCGATGCAGGCCAAGGAGGTCGAGCACCCCGCCTATTCCGGGCCGATCCTGAAAGCCACCGGCCTGACCAAGCGCTATGGCGGCCTCGTTGCCAACAGCGACATCGATTTCAGCGTCAATCGGGGCGAGCTGCGCGGGATCATCGGCCCCAACGGCGCCGGCAAATCAACCTTTTTCAAGATGCTGACCTGCGAGATCGCGCCGAGCTCCGGCCAGATCGTGTTCGAGAGCCGCGACATCACGGGATTGAAGGTCACCGAGGTTTGCCAGCTCGGACTGACCAAAAGCTACCAGGTCAACCAGCTCTTCACCGGGTTGACGGTGCGGGAGAACCTGACGATCGCAGCCCTTGCCGAACTGCGCGGAAAATTCCGGCTCGACCTGTTCCGCACGCTCGGCGGCGTCAAGGGCCTGACGGAGCAGGTGGCGCACACGCTCGCTTTGGTGAACCTGACCCGTCGTGCCGACACGCCCGTGTCCGAGCTCGCCTATGGCGAGAAGCGCAGGCTGGAAATCGGGCTTGCGCTCGCCACGTCGCCGCGCCTGTTGCTGCTTGACGAGCCGCTCGCCGGCATGAGCCCGCGAGAGCGTCTCGAGACCGTCAAGCTGCTCAAGTCGATCGCGCGCGGCCGTACCATGATCATCATCGACCACGACATGGATTCGCTGTTTGAGTTGGTCGAGCGCGTCACCGTGCTCCAGGAAGGCCGGGTGCTGGTCTCCGGCACGCCGGAGGAAATCAAGGCCAACGCCGCCGTCCAGGAAGCCTATCTCGGTGGCGTGCACGGAGAGATCGCGGCATGAGCCTGATCGAGGTCAACGGCCTGAACAGCTATTACGGGGACTCCCACATCCTGTTCGACGTCGCCATGCATGTCGAGCGTCACGAGGTGGTGGCGCTGCTCGGACGCAACGGCGCCGGCAAGAGCACCACGCTGAAGAGCCTTATGGGCGTCGTGACGCCGCGTAGCGGCAGCGTGAAATTCGACGGCATCGATATCGCCGGGCGCAAGAGCCACAGAATCGCGCAGGCCGGCATGCAGCTCGTGCACGAGGAACGCCGCATTTTCGGCAGCCTGTCGGTGGAGGAAAACATCGTCCTCGCCGGCATCACCGCGCCGAAACGCTGGCCGCTCGATCGCATCTACGAGATGTTTCCGCGGCTGAAGCAGCGGCGCAACAACCGCGGCACCGAGCTATCCGGGGGCGAACAGCAGATGCTCGCGATCGCACGGGCGCTCGTGCGTGATCCCAAGATCGTGCTGCTGGACGAGCCGTTCGAGGGACTCGCGCCCGTCATCGTCCACGATCTGGTCAAGGCCTGCCGCGAGCTCGCCGCCGCCGGCCAGACCATCGTGCTGGTCGAGCAGAACCTGGCGGCGACGCTGGCGCTGGCGACACGGATCTACATCATCAACAACGGACATATCGTGCACGAAGGGCCGGCGCGGGAGCTCAAGGCCCAGCCGGAGCTGCTCCAGCGCTATCTCGGCGTCTAGAGAGCGGCGATCATTCGCCTGGCGTGAGCGGCGAGCACCGCCGTGTCCTCCTTGCGCGTCTGCGCCGGCAGCAGCTCGATTCCGGCCCTGACCGGCATGACGTGCATGTGCAGGTGAAAGACCACCTGGCCGCTGGCCGGCTCGCTGAACTGCTGAAGGATGATGCCCTCGGTGTCGAACGCCTTCATCGCGGCAATCGCGATCCGCTTGGCGGTTCGGGCGACCGCGGCGAGGTCGTCATCCGCGATGTCGAGGATGCCGCGTGCCGGCGCCCGGGGAACGACCAGCGTGTGCCCGGGCGAACGCGGCATGATGTCGAGGAAGGCGAGGCTACGGTCGTCCCTGAAAACCTCGAAACAGGGGATCTCGCCACGCAGGATCTTTGCGAAGACGTTCTGATCGTCGTAGGGCGTCATGGACCCTCCTTGGTTGCGAGGCGCGATCTGACGCGCTCCTTTTCATTGACGCAAGCAAGCCAGCCGATCTATCCACGATGCTAGGCAGGATGGTTCCATTGGCGACAGATTTCGATCCCGGACACAGCATCGAGAGTGCGCGGCGCGTGCTTGCGGCACGGCTGCAATCGGCCGGCATCGAGCAGCCCGCCCTCGATGCGCGCCTGCTCGTCGGAGCTGCGCTGAGGCTTGATCTGACCGGCATGGTGACGCAGGCGGGCCGACAACTCGCGCCTGAAGAGGCTGCGCGGCTGGAAGCGTATGCGCAGCGCCGGCTCGCGCATGAGCCCGTCGCCCGCATTCTCGGCGCTCGGGAATTCTGGGGCCTGCCGTTCCAGCTATCCGAGGCGACGCTGGTCCCGCGGCCGGATACCGAGACCGTGGTCGAACTGGCGCTCGAGATCTTTCATGGGCTTACGAATTCGGGACGGCGCCCGTGCATCGCCGATATCGGCACCGGATCCGGCGCCATCCTGCTCGCGCTGCTGCACGAAATTCCCGGCGCCGTCGGCGTCGGCACCGATCTCAGTCTGACCGCGCTCAAGACCGCCAGAGACAACGCCGCGGCTCTTGGCCTCGCCGACCGCGCCAGCTTCGTCGGCTGCTCCTACGCAGCGGCGCTCCGCGGCCCGTTCGACCTCGTCGTGTCGAATCCGCCCTATATCCCGTCGGCCGAAATTCCGAAATTGAGCATCGAGGTGCGCGAGCACGATCCGCACCTGGCGCTCGACGGCGGCAATGACGGTTACGACGCCTATCGCGCCCTGATCCCGCAGGCGACTGAACGTCTCGCTCCCGGCGGAGCACTGATCGTCGAGGCCGGACAGGGCCAGGCCCGCAATATTGAAACCTTGATGACGGCTGCCGCGTTGGTCGTGGACAGGCCGCCCAAGGCCGATCTGGCGGGCATCCCACGGGCGGTTTCGGCCCGGAAAATGCCCCCATAAAAGCCGGATTGGGCTGCAAAAAACCTCTTGGAATATCCCTTGGGAACGACTACCTTCCTATCAACACATCGGTGCCGGCCCCGTAGACCTACGGGTGAAAGCCGGGCTCTCGGGCGAGAGCTTACTGATAATGGTTCCAAGCCGCAGGTCCTGTTGAGCGCGATGGCCATTTGAGCTGCGCTGCTTACCGACCGCAACGTGAACGAAAGCCTGATATTGCGCTTGAAGACTTACGCAACAAAGCAGGGCTTGTTTCGGCAGGCGATATGAATGGGTTCGCTGGCGATGGATGCTGGCGGTGGGGAACGCGTCTTTTGTTGAACGCGACGGTCGACGAACATCGGCAGGGATCAATCCGCTCTTGCGTGCGGTTGCGCGCAAGCGATGTGAACCGCTGTCATCAGGTCACTCTCGGCAATCAGTAATGCGTGCAACCTTTAGGGCTGGAATTAAAGGCAGGACATGAGAAACGGTCAGAACAAGCAGCGGATGCGCAACCGCAACAATAATAATAACAATAACAACAATAATAACCGGCGCGGCCAGAACCCGATGACCCGGGTCTACGAGTCCAACGGACCTGACATCAAGATCCGCGGCACGGCTTCGCATATTGCTGAAAAGTATCTCCAGCTCGCGCGCGACGCGCGCTCCTCCGGAGACCCCGTTGCGGCCGAGAACTACTACCAGCATGCCGAGCATTATTTTCGTCTGATCGCGACGGCTCAGGAACAGTTCCGGCAGAACCAGCAACCGCGCGGCGACGAGCCCATCAGCAACAACAGCGGTGACGACGGCGAGGACGACGGCGAGAATTTCTCGAATTTCGGCCAGGAACCGGGTTTTGTCCCACAGCCGCCACCGCCGCCCTTCACCCGCGACCGCGACGGCCCGCGCGATCATCAGCCGCGCGATCATCAGCCCCGCGACAACCATGCTTATCAGCGCGACAACCAGCAGCCGCGCGAGCATCGCGAACGCGACCATCGTCCGCAGCCGCAATATCAGCCCCAGCCGCAACCGCTACCGCTGAACCAGCCTCAGCCCGTCGTCGCCGACGCCGTCAGCGTCGATCGTTTGCCTTCCTTCATCACCGGCCCGCAGCCGCAGGTGAGCGGTGGCGCGCCCGGCCAGGCCGGCTTCGAAGGTGGTGGTGGCGAGCGCTTTCCGCGGCGGCGCCGCCGCCCGAATGGCCCGCGCCCCGAGCGCGAAGCCGCTCCGGCCGCCTCAAGCGACGAAGTGGCTCCCGGCGAGTAAGCCTTTCGCCGGACATCTTGCGCCAGATGTCCTGACCCGAATCGTCCCGGCATGTCCGGGACGATTTGTTTTTAGCCGCGCGTCGCCGTCGTCGAGGATGGTACCAGCACCGGCTTCGCCAGTGATGGAATGAGCCGCGCCCGCTCGCGCTTGGCGGGGATCGCGCGGTAGACCTGCTTGGTCGCCTCGACGATGTGCACGCCGGCGAAGGGCAGCGACAGCGCCGCGCCGGCCCGCTCCCACATCTGTGCGGATTTCAGCACCCAGCCCCCGGCATAGGGCGGCATGAACAGCGCCTCGCCCCAGGCGGTCGGGGTGAACCAGGTCTGGCGCAACAGGTCCGTGATCTGCGAACGCGAATAGGGCCGGCCGTGACCGAACGGCGTGCTGTCGGTGCGGGTCCACACCCCGCGCCGGTTCGGGATGACCGCAATCACGCGACCGGACGGCGACAGCACGCGCCATGCCTCGCGCAGCAGCGCGGCCGGATCGTCCGACATTTCCAGTGCGTGGACCAGCAGGATGCGATCGACCGCGGCGTCGGGAAGCGGCAGCGAGAACTCGTCCACCAGCGAGGCAAGCGCCGGCCGTCCGGTGGGCCATTTCAGGACGCCCTGGGCCGAGGGCATGAAGGCGATGCAGCGCTCCGCGTCCTCGCGGAACAACCCGAGATAGGGCGTGGGATAGCCGAAGCCGAGCACCCGCTGGCCATCGACGCGCGGCCAGCGCTCCCGAATGCCGCGATTGATCATTTGCCGCGCCACAATCCCGAGGCGACGGGAGTAGAACTCGCGGAGGTCGACGACATCAATGGTCATGATCGCAATGTAACATGCACGAGGCGGCCCCCGCGCGCGGAATATTGCATTGCCTGCGCAACGTTAACGCCATATTTGTCTGACGGAGCTGAGCGCGATCGGAGATGACATGGCCGCCGAAATTCGTACTTTCACCTGTTTAAACGACAATTTCGGTTACCTCATCCACGATGTGGAAACCAAGGCGACGGCGTCGATCGACGCGCCGGAGGCCGGCCCCATCGTGAGGGCGCTCGAGCGCGAGGGGTGGCAGCTCACCGACATTCTGATCACCCATCATCATGGCGATCATGTCGGCGGGGTCGCCGAACTCAAGCAGAAATACAATTGCCGCGTCGTCGCGCCGCATGACAAGACGACGGAGATCGCAGACGTCGACCTGCGCGTCGCCAATGCCGAAATCGTCAGGGTCGGCAGCTTGCTGGGGCGCGTACTGGAGACGCCCGGCCACACGCTCGACCACATCTCCTATGTGTTCGACACCGACAAAGCGCTGTTCGCCGCCGACACGCTGTTCTCGATCGGCTGCGGCCGCGTGTTCGAGGGCACCTATCCGATGATGTGGGATTCGCTTCTGAAGCTGCGTGCCCTGCCCGACGACTTCAAGCTCTATTGCGGCCATGAATACACGGCCTCCAACGTCAAGTTCGCGCTGACCGTCGACCCCGACAATGCGGCGCTGCAGGCGCGCGCGGCGGAGGTGGCGAGGCTGCGGGCCGAGAACAAGCCGACCATTCCCGCGCTGCTTGGTGACGAGAAGCGGACAAACGTGTTCCTGCGCGCCGACGAACCCTCGATCGCAGCCAGGCTGCACATGAAGGGCGCGGATGCCACCGCGGTGTTCGGCGAGCTGCGCGAGCGCAAGAACAAGTCTTGAAGAACAGATCCTGACGGGAATCGATGCCGACCGCAGCCGAGATCATCGCGCGCCTCGAACTCCGCCCGCATCCCGAAGGCGGGCATTACCGAGAGACGTTTCGCGACCAGACCACCGACGCCAACGGCCGCGCGCGCTCGACCCTGATCTATTTTCTGCTGGCGCGCGGCGAGCGTTCGCACTGGCATCGCATCGATGCTGTCGAGAGCTGGCACTATTACGCCGGCAGCCCACTGACCCTGCGGATAGCGCACGAAGGCTGCTCCCAGCACGAGGTACGGCTCGGTACGGACCTGTTGAACGGCGAGCGGCCACAGGCGATCGTGCCGGCCGATGCGTGGCAGACGGCAGAGACCACCGGCGAGTGGACCCTGGTCGGCTGCACCGTGGCGCCCGCCTTCGAGTTCGCGAAGTTCGAGCTCGCGCCGAAGGGCTGGGAGCCCTAAGGCCCTGTCGCTTCGGCTTGCGCCGGCAATGATGCTACCGCTTCCGCAGCAACATGTCCTTCGCCGCAATCAGGCCGCCACCGGCGATCAGGATCGCGGCGATGGTGATGTTGGCGCTGGCATTGGCAAAGCCAGCGGCGATGAGGAAGCCGGTCGAGAGCAGCGGCGTCGCATAGGAGGCGGCGCCGAGCACGCGGATGTCGCCACGCTTCATGCCGATGTCCCAGGCGTAGAACGCAGCACCGACGGGACCGATGCCGAGCGCGATGACGGAGAGCCATTGCAGCGTCGTGTCCGGCCACACCGTGGTTTCAAGCAGTCCATGCATCAGCGCGGCGAGCACCGCGGTGGCGAGACAGAATCCCGCGACCGCATCGGTCGGCACCGCCTTCAGTCGCCGCGACAACACCGAATAGATCGCCCACACGAACGCTGCGATGAAGGCCGCGGCCAAACCCGGCAATTGTCCCTGCGTGAAGCCCGAGGTGTTACCGGCGAACAGCAGCACGGTGCCGACGAGGCCGAGCAGGGCGCCAACGACGTGATGCACGGCAAGCCGCTCGCCCGGCAGAAACGACGAGAACAGCACGATCAGGAGCGGCCACAGATAATTCAGCAGGCCGGCTTCAGCCGGTGGCGCAAAGCGCAGCGCGAGGAAATACAGCGCGTGATAGCCGAACAGTCCGCCGACACCGACGATCCACACGACCAGCGGCTGACGCAGGCTTTTGGCCGCTGCGCCGCGGCCGATCCAGGTGAGCAGGCCGACGAGCCCGCCGATCGCGAACGTCATCGCGGCCAGCTGGAATGCCGGGATCTTTCCGGTCGCCACCGTCATCACTGACAGCAGCGACCACATCAGGATCGCGGTCAATCCGATCAGCGTTGCGGTGCGGGGAGTCATCGATCAAAGGCTCTGAGGACGTTTATGCCCGGCACAAGGCCGGGCATTTTCGTCTTCACTATCGCCTTGTCGCGACTGAAGCTACATATTTTGCCTCAGCGACGTTGCGCCAAGAGAATGGGCGCCATCAGGCCTGATATTGGCCGCCATTGATGGTCAGCGTCGAGCCGGTCATGAAGCCGGCCTCGTCCGCCGCCAGGAACACGACCGCACGTGCGATCTCTTCCGGTTCGCCGAGCCGGTTAACCGGGATCTGCGGGATCACGTTCTTTTCCAGGACGTCCTTTGGCACTGCCTGCACCATTTCGGTGTTGATGTAGCCGGGGCAGATCGCGTTGACGGTGATGCCGCCCTTGGCGTTCTCGAGCGCGAGTGCCTTGGTGAAGCCGATGTCACCGGCCTTCGCCGCGGAATAGTTGACCTGGCCAAACTGTCCCTTTTGACCGTTGATCGACGAGATCGAAATGATGCGGCCGAACTTGCGCGCACGCATGCCTTCAATGATGGGACGCGTCATGTTGAACAGCGAACCGAGATTGGTATTGATGACGGCGTTCCACTGATCGAGCGTCATCTTGTGGAAGGCGGTGTCGCGGGTGATGCCGGCATTGTTGACGAGCACGTCGATCGGGCCGACCTCGGCCTCGACCTTCTTCACACCCTCGGCGCAGGCATCGAAACTGCTGACGTCCCATTTGTAGACGGCGATGCCGGTCTCGGCCTTGAACTTCTCCGCCGCCGCGTCGTTGCCGGCATAACTCGCCGCAACCTTGTAGCCGGCCGCCTTCAGCGCTTTGCTGATCGCAGCTCCGATGCCCCGCGTACCACCCGTCACCAATGCAACACGTGCCATATCGTATTTCCTTCCCTTGGACTCTTCGGACGTTTCTGAGTGATCGTTTTTAAGTGCGGATTATGGGGGACGTTTGACGGACATCAAGAACAAAACGCCCGGCGTCGAGCCGGGCGTTTCTCTTTAGTCGAGGCTTGTACGGTTGCGAAGAATATTTGATTTGCAACCGCTGCCTTTTTAATCGCGTGCAACGCACTCAGTCACGTGTGCAGCGCACGCGCAAATGACGCGTCAACTATCTCAGTCGCGCGCCACACACATCGCGATACCCATGCCGCCACCGATGCACAGCGTGGCGAGGCCCTTCTTCGAATCGCGCTTCTGCATCTCGTGGAGCAGCGTCACCAGCACGCGGGCGCCGGAGGCACCGACCGGATGGCCGATCGCGATCGCACCGCCGTTGACGTTGACCTTGGAAGTATCCCAGCCGAGATCCTTGTTGACGGCACAGGCCTGCGCCGCGAAGGCTTCGTTGGCCTCGATCAGGTCGAGATCGCCGACATTCCAGCCGGCCTTCTTCAGCGCGGCACGCGAGGCCGGGATCGGGCCCGAGCCCATGATCTTCGGATCGACGCCCGCCTGCGCCCAGGACACGATGCGCGCGAGCGGCTTCTTGCCTTCCTTGGCGGCCTGCTTGGCGGTCATCAGCACCACGGCAGCAGCGCCGTCGTTGATGCCGGACGCCGAGCCCGCGGTGACCGTGCCGTCCTTCTCGAAGGCGGGACGAAGCTTCGCCATCGCGTCGACCGTTGCGCCATGGCGCGGATATTCGTCGGCGCTGACGACGACATCGCCCTTGCGTCCCTTGATGGTGACGGGAACGATTTCGTCGTTGAATTTACCGGCCTTCTGCGCGGCCTCGGCCTTCTGCTGCGAGGCCACCGCAAACTCGTCCTGCTGGGCGCGGGTGATCTGCCACTGCCGCGCGACGTTCTCGGCGGTGTTGCCCATGTGATAACCGTTGAAGGCGTCCCACAGGCCGTCCTTGATCATGGTGTCGATGAATTCGACTGCCCCCATCTTGACGCCGCCGCGCAGATACTGGGCGTGCGGAGCCATGCTCATGGATTCCTGGCCGCCGGCGACTACGATCTCGGAATCGCCGTTGAGCAGCGCCTGATAGCCGAGCGCAACGGTGCGCAGGCCCGAGCCGCAGAGCTGGTTGACGCCCCAGGCCGGGCTCTCGACCGGAATGCCGGCATTGATCGAAGCCTGGCGGGCGGGGTTCTGGCCCTGGGCGGCGGTCAGGATCTGGCCCATGATGACTTCGGAGACCCGGCCGGGCTCGATGCCGCCGCGCTCCAGCGCGGCCTTGATGGCAATGGCGCCAAGATCATGGGCGGGAAGGGTTGCGAACGCTCCGTTGAAGCTTCCGACCGGGGTGCGGGCGGCGCTGACGATGACGACATCGTCTGACATGGGCATCTCCTGGGTTGAATGGGGGCAGACGGGGCTGGGGAAACGGCTCGCCAGTCTCGGACGGCATCCTGTTAACGTCGTTGAGGCATGTCAATCGGCCGGTGGCCGAATTCATCCCGCAGCGCATTCAAAATAGCGTTCTTGGCGCTTTCGCAAGCACGTTTTTGCTGCCCGATTAACCGTGGCGCACAAAACGGTAGCGTGACCCCTTTGAAAATGCTTATTTTGTTGCGTTGCGTACTCTTCCCGCCCTGCGGCATAGCCCGTCAGGTTCCCGTTCTCCGCGCTTGCAAGTGAGAGCCCATGGCGAAATCAGACCAACCCACCACGATCAAGAAATACGCGAACCGCCGGCTCTATAACACCGGGACGAGCACTTACGTGACGCTGGAAGACCTCGCCGCCATGGTCAAGGATGGCGAAGATTTCCTGGTTTACGACGCCAAGACTGGCGACGACATCACCCGCTCCGTGCTTGCCCAGATCATCTTCGAGCAGGAGAACAAGGCCGGCCAGAACCTGCTCCCGACCACCTTCCTGCGCCAGCTGATCCGCTTCTACGGCGACAGCATGCAGATGGTGGTGCCGAAATATCTGGAGCAGGCCATCGCCTCGCTCACTCAGGAGCAGGAGAAGTTCCGCAAGCAGATCGCCACCTCGCTGTCCGGAACCCCGTTTGCGCCGCTGGAGGAACAGGTCCGCCGCAACATGGAGTTGTTCCAGCAAACCTTCTCGATGTTCAAGCCTTTCGCGCCCGGCGCAGCCCGCCCCGCGGGCTCTGCGGAGCCGGCGCCCGAGCCGACCGCCGAAGCCCCAAAGGACAGCAATATCGACGATCTGCGCCAGCAGATGAAGGACATGCAGGAACGCCTCGAGCGGATGTCGAAGAAGGACGAGTAGGGGTTCCTGCCACGCGCTAACGCGCCTTGCTGCCACAACTCCGCCGTCGTACCGGCGAAGGTGGGGAAGCTACGCCGCCAGCTTCACTGCGTGGGCAAAGTCCCAATAGAGCTTGCGCGCGCGCGTGTAGAGCGGGCCCGGCTGCAGCTCGCGATCGTCGATGCGGATCACCGGCGCGACTTTTGCGAAATTGCCGGTCGAAAAGATCTCGTCGGCGGCGAGGAAGTCGGCGTAACGCAGCGTCTTCTCGACCACGGTGACGCCGTCGGCGCGAAGCAGGCTGACGACGCGCTGCCGGGTGATACCATTGAGAAAGGTGCCGTTCGGCACCGGCGTGTAGACCACGCCGTCCTTGGCCATGAACACGTTGGAATTGCCGAACTCCGCGACGTTGCCGAGCATGTCGAGCATCAGCGCGTTCTAGAAGCCGCGCGAGGCGGCCTCGGCAAGCGCGCGCGAATTGTTCGGATAGAGACAGGCGGCCTTGGCCTCGACCGGGGCGCATTCGGCGGTGGGCCTGCGGAACGGCGACAGCGTGATCGCGTTGCCGACCGGCTTTGGCATCGGCGCCTCGTAGATGCACAGGCACCAATCGGTGGTCTCGGGATCGAACAGCACGCCGCCGCCCGAGCCGTTCCGCGCCCAGTACATCGGACGGACGTAGAGCTCGGCATCCGGCGCGAAGCGTGCGATGCCCTCGTTTGCGAGTGTCATCCAGGTTCCGGTATCGACCAGCGGCTTCAGGCCAAAGTTGATCGCGGATTGATTGGCGCGGGCGACGTGGCGGTCGAGATCAGGCGCGACGCCTTCGAACGCCCGCGCGCCGTCAAACACGACCGAGCCGAGCCAGGCCGCATGCGTGCGCGGACCCATGATCGGCACATTGCCGTCGTGCCATTTGCCCTCGAAGAAGGTCCAGCTCGGCGAATATTCGATGGGCTTTTTGATCTCGGCCATGACCGGCCTCTCCCTTGGCGTGGTGCCGCATTATAGCGCCACTATTGGGCGCAATTTCTAAATGATTCCCTGCGGGAAAATGGTGAGTTACCCTCCCGTGAGGGGAAAGGAAGCACCATGCCGCTCGATCCGCTCGCAAAGCGCTTGTTGACCATGATGGCTGCGGCTGCGCCGCAGGCACGGAGCCGGCCGAGCGTGGAAGCACGGCGGCAATCATTGGCAAAGCTGATGCAGTTTGCGCGCGCCGATGCGCCTGACGTGACGACGTCCGACGGCGTGCTGCCTGGTCCCGGCGGCGCGCTGCCCTATCGTCTCTATTCACCCGCAGGCGCCGATGATCGCGCGCCCGGCTTCGTGTTCTTTCACGGCGGCGGGCTCGTTGCCGGCAGCATCGCCACGCATGACCGCATCGCGGCGGCGTTGGCACATGCGACCGGTTGCCGCCTCGTCTCGGTCGATTACCGGCTGGCGCCAGAGCACAAATTCCCCGCCGCCGTGGACGATGCGATTGCTGCCACCGAATGGGTGGCGCGCGAGGCCGCATCGCTCGGCATCGACGCCGGGCGTCTGGTGCTCGGCGGCGATTCCGCCGGTGCAACGCTCGCTGCGATCGTGTGTCAGGAGGCGGCGCAGACAGCTGGTCTTTCCATCGTCGCGCAATGCCTGATCTGCCCGGTGCTGGATTTCGAGGAGGCCTCGCCTTCGCGCAAGGCGTTCGCCGAAGGCCACCTGATCGACCGCGTCACGATCGAAGCCGATCTCGCCGACTATCTGCCCGAGGCCCTGGATACTGCCGATCCCCGCATCTCGCCCTTGCGCGCGACACGGCTTGCGGGCCTGCCGACCGCCATCATCCACACCGCCGAGTACGACCCGATGCGCGACGAGGGCAATGCCTATGCGCGCAAGCTGCTCGCTGCGGGCGTCACGGTCGAGCACGTCTGCCACGAGGGCATGGTCCACAATTTCCAAGCCATGGGCGCAATTCTGCCGCAGGCGCAGCTCGTGCTGTCGCAGATCGGTGAGCAGGTCAGGCGGGCGGTGGGGACGTGAAGCACCTCGTCTTGCCGTCTCCCGCAACGGGAGAGGAAAGAGAATGCCTCACGCTCTTGCCCCGATGACGGAACGCGCCGCCGCGACGTAGTTTGGCCAATGCGCATCCGCATAACGCTCGGCCTGTCGCGCGCAGGTGATTTCGGGCGCATGCGCAGCTGCGATCATGCGCGCAAAGCGCTCTTCGGCGACCGTCACATCATCGGCCGCGGTCGAGGGCGCGGCTCCAGCGGCGGTCGGCGCAACGGCGAGTCCCGCCAGTCCGGCGAGCAGGATGCGGCGTGACGTGTCCATGGCTGTCGTTCCCTCTTCATTGCACTTCGATCGTGACCGGCGAATGCATCGCCATGGCGGCGGCAGGGTACCGTGACGCTTCCGTCCAGTCCAGCAGCTGGGGCAGTGTGGTCAGTCCGGCACCGGCACGTCGAACGTGTTCAGCGTGACCGACACCATGCAGTAAACGCCGACGAGATAGGACAGTTCGGCCGCACCGTGCTCGCCGAATTCCTTGACCGCGGCCCGATAAGTCAGTTCCGGCAGCACGCCGCCGCTGACCAATGCGGACGCCACGTCGTAGGCGACGGCTTCCTGCTTGGTGAGATCGACCGGCCGCTGTCCGGCGACGATGGTCGCGAGCTTCTCGTCGGAGAGGCCGCGCTGCTCGGCGACCAGCACATGCGCATAGAGCTCGTAGCCGGAGCGGAAATGCGAACCGGTGACGAGGATCGCGACCTCACGCACCGGAGCCGGCAGCAGCGGGTTCGCCGCGATCGCCTTGACCAGCTCCCACACAGGCTTGCCGAAGCGCGGCTCGCGGATCCATGGATTCCAGGGCCCGAGCAGCGCGCCGTCGTCGCGCATGTTCACAAAGCCCTTGAAGTGGTCCTTGATGCCCGCTCGCATGTCGTCATAGAGCGGCTTCTGTTCGGCACTCAGGTCTTTCGGATCGAGAATGGGAAGGCGCACGGCAGGTCTCCTCGTTAAGAAGCCGCGAAGCTCGCCCGCACGCACGCGCAAGGCAAGTGAAGTTGCCGTGACGGCCGTGCAATCTTGCAAATGGCAGGGAAGCGCCAGCTATCAGGCCTCAGGATTTAGCAAGTTCTGCGGATTCGTTACGTCTTCGAACTCAAGTGCCAGTGGGTGCGCTGTATCGAGGAAGGACGACAAGGCCGCCTCGAACGGCGCTGGATCGAGTCCGCGCGCTTTCAGCCAGGCGGGCTCATAATAGGTCTGCCGGTAGCGCTCGCCGGAATCGCAGATCAGCGTCACCAGCGACCCCGTCTGATTCACCTTTCGCATGTCCGAGGCGAGCCGGCACAGCGCCAGGAAATTGGTGCCCGTAGAGCCCCCCACCGCGCGGCGCAGCCGGCGCGACAGCACGTTCATCGCCGCGATCGTCGCCGCATCCGGGATCTTCATCATGCGGTCGACCACGCCCGGCACGAAGGACGGCTCGCAGCGCGGCCGCCCGACACCTTCGATCAGCGAGGGGCGGTCGCAAACATGGGAGCGGTCCTGCGAGCTGAAGCAGTCGAAGAAAGCGGAATGCTCGACATCGGCGACGCACAGCCGCGTCGGATATTGGCGATAACGCAAGTAGCGTCCAATGGTAGCCGAGGTGCCGCCGGTGCCCGCGCCCATCACAATCCAGTCCAGCAGCGGGCGCGGCTCGCCCTGCAATTGCGTGAAGATGGATTCGGCTATGTTGTTGTTGCCGCGCCAGTCGGTGGCGCGCTCGGCGAAGGTGAACTGGTCCATGTAGTGGCCGCCCAGCCGTGCGGCCAGCGCGCCGGCCTCCGCATACAGCGCGCGGCCGTCGTCGATCAGATGGCAGTTACCGCCGTAATGCTCGATCGCGGCGATCTTCTCCGCCGAGGTCGTGCGCGGCATCACGGCATAGAAGGGCACACCGATCATCTGCGCGAAATAGGCTTCCGACACTGCGGTCGATCCCGACGAGGCCTCGACGACAGGCGTGCGTTCGCGGATGTGGCCGTTGCAGAGCGCGTAAAGGAAGAGCGAGCGCGCGAGCCGGTGCTTCAGGCTGCCGGTCGGATGCGTCGACTCATCTTTCAGATAGATGTCGATGCCAGCGAGCGCCGGCACGATCAGCCGGATCAGATGCGTGTCGGCCGTGCGGCACTGGTCGGCCTCGATCGCGGCCACGGCTTCGTCGACCCAGCCGCGCCGATAGGCCGGCCCCGCCGGATTGAGGTGGCGGAAGGGGAATGTCTGCATCATCTGAATCTCCCATGATGCGGAACGCGCATCAATAGCTTCCGCTCAAAACTCCAGCGGCGCGTTGTCGACGACTTCCTTCATCACGAAGAAGGTGCGGGTCTGGCGCACGCCGGGCAGCGCGATCAGTTGCTCGCCGTGGATACGGTTGAAGTCCTCCATGTCGCCGACGCGGATCTTGAGGAAATAGTCGAAGTCGCCGGCGACGAGGTGACAGTCGAGCACGAATTTCAGCCTGGTGATCGCCTGCTCGAAGATCGCAAAGCTCTCCGGCGTCGAACGGTCGAGCACGACCCCGACCATCACCAGCGTGCCCTTTGCGACCTTCTTCGGCGCAACCATGGCGCGCACGGCGGCGATGAAGCCGTGCTCGAACAGGCGTTGGGTGCGGCGATGACAGGTGGCGGGACTGATGGCGACGGTTTCGGCCAGCTCGGCGTTGCTGAGCCGGCCGTTATTTTGCAGCAATCGCAACATCTTAAGGTCGATACGGTCAAGACGAACGGTCATGGAAGAAGCTTCCGAAATTAGGGTTTTCGGCGAAAGGAAGACTACGCTATATGGCACTTTCTGCAAGAACATGCGCAACAGAGCCGCAGTATTTGAAAGCACCTTTTTACGCAGCGATGCTAGCGTTTTATCAGACATTAACGCCAATCGGGATGACCTGACGATGCTCGAAAAATTCGCGCGCTATCCGCTGACCTTCGGTCCGACGCCCATCGAGAAGCTGGAGCGGCTGTCAAAGCATCTCGGCGGCAATGTCGAGGTCTATGCCAAGCGCGAGGACTGCAATTCCGGCCTCGCTTATGGCGGCAACAAGCTGCGCAAGCTCGAATACATCATCCCCGACGCGATCGCCTCGAACGCCGACACGCTGGTCTCGATCGGTGGCGTGCAGTCCAACCACACCCGCATGATCGCGGCCGTCGCGGCCAAGATCGGCATGAAGTGCCGCCTGGTGCAGGAGGCCTGGGTGCCGCACGAGGACGCCGTCTATGACCGCGTCGGCAACATCATGCTGTCGCGCATCATGGGCGCCGACGTGCGCCTGGTCGACGACGGCTTCGACATCGGCATCCGCAAGAGCTGGGAGGACGCGATCGAGGAGGTGAAGGCGGCGGGCGGCAAGCCCTATGCGATTCCCGCCGGCGCCTCCGTGCACAAATTCGGCGGCCTCGGCTATGTCGGCTTCGCCGAGGAAGTGCGCAAGCAGGAAGCCGAACTCGGCTTCAAGTTCGACTACATCGTGGTCTGCACCGTCACCGGCTCGACCCATGCCGGCATGCTGGTCGGCTTCGCCGCCGATGGCCGCGCGCGAAAGGTGATCGGCATCGACGCCTCCTTCACCCCGGCGCAGACCAAGGCGCAGGTGCTCTCGATCGCACAGAACACGGCCAAGCTCGTCGAGCTCGGCAAGGATCTCGTCGCCGACGACGTCGTGCTGATCGAGGATTATGCTTATCCCGCCTACGGCGTGCCGTCGGAAGAAACCAAGGAGGCAATCCGCCTCACCGCGCGTCTCGAAGCCATGATCACCGACCCCGTCTACGAGGGCAAGTCGATGCAGGGCCTGATCGATCTCACGCAGAAGGGCTATTTCGAGAAGGGCGCAAAGATCCTCTACGCCCATCTCGGCGGCGCGCCGGCGCTGAACGGCTATGGATATGCGTTCCGGAACGGCTAGCGCGTCGGTGATGTGAGGCGGCGCGCACCTCCCGACGAGTGTCGTCCTGGCGAAAGCCAGGACCGATTACCCCGACTGCCAATTGTTGAAACACGCTGAGGCAGTCAGCGTGCCTTTTCCTACGGCCCGTGGCTATGGATCCCGGATCGGCGCTCCGCTTCGCTGCGCTTGTCCGGGATGACGGCGGAGGTGTGCCTGCGCCCTACCGCGTCCTGACAATCTGCAGCAGCTCGTTGCCGTAATGCTCGAGCTTCTTGTCTCCGATGCCGGGCACATTGCGCAGTTCGTCCAGCGTGGTCGGCCATGCGCGAACGATGCCGTCGATGGTGGCGTCATGCAGCACGACGTAGGCCGGCACGCCACGTGCGCGGGCAATGTCCGAGCGCCACGCTCGTAGCCGCGCGCGCAATTCAGGATCGACATCGCCCTGCGGCGCGTCGGCTGCCGGGGCCAGATCACTGCGGCGGGACTTGGCGCGGCTCGAACGGATCCGGACGCCGGGCGCCTCTTCGCGCAGCCACACTTCCGTTTCGCCCCGCAGCACGCCGCGCGACGAATCCGTCAGCTTCAGCGCGCCGAACGATTCGCTGTCACTCAGCAAATGTCCCATCGCCACGAGCTGCCGCAGCACCGTACGCCACTGCTTCTCGTTGAGCTCGCGTCCGATGCCGAAAACGGTGAGCTTGTCGTGACCGAACTGCGTCACCTTCTCGGTCAGGCGTCCGATCAGCACGTCGATGAGGTGCATCGCGCCGAAACGCTGCCCGGTGCGATAGGCACAGGATAGCAGTTTTTGCGCCAGCACCCTGCCGTCGCGCATTTTCGGCGGCGTCAGGCAATTGTCGCAATTGCCGCAGCCCTCGCCCATCACGATCTCGCCGAAATAGGCGAGCAGCCGCCGGCGCCGGCAGTGCGGCGTTTCGGCGAGGCCAACGAGCGCATCGAGCTTGCCAATCGAGACCCGCTTGAATTCGTCGGAGCCGCTCGACTCGTCGATCATGCGGCGCTGCTGCACGATGTCCGAGAGACCGTAGGCCATCCAGGCCGCCGACGGCTTGCCGTCGCGGCCGGCGCGTCCTGTCTCCTGGTAATAGGCCTCGATGCTCTTGGGTAGATCGAGATGCGCGACGAAGCGCACGTCCGGCTTGTCGATGCCCATGCCGAAGGCAATGGTCGCGACGATGACGATGCCGTCCTCGTTGAGGAAGCGGTCCTGGTTGCGCGAGCGCACGCTGCTGTCGAGCCCGGCGTGATAGGGCAATGCGGCAATGCCGGCGTCGTCGAGCGCCGCGGCGACCTCCTCGACCCGTTTGCGGGAGAGACAATAAACGACGCCCGCATCACCTGCGTGACGCTCCCGGATGAAATCCTTGAGCTGCGACACCGCGTTGCGCTTGTCGACGATCTCGTAACGGATGTTGGGACGGTCGAAGCTGGAGACGAAGTGCGGACTGTCTGCAAGCTGAAGCCGCTCGACGATCTCCTTGCGGGTCAATTCGTCGGCAGTCGCGGTCAGCGCGATGCGCGGCACGTCGGGAAAGCGCTCGGCGATGATCGACAGGCCGACATATTCGGGGCGGAAATCATGGCCCCATTGCGAGACGCAATGCGCCTCGTCGATCGCGAACAGCGCCACCTTCGCCCGCGCCAGCAGCGCCAGGCAGCGCGGCGTCAGCAGCCGTTCCGGCGCGACATAGAGCAGGTCGAGATCACCCACGATCAGGCGCCGCTCGATGTCGGAGGCTTCCTGCGGGGTCAGCGACGAGTTCAGCGCGGCCGCGTTGACCCCGGCTTCGAGCATGGCGGCGACCTGGTCGCGCATCAGCGCAATCAAGGGCGACACCACGACACCGCAGCCTTCGCGCAGCAGCGCCGGCAATTGATAGCACAGCGACTTGCCGCCGCCGGTCGGCATCAACACCAGGCAATTGCCGCCGCCGGTGACGTGCCGGATGATCTCGCCCTGCGCGCCGCGGAACCCGGGCAGGCCGAACACCGAACGCAGCACCGACAGCACATCGCGGCCCTGGGCCGGCGCAGGCAGCGGAGCGGTGGAAGGAGAGGACATGGGCATGTCGGGGTGAGGCCGTGAGATTCGTCACAAGGCCAGTCGCATGACCGCGCAGGCGTGGCAAGGCTGTTTGCTCCGCAGGACGCCGCCTTCCACCCTTCGTGGGAAGAAAACTTTCTTACGCCCCGATCCTCCGCAGCGCTTCCGCGACCGTCACGATCGGCATGTCGCGCCTCGCGGCGGCCTGCAGCGCATGGCGCATCAGGTCCGGCGTGCAGCCATACGGGCTCGGCGCGTTGGCGACGTCATGACCGTAGAAGATCAGCCATCCGCCGCTCTCGACCGCCTCGTCGAAATAGCCATCGACACCCGTCGTATTGATCTCGCGATCGACCAGGGGCGAGGCCCGCAGGAACTGGAGATCGATGACGTCGCGATTGACGCCGGGAAGGATGCCGCGCGCCGAGCGGAAGGTCTTGGCGAGCTGCGGCTTGCGCCACACCGACGCGATGCCATAGGGGTAAGCAAAATTTTCGAGCGTGATCGAGGAATCGATGCCGCGAAAATGGCTGCGGTTTCGCTCGATCTCGCGGGCCATGGCGGTCTCGTCGAGATTGACCGCACTCTGGTGCGAGAAGGTGTGGCACGCAATCTCGTGCCCGGCCCGGTGAAGCCGCACGATCGCGTCGTTCGACAGGCCGTGCCAATGGTCCGAGGGACGATCGACCAGGCTGCCCGCGAGATAGAAGGTACCGCGGCCGCCATGCTGCTCCAGAAGCTCGGCGCCCTCGCCTGCGGCGCTATCGGGGGCATCGTCGAAGGTGAAGCTCACCATGGGCGCATGCGCGGGCAGACGGTGCGGCGCGGCACGAAAGTGCCGGGCCAGCCGATTGCTCACGCGTCCCTGGAGTGCCGACCACACGACTCGCATTTCCTGTCTGCCCCGCCGTCACTGAAGCATTCGTGCGCCGCTCGAGGCAAGCTACACACTTCGTTAGTCCTAACGTCGATGCCGTCGTCCCGACCTAACGTGCAAGCACCGACGCGTCGGTCCCCGCGCCGAGATATTGCAGCCAGTTCCGGAACAATGCCGCCGCGGCGCTGCCCGCGGCAATATCGGCACGCAAATTCAGCGCGGGCAGCTCGTTGCTGAGCGCGGGGTGGCGCTGGTGCCTTGCCTGTTTCTCGAAGCGGACCAGCTTCTCTTCGGTCGAAGCGTCAAAATAGCTCACGGGCAGATGCGGATAATTGTCGCGCTCACGCGCGAGATAACGGCCGATGTCGCGCAGATATTCACGCTGAAGCGACAGCGCGTCATATTCCGGATGGCCCTGGAAGAACACGAATCGGCTGGCATATTGGCGGACGAAGGTATCGACGCCGGCCTTTGCCGAACGCGTCAGCACCTGGTAGCCGGCCTCAACGAGGTCGCTCTCGGCGATCTCGTTGAGACGCGAATGCGAGACCTTGAGGGGAGCGGGCGCGGCCCGCGTCAGCGGATCCCTGGTCACGGCTTCGCAGTCGAAAATGCCGTGACATTTGGCCGGCAGCGGCCGCCGTTCGATGCGGTCGAGATGCAGCACCGCGGCATGCGCAGCGAGGCACGACCAGATCGTCGAGCGCGTGTTGACCTTGGCCCAGTCGATCAGCTCGGTGAGATCGCGCCAATACGGTTCCTGGTCGAGCTCAGGCGCGATCGGCTCGGCGCCGGTCACGATCAGGCCGTCGAACCTGTGGCGTCTGAGCTCGGTGAGTTCCGAGTATTCGCTCTCGACATGCCATCTCGCTTCCGGCGAGCGCTTCACCGAAGGCAGCGAGAAGCAGTGAAAGCGGATGCGGCGCGGACCTGCTGCGGCTTGCAGCAGCTTCATGAATTGCCGCTCGGTCGCCTTCAGCGCCGGATCCGGCATGTTGTTGATCAACCCGATCGTGAGCTCGGTGCCGCCGGGCTCGCGCGCCAGATCGCCCGCTCCCGGCACCAGCGCCGGGCTCGATATAGCTTGATCCCTGTCGATCAGGATCGTCATCGGCGCAGCCGCCTACTCCGCGGCCTGGAGGCGCGCGGACGGGCAGGCCTTTTCCAGTGCCTGATCGAGGTCCTCGATGATGTCCTGGCAATGCTCGATGCCGATCGACAAGCGGATCGTTTCCGGCAAAACGCCGGCGACCCGCTGCTGCTCCGCCGACATCTGCCGGTGCGTGGTCGAGGCCGGATGGCAGGCCAGCGACTTGGCATCGCCGATATTGACGAGGCGCGTGATCAGCTTCAGCGCATCGTAGAAGGACTTGCCGGCTTCCATGCCGCCCTTGATGCCGAAGGTGAACAGCGACGAGGCGTTGCCGTCGAGATATTTCTGCACCAGCGGATAATAGGGACTGTCCGGGAAGCCGGTGTAGTTGACCCAGGCCACGCGCGGATCCTTGCGCAGGAATTCGGCGACCTTGCGGGCGTTTTCGCAGTGGCGCTCCATGCGCAGCGCGACGGTTTCGATGCCCTGGAGCAGCAGGAAGGCGTTGAACGGCGACAGCACCGAACCCATGGTGCGCTGATAGATGCTGCGCGCGCGCTCGATATAGGCTGTGCGGCCGAAGCGCTCGGCATAGACGAGGCCGTGATAGGAGGCATCCGGCTTGTTGTAACCGGGGAAGCGGTCGGCGTGCTTGGCCCAGGGGAAATTTCCGGAGTCGACGATGGCGCCGCCGAGCGTGGTGCCGTGACCGCCCAGAAACTTGGTCAGCGAATGCACGGCGATGTCGGCGCCGTAATCGAACGGCTTGAGCAGGATGGGCGTTGCAACGGTATTGTCGACGATCAGCGGCACGCCGTGGGCGTGGGCGACCTTCGCCAGTGCTTCGATGTCGCAGACATTGCCGGCGGGATTGCCGATGGTTTCGGCGAACACGGCGCGGGTGTTCTCGTCGATCAGCCTTTCGATTGCCTCGGGCTTGTCGCTCTCGGCGAAGCGGCCGGTGATGCCCTGCCGCGGCAGGATGTGCGAGAGCAGCGTATGCGTGGTGCCATAGAGCTGCGGCACGGAAACGATGTTGCCGCCGTGATCGGCGACGTTGACGAAGGCGAAATGCAGCGCGGCCTGCCCGGTCGCGACCGCAAGCGCGCCGACGCCGCCCTCGAGCTCCGCGATACGCTTTTCCAGCACCGCGCTGGTCGGATTGGCGATGCGGCTGTAGCGATAGCCTTCGGTCTCGAGATTGAAGAGCGCCGCGCCGTGATCGGCGCTGTCGAAGGCGTAGGCCGCGGTCTGGTAGATCGGCACGGCAACCGCGTGCGTGGTGGCTTCGGGCTCGTAGCCGGCGTGAATAGCGATCGTCTCGTTGCGCATCGTGCCACCTCCGCGTGGAGCGGGCCGCACTTATTGGCCTGTATGAGGCATGTGCGTTGTCCGCCGTCCCTCTGTTAGAGGCGGGTGGTAAAGCGGACAATAATTCGTCTAGAGATCGAGGAAGTAACCCTAACGGTTGTTGGGGAATTGGCTAAAATTCAAGTCAAATTGGATTAATGAAGTTTTGCGGTTGGCGGCAGCGAACACGCTGCACTCCCTTCTCCCCTTGTGGGAGAAGGTGGCGCGAAGCGCCGGATGAGGGGTCTCTATCCATACGGCCAAGCTTGCGTTAGCGGAGAGAGACCCCTCACCCGTCTCGCCGCTGCGCGGCGAGCCACCCTCTCCCACAAGGGGAGAGGGAAACAACTTCGCTGCCCTATCAGTCCATCTGTTCCCACAGCCGATGGGCGAGCACGCCGGCGCGCTTCTCGATCGCGGCCGCTGCATCGAGCGCGAGATCCTCGCGATAGCGCCCGGCAATGAGCTGCACGCCGATCGGCTGGCCATCGTGCAGCGTCACCGGCACCACGGCGCCCGGCAGGCCCAGCACGTTGATCGCGGAGATGAAGCGGATCTCGCCCCAGAAAATCTCGCGCACGCGCTCGGGGCTGACAGTGTCCTCGCGCGGGCTAGGCGTCGGCTTCACCGTGGTCGGTGCCAGCACCACCGGATACTCCTCGAAGAACAATTGCCAGGCGCGAATGTGGCCGTTGCGCGCGGCGGTCGCCTGCATCCAGGCCTTGAGGTCGAGCACGTTGGCCTTGGCTTTCATGCCGCCCCACGCCTTGTGGAAGTCTTCCGACGTCACCTTCAGCATGCCGGCCTCCTGCATCACCATCGTCTCGTTGGTGATGATGTCGCACCAGGTCTGCCAGACGCCGTCGATGTCGGGCACATCGACCTCGCTGACGCGATAGCCGGAACGCTCCAGGTGATCGGCGGCCTGACGCAACGCCGCCGCGACGTGCGGATCGACGTCCATGTCTTCAGGAATCCTGGCGAGCGCGACCTTGATCGGCCCCTTCGGCTTCGGCCCGACCAGCGGCGCCGGTACCCACCAGGGATCGCGCGGATCGCGCTGGCTCATCACCTCCAGCGCGAGCCTGACGTCGGCGACGTGGCGGGCGAGCGGCCCCTGCGCCGACATCAGATGCGCCAGCATCGGCCGCTCGGCGGTTGCGCTTGCGTTGAAGGCCGGAATACGTCCCTGCGTCGGCTTGATGGTCGCAACGCCGTTGCAATGCGCCGGCCAGCGCAGCGAGCCGCCGATGTCGTTGCCGTGCGCGATGGTGCCTATGCCGGCGGCGACCGCCGAACCCGCACCGCCCGAGGAGCCGCCGCAGGTGATATTGGGATCCCAGGGATTGAGCGTCAGCCCGTGCAGGGGATTGTCGGTGAAGCCGCGGAAGGAGAATTCCGGCGTGTTGGTGAGGCCGATGATGATCGCGCCAGCCTTCTTCAGGTTGCGCACCACCGGCGAATCCGACGGCGCGATGAGGTCCTTGTTGGCGGGGACGCCATTGAAGTTCGGACGGCCCTCGTAGTCGACGTTCTCCTTGATCGTGATCGGTACGCCGTGCAGAAGGCCGAGCTCGCCGCCCTTCGCGCGCCGCTTGTCGGCCGCATGCGCCGCGGCCAGCGCCTCCTCAGAGAGATCGACGACAACCGCGTTCAGTCGCGGATTGACGGCCCGCATCCGCTCGAGATGCGCCTCGACGGTCTCGACCGCCGAGATGGCGCCGGAGCGGATTGCGGCTGCGGTCTCGACCGCCGACCATTGCCAGGCCGGGCCCTTGGGGCGGCGCGGTGCGGACAATTTTCGCGCGGCGGCCTTCTTGACCGGCTTGGTTGCAGCCTTCGCGACCTTGCCCTTGCGAACGGCGCTTGTCTTGCTGGAGGTCTTCGCTGCTTTCTTCGCAGCAGATTTCTTCCTGGTCGCCGTCTTCTTCGCCACGTCGCATCTCCTCACATTGCGCCGCGGAAGTTATGGAGGTCACGCCACCGTGTACAGGCGCGTTTCTGCATGGCGCGACTTCACGACGCGTTGTGGCGGCCGAAGGCGCGCGAGAGACGCTCATGCACCTTTGGGGCTTTTCCCACGACGCATGTACTGGTTGTTGAATGATGGAATAAACTGCGGCCAGGTTGCCGCATCGCGACCGGGTTTTGACGCCGCCATTTGGACAGCGGCAATTGGAGCGGACACGGGGCTGATGGCGGAGGGAGAGGAACTGGGCTCGAACCTTCTCCACCCGTTGGTATTGCTGGTACCGGCTGCTTTCGACCTTAGTCGCACTGGCCGATGGGCCAGGAGCTTCAAGCATTGGACCGATAGCCCGCACGGAGGTGAGGTAACAGGCCAGCGCCCTGCTTGCATGAGAGGAATTGAGCAACCTCAGAACCGATCGTGAACCGCCAGGCGCACATCCAGAGCCCGTTTAGGGTCACACGCGGCGTTGCACTAGACCACTCGGTATGCACCCAAGCGGATTGGTTCCCGCAATTGCTGGCAAGTACAAGATTTCTGACCCTTTTTGGAAGCCGGTGTCGCAAGCCAACTACAGCAACCGAAGAGCGAATGCCGTAGCTTGCAATCGGCAGGTGGGCGAACGCACCGATTCATTGAACTCATTTTCCTGGGGAGACACGCGTATGAAAAGGCTTCTAGTGGCTGCGGCCGGCACACTCGCTCTGGGTTTGTCAGCTCCGGCAAGCGCAGCCGATCTGGCGGCCCGTCCGTACACCAAGGCGCCTCCGATGGCGGTTGCGATGTATGACTGGAGCGGCTTTTACATTGGCGCAAACGGCGGTTGGGGTACGAGCCGCAAGTGCTGGGATATGACCCAGTTCGGTGTATTTGCGGTTGTTCCCGGCGGTGCTGAAGGCTGCCACGATGCATCTGGCGGCACAGTCGGCGGTCAAATCGGCTACCGTTGGCAGACCGGACCTTATGTTTTCGGGCTCGAAGCACAGGGAAACTGGGCAGACTTTAACGGATCGAACTCCAGCACCTTCATCATCGCCCGGAACCAATCCAAGATCGACGCTTTCGGCCTCTTCACCGGACAAGTCGGCTATTCTTGGAACAATGCGCTGCTTTATGTGAAGGGCGGCGCGGCCGTCACCCGCGACAAGTACACAGGTCGAACCATTCCCGGCGACGTGGCCTTCGATTCGGCTACCGAAACCCGGTGGGGCGGCACCGTCGGCGTTGGTTTGGAGTACGGCTTCGCGCCGAACTGGTCGGTCGGCGTGGAGTACAACCACATGTTCATGGGTGACCGCGATGTAACGATGTCGTCGACAGGTCTGCTCATTCCGGCGGGGACCCTCCTCCGGATTGATCGCATCAGCCAAGACGTCGACGTGGTCACGGCGCGCCTCAACTAACGCTTCGGTGGCCCGGCCGCCGCGAGGTATTGAGCTTCGCTTTCTTTCAGCACTAGAATACGCAGAAGCCGGCCTTGCGCCGGCTTCTTTGCGTTTCTGTTGACCACTGACGCCCGCTTTACCCGGGCGTAAGAGCAACGCCCCTCAACCAATCAGAAGCCCCCATTTTTCGAAAAACAGAAATTTGACTTGCTCCGTCGGGCAAAACAGTGGTTCATAAGGTGCTGGTAGTTGACATAGGAGCCAGCATCGTGGCCGACGGATATGAAACGTCTTCGGAGCTATCCAAGATCGCCAAGCTCAACGGAGACTTTAGAAGGAACTACGGAACACTCCTCGGAGCGTTTCTCTATCTGCGGTCCATCAACGCCGCGCGCGGCCGTTCTTGGTTTTGGGCCGGCTTGATTTCACTCGTTTGTTCGGCGGGTTTGTCGTGGCTGACGCGGCGCGGCTGGCTACCAACCTCTTTCTGACGAAATCAATGAGCTCGTCAAACCTCTCGAACTGGAGCGCGTGGAGGCGGGCTAAAGCAATATCCGAGACCCTGAGATAATGACCGTCGCACTTTTTAGCGAGAGGAAGCAGCACATAGTCTCGAATGGCTCGATTGGCGCTGTCCAACCGCAGCACCGCCAACAATCCGAGAGGAACCGGCCGGGTGTAGACTCTCCAGTGATCCACGTACTCCAGCTTGGGCTTCGTGCTCTGTCGAGCAACAAGAAAGGACAGGTTGAGACCGTTTATCTTCAGTCCGACCCCGGCCTCATCGGAGCTGATGCATATTCCGTCCTCGCTTCTGAGTGCCTCAATTGCCTGGGCCTTGTGTTGCTCCAGAACTCCGGACCAGAGATCATGGCAGTCGATCCAGTTGCAATCGCGGGACGCAGAATAGCCGATGCGCGCGTAGGCCTTCCGAAGTGAACCGAAGTGATCGACGTAAGCGTCTGAACAAGGAAGCCCGGGCGCGGAGTTGATAATCCGCGTGGTCAGCCGTCCCTTGCGCGCAAGTGTCGTGCGCAGCCGTTTCAACATCTCGTCTTCGGAGATTCTAATGTAGCGATCGGCCATGATGCGCTGGGCACGCGCAAACTGTTCTTCATCAACGATGGGCTTTATAGTTGCGCCACCGCGGACCCACTGGTCGGGAGGGTTTCGCTTGAGCTTCTGCCCGAGCTGCTTCGAGGTGCGGTTATATACGACTTTCCCGATGTAATTCTCGTTCTTGAGAATCGTGTGCACCATCCGGTAGCTCCACGGTCGCCCGTGCTGGTTGCCGACCTGCGCACGATTGAGGCCTCGGGCGATCGCCGCATCCGACTTTCCTTCGACCGCAAACTGACGAAAGATCAATCGTATAATCTCGGCTTCTTCGTCGGACCCGGCTCGGACGCGCACCCGGTCCGTTTTGAGAGATTTGTGTTCTCCCTTGCCCAGTCGCCCTTTCGATCGATGACTTTCGTCAACCAGCTCTCTCCGAAGACCGTAAGTGATAGGCGCCCCCGCGCGATATCCAAGGCTGGTCAACCTGCATAGCCCGGCATGAACCTTGACCGAGAGCTCTCGGCTGTACTCGGCCGCCATCACTCGCTTTATGTTTTTGACAATGCTCGACAGAAGGCTCCCGTTGTTGTCAAATTGCTCGGCGCAATAGGCGATCTGGACACCTTTCTGCTTGCAGACAAATTCGTAGTGCGCGCTTTCGTCGACATCCTGAAAACGGCCCCACCGGCTGACGTCGTAAACGAGGACGTGATCGAAATCCGCGTCCCCAGATTCGACGTCCTTAATCAGTTCGATAAGACCCGCCCGGCCTTTGATTCTTAAGCCGCTACGACCTTCGTCGATATAGTCACGAACGATCGTGAGGTTTTGTTGCTGGGCATACGCGGCTATGGCAGCAGCCTGGTTCTGCAGAGAATAGCGTTGAAGTTCGGTCGACATTCGCAGGTATTGCGCCGCGCGAAGGGCTCGGCTGCGCTTCTCTAGGTTTGTTCCCTTGCGTATGACGAGCGAGTTAGCCATCAGCGGGCGTCCCCGGGCCTGCATTTTAGCAGATCTATTTGGCTTAGTCGCCATCACCGACCGCAAACACCTCGTAGAATTGTCCCGGGGTTGTTTGGGTGAACAATATTTCGAGCGCGACAATGTCAGCATAGCCGCTGCTAGGGCGGCCGACGTTTATTAGGTCAACGACGGTCAAACCGTTGCCGGTGTCGAAGTTCGATGCTGGGGCACCCGGAATTCGGATCAGGCCCTGCATGCTAAGGCCCTTAGTGCGGATGGCGACTTTGATCTGTGCTGCGTTTGGCCGGGGCTGTCCCGAGGAGCGGAAATCGATCCGTTGCCACTGATCACGGTCGCCGGAGGCACGGCCCACATGCAGGGAGTCGGCCATATGCTCGATTGCCGCAGTGGCTGGCGTGACGAGCGCAAACAGAGCGATGAGAACGAACCGCGATGTGGAACGCATACAGCGGCCATCAGCCTGTCATCGAGTAGGGCAGCGAAGACACCAGCCTCTACTGCTTCATTCCAAGTTGCTCTGCACAAACGCTGCCAAGCTGGACGCCAGTAGGAATGGGTCCGTAATAAAGACTATTGTCCTTGTCTTCAGTGTCGAGACTTTTGATCGTGCCGCTCGGCGATGCAACGACGTTGACCTTGCAAGCGTATCCCTGCGAACTTCCCGATGCGCTGTCTCGACCGTCACGAGAGACCGAAAATGAGCTCCCACTCGCCAGCTGCCAGCTATGGGCGATTTCGCCGCTGTTCATCTTGAAAGTACTGGCGGGTGGCCCCCAACGAACGACCAGAGCATCTACGTTTTTTCCCACGTAGTCTTGGCCCAGTTTGGCACGAACATCTGCGCCTGTTGCGTAACATCCTCCGAGTCCCACACAGAGCAAAGCAATTCCCAGCGACCGCATTTCTTTCTCCCCCGAGCGGCCTATCCAAACGCAACTGTCGCGCGAGATCAAGGGCTGGCGCTAGTTTCCAAGAATGACCTTCAAGGGTTTTCGGGTCTCGCGCCCGAGATAACGCGCCCTCCCAACGGCTGGGAGTAAATGAGGTGCTTCCTGGCAGTTCACGAATAGCCCGCCGCACGAAACGCGCCCATCTGGACTGGGGGAGATCAATCACCTGATATTTTGAGCAGCTGACGCGGGCGTGACAGCCTAGGTCGCCCGGCAATCCGGGCAGGTGTCACCTATTGAGTCCAGGACTTCCCGGATCTGCGCCACGGCTTGGTCTGGAGACAGGCCGGTGGGCGGATCCTCTCTCCCCATTTCCAGTGCTCGGTCGCGAGCGTGTGGGTCGGCACGTTCTTGCATCCACCCATGCTCCTCGCACTCACGGATGGCGCCGGCCTCCTGTAGCAGCAAGATTGCCCAGCCGCGCAGCGTCCGGATCGCCGGACGTCTTTCCTTAGTGATCAGCATAAGAGATCGCTCCTGCCCGGACGAATCCCTCCGTCCCGCCCACGTTCCCTGCGGTTAGCACGTAGCAGGGATTCCGAATCATCAGGGCGCGGCCCTGTCCAACCTGTTCCGCAGGCCTGTGCAGAAACTACGTGCTGGGCGCTGGGTCTTCCTTTTCTCCGGTGGCAAAGATCTTGAGCGCCCCGTCCGGAAGCGGCCGCTGCAGCGCCTTAGCCTCGTCCCAGGGGGCACGGAGCCAGACGTCGTATTCCTCAGTAGTTGTCAGGATGACGGGCATTGCTTTTGGATGGACGCGTTTCACCTCGGCATTCGGCTCACAGGTCAGGAAACCGAAAACATCGGCGTTTACTTCGCCTTCCCTGACCTTCCGCACCGATGTCCAGTTCGTCCAGATGCCCGCAAAAGCGATAAGGGGCCGAGACTCGTCCAGGGCGAACCACACCGGCACCTTCTTGCCCTCAATCGTGTCGTACTCGGAAAACGACGTCAGAGGGACTAAGCAGCGATTGTGGGGCCCGAGCCACCGCTTCCAATGTGCGCTCGTGGCGTTCCGGATGTTGGTTGTGCCGCTGTCCGGCTCCATCCGGAGCAGGTCCTTGAAATCCACCGTCTTGCCCTTGGCTTCCAGTTTCTCAGCGCGCTTCTTCGTCGCGTCCAGGAGTGCCTTCTGCGACGATGGCATGCCCCAGCGAGCCATGACGATCTCTCGTCCACCCGAAGCATTACGGACGATAGGGGCTGGGTAGTCCGGGAAGATGCCCGGCATGCTGGGCAAGTTTCCGACGCTGCTGTTGAGCGCCCCGAACAGGTGACGAATCGCGTCCACGTTCTTCGTCATCGAGTAGAGATTGCACACGTTCAGGTCTCCGGAGGTGCCTGGCGAGGACCGGGTCTCAGCTGCAGGAGGGTGGCGGCCGGACGTCGGCCGGCCTTAGCACAGTTGCTGCAGCGAAGCCGGCTCGCGAGGTCGTGGACCAATGTGATTGGCGGATGCCGCAGCATGGCTAGGTCGACATCCCTCTTAGTCTTGCAGCGCGAACATTGGATCTCAAGCGATGAGTAGCCGCCATTCAAGGCTTGGTCGATCGTGGGGGATGGATCGATCGGTCCCCCATCTGCCCACAACTTCTCGTTCCAAGATTCGCACAGCAGCTTGTCGGCCTGACGGATGAGAGCTTCGCCCTTGGCACGGGCTTCAGCCGACTGCGCTCCCAGAATCGTGGTCATCGCGCGGGCTTTGCTGAGCTCTTTGCCGAGTGCCTTTCGATCGGTCCCGGAGAGGGGTGTGGGATGGTACTTGGGCGCCATCGACGGCTTAGTCGAACGTCGGCCAGCAGCCATCCTCTTCGTAACGGCCAGTCCGCTGCTTGCAGGTGTTGTTTAAAGGACGCTGGCCGACCTCGTTCCACACCGCATCCGCGCCGTAGAGGCGTGTGGCGTCGACCTTCTGAATCTCGACCAGCCTGCCGCACCGGCCACAGCCAAGCCGCAGAATATGGTGGGAGATTTGTAATAGCCGCAACGCCCCTGCGGAGTGCCCGGGCTTCGCCTCCGCATGACTGTCATCGAGGAGAGCCTGCCAGTATTCAGGCGGTAGGTCGTCATTTGGAGCCAACCCAGGCGCGGGCGGCATGTTTCGGCGGACGGCACCAATCATCTTTTCCATCTGCTTCGGGGTCGGCATGCGCCAGCTCGCGGGTCGGTCGGTCATGTCCGATTAGAACATATCAGGAACAATGGAGTCGATCCCCCGTTAGAAAAAATCATCCTGTGGGCCCGTTCGGGCGGTCGGAACCGGGCGCAATCGTTCGTCTTGAGTCTGTGGGTCCCGAAACAGGAGTTCTGCGTAAATAGCACCGCGCGCCAACTGGAAAGGCTTCCTGCGATTGTCTCTGGTGACCTGCCCGGTGGCGCTTTACCCGGCCACATCTGAGGGCGAAAAGATCTCTTTCAACCAGCTCAACCGGCAGACCGGCCACCGCATCAAGTACTTGAAGGTGGACGCAGACACCGGCGACGAGGTGCCGAACGAGGACATCGTCAAGGGCTATAAGCTTGAGAAGGGCCAGTACATCGAGGTCTCGAAGGAGGAGCTCGAGGAGATCGCGTTGGAGTCTACGCGGACCATCGAGATCGATGAGTTCGTCGATCGTACCGACATTGACCCGCGCTACCTGATTCGTCCCTACTACATCCGTCCGGACGGCAAGGTTGGACACGACGCTTTCGCGGTAATCCGTGAGACCATCCGCGAGATGGACAAGGTCGCAATCGGACGAGTGGTCCTGACGAACCGCGAGCACATTATCGCGCTTGAGCCGATGGATAAGGGTCTCGTCGGCACGCTGCTTCGCTACCCGTATGAGGTGCGCAGCGAGCAGGAGTACTTCGATGAGATTCAGGATGTAAGAGTCACGAAGGATATGCTGGATCTGGCCAGGCACATCGTCAATCAGAAGGCGGGGCGCTTCGAGCCGGAGAAGTTCGAAGATCAGTACGAAAGCGCTCTAATCGAACTGATCAATCAAAAGCGGGCTGGCAAGACAATCACACCGAAGGAACGCCCACGCGGTGAGAACGTGGTCGACCTGATGGAGGCGCTGCGCCGAAGCGTCTCGGGAACTGCGTCAGAACCCAAAGCTGCGAAGAAGTCGGTCAAGAAGCCGCTGAAAAAGGCAGCGGGCCAGAAGGAAATGCTGATGTCGATCCAAGGCACGAAGCCTGCAAAGGGAACCTCGTCAAAAAGTCGGCCAGATCGCAGCGTAAGTCGGCGTGCAGCAGCCGTAGCGGCGGCTTGAGAGATACATCATCGTCCACTGCGCTCAGCGGAGTGAACCCAATCACGACTCGCATTGCGCTGTTGGGGAAGAACTCGGCCGATCGGCAGAGCGCTTTGCCGCAGAATTGGGAATTGAGCTCAGCGCGCTCCCGTATTGAAAGTTATGACATAAATCGGCCGTTGACCGACCAATGCCACTCGGGATTCGGCTATGAGCAAAACCAGGGAATTCACCCGCCAAGAACTTTACGACCTCGTCTGGACGACCCCTCTCGTGAAACTCGCCAAGGAGTTTGGGCTATCCGACGTCGGCTTACGAAAAACCTGTGTCCGCCATCAGGTACCCACCCCGCCGCTCGGCTATTGGGCAAAGCTCAATTTTGGCAAGCCCGTTAAAAAGACGCCCCTGTTGCCGCCGAGTCCGGGCGTGTCCGACCACGTCCTCGTCTCCGTATTTGCGCATCCAAATGTGCCCCAGGAAGTAATGGAGGCCGCGGCGAAGGCTCACGAAAGGATCACAGCACCCATTCTTGTTCCGGAACAGGCGCCCGCGCGTCTTCACCCGGCCGCCAGCGCGTTCAGGCAGGCACTCCGGTCGACAAAGCCAGATGACGAGGGTTTTCTGCGGGTTGGTGGCCCGGGCCTCCTGGTCGCATCCCTAGGGGCGGCCAACCGCGACCGGGCCTGGCTAATTGTCGATACGCTCCTAAAGGCCGTGGACGCTGCCGGGCAGCAGACTAAGGCGACTGACACCGGGCTCGTTGTGATCGTTGACGGCGAATGCCTGTCTCTCCAGCTTGGCGAGACAAGGGACAAGACAGCACATCAGCCCACCCAGGCCGAACTGAAGGCGAAGGCCAACTGGGAAGAACAACACCGCAAATGGCCGTCACTGTATAATCTCGATCGACGGCATTGGCGCAGCTGGGACTATCAACCCTCCGGTCGGTTGTCGCTGACTCTGACTGACCCGCTTAGATCGCAATGGCAGGATGGCTACGTGCTCGGTCGGTGGAACGACAGACGGACGAGTAAACTCGAAACCTTCCTGGGTGACGTCCTGGTTGGGATGCTGACGGGCGCTGCAACGGCGCGACACAATCGCATTGCCGCAGAAGCCGAAAAGCGCCGGAGAGAGGAAGCTCACCAGGCTTACCTCAAAGAACAAGAACGACGGAGATACGAAGCTCAGCTTGATGCCTTCATTGAAGCCAAGGCGGATGAGTTGATCAAGCTGAAGAAGATTATTGCGTTCAGAGATTATCTTTCGTGGGGGCCAGGCGCTCCACGCTCACCTGAGGAAGAGGCAATCCTTCGGGCTACAGACGACCTCATCAGCCGCCTGCAACATGGCTTATCCGCAGACGCACTCAAACGTGCAGTCAAGTTATGTAACTAGCTCGGCTAGTCTGCGCCGTCGCGCGCGTATGCGTTGTTATGGAAGATTCGGATCAAGCGGCCGATCAACACGCATGCTGTTTAAGCTCATTTCGCTCCAATGACCCTTTGCCCCGATTGCTGTCGGCGCGGGCGTGAGCGCGCAAGTGATGCTGGCGAGAACGACTCCTCGCAGTGCAACATGATCTAATTCAATAAGGCGCAGGGCTGGGACGTTTAGGCCCGCTATGAACACCTCCACCTTGAAAATCCATCCGAGACGACGGGTGTGTTTCTGGATCGACAATCCCGTGATCAGTGGCGAACGTTGGCCCTCGGCGTCAACGCTAGCCCGGGCGTGTGAAATTTCCTGACACGTCTTGTAATTGAAATCGAAATTGTGCAGAATTTTGAGGTTCCGAGCCTGGGAAGAAAGATTCATCGACTGGTTGGCGGAAATCCGCGCAAGGCCTGCGCGCGCTCGTTTGTGCGTGAAGCCGCCGCCTGCTGGCCGGTCTCTATTTGCCGGTTTCGTGACGAACGCTTTGAACGGGCCGCCATTTTGGCGTGCCTCTCTATTCTTTCTAAATTCATTCTGGAAAATGTTGAACGATCCATGCGCAAGAAAAGCAAGCCAACCGACCCATTTCCCGCCCTCGCGATCGCCGGTACCCACGTTGTGCTGCTGGGATGGGATTATCCAGCCGCGTCCATCCGGAAGGACAAGGTTCTGGGGTTTGCCATCGAACGCACCCGCCACTCAGATGGCGAGGTCATCTGGCTGCCGGGCATGAAGACCTTCAAAGCCGTCGAACCGCACCCGGCACCGGGAGTCCCGGTCACATCTTACAAACATCCCCTGCAGACCTTTCAATGGTCCGACTACACGGTCGACGAGATCCACGACTATACGTATCGCATCGTACCGCGCTGTGGAACACCGACGGCCCTGAAGGATGGGCCTGATGTTTCGCTGGATGTCAAAACGGAGGGCACTGAGATCGGGAAACACGCCGTGTTCTTCAACCGCGGCGCCGTCGCCTCCCAGGAATATGCACGCCGCTTTCAGAACCGGACGCCTGACGAGGTGGGCCAGGCGGCCTTTGATTGGCTGTCTCGCGGTCTGATCGAGGGACTGCAGGCCTATATCAAACAGGCCGACGAGGGCGACGAGCTCTACGGGGCCTTCTTCGAGTTCAAGAACGAGGAAATCTATACCGCGCTCAAGGCAGCCAAGAAGCGCGGCGCGACCGTCAAGATCCTGTACGACGGAAAAACGCAAGGCGACAAGAACCGTGCGGCGATGGAGGGAGCCGGCCTTGGCAAGATGGTCAAGCCGCGTATCCATACTGGTCAATTCGCGCACAACAAATTTCTAGTTCTTCGCAAAAATGATACATCAGAGCAGGTTTGGACGGGCTCAACCAATCTCAGCGAGAACGGCATATACGGCCATTCCAACAATGCCCATATCGTTCGCGACCGAGACATCGCACAGAAGTATTATGAGTTCTGGACCTTGTTGGACAAGGACCCGACCAAGAAACTCACAGCGGAAGCCAATGACGAAGCGACGCCCGCGCCGGCGCATCCCTGGGACAAGGAGGTCACGCCCGTTTTCTCGCCGCAAACCGAACTCGCTGCGATGGACTGGTACGCAGAGATCGCCGGTAAGAGTGAGCGAGCATTGTTCATGACCTTTGCATTTGGCATGAACAGCCGTTTCGTCGACGTGTATGAACGCAAGGACGACGTGCTGCGGTTTGCCCTGATGGAGAAGAAAGGCAACGGCAAGACGATGAAGCAGCAATCGGCCGAGATCGACCGCATTCGAAAGCTACCCAACACGGTTGTGTCCGTGGGCCACAAGGTCGAATTGAACAACTTCGACCGGTGGCTTCAGGAAATCGATCGGATCACCAAAGATCAGCACGTGCTTTACGTACATACCAAGTACATGCTTTCCGATCCGCTCGGCCAGACCCCGGTCATCGTCGTAGGCTCTGCGAACTTCTCCGACGCCTCAGCCATCACCAATGACGAAAACATGCTGGTGATCGAGGGCAATGAGACCCTGGCGGATATTTATCTCGGTGAGTTCATGCGGCTCTTCTCCCATTATGCTTTCCGTGAATCGCTGTCGTTCAAGGATAACCAGACGGAGGCCGCCGCTCTTTTGCGGAAATATCTGATCGACAATCCGAACTGGATCGACGGTGAGCGGCCGAGCGCGAGCTATTTCGCAAAAGGAACCGACCGAAGTCTTCGGCGCCTCTACTTCTCGGGGCAATAGGAGGTCGGTTCGGCATCGCAAGGAGCGCGCTCGAGCCCGTCGTTCGAGTTACATATCTGAAGGGAGATGTATCATGCGGTGTCTTTCGCTTGCCATCATCGTGTGGGCCGCCCTTTGCGGTCAGGCCGCCGCGTGGGGCGACGAGGGACACAAGATCGTCTGCGAAATTGCCTTCCGTCTTGCTCAACCCGACACCCGTGCCGCTGTCCGCAAACTAACCAAGTCCGGAACGGAGTTTGATACATTCGCAGACTCTTGCATCTTTCCCGACCATCCGCGTATCCACCCGCCGCGCCACTTCCTGAACTTGGCTCGCGATGGGAAGCCGCTGACCACAGATGACTGCGGTGGCGCCACCGAGTGCGTGGTGACAGCCATCCTCAACGATGCCAAGAACGTGGCCTCGAAGTCGTCGAAAACCGCCGACCGCCTAATAGCGCTCAAGTCTCTGGGACATTGGGTCGGCGACGTCCATCAGCCACTCCATGTTTCCTTCGCGGATGATCGTGGAGGCAACGACATCGACGTCTCCGGCGCCTGTAGCCGAAATCTTCACTCCGCCTGGGATACTTGCCTTGTGGCGCACGCCGTCGGTACGGATGTGAAGCTTGCCGCCGACAAGCTGCTTGATGCCATCACGGATGAGCAAATCGCTGAATGGAATACGTCTGATCCCCACGATTGGGCAAATGAGTCCTTTGCAATCAGCGAGGCAGCCGAAACGGGCTATTGCAGTTTCCATGGAAGCTCCTGCGATCCACCTGAAAGTGGCAGTGTGACTATCGATGCGACGTATCTGGCCATGAGCGACGTCATTATCCGGGAGCGGTTGCAGAAGGCGGGCGTGCGCCTTGCGCATCTTCTCGACAGCATTTTTGCAATTGATGCTGCCGGATGAGTTTCGGCAGGATAGGCACAGGTGAATGATGGACGCGGGGCTGACGCTATGGGGGCTGTACATCCCAGTGGATGTTCTGCTCACCTCGATTGCTCTTTACGTGGTCCTTTCGATCACATTGATTATTCTGGTTCCGGTCTATGCGGTGCCCATCGATCGCAAGTTGGGCGACGACGGCAGGCTCATTCCCATTCCGCCCGATGACCTGGGCAAGATCATTGAGATGCGGTCAAAGGTCCGCTCAGCTATCATGCAGACGCTGGGGGGACTTGCCGTCTTCGGCACCGTCATCACGAGCCTCCAAGGCATCAGAGGGACTGAAGACGCATTCAATCAGAAGAAGGCCGAACTGTTTGCCGCCAATATCAAGCCGCTGCTGTCGACCGACGCTACGGCTGGATCGGAGCCCGCGCGGGCGGAGGCGATCCACGTCCTCACCTTTGTTGCACGAAGCGACCGGACCTACCACCGGGCCGTGTTCGATGCGCTATCGTCCTATGTTAAGACAGCCTCCGACAAGCTTTGTTCGGGCGAAACGTATCGCCATCTCGAGTTCAAACTAGACGGATCAGTTCAACTCGCGATGCGGAGCATCGGCGAGCGAAAGGCCCAGGACGATCCGAGCGGAAAGCATTTTGACCTGGAGCATGGCTGCTACGTTGGCCTCGATCTGCAGGACGAATGGGGCGTCGTCAAAGGCCTGGGCCATACTCGAATGTCGGCATCCAAGATGCACCGCGCCAATTTCGTGAAGGCAGAATTGCCGGGCACCGAATTCATCGGCATCGAGGCAGGTGACTGGCAGAACCGTGGCTGGTGCACGGCGATCGGCAATCGCCTCCACGAACCCGCAGCGGATGACTCGCGGCCCCGACGGTGCCGAGGTACATGGAATGGCGACGAAAGGCGGCATTACGTCACGCACTTCATCGACGCCAATCTCACGGATGCAAACTTCTCGTATGCTAACATTCAGGGTGCTGACTTCTCGGGAGCTACGCTCGCGGGAGCGAAGTTCGACCACGCGACGATTTCGCGGGTCAGCTTCAAGGGAGTCACCGGACTGAAGGTGGAGGAACTGGAGAACGCCTGCGTCGGCGCGCCAGGCATGACAGCCGAACAACTCGAATGCGAACAGCCATATTTCACCAAAGACATGCTGGCCGAGCTGAAGAAGAGCGCGACCCTTGCAAAGGGCATCAAGCAATGCACGGAGCCGGTAGGTTTCGAATACAAACCGATCGCGTGCCCGCCGCTATCGCAGCAATGACGCGTGCCCGAAGTCGAGATCATCGTCACCTTCCCCGTGCAGGCGCTCCGCTTTGCATTGCAGCAGAAAGCCGAGTGGACATCGCCCAGTGGTTGTGCAAGATTTGCGGCACCGTTTGTCACAACGCCAAACTAAATTGAGCTGGGATTTCTCGCAGAGCTGGGTGAACGGGATTGACACGTACGACCAATTTTAATGGACCGCGGCCCTTTCGATGTTCGAACAACCTCCAAAAAAAACTTAAGCGATTTCTAAATTTCGCGGCTCAGCCTGCAACTGTGCACAATTCACATTGAACGGCTCGGCTGCGCCGCAAAGTAATTTGTCTGACCCCGCCAACGCTTCCTAGCCGCGGGCCTGCCATATGCTACAGGTGGATGGCGAGAGATTTGTTTACCCACATGCGCTGAGAGCGGAGATCACGGTCGCAGCCGAGCAGGTGCAACTGACCTGCTACTCTGCAATGCTAGCCGCTTTACATTTCCGATTGCTCGTCACGGTAACGCGAGCGAGTACAAAACCGAGAGATGAGCCCAATGGGAGACGCCTAAGTGGAGCTGCTGCCTTGACGATCGAAGCACGGCTCGACTGTCATGGACAATAATACGAGGAAACTCATGGCACGTATACTGGCTCAAGTGAGCTTCATTCTATTTTCAAGTATAGCCGCGATCACTGCATCAGACGCGGCGGAAGGCTCCCGCGCTCGTATTCGGGAGGTGTTTGCAGAAGCGGAGTATTCGAACGCCGCGAGTATTGTGTTGGATGAAATATTGACTGCTAAAGAAAAGCGGACATGCGATTTCTTCGGCTACCGATCGCAATGCACGCGCCGCTATCTGACACCAGCAGAACGAAAACGTGTCGTGAGCGCGGCAGCCAAGGCCGCACCGCGAGCTCTCCAAGTCCTCAAGAAGCGCAACTATCCGCCAATCAATGGCTTGACAATCGTGAACGCCTTTCGGGACACAAGAGATAGAGATCAAAAAGTCGTCCCGGTTCTTCTCTCGTCGCCCTATCCAGGATTTATCCCGTTCGCTGCCTATGACGGGACCATCTCGCCGCTTTACGATGCGCTTAACCATTCCTTCGAATACGACAGCGAGGTACCAAAGCCGCAGCGAGATAAATACGACGCCATGACCGACGGCTGGTTTGAAGGCCGCTTGATCTATGATGCTAATCCGGAGAACTTGAAGAACATTTCAATCTCCCTCGATCGCGGCCGGTTCGAAGCACTCTTGCATCAAGAGTTCGACTTCTATGGTCACGATCTTTTCGGCGACTTCGCAGACAGTAGGCGGGTCGCCGATGGAATGAAAGTTGTCGAGTTTTGGGAAAGTTATGTCACCTTCTCGAGAACAGCTGATGTTCGCAACTGCGCTAGCACTTGCAGTATTGCGATCGAGCTGACATCTCCGGAGGATCACATCCGGTCCATTGCGCATTGCAGCCTGATCAGCGTAGCTGGTGTGCCTGGAAGTCCAGAGAATTGCTATACGGTGTATACATCTAACGGGACGTCCTCGTACTTGCGCATCTCATTCTATCCAACTGCACTTAATGGACTCGACGGCATTGGAGGGGATGAGATTGCTTGCGATCCGGTACCTGCTTTAATCAAGGCTGACATCGATGTGCTCGCGAATGCAATTGCGGATGATCTGCGAAAGATCAATCAGGGAAATGCAGACCCAGCTTACTCGGTGGAAATCGTAAAGAAAGGAGCTAATCGGACAATCCTCATGGCGACGCGCTATGGTCTATCAGCGTTTTTCCGAGACAAGACAACATATGAGATCTCAACCACGCGAGTCGATTTATCTTTAGAAGAGACCGATCGAATGACAGCGGCAGTTGCACTTACCGCTGCTACCTCGTTCACGCATAGCCTCAACCAAGATGGATACAAACTCTTGCAGGATGCAGATGCGACTGCGATGCGCAACGGGATTATCCGGCTGCTATCGCCGTCTCTGAAATGCAAAACCAGTCGAGGCACTTGAGTTTGACAGGAGCTTAGTGATGACCGCCGAACACGCGCGACGCAGGCTTATTCTGCTCAGTTTGATGACGACTGTCCTTTTCTCAGCTTTCGTTATCGTCTCACCTCTATTTACGCCCTTCGACGCGCAGCAAGCGTTACAGGTCGTCCAAGTCGTCTTTCCCGTATTCGCTGGTTATATCGGCGCAGCCGTTCTGTTTCTCTTCCGCGGCAATCCGTCGGCCGGCACGATAGCTGATCAGAGTCTGCTCCGTACACTTATCTATGCGCCATTTATAGTGTTTTGGTGCCTAGCAGCCGCTGTTTTGTTCTATTTCTATCTTTCGAACCAGCCAGGACATCGCGAGGGAATGACGTTTCCTCAGCTTATGACTTATGTAACCCTGATTATATCGTTTATGAATATAACAACCGGTGCACTTGGCGCCTTTCTCTTCCAGTCTGAAGAGATCAGGCGCTCGGAAACGGAATTCAACCACTCGGAAGTTGGACTAAGTCCGACAAATGCTGCTGTTCATCCAAGTCCCCCAACACAATGACAAAAGAAAATCTTCCGACGAAAGCACTTTGGTTTGAGCGATCGCACCGACAAAGCCCGAATTCCAACGGCCTGGCTTCAACCCATTGCAGTTAACCTGTCGCTTGCATCCTAACGTACTAGAGCTACCCCTAACTGCTTGCTCGCTTGAACCTTGCGTTCTCGTATCCATTGTTATGGAAGAAGTCGGCCTTTGGCCGATTCGGCCCCGCTGACTAACCTGCCCGCACGAGGAAGCTCGCAGCTAAAGCGGACGAGCCAATTCGAGATATCGGCAGAACGCGTTCGCCAATTGCATCTGGCGGGGCGTTCGGCACTCAACCTCGAACAGCCGGGGGCTGGCAACCAATGCACAGATGCACCTCGCCCGCGACGTTGCCACGTTCAGCCGGTTCGCGCTGTAGAGGAACTCCATTCCTCGCGGGGCGTCGGCATGAGACGAGGTGGTCATCGAATAAATCACGATCGGCGCCTCCTGTCCTTGAAACTTGTCAACGGTCCCGATCCGAGCGCCAGGCAATCGTTCCTGAAGTTCGAAGACCTGCGCGTTATAAGGAGCGATGATCAGTATGTCCTCTAGCCTGATTACCGCTTCTTTCCCTGTACCGTCGATCCAACTTGTGTTGTTGGCGAGTATTTCATCGACGAGCGTCTTGATCTCGTCCGCCTCTTCGGGGGACGAGTTCTGGTTACCGGCATGCGGGACAGCGAGATAACGAAGGCCTACCCCGTTCACACGGCTCGACGACCTGATCTCCTGTCGCTCCATTCCTGCGCGCGAGCGAAGTCGGCCTTCATAGAATAGCTCCGACGTGAAGGTGCAGATATCGGGGTGTAAGCGCCATGTCTCACCAAGGAAAAGTCCGTGGCTGGCCTCGATCGTTGCGTGTTCGACCAGGACATGATCAAGCGCCGACGTTGCAACGCCATCCGGATGGCTCCCCTGTATCGGCTGCTCAAGCTGCCTCGGGTCGCCCAGGAGGACAATGCTCTCGGCCGCCTGCGACACGGCCAACACGTTTGCCAATGACATCTGCGCCGCTTCGTCGACGAAAAGAACATCCACAATCCCTGCCGCGTCCGGTCGCGCCCAAAACCAGCTTGTGGCTCCGCCAACCTGGCAGCCGTTGCCTAGCCCGTCGATGAAGTCTGGGTTTTTCGTCGTCTGCTGCAGTCCCGGCAGAGAGGCCGGCTCATCCTTGACCTTCTGAATGCATTGGATTGTAACACCTTGCTCGGCCGCCGCTTCCCGGGATTTCTCTAGCAAGTGGCGAATAACTTTATGGCTGTTGGCCGTAACTCCGACCGTCCGCTGGTCGCGCACAAGTGCGCATATCATGCGCGCACCGGCATATGTCTTGCCGGCCCCCGGCGGCCCTTGCACTGGGAAAACGCTTTGATCAAGCGAGAGCGCAACGCGCATTGCAGCTGCCAGCGGGGGCTCGCCAGCCTGTTCTAACGCCTGCTCGCGAAGACGCGGCGCGACATTGAGCAGCAAGTCGCGGGCAGCCCGATAGGCGCCTGGCCCGACGATCCCGTGGTCCGCTACATATTCGCCAATCCGAAACACCGATTCTGCGAGAACCTGATTATCGATGAACTTGTGGGCGAACACGGCCTCGGGATGAAAACCTGCTGTGTCCTGGCGCTTCTTGATGTCGATTGTTCTGTCATCATCGGAAATCGCGACGACGCTGCCAAGCTTATCGCCGCCTACACTTTTCAGATCATCATCGGGGCGGACATCAGTCTCCTGAACCGCGAACCTGTAGCGATGAATCGGGGCCTTCGCTGTTCCACCAACGTGACTGAGAAAGGTCAATCCTCCCAATCCCGCGCGCTCATACAAGAGATCCTCGGCCGACAAATCGCTCAACCGAAAATACTCCCACCAAACCGCCTTGTTTTCGCGGCCGAAGAAGTCGATCAGGTGAGCCAGTAGCCAGCGCGCCTGCTGCTCTGGGCTTCGTTCGGCCACATCGTCCGGAACATCGCCGGTCAACCGGGCCACAAGTCCGGCGACCCGGCGCTTCCAGGCAGTTAGATCCACTCCAATCTCGGCAGCCTTCGGCTGCGGGCGATCGATCGTCTGCCCCTGCGCGATTAGCCTGCCCCGAACGCCTTCAAGCCAGTCCCGCAATGCGCGGGTCGAGGCGCAGTCGTCGCGATTGTAACCGACGATGGCAGCCTGATCACCCGGATCAATCGCATCGGCGGCGCCCAATTCGAGGCTGGCTTGCACCCGCGCCATGGCGCTCCCAACATCGATCAGCGGGACGGTGCGGTCAAACCGGTACAGCGGCTCGAGCTTCTTGATCGAGTAGCTTTCGACGCTGGCGCGAATGCTCTGCCGGACAATGGCGTACAAGTCCACGAACACGCCCGCTCGAAGCAGGTTGTCGACCTCGTCCTCCCGCGTGGCGTACCGCCCCATCAACCGCTTTAGCGCCGCCGGTTCATAGGGCGCGAAGTGATAGATGTGCAGGCCGGGGTGCTCGGCCAGCCGCTGCGTGACAAAGTCGATGAAGCGCTCGAACGCCGTCCGTTCGTGCTGCCGTGTCGTCACCCAGTCGCCGGTATAGGCGTCTGTGCCGTCGCCGTTGGCATAGAGGTAGCCGAATAAGAACTCGAGCCCTCCGTCGTCCACGAACGGATCACCCTCGAAATCGAAAAAGATGTCGCCGGCCGAAGGCTCAGGCAGCCGGAATAGGCCGAATCCCGCGACCAGCGGCAGCGCCTCGTAAAGCGCCTGGCCCGCAATACGCCCCTCCACCTGGAGCCTCGCCTGCTCGCGTATCTTCTCGTAACTTGCCACAGTGCCCCGATCGGGTCGCCACGGCAACGGGATCGGCAGCGTCGCTAGTGCGGCCATGGTACCCGCACCTCGCCGGACCAGCTCCTCAATCTGTGATTTGGCTATCCCTGCGACAAGCGACAGGTGATCGTCCGCGCGCCGCCTCGAAGCACACGGCTCGCGCCATCGGCAGACCTCGCAGTGCTCGATCGGATCGGGATAGAGGCCGTCATTCGGGGGCGCAGCCGCAAAGCTCTCCAGGCTTCGCCTGATGCGCCGGTAGAACGCCGCAAAATCGGACACGCGATAGGCCTCCGGCTGGTACTCTGTCCCGGGCGTCACAACATGGGCTGCCTCCGGGACTCTCTGCTGTATGATCGCTAGTAGATCTGAGTAGAGGCTCAGCTGCAGAACCGTGTTGCCCCTCGTCTCGCGAGCCAACTTAGCGTCCGTGACCTCGTAGGACCAGGCGCCCAAACCGCTTGGTGTCTCGACTCGCCGCAGCACGTCGGCGCGACCGCTCCAATGCCCATTCCATAACGCCGCCTGAACGATCACCGCATCGCCCCGCACCATCGCTTGCCACGTTTGGTCAACCGATGCGTCATCGACACCGACGCCGGCAACTACTGTGACGGTCCCGCCCTCCGTGGCGAGATGATTGACGAAACCCTGCTCATGAGCCTTGCCGCGCTCCACCAGGGCATCGAGGGTTGGGTCGTCACGGAGTTTTGGTTTGGGCAGTTCGCCCTGGGCGACCTTAAGGTCGAGGTGCGTGAGGTAACGACAATTCAGGTGCCCCACCAAGTCGCCAGCGCTAAAGACGATCGCCTCACCACTCTTTTGCATCTACGTCCCCGCGAGTTCGGCTTTGCCATGCCCCTTGGGGGCACGGCTTCCGCAGCAACGATATCGGCCTTCCAATGGGCGCGAAAGGTCATGTGGAGAAACAGGGAGGTAAAGTCGAATTCGCCCCCGGGGCCTTTCCTGTCATTGACGGCAAGCGTGTCATGCAGAGCATGAGCAGCGGCTGCCGTTTCGTATCAGAGCGTGCCGACGCGAGCCAGCTAACACCCAATCCCGCCCTCTTCCGAATTCGCTCCTCATCCCGGAACGGGAGCAATCTGTTGCACGTCTCGAGAGCGGTCCACTTTTAGATCGAAAGGGCTCTCTTCATTGAGAAGCAAGCGTTTCAAGAGTATACCAACGCGCTCGGGACGAGCCAGGCCCACCGTCGCTATTCCAATGAGACTATCCAACTTCCTTGCAATCTGATGAACCGCGACTAGCCCATCCCGTTCAGCAAGCTCATGATGATGGGGATAGAGCAGCATCAAACGATCGCACTCATACACGTGAGCATAGGCCATCATCTGATAGACGTCAGCCTGACCAACTCCCCGCTTTGGATCGTCAGTCGCCTCCTTAAGTCGCTTCCACTTAGTGTCGATAACGAGCAGCGGCTTTCCGTTCTGACTAACGACAACGTCCGGCCGAGTGGCAAAGCGCAACGCTCCACTTCGTCGATCAATCAACGCATATTCCCTGGGGCCTTGGAGCCGTACGGCAAGGCCTGTCCCCTGCAGCGCACCCTTGAGGCTGCGCCCGACGAACTCCTCAAAGAGCTTGTTCATCTCAAAGAGCAGAGAGAACCCGTCCGATGTCCCCGTCGTTGTGGACTGATAGCGGCTCTGGAGTAGCAGCCTTGCAAACCTAAGAAGTTCTGTCCAACCGACGTTTGTTCGATCGAGCACGACTTGGTCCCAACGTAGAGTCCGGACCGGAATGGGCGCTACTTCTTCATAGACAAAGGCCAGCTCCCTTAAGCGCCGCTGATTTTCGGCATTTCCGGAGATTGTTAGAAGCCGAGCGACCGTCGCTTTCATGATTTGATTTAGAACGATGTTCGGACTCAATTCGTCAAAGCGGCACGCCAGTCTTTGCGGCGTTGCTGCCAACATTGTAAATTGGCGCACGACGTTGAGGCTCCCACGCAGAGCCCACACGTCATCCTCGCGACCAATATACGCCCTCGGCATCCCTTGACGGAGCGTCGCGAATAGTTTTTCGCTGAACAGGCGAATGAGGATCTCCAGCAAGTTCTCCTCCTGCCAGGCAAAGGTCGCCGTTGCCCCGACCGCAATATCTAGATCGAGAACTAGAGCCAACATATGCACGAGGCTTCGCCGGATCGCTTGATCTTCGTTCAACCCCTCGATTTTGGGCAGGATTTCTACCGTCACACCTTTTGCAACCAACACACCAACAACCTGCTGTGCGCGGAGCTTCGACGACCCCTCCAGCAATACTCGTTCCCCGCCATCACCTCCTAAGCTCACGTTCCGAGCAACGCTCATGACACGATCGGCGACGGACCGGGTGAACGCCCTGGGCCCGTCCGAAGCAGGCTCAATCTGCAGATATTCCCACTCCTTAACCGTTCGATGAATCACGCCATTAAACCTTCATAGGCCCCTTCTGGAAAACTCGAACGGACCGCATACCGAAACCGCTCTGGCGCACTCTCTTCGGAAAGAGACGGTGGCGGCGGCAGCTTCGTTCGAACAACGAATCTTCCTTCGTCGCTCGTCTCTCCGAGGACTAGCCTGACCTTTTCCCAATCGTCATAGAAGTACTCAGAGAGCAAGGGTATGATCTTGTTGCGCATGACATCGTCCAACTGATGGCGCGTGTCACAGCTCATGAAATATGCGTGACCAATCTGGTGCTCCCGATCAAAGAGATATTCGACCCTCTCGTTCATTCGCCGCAGCACCGACGAAACATCAATCGAACCAGCTCGACCTAAGACAGAAGGGTCGGGCATTAACTCTTTGAACTGAAATCGCCGTCGCAGGGCGGTATCAAGCAATGCGATCGATCGATCGGCCGTATTCATTGTCCCGATTATGTGCAAATTGGCCGGCACACCGAAATCCTCTCCCGAATATGGCAGAGTTACAGTCAGCGCGTTCACGCTTCCTAGGCGCTTGTCAGGCTCGATCAGCGTAATAAGTTCGCCGAATACCTTTGAGATGTTAGCTCTATTGATCTCATCAATAATCAAAACGTAAGGAAGCGGCGGCCCCTCATCTGAAGCGGTTGGCTTGCCTCCACCAATGAGGGTGTTCAGCGCCGAAAGATTGAGCCGATCTCGATCAAGCTTGTAAAGGGCAGGTTGTGTAAATTTCCCTCGTAGGATTGTCTCGACTGGCAGAGGGCGATCAAATACCCGAAGCCACTTAACCTTTCGTCTATGACGAAACTGACTCGCATCTGCGACATACTCGTAGGGACCAGTTACTTCCCCGATCGCTCTAAACTGATTATTTCCATACGAGACAACGACTATATCCCCTTCCTTGACTACCGCTCGCATATAGTGGCTTTGACGCACGCGAGAGCTTTGGCTAGTTAAATTCGGATCCTTGGAGTGCCATTTTTCCAGAATAGCATCAAAGTCCCGGTAGACAGGATCACTCCAATCGAACTCGGTCCCCCATCCTAGCGCAATATAGTTTCCATCTATCGACGAGCGATAGATATCTTCGTCCTCGTCAACAGAGCCAAGCGACATCTTAAAGAAGTCTCGAGTGCTTAGGTCTATGTGAATCGACGTCGCACGACCGGCCTGCTGAGCAACCGTCGCCACGCGTTTGAACACTCCATCGGTTGGCTTCAGCCTAAAGCCTCCGGAACTTTGACCCTCGCCCTCTTGACCCGCAGTTTCAGGCCTTAGACCCTCCACAAATTCTTCATAGCTGTAGCTTTGATGAAACGTTACGAAAGCAATGCGACCCGCCTTTTTGAGTACGTTGAAGCGCTCCATGAGCGCCTCTCGACTGGAGTCTACCGGCGGCGCTCCATCGCACAGAACTACGGCCTCTCGCGCGCTGGAGTATGTCTTGCCCGTTCCCGGCGGGCCAAAGAGAATTAGGTTTGTAGCCATTTGCCCTGCCACTTGGATCTCCCGGTCGCGCAGCTGTCGTGAATCTCGGGTGGTCGCGCCGAACTTTCGTTGCTCGTACCAGTCTAAGACCGACCTAAGCTGCGAACTGCTTGTCACGCGCACGCTTCTTACAGGTCGAGGGAAGCCTTCCGCCCTCATGGAGGTCGACGGCTGGTGCGTTAGACGGTTAGGCAGGTTTGAATGCCGGCCCTCGTCAGGCCCATATAGCCTTTGTTGAGCGTCAGGGACCGACGATCCATCGTCCTCGAACCACAATTGCACTATCGCGTTGCCGCGCTGGAGAGCGACTGTCCGTGCATCTGGCAGATTGAACGATACCAAATACTTGGTGTCGACATCCGGCGTGCCATACCGGCGTCGCAGTTCTGCTTCGGCGGCAGGAACGTCTATAGCTGCGTCATTCTCGATCGCGAATGTGAACACCGTCGTTGTGCTGTTCTGAGGACCTTCCCTCGCCATCAGCGAAACAGCGGCTTCCGCAAGAAATTTGTCGCTCCCAATGGCGCTACAAACGGCCGGGAGAGCGTTGCTAAGCTCCATTTGTCGGTGCACGTCGCCCGCTCTGATTGAAACGGAAGTGTCGCCGCGCGCTCTAGCCGGTTCAGTAATGTTTATACACACGAAACGACGAATGTCGTCAGCTTGACTCATGAGCACTTTTCCAGAGAATCATTCGGGTGACGGTACAACCCTAAAGCTACAAACGAATTCGGTATACTCCTTCCCTCGGCAACACTGGATTTTGCAATGCCCGATTGGACGCCGGTACCATTGGTCTACGAGAGTTATGGAGTTGGAGCAGAGACATTCGTTGCGTCCGCGTCCGTGTTTGATGCGAGATCCTTGGGTAAGACGACGGCGACGGCAGAGGGACCGCGCCAAGAACACTTCCTAAGGCAATTGGAAAACATCGCATGGCACCTCGGGACTCGGGAGGTCCCGGTCTTCCTGGACTTCAACGGCGATCGGCGTCGTATGGACAAGGGCTGCATCGGACATGCTGTCGCGGCTGGAGCCATCGACGTTCCCATAAATGGGCCCGACGGCTACGTCGTCAGCGTGACTTTACTGAAGGAACAAGTTACCCCGCGAGCGGAGGAAGGCAACACGCTTACCAAGTTCAAGCAGGACTACCGGGCATACATCTTGAGCAGATACGAGCAATTCGACCTCACCTTCCAGCCCGGCGGGGATAGAGCGTACTATTTCAAAGCGGTCGATTTCCCCACCTACATGAGACTGGTGCATCGTTTCACGAACTCTACCGTCTCCCTGGTGTGCGAAGGCCATTGGAAGGAAATTGCGTCGGCGGCACTGGCAGATATTCCCAGTTCGATGTGGCTTGAGCATCATGATAGGACGGTAGACTTGGTGACAAGGACGGACGCTCTCGATATTACTGCACCGGTTGAAAAGCAAAGAAGGTCGATCGACGCAGCGATGGACGCCGCACAACGACTTCTGCCGTTTGCCAAGCTGGTTCAGCGGGCCCAGTCCAACCTTGATTGAGGGCTAGCTCGCCTTCCACCGGGACATTACCTGCCGTATCGACGCGGGGGACCCGCTAGGTTTCCAGCGACATCGAGAATTGGTGAACGGCCCGCCTTTACTGCGATTCGCACATCAGTTGTTATGGAAGAACTCAGCCAGCGGCCGAGCCCACGGTCGCGCAAGTACATGAGCCAAGACTAATCCACCTGTTACGACGTGCGAATGTTCGATCCGGGCAGCTTAAAGACTCAAAAAGTAACAAGGGAGCGCGCGAAACTCCTCCGCTGTTCCCACTTCGCTGTCCCATCATTGGAGGAACGCAGCAGCATAGCCAACTCTTGCAACCGCACTGGACGAAAGATCACCGTCGGGTTAGATCCGGCACCCCCGAGCACGGGGTGACGAATTTCTATCCGCTCTTCGCGAGCTTCTGATGAAGTGGTCCCGTACAGAATAATGCTTTTCTGATTTGGCGAAGCTAACGCGTACATGGACAGTTGGTAGAGCCAACCTGCAGGATAACCTTTTTCCCAGACGTCACGATACTTTGCATCTAGGAAACCGATCAGGCCCTTAGCGCTGAATAGCGCAAAGTCAGGCCGCGGTCTCGGTAAAGAGCGTCCTTTGGGGTTTCCGAGTGGTGGGTATGCAAACATGCCTTTGGTAGCGTGCTCATCCCTTATCGAGAGGTCATCAAGGTTCTCGCGCAAGAATCGGGAAAGCAGACGCTGAAAAAAGAGATTCATGTCGAACAGAAATCCGAGGGTGCGGTGAGAAGCCGTCTCCGTCTCTATTGACGTGCCGTGCATTCCAAATAGAAGTCGAATAAGCGTCAGTGCAGGCCGACTTGTTGCCGTGAGACGCGTCAGCCCTCGCTCAACCTCATCGAGATCACGCCCTTGGAGCGCAGTTGTTTCGACTGCGTCGAATGCTTCGGACAAGCTCCGAACGCGTCGATACAAATCCCGATTGGTTGTCATGCTTCCTGCGAGGTCGAGCCCCGATCGCAGAACCTGGTTCAGCCTCCAATTGGCATGCCGCTGGAAGTGCAAACACGGAAGTGCTCCATTCACGATCCCGCCGCGAGACGCGATCTTATCGACGAGGATTCGCCCTCTGGGACTTGTGAGCATTTCGGGAACTGGAACATACCGGCGCAGCAAGCCCCGATGCAGCAGTTCCTCAATCTCCGCCGCTAACAGCGATATGAGAATATCGTGCATACCGTATTGAGCTGTCGGAGTGAGGGTCTGCCCAATTACTTGGAAGTCACGTAGACCATAGGCGTAGCGAACCAGCGACGTTAGGGCCAACCCCTGCAGCTTGGGATTGATGTTGATCCGAAGAGGGCCCACAGAGATGTGCCCCACAAAAGAGGTCGTGGAAACTTCGAGGCCCTTGTATCCCTCTCGGACGTCGACCTGGCTGCGAATTGCAAGCGCTAGGGTTTGCGCTGCGAGATTATTCTTGAGCGTCGTACCCGAGAGTTGCGGACATGAAGCAGCTTCGACGCGACCCCACTCATTAAGCGTGAGCGGAACGGATTCGACGTCAGTTTGAGGATACTTAAGCATCGTCCGTTTCGTCAGCGGCCGAGTCAGCCGCATCATCTACAGCATCGTTTTGTTCTGGATTTTCAACTAGCGTCAACGATTGCATTTCTTCGTAAGCAAGAGCCTGAAGCAGACTATCCTCATTCTTTATATTAAATATTTCGTCCCGAATTCGCGCGCCTTGGACGTCTACTAGGCCTGGCCCGAGAATTTCGCTCAATGCATCAAAGTCGTCGTAGCAGTACTCTTCAAGAAGCGGGATAAGATCCTCGCGAAGTACACGCGAGAATTCCGCAACAGATGTGATGGGCTGACCGAGCAAGTATGCGTGCCCAATCTGAAGGTTGCGCGCGTCGCGCTTCAAATGACGTCGCAAACGAGCATTGAGCGCGTCGAGCCAGGGGCCAAGCGGCAACTCGCCCACGGCACGTCTTTCAAGCAGCGAGCTATCCGGCATCAGCTCGATGAATCCGAAGCGCCTTCTAAGCGCGACATCTAACAGCGAGATCGACCTATCGGCTGTGTTCATCGTGCCGATGACGAAGACGTTAGACGGGACGGAAAAATGTGATCCGCTCGGAAGCGTGACAACGCTGCCTCGCTTGTCGCGCTCAAGGAGCGTAATCAACTCGCCAAAAATTCTGGGAACATCACCTCGATTGATTTCATCCACAACGAGGAAAAAGTGTCTATCGTTAGCCTTCTCGGCATCGGCGCATAGTTGCTTGAAAATTCCAGCGCGCCGTTCAAAGAACAAATGCCCCGACACCGTCTCGGGCCGCAGGCCTTCTATGAAGTCTTCGTAACCGTATCCGGGATGAAAGGTGCATTTCCGTACTAGACCGTTCGGATTCTCGATCTCAGCGCGCTCGGGATCCGTAAGCATCGAATGGGTCTTGCCGAAGCGCTGACGTGCGGCAAGCTCTGTTGCAGCTCGAACCGCGAGATAGGTCTTGCCGGTTCCAGGCGGGCCGTAGAGAAGTACTTGCCCCTTGCGACGCAGGATACCATCCACCCTTGCCGCGAATTGATCCAACGGCGGCAGTTGCGTCACAGCAGTAGCTGCCTTGGCACGCGCTGTATGCAGCCGACTGGTAGGTGAGTTCGAAACTCCTCCAGAAAAAATCTTGTGCTCCAGTTCAAGTAAATTCTCGCCATTCCTACCCAGTTCAAAAACGGTGGTGCGCGGCCCTTCTGGCTGTGGCAATTGCCAGGGATCTAGGAGAAGCCATTGTACGGGGCGCTTGTGGGGGAAACGGAGCCCTCCTTCATGTTCATACGAACCACTGACTCGTCCGACACCACGCACCGTTTGTCCTTCGCAGGCTAACACAAGATCGTTTTCGGCCATCTCGCGCACGAACTTGACTACCTCGCCCGCCTTACGAGAAGCGACTCCCGAATTCGAGTAAGCAGGAACCAGCCATTCCCTAATCCGATCTTTAAGAGTGACCTTCTCTTCGCTAAGATGAGGAGAGAGATCTGGAACGGAATCAGGCCAACCAATAGAAACGTAATTGCCATCGCGCATATTGGCCCATTGGCTATCGCCATCACTTCCTTCGGTCGTTCCAATGCGCCAGAACCGATGGAAGCCTCCTGTCCGTCGATTAAGCGCTGAGGTCAGGATGCTAACTGGAACATTGAGAGCGCGCGCAATTCTCACGAAGCGCCCAGCGCAAACGAAGCGGGGCGCTCCGCCATCAAGTATTCCAACACCGTCGGGAGGCATCTGCAACAGTTTATACAGATGAAAGCGCTGGTAGCGCGGGCTATGGTAGTCATCGAGCTTATCGGAGTGCGTTAAAAACCAATATTTATGCGCCCAACCATCCCCAGAGAGTTCCGGCGCGGCACCCTCCATGAGTTTCTGAAGATCACTATAAGCTTCGTCTGAACAATCAACCGAATTTAGCTCTGCTAGGAGCTTGTCGCCCGCTAGCAGCTCATCACGTTGACGCCGGGCTATTTGGATTGCATCGTCAACCGTAATGGCTTTTGGATTCGTGCCTTTACCGCCCATCCACTCGCCATCGGTCGGTCTCTGATATACGCCGAACTTCAGTGCTGACCCGCCTCCGATTCCGCCAAATGCGTTCGTGGCAAACGTCTCGTCGTTCATAAACTCAAGCCAGTAACTCAAACAGCGGGAATCGCTACTCCGACGGCCGTGCATCGTCTTGAGTAGAGCTTCACCATCCAACCTTCGAAGCGCATCCGGACCAAATCGTTCGCGGAAATTGCGGATGTACTCATCATGTTGCTGAGACGTGATTATTTCGCCGGCCGCTTGGCCGCGATCGATGGCGCTCTTCAGGTCATCCAATAGCTGCGGCTCAATATCCATATTAACCTTTCCAATCTTGGTTTTGCTTAGCCGTCCCTGATGTCAGTTCGCGGAGGAAGCCGAGGACGGGCGTGAAAAGATCAATTTTTTCGGCCTGGGCGCCGATGGAGACAAGGAAGCGGTCATCGAGAAAGTGTTCCCATCTCGGGTAAATGTTGGGGTGCCACATCTGCAGACCGGCAACGGCGGATTCGATCAATTTGCGGCCGAGTGTGTCCAACGGATCTCATACCGGTCGAGGACGGCTGCGCGTCGAGCACCTCGAAACATCTTAATATTCTGCTCGTCTACGTACCTCGAGCGAACGTCGGGATGCTGCTCTCACAATCCTTGCGAACGTTGGAGCGGGAGAGACACCGCACTTAGCAGTAGCTGGGAATGAAACCGTTGCTAATCTCATGCGTGCTCTCCTGTATCTGGAGTCGGACAACCTTCCAGGCCGCTCTGCTAGGAAGTTATCGCGCGTATTCCCCGGCTGAAGCGTGGTCGCCCGGTTGTGAAAAAGCCGCTGCAAGCGTTCTTTTCGTCGCAGCGATCGCATTCTTCCACGAAACCGTTTTTCCAATCCGAGATCGATTGGAGCGCGTGCGGCCAAACAGACTTTGGAAGAACACACTTGGGAAGGTTGTATATCGACACGTTGACGCCAGCGGCACTCAAGTGATCGACGGCTCTTGCGAGACCATCGCAATAGTCCACCGGATCCATCCAGAGCATGGCATCGTTTGCGATGGCAAAGCCCGTGTTTTCGAGGCCCATCAACGCGACGTGATCGACGAACGGCACATTGCGGGCAAGCCACCGGCCCGTGTCCTCAATGATCGGCGCGGTCAATGCATGCAGGACGACACGGATTTCCACCCGTTGTCCCCGGTCTTTGAGCTTTAGGATGCCTAAGATTGTCTCGTCGAACGCACCCTTGGCCTGCACCACGTGATCATGGATATGATCCACGGCGGAATAGACCGGAATGGCCGCCATGAGATTCGGGTGGCCGATCTCTTTCCAGGCGTCGACGATCCGCGAGTCGGCGAACGCCCTGCCGTTGGTCAGCACCTGTATGGCGGTTTCCGGCAGCCAATCGCGGCACTCCTTCAGAACGGCGATGAAGTCTTCCCAATCCGACAGGGTCTCCCCGCCGGTGAACGTCAGCGCGCGGGTCGCCGGGTCGACGAGCAGCAGGCTTTCTTTGATTTCGCTGAGGATCCACCGGTCATCGACATCTTTCGGTGGTTGCGAGCACATCAGGCAATAATTGTTGCACCGTTCCGTGACAAGAAACGAGTTGTGAGCCGAATTCCGGCGATACAGCGTACGGAATTTCCTGGACACATGATCGAAGCCGATCACATCGCCGTCCGCGAGATAGTCATATTTCGGGGGGACGGCGACGAGCTGTCCTGTGAACGTGCCGGGTAGATCCATTGAGCCGTCGGAGACGACGAGGATGGACGGCCAATCGGCTTCTATCGCGCGCCGAATGTCGGCTGCCGTTCTAGCGAGCGCGAAATCAGCCACGTGACGTTCGGCGGCACTGTCGACCGACCGGAGCCTGAGGACCGATCGGGCTTTGTCCGAGGAAAATCCAGCGCTCTGCGAGGCTGTGCCATAGAGAGGAAGGGTCATGCGGCGGCCCATTGTCGCAAGATGGCAGCATCTTCCGGAGAGTTCTCCAGAATATCCAGCAACAGGCCCATGATGCCTTTTTGCCGAGCGCAAAATGCAGACAAAGGCTTGATTCCCAAGGCATCACCCTGCGTTGCGTGATGATAGACGGGGTCCGCGCCGCAGTGGCTCTCATACACACAGGTCGAGCATTCGGGAGCGCACTGCGTCAGCGACGACGAAATCGCGCCGATCAGCTTGTCCGATAGGATGAGCGAATTGTAACTATCGCGTTCGACGTGACCGAGCCGGAAAGCGTCGTCACCGGTCTCGGCCAGCATCCTGCCTTCATCCGATGCGAAAACACTGCCGTCATAGTTGTAGACCAGCGCGCCAATGCCGGCGCCCGCGGGGCTGCGCAAATCAACGTAGCCGATGGGCCGGTCCGAGAGCATCCGTGTGAGAAGCAGCGTCGCATAGAACTCCCGGAATGGGGTGCCCTGCCGGTTGATCTCCAGAACCCGGCGCAATCCTCGCTCGTAGAACGCAAGCCACTTCTGCGCGTCATACTTGGCGAACTGCTTTGTCTTGATGGCAAAACCAAACGGCGAGAGCGGCCGCAGGAAGATGCCGTCCAGCCCCAGTTGGAGATATTCGTCGATGATTTCATCGACGCGGTCGAGGCTCGCCTCCGTGGTAGTCATCAAGGCCCCGATCCTGTCGGGACCTAGAACCTCCCTGGCCCGCCGGATTCCGGCAACAGCTAGTTCATGACTGTTTGCACCCGGTCGGGGACGGTTCTTGTTGTGCAGGTCGGCCGGACCGTCGAGAGAAGTTGAGAGCAGGACGTTGTTCTCTTTGCAAAACTCGAGAACGGCGTCATCCAATAAGGCCAAGTTCGACGCGATCACGAAGTCGAGCTTCTTGCCGGACCGTTGCTTTGCAGCGGCAACAATCTTCCTGATGAGCGAAAAATTGAGAAGTGGCTCCCCACCCTGGAACTCGATCTTGATCCGTGACGTCGGGCTGGCGAACGCGATGTCGAGCGCGCGCATCGCGGTTTCTTCGCTCATGTCGAAGCGTGATCGGTCGGTGCTTTGACGCGAGACTTGGCAATATGGGCAAGAGTGTTCGCACCGCAGCGTCACGACGAAAATATGAAGCGGGGTCGTCTGCTGTAGGAACGACATCCGGCTTCTCAGCCGGGCCGCCAAGAGCTGCCGTTGCGCCTTCTGGTTCGCTCCGCTGACCAGATGAGCGGCATAGGCCTTTTCGTAGAGACCGTCGCCGGGGCGGACACGAAGGTCGATCAGCCTGGTCAGTTCATCCTCCGTCAGGCGGATGAAATCGCCGACCATATTGGCGACAAGATATTGATTGGCGCCGGTGCGCTCAAAATTGAACGGCAACAACGATAGATCTTCGGTTGCCGTTCTGAAGGTCTCAGGAGATAAAAACCGCGCCATGGTCCTCCGGTAGGACTCTATCCGGCATTATTTTGGTTGGTGGGCCAGGGCCCCGAAGGCGAGAGCGAGGATGACGTTCCGAACGCCGTCGGTTTTTTCAGCAACGCGAATCCGCAAGTTTTCGTCGGCAACAAGGTACAGAAACCGCTCCCTCAGTTCGTCTGAACTGAGCGCGGCTCCTTTTTGCGGATAGCCAGAAGAAATTAAGTGGCAAATATAGCGGTCTCCTGCCCGTTCAACCTGGCAGGTCGCCGACCCGATCAGACGATAGGCTGCCGCATCCAAAGCACTCAGGTTTTGGATGCTTGAATCGAAATCGACAGCTACCTCGACCTGAGACGCCGCAGGAAGCTTAGCGGCTGGAGGCATGAGAGGCATGTGAAGCATGCGACGCGTGGGAGCTATGTCCCGCGACGATGGTGCCGTCGGCCTGCTTCGTCATGACGAACCCGAGAAGGTCTTCCCCCGCCTGATAGTAGGCATTTGCCTGAGGCTTCGTGCCGGTGTTTTCAGCCGCTACTGCTGTTCTATCGTTGGCAACTGCGGTCTTTGCCTCAGCGCTCTGAACCGACATTCCGGTTAGCGAAGCGAGCGCCGCGCCAAGCGAAAGCACAACTTTTGATTTCTCTGTCATATCCGCCAGCCCCCCGTCTGATTAGTCTGAGCTTGCGTTACTACAACTTCTGAGGGCACTCAGTCTACAGTTTCCATTGTCTATGGCCACCCGATTTTAGTCTACCCCAGGTCTAGATCAGCCCGGGCCAGGGGTCCGGGGGAGGCGCGCAGTGGACGCTTTCCATCGGTAGCGCGCAAGCCAGCATTGGCCATGCGAAGCGGGAGTTGGGCTAAGACGATCTCTTGGCCATCGCGTATGAGAGATTATGGAAGAAGTGAGCCGTTGACCGACTGCCGAATTGGCTGCGCGCCACAATCGACCAGGTAATCAGCCAGCCGGTCCATCTCGAAGGGCGATCTGGTCGGGTCCTCCTCATCTCCCAGAGGCACCCAAATCACCATCCCCTCACGTGCCCTGGTCAGAAGAACACGATACTTGTTGATCGTGTACTCACGCTCCCTCGGCCGCCTCACGTTGGTCCAGTTGGTCCCGCGGAATGTCCGCGGCAGAAGTTCACCATCCCCAACGGTCAGGTCCCACCCCCAGCAAACGGCCACCCTATCCAATTCGAGGCCCTGGCACTCGAATTCCGTTGCGGCGGTCTCCAATGCAAATGACGATCGCAAATCACCTCGCGGCGCGGTGAACCACTCAGCGTAGTCCAATTCCTTCCTGAACCCGGCCGAAACTTCGAGCCCATATGGCCTCAAGCGAGAACAGCCCGAACTTGCGACCAAGCCGAAGCGCCTGGAGCCGAGGGTCGTCTTGCGTAACCACGCCCTGGCATCATCCAGGCGCCTGACGAGGGCTATCGGGAAACCGGTATAATTCATGTGTCGGCGCGCATCTTTGGGTCGCCCCGTCAGTACAGCATCAACCCAGTCGGCATGCTCCAACGCACGATGACTGCGGATTGAGCTACTCAGATGCATACTTGGCCACACCTCCGCATTCACGCCTGCGGCGTCGACACCCGCTCGCTCGATTGCGGAAGGGCTACAAATGAGCCGCCAGTTGGCATAGGACTGATTTCGAGCGGCAATCCATTCTCCAACACCAGCTTCCCCATCATGAATCTCTTGCCCGCTTCCGCAGAGAGCCACGACCATGACGCCGCCCGCATGGCGGTTCATTACTTCCAGGATCTGAGCCGGTTCGGAAGTTGCCGCAACAGGTGTGGCCAATTCGGACACGGCACCGAAGCTACGCTGTCGCGCCGCCATCTTCTGCATCTTGGCTGCATCCCAGGCGCGCTGCGCTTCATCAAAAATTACAATGCTCTCTGACGGCGGCGATTGGGTCTTTTGCGCTTCGGCAAGGTATGCATGCACGCTGTGGAGCAACGATTCGGCATGTCGCTGCGCGATAGCTTTAGTGCAGCCTTGATGATCCTTATAGTCTGCCGCCAAAGCGGCCTTCAAGACCTTCAACAGTGGACCGTTTCCCGACAGGAAGACGCTCCGCCACCCCGCCTGCAGAAAGGCAGGGCTATGCGCGATACGAAGTCCCGTTAGCGTCTTCCCGGCGCCAGGAACGCCTGTGAGAAGGCACAAGGTCTTTTGGCTCCGCTCGCGAGAGTCTTGCGCGATACCCTCGATCGCCTGCATGGAGCGATCTATCGTATCGCGGTCGGCCAGCGCGGCGTTGATGTCTTCGGAGCCGTGCTTGTTGAACAAACTCACCGTGGTCTCGATGACTCCAGGAATCGGACGATAGGAACTCGAGCACCACCGTTCGTGCGAAATACCGTCCGAACTCCCCTTCCCGTCGTCGTTCGCGATGCGAATTAGCAGCGCGGCGAAATCGGCTTCACCGACGCACTGTGTGTCCTCGATCATCGTCGCATCGGATGTGGGCACCACACGGCTGGACTGGGCCTCCGTTGAGCACACGATGGGAACGATCTTCAGCCCTTGGCTTTCCGCGTGATAGTAGGCCAGATCGAGACAATAGTCGGCGACTTGAGCCAAAGCGTCGCTCGTCGCTGTGGAACTTCCTGCTTTGAACTCGACAACGGCGATTGTTTCGCGAAACAGGAAAGCAGCATCCAATCGCTTTTCTCGACGGGGGATGCGGTATTCTAAGACGACGCCGACATCCGAGTATCGTGCGTTCGCGGCGATGAGCTGTTCGCAAGCCGATTTCATAAGCCGAACGGCTTCACCCCACGACCATCCTTGCTTATGAGAGAATTGGCTGAACCCAGAAACTGCATCACTTCGAACCAGCCGAGCGAAGATTGCGTCGTCCGACGTAATGAGAAATTCTTGAGCCGTATAGCTCGCATATGCGACCATATCGAAGAAGTATCCCGTCTTATCTGCGCAAGCATTTCTAGATTACTGGCCACTAAAGGCTCAAATGTCCACAGGGCGTTCAGCTCTCTCCATCCTCCCCATCAAAAAGTGGTAGCTGATCTTTTGGGGGCAAGGATATCCGACTCCGGCTTGCAGGCGTGAAACCGAACTCCGACGCAATGCGCATCATGATCTCTGCCTGTCGGTTAGCGATTGCGAGGTAGGGTGATTGTATCGGATATCCTGTCGGTGATTTTACCATGGTACCGAACTTCTGGATCTGCTCCATCGCTTCTGCCCACATCGCATAGGCGCCGCAGTAGGTAGCAAGGGCGCCGCGATCGAGGTGAGTTATGAGGCCGAGTTTTGCAAGCTCGCCTGTCAGCCGCGCCCATTCCCGTCTGGCAACTGAATTGAGTTCTAGTGGGCAGTCGGGTAACGCGGGTTCAGGCCGCGGCTCGTGCATATTAAGGGGACGCTTCCCCGGGTTGCCGGTCAACGCCTTAATCCTTGTTGGTTTTGGACGACGGCCACGCATGTCCGTTCTCGATCACACCAGCGGATCACGAGCGCCGCCCGCGGATTGCGTCTCCTGCTCTAGCGTTTCAAACACAGCGCCATCTTGCTCGCGAGTTGCCTTCTCACCTGTGAACGCTTGCCATCGGCGGATCGCAACGTCGACGAACAATGGATCGATCTCGGATGCCAAGCAGATGCGCCCACACGATTGCGCCGCGATGAGCGTGGTTCCGCTCCCCAGGAAGGGCTCATACACCGCCTGTCCGGGACTGGAATTGTTCAGCATCGGCCGGCGCATGCATTCGACGGGCTTTTGGGTCGAATGCTTGGTTTCGGCATCCTGCCCACCGCTGCTGATATTCCAGACGGTCGTCTGCTTGCGATCGCCAGTCCAGTTGCCCTTCTTCCGGACCGCATACCAGCAGGGCTCATGCTGCCAGTGATAGTCTCCCTGGCTCATGACTAAGCGCTCCTTGGCCCAGATGATCTGCGCACGGATCGAAAAGCCGCTCTTTAGAAGGCTCTCGGCTACGATGGTCGAGCGTAGAGCACCATGCCAGACGTAAGCGATCTCGCCTGGATATAAGCCCCAAGTAGGCGCCCAGTCGGCGATCTCGTCGTTTTGGATTTTGCCGGTCCTTTTCGAGTTGTTGACACCGCGGCGATGACGCCATTCCGGGTCGTACTCGACACCATAGGGCGGATCAGTGACCATCAATTGAGGCAAGGCACCAGCCAGCAGTGAATGGACGAGAGCTGCGTCTCGACTATCGCCGCACGCAACACGATGCGGACCGAGCTGCCAGATGTCACCATGTCGGGAGACCGCGACCTCGACGACCGAGGGGGTATCGTTCTCGTCCGTTAAGCCGCTTTCGACCCGTGACAGCGCGGCCGCCAACTCTTTTTTACTGAAGCCGATAGATGCGAGATCGGCCCCCAACGCAGACAGATCAGCCAGTTCGAGGCTTAGCATCTTGCTGTCCCAACCTGAATTTAGCGCAATCCTATTGTCGGCAAGCACCAACTGGCGGCGTTGCACCTCCGTCAATCCTCGGAGGACTACGACTGGCGCCTCCGTCAAACCGAGCTTGCGAGCAGCGGCCAGCCGGCCGTGTCCTGCGATGACATCTGCGTCTTCGCTGACGAGAATCGGATTGGAAAAGCCGAAGGCGCGAATGCTGCCGGCGATCTCGGCGACCTGGGCCGGGCTATGGGTGCGCGCATTGCGCGCGTAGGGGATCAGCCGATCAAGCGGCCAGTATTCGATTCGAAGTCGTGCGTTCGCTTCTTCTGGGTACGTTGCTTGTGTCATGTCTCGGCCTTTGCGCATCGCGCTGTCATCGGGCACCCCTCCCCCCTGGGGAATTTCGCGACAATTGTCCGAAACCAGTGCCATTGAATTGATTCACCTTTTTGAGCAGGGCCGCGCGTGACCATCCCGAGCCGCTCAAAGGAAAATAATGGTCGGTTTTGCCTGCTGCTTACTGCGTTGAGGTAGAGGCGAAGGGCAACGGAACCACCCGCGCCGAAATTGTGCTGCGTCTTCAAAGTGTTGCAGTTGGTCGCCGCACGGCTAAATGCTTGGCAGGGTGAGGCGCCCGAAATGCATCCCTCCACAGGCCCAAAAATTCGCCTGCGCTGGAAAAAAATCCCTGAATGAGAGAGGGGCCGGTCCGCAGCGAAATCCTTCCGGGACTTTCGACCCGCCCCCCCACTGAACACGACCTTTTCAGCGATCATCTTAGGCATCCGCATTCGTGAACGCCTTGCGCCGATCCAGCTGAACCAAAAGGAATTCAACTCCGCGGCCCCGCCGCGTCATCTCAACTTCCGTGGTTGCGTTGCTGAGATCGCTATCAATGGCGTCGATCACGCCCGCAAAGACATCGGGTGCAGAAGCCAATTGTCTCGTGAGCGCTTCATTCCATCGGCGTTCAGCCGCGATGCGTGCAACTTCGCCGTAAGATTGTTTCCCGTGAAACCGCTCTTGTGCGTTTGAATACTGTTGGCCGCTTTCGCTTTGCTTGGAGAGACTCTTGACTGCTGTGACCTCCGTTGCAGACAAGGCCCGTTGGCTTTCCTGCTGCTGCGGCGCAGATGTTAAGTCAGATTGGTTGTTAGAACAGGTTTGGGTGGCGCTGCCGCCATCACCAATGTGACATCCTGGCCCCTGCAAAGGTGACAAGTTTTGCGCCGCAGATCGAAATTGCTTCGCAAGTCTCCGCCTTTCGGCCCAACCGTTCTCCCACGCACGAAAGCGGGCCCATATCGGCTGGTAGCTATTCCGATGAAACTTTCCGCCGTGTCGGTCGATACGGAAATAGCCAGATCTTTCGAGAGAGCCTGTCGCGCGAATGGCGGTGCGCCGATTGATCCCGAGTAGCGTGGCGATAGTGTTGAGCGCTGGGTCGCATTGGCCCGTGCATCGATTGTAATGATCAAGGAGCGTGGCAGCGACGCGTTTCTCTGTAACGGACATATCCTCGGTGAGACTTATTGCCTTGAAAGCAATGAGGACGTCCGACTTGTTTGGTCGCATATCGCCTCCGAGAAGGTGGGTTTAAGCTTTGATCTCGAGAACGAAAGTCATCGACCAGCTGCCAAAAGCAAGCCTCAGATTTCCGGCGCGCATCTAGTCGCAAACAAACGTGAGCCCTGCGTAGAATCCATAGATGTCTCGAAGACGAACAGGCGACCGGGCGACCTCATCGCGAATCAGCGCGCAGACGTGACGGTGTTCACTTCGATCCAAGCGAGAAGATCGCGTCGGCGGTATCGAATGGCTCGCCCGACGCGAACATAAGCAGGTCCCGCGCCTCGGCAACGCCACGCCTGCAGCGTCCTAATAGAAATTCTTACAAAATCAGCAGCTTGCACCTCGGCAATCAGGGCATCGGGATCAATGGGGCTCTGAGCGGCTTGCATCGGTATCATCCACTATCGGTTTCGATAGAGACGAAACTGACGGCAATTGCAGTTCGGAAATAGATGCCACGATTTATTGGTGCGAGGATTTAGGGCTGGGGGGATTTTGTAGGGCGCCCCGGCGACGACCACCGTTCCGCCGGAGCTTGATTGATCGCTTCTGCCCAAACTCGATCAAACATGCGGCTGCTGAGTGATCCCCGCCACCTATCGAGGGCTTGCTTCCGATACGCCTCTTTCGGAGCCGGTCGTTGATTGGGGCTCCGACGCATCTCCTCGATAAGCCATTTCCTGCAAGCATCTCGGCTGGTCGTCTTGGACGTAGGAACAACTGCGGCCTTGGACGTAGTCTCCACTGCGGAGGGACCTATGATCTGATCCGACATAAAGCCTGGGATTTCGGGCTCGATTACGGTGGGAGCTAGGTAAATAGCACGCCACCGCCTGAGAAGTCTGCTCGTTCGGTGGACGGGATCGGAGCCGTCATTCCACTGAAGAAGATCTCCAGCTTTGGCGTCGAGCAGGAAATCGTGATGTGACCAAATGGTTGGCAGTATCTCCTGGTTGTCGCCTCTTAACGGATCACCCCGCGCACGCAATTTTCCACTTTGAAGCAGCTTGAGCAGTGTACCGAAACGAAGTCGCAGCACATGCCGAAATTTTCGAACCTCGTCCGGAGTGTCTCGGCTCATCAACCGGCCTAATTCACTCTGAGTCCACTCGTAAGGATCGTCCTCGTCCAATATTCCGTCGTCGACAGGCCATTCGGCTGCGCCGCGGGGCTGCCAGTTACCTTCGAGAACACGCACGGTGTCTGGATCAGTCCGAATGGCCTCAATACTGAGTTGCCGCACTTCCGGATCGTTGAAAACGTAGTTCTGAAAGGCGTCCCTCAATGAACTGCCGCTGATAAGCGCACAAACGTCGGGTGAATGCAGAATTGGAAAAATGAGTAGTTTCGAAAACCGCCTTTCGTCATCACTCCAGCCATGGCCAAAATCGGAGCTGGACAGTTTGGTCAAACGGGTAGTTTCACCGCAGGTGTAAGCAAGCAGTTTCCCGGCTACCAACAGCGAAACGATTTCCGGACGCCCATCGGTTGAGTTTGTCACCCGCCTGATCGCTTCATCCAGCGTCCACCCGTGACTCTGCAGTTCGTGCGTCATATCTGCTGGCCGAATCATTCTGGTCAATTTTCGCACTTTGGGCAGTTCGTGGCCGGTTCGGTCGCCGCTTTTGCACAGGGTTAGTGGCACGGCGGACCTCCACCATTTGCGCCTGAGCGCGTTTGTCTTCTGCGAGCGATTCTTGCGCTAGATTTTAGGATTTCTGCCGAACAGGTTGGTCACCAACATGATCAGCCAAACCCCAGACCACATCGTAGAAATCGCCCAGGTGCTCGCAACCGCCCTCTTGCGCCTTGAAGGCCGGAAGTCCAGTCGGAAACCCGCCAATTGCGGAGAAAGTTCGCTTCACTTCTCGCCCGACCAGAGCGGTGGTGTGCCTTCCTACTCCGCTGAGGCACCCCATGACTGATCCGGTTCTAGCTCAATTGGCCGCCCTCAAGAATGCGCCCGCGTCGGCCCTGAAGGCAAAATGGCGCACATTGTTCGACACAGAGCCACCACCCTATAACCGGCGCTTCCTGGAGAACCGGCTAGCCTACCGCATTCAAGAACTGGCCTATGGCGGACTGAAAAAGAAAACCGTCGAGCGGCTTCGGGTGCTGGCAAAGCAATATGACGGCAAGCCAGGGGAGAGGCCGAAGGGGCGGAGTCTACGCCTGCCGATCGCGGGGACCCGTCTGATCCGGGAGTGGCAGGGAGTCGAGCATTCGGTCACCGTCCGCGCTGACGATTTTGAGTACCAGGGACGCCCCTACAGGTCCCTCTCCGCCATTGCCAGGGAGATCACAGGCGTGCGCTGGAACGGCTGGGTGTTCTTTGGGCTAAAGAACCACCGCGGTGCTGCATGACCAGAAAGCCACAGCCCGCCACGCCCGCTCCACTGCAAAAGCTCCGGTGCGCCGTCTACACCCGCAAGTCCAGCGAAGAAGGTCTGGAGATGGAGTTCAACTCGCTTGAGGCCCAGCGGGACGCTTGTGAGGCTTACGTGTCCAGCCAGCGCGCCCAGGGCTGGCTCCTCGTGCCCGACCGATATGACGACGGCGGGTTCTCCGGTGGCACCCTGGACCGGCCTGCGCTGAAGCGACTGCTCGCGGATATCGAGGACGGCAAGATCGACATCGTCGTAGTCTACAAGATCGATCGGCTGTCACGCTCACTGATGGATTTTTCCCGGCTGGTCGAGGTCTTCGATCAGCACAAGGTCACGTTTGTTTCAGTGACGCAGTCCTTCAATACCACCACGTCGATGGGCCGCCTGACGCTGAACATTCTGCTATCTTTTGCACAGTTCGAGCGCGAGGTGATTGGCGAGCGCATCCGGGACAAATTCGCGGCGTCCCGTAAACGAGGCATGTGGATGGGCGGGTGGGCGCCGTTGGGCTACGAGGTCAAAGACCGCAAACTTCTCGTCAATGATGAAGATGCCAAGCTCGTCCGCTCGATCTTCGACCGCTTCCTGAAGGTTGGGTCGGCCACGACATTGGCCCAGCAGTTAGTGGCAGAAAACATCCGCAATAAATACGGCAAGCTGATCGACAGAGGTATGCTCTATAAGATGCTCAATAACCCAGTCTATGTCGGTGTGGCCCTGCACAAGGGCGTCTCATACGCCGGTGAGCACAGTGGCATTATTGATCGCAAGGTCTGGGACAAGGTACAGGCAAAATTTCAGGAAAACCCTCGCAAACGAGCGGCTAGTACAAGGGCACAAACGCCCGCCCTTCTGAAGGGGATTATCTTCGGCCCCACTGGCGTCGCGATGTCCCCGACGCACACTCGGAAGAATGGCAAGCTCTATCGCTATTATCTGAGCCAGACCGTCTTAAAACAGGGCGCCGGCGATTGTCCCGTCGCACGCGTTCCCGCCGCTGAGATCGAGAGGATCGTGATCGATCAGGTTCGCCTTCTGCTTCTCTCCCCTGAAATCGTCGTCCAGACTTGGCGCAGCGCTCGCAAATCCATTAAGGGCTTGACCGAGTCTGACGTCCGCAACTCGCTGCTGGCATTCGAGCCGCTCTGGAATGAACTCTTCCCTGCTGAACAGTCCCGTATCATACAACTCCTTGTCGAGCGGGTTGATGTCCGGACTGACCGCGTTGATATCAAGCTTCGGATCGCAGGCGTGACATCACTGATCGGCGAGTTGGCCGCCAATTCCGCCACCCAACAGGATGCCGCATGACGACCAGCCCTCAAGCCAGCAAAGCCCTCATCAGCCAGGATGGGCGTACGGCGATGATCAGCATTGCGGTGAGTTTTCTTCAGCGGGCCGGCCGCAAGCAGATCCTGTCTCCTGCGGGAGCGGAGGTCTGGTCGCCCGCCCCGCGTGTGGACAGCGCTCTAGTCAAAGCAGTCGTCCGCGCACACCGGTGGCGCCAAATGATCGAGAACGGCAAGTACGCCTCGTCCGCAGAACTGGCCAAAGCAGAGAAGGTCAACGATTCTTATCTAAGCCGCATCTTGCGGCTGACCCTGCTTGCGCCAGACATCATCGATGCGATCCTGACCGGACGCCAACCCAGTACGCTTCAACTTGATGAGTTGCTTAAGCCTCTGCCTGCGGCGTGGAGCCAACAGCGCTCCAAGCTACGCATTCCGCAGTAGCGGGTCGCCAAAGCCGTGAGACCGCGATTCGCTTAGCCGTCGCGAACATGCGGGGAAATGCAGGAAACACGGGCGTTTTTAGCGGAGCGGAATGGATACGGTGAAGAGAGATGTAGGCTTTGAAGGGAGTGTTACCATTCTTGCTCTTCGTCCCGCCTGTTGCCGGCGATGATGTCTTCTATGCAGGCACGTGGCCATACCATCCCGAGCTGGGCGTCGTTCGGATCGTTGGTGTGGCGCCTTCCTGAGTACACGCCAACGAACTCTGTTCGCAGAGGCGTGGGCGCTGGGATTACCCGGTCACCATCGACGCGCTGGTTCCAGATTCGGCGGATCACAGGCGATCCGGACATTCCAGGGCGGGATGCGGTATCGACCAAATAGTAACCGGTGCCGATCCGCGCGAGGTCGGGCTCGGACGCCATACTCCCACGCTTCCAGACCGGATAGCCCGGAGGTTCCGGACCGAACGGATAGCCCAGCACGAATACTTCCATGGCGATTCGGGCAGTGTGCTGGACGGCGGCGTATTTATTGATCGGGTGAAGGTCGAAGATCGGATCTTCATCGGCATAGGGCAGCGGAATGGCGACCACATCTACCGCACGGCCCCGCGCTGGATGTGCTAGCCATAGAGCCTTGTCATCGGCGTCCCGGATATTGATGACGTGCGTTTGTTTCAGGAATTGTAGGATGCGGGTATTGAAGAGTGCGTGAATCTTGTTCGGGCGGCCGCCATGCGTATTGAGTGACTTTCCGGTCTGCGAGTGCCTGGCTGTGACGACATGCCAGTTTGTGATTAAATAATTCTGCCTACCCTCTTGCCAAATGAAACCGGTCGCATCGGAAAGATGCGTGTCATCGAAATGGAGGGAAAGCGGAACGGTAACGAGTGAGAAGCGATCCAACTCTGCTGTCATGCTGTCCCCTTCATCGCTCGTTCCTGGTCTGTAGTACATGTGGGTATGCACTAAGGCGCAGTGCGCATCGTTGGGTGAGCCTTAATCGGCAGCATCAAATTTGGTCGCTAGCAATAGCGGCCTCTTGTGTGCATCGATCTTCGCCAGGAAAACGTGTTTGACTCGGGGGTCACACATCAAAAATACATCCACTAAATGATGCAAGGCAGCCGGGGTACAAGTGCGAAAGCGCGGAAAAACGTCTAACCCGGCCGTCCGCACCATCTGATTTTGTGTCTCAGTCTGTTTCAAGAAGCATTCACAGGCGATCGGGGGAGGCTGGGTCTAACCGATGGTGAGACGCGAGATGAATCCTTTGTTGGGTACCTGGTCGAAGATTACGAGCGGCAAATCTGCTTTTGGCATTCGTACGCGCCCGGTCTCAACAGCGCAGGAAACCGGAATTGCAGGAAAGACGTTGATGACGGCGCTCTGTCCATGAGCGGCCTTGATCTCATCAAACAAGCATCGAATCTGCTTTCGATACTCAGCCAGGTCTGCGGCGTAGCGCATGATGTCATTGTTTGGGTTTTCAACCGTAAGCGACCAGATCGACACATCGTCGCCCAATATGGATGTAATTCGATCATCCGTGACGGTGGCACTGATCCCGAGCTTGAGTGCGACCTTCGGCTTGATCTCGGCCGCGCGCCTACGGACATACGTAATGCGAGGACCGTTTTCCGCCCATCGCCAACCTGCTTGCTCCCGGTGAAGCTGATAGACGTCTGCCGGCGTGATATCGCCGAGGAGGCTCCCCAGCTCGACCAAGAGCGGAATTGGGCCGAGAGCAAAAACCGATAGGTGTTCGATTTCTCGCGCCGCGATCCGTTCGGCAATAAGCCGTTGGAACTGCCGCTTCAGGTTATCGGATTCGACCGACCAGAACTTCTCTTCGCCATCGGTCGCTATGTTGCCAATGATACCTATCCCGATCGAGCGCCCTTCGGATGGATAGCGCTCTGGGAGCATTGCCTGTCGTACTCGGGAGAAGGAAACGGGAGAGTCATGCGCGCCGATCTTCGCCCCATATCGGAGCACGTGAGAGGATCGATCTTGCGTAACATCCGTGAGTATCCTGATCCGTTCTTCGTGGCCGGCCTTCATGTCCAGTAGGCGCTGCTCCGGGTATTGATCGAGCTCGTCGCGGTCGATCAGCTTGTGATGCGGATAACACATGAGCATCAGGTTGCTCACGTCGTCTTCGAGCAGCGAGGAGCGAACTGGATCGCCGCGAGGGCCAGTCGGCTTGTCGGCAACGATATGGGCGACAAAGCCGAAATTCGCGTCCTCATTTCCACTGATGTAGTCGCCAATAAGCGACGTATTGCAGTAGTGGCACCGACCGGCGCCTCGAGCCCACAGAACAGCCCTTGTTTTCGGTGAGACCATTTTGCTACTCGATCACAACAAAGAACCGGCCTGATCGGGCCGTGCAAACGCGGTTGCGCTTCAGGATGACAAAAGCCTCGATCCAGTGAATGCCGCGGTACTCGGTGGCTTCCCAGCGAACGCCCCGGGTATCCGAATCGTAAAAGCCGCCGCGCAGGGCTCTCTTCTCGAATGCCTCGTGGTCCGTATTGACCACCTGCCACTTCACATCAAAGTCTTTCGAATTATAGAGGATACCCGTCGAAGAAATGGCTTCGAACTGAATATCGATTCCGCTCGGCAGGATCTGACCGGAAACGATGCGGTCGATCAGCGAATTCAAGTTATTGCGAGAACGGTAGGCGGTCGCCCGTATCGCGACATTCCCCTGGCTCACCATTTTCCAAGCTGGCGGCTTCAGCCAGGGCAGAGCGGATTTTACGTTCGCAAGTATGGCCGTGCCCAATGTCTTGACCAACTGCACTGCATCGTTTGCAGGCGTACCGGGTACGGGAATCAGCGCTGCTTCGGTAAGATTGGCAAGGGCCTTCGTGTCCGCCTTATTGAATTCATCGCCGAAGATCTTCTGCCACTTGCGCGTACTCTCCGCTTCGTTCGTCTCAAGGTACGCCTCATCGATCCACTGCCAGTATTTGTGGATCATTTCCCGGAAGTTCTCGTACTTCTCGTCGTCCCAATGACGAATGAAGTTCTCCGAGGGAAGGACGGGATTCCGCACTTCGTGAAGTTTCGGGCGCGCCTGAAGGTAGTCGTCCAATCGATGCACCAATGTGTGCAGGGCGGTCGGAAGATTTGGAAAGTAAATGTGCTGACTGTGCGCGTCGGTCTGCGTGATCCGCTCGCCTATGAGGGTCGTCAGCAAGATCGACTTGCAACTGAACGTGAGCTTCACGTCGCGAATGTATTTGAGCAGTCGGGTCACTTCTCGGAAGCGGTCATTTCCGACCCAGTCATTCCGCTGCTCCAGCCAGCGGGTATAGGCTTCCGAGTCGGTCGCCTCGAACTTATTGTCCCGGCGGTTGCAGACCTCGAAGTTCGACGTTCGGCCAGGGCGGTTGATGACGCACGGAACGATGTCGATCTCGAAATCGCCTGAGTATTCGAGTGTGACGCAGCGGTTGCCTAAGCCCGCCTTGTCTTTATAGGTGCCCGAGCCGTTGAATACCTCTTTCAGCTTGAGGACGTAGTTCTCGGCGCTCCAGCCCGGGACATGCTCTACGATAACGAGAACGTCCGCATCGAAGCCGCCGTTGCCGGGAGGCTTGATGATCGTCTTATGTGCCCAAGACCCCTGCCGGCTGTACCGAGTGATCGTTGGTTGCCATGAACTGGCGGTGATGAATCCCTCGATGGTCGAGACTCGGTTCACCAAGGTATCGATGCGGGTCTTATTGAGATTCACTTCCTCGGCTAGGAACGTATCGAACGCTTCAATAAACAACATACGCAAACCCTCTATCCGCCGTGCAGAAGGGCGAAAGCACTATTCTAAGGTGAGTCGGGGTTGTTCAGGAAACGAAAGTTCCACTTCGCCCGCTGCTAAAATAGCGATCTATATCAATAGGAAAGCCCACGAGCGGGGCCTTCGTTCGTTCTGGGCCCATTTGTAAGGCCTAGGGACTACACGCAGCGGCTGCCCCTAAAAGCGGACTGTGTCGGATCGTCCGGTCCGCTCAAGGTTCAAGGCGGAATCCGACCAGCCCGACACCGAGTTTGCTTACTGCCCAAAAGCGGACTTATGCTTCGGAAAGCCGGTACGGAGCGGACACGCTGTGGTCATCAGCAGATGCACGCGCCAGGCCAAGGTTACGTCTGCTACTGATGCGGGGGGCGTCGAACCCCGATATGGCGTGCTTGAATCAGGCGCTCTCGCCTGTCCGAGCGAAGCGGCAGAAACCTCTTCAGCGGAGGTTCTTAAGCAACTCCAAACGTTCGAATTTCGAGAACCGTACCGAATGGATGGGGTCCAAAGCTTCGGAGAGAAACGGGCCTTTCCGAGAACAATGGGCCGGCTCTGCCGATCGGGAGCGCGGAGCTCAGATGAGAAATCGCTGCTGTTACGTGCATATTTGCCCACGAGTACGCCCGGAGAATACGCGGCCTCGTGCAGGCTGGCGGAGAGAGTGGGATTCGAACCCACGGTACGGTTTCCCGCACACACGCTTTCCAAGCGTGCGCCTTAAGCCACTCGGCCATCTCTCCGGAGCGCACTCTCTTGAAGGGGCGCCGGTGATTTTGCAAGGGATCGCGGGGAAATCGGATGATTTTTCCGTAAGATATTGTACTTTATAGACAATATCAGGCGCCACGGCGACGCTTGGAACCGGCCGCCCGCTGAACCGGCGGCGGGTTTGGCGCGACGATTCACTCAAGACCGTCAAACACGTCCGGGGGCACCATGACCATCCGCAACACCATTGCCGCGCTGAGCCTGATTTGGGCCCTTGCCGCTGCCTTCGCCGGACCGGCCGCCGCCCAGGTCTGCACCCGGCACGGGGTTGATGTCAGCTGTGACGACGGACGGCGCGGGATGCTTTCGGGCGATGCCATCCTCTGGCCGGACGGCACGCGCTCGAGCGCGACGCCGCATCAAAGCGTCATCATCGGCCACAAGAGCTCAGTGCATGTCGGGCCCGGCGTGTTCGTCGGCCAGGGCAAGGGCATGGTGCCGCTCGACGATCCGAACGCGCCGAACAAGCGGCAGTGTGCGATTCTGGAGGGCGTGTCGTACTGCTATTGAGGCTGTCGTCTTCGCCCCTGCCCTCGCTGTAAAGAACGGGGGAGAAGAAGACTAGATCAACCGCACGCCTGAGATCGCCGACTTGAGCCAGCGCAGCGCTTGCGGCGGCTGGTTGGCGAGCGGCGCGACTGCAGCCTTCTCCGTCCGGCACTTCTCCAGTTCAGCGACGAAATCCGCCGACCATTGCTGGATGGTGTGGCCGCGCAGCTTCTTCATCATCGCATCCCAGCGCATCTTGCGCTCGGTGAGCGGCATCGCCGCCGCGACGGCGATCGCGCGCGCCATGCCGTCGATGTCATGCGGATTGACCAGCAGCGCGGCGTCGAGCTCGTTGGCCGCGCCGGCGAATTTCGACAGCACCAGCACGCCGGGATCAGCCGGATTTTGCGCAGCGACGTATTCCTTGGCGACAAGGTTCATGCCGTCGTGCAGCGGGGTCACCACGCCGATCTGCGCGGTGCGATAGAGGCCCGCGAGCACGGCCTGGCTAAAGCCCTTGTTGAGATAGCGGATCGGTGTCCAGTCGGCCTCGCCGTGGCGGCCGTTGACGTCGGACACGAGCCGCGCGACCTCGTTCTGCAAATTGCCATAGGCTTCGATGGCACCGCGCGAGGGATTTGCGATCTGCAACAGCGAGATGCTGCGCGCAAAGTGCGGATGCTCGGTCCAGAGCCGATCGAACGCGCTGATGCGGTTGACGAGGCCCTTGGAATAGTCGAGCCGGTCGACGCCGATCGCGAGCCGTTCACCGTTGAGACTGCGGCGCAGCCGCGACACGTCCGGATGGGACGCCGATTTCGCCGCGTATTGCGCGAACTTCTCGGCGTCGATGCCGATCGGAAACACCTCGCAGCGCGTTCGGCCATGCTGCGAGATCGCAACGCCGTCTTCGACGGCGAGGCCGAGTTCGCCCGCGACATAGCCGAGAAAATTCTGGCAATCGTCATTGGTCTGGAAGCCGATCAGATCGTAGGCCAGCATCGCCGTGATCAGCTCACGATGATTGGGCACGCCCTGCATCACCGCGGCGACAGGCCATGGCGTATGGAGGAAGAAGCCGATCGGATCGTCGACGCCGAGATCCCGCAGCTCCGCGCCGAGCGCGAGGAAATGGTAATCCTGCACCCAGAACGCGGTTTGCGCTTTCCGGAAGCGCATCAAGGCGCGCGCCATGAAGGCGTTGACCTCGCGATAGCTGACATAGTCGTCGCGCGAGACGCGGATCAGATCGCTGCGCGAGTGCAGCGCCGGCCACAGCGCCGAATTGGCAAAGCCCTCGTAATAGCCGCCATAGTGCGCCGCCGGCAGATCCAGCGTCGCAATCGCGCCCGAACCCAGTGCTTCGATCTCGGCGAACGGCTCCTTCTGATGACCGTCACGCACACGGCCCGAGGATCCCACCCAGATCGCGCCCGAATGTTCCACAACGGGTAGCAAGGCCGCCGCGAGACCACCCGTCATGGGCTCATTGGGCTTGCCGCGCGCGACGCGATTCGAAACGACGACTAAGTTCACAGGTCGTCCCCTCCTGTTTCATTCCACCCCATTTAACTGCCGTTCATCAATATGGTTCCTGATCATCCTTTGCACCAATTGAAACCAAAATCGGGCGTGCGCGTTGGAACCGGTTTACCTCCAGGCAACCTGACGATTTCGCTACACAAAGCCGGATTTGGAACCGTGGCGCGCGCAGCATGAAGCGACGCGCTGGAGGAATTACGCACGCGATATGTGGCTCCGAGATGTCGGTGCCTTATTCCAACCTTGAGTCGTCGAGCAGCCGCGCAAGGAACGTGCGCACATCGTTCGGGGCGTCGAAGTGCCCGTTGACCCCCATGGCGCGGCGACCAACCGAAAAAGAGAGCCCGTTCATGTCGGGCATGATCGCGAACACGGTCTCATCGGTAACGTCATCACCGATGAAGATCGGACGGCGCCCCTTGAAAGGCTCGTGCTTCATCAACTCGCGCACGCCGGTCGCCTTGGTAAAACCGGAATGCTTGATCTCGCAAACGAACTTTCCGGGCAGCACCTCGATCGGCGCATTGGGCAGGTCGGCGCGGATCAGCGAAACGGCTTCGTAGATCGCTTTCTCCGCATGCGGCGCAAGGCGGTAGTGCAGCGCCAGCGAATAGCCCTTGTCTTCGAGCAGAATGCCGGGACTGAGCTTGGCCACCGCCGCGAGCCGCCGCTTCAGCTCCTTATCCAGCGGCGGCGCGCTGACGGCATCGGCTTCGTTGTCAATGGAAAGCCGCATCTCGGCGCCGTGGCCGGCGACGGCGCGAAAGACATCGGGCGCGAAGATCAGGTCGATGTCGTTGAGCGAACGCCCGCTGACCATCGCCAGCGCGCCCGACGTGCGCTCCGTCAGCCGGTTCAGCGTTTCCGACAGGCCTGGCGGCACCCACACCTCACGCGGCGTCGGCATCAGGTCGAGCAGTGTCCCGTCGATGTCGAGCAGGATCGCTGTTTCATTGAGATGCGGCACGAGTGCGTGGGGCACCGGCACCGCATCGGGCGCTTCATCGTCGACCATGGTGCGCTTTAGATCCAATTCAGCCAGTTCCGATTTCATAGTCTACTCCATGGACGCAAGCGGCCGCGCGATTTCTTCGAGCGATCTGCGTTCCGCCGAGATGGCATAGCGCCACGCCACGATCGCGGCCGCGATCATCAGGAACGCCCCCAGCAAATAGCCTGCGAACACGCTCCTGCGTGATCCCGTGTCGATCAGCGCCCCGAACAATGCGGGGCCGATCACGCCGCCGATGCCGGTGCCCACCGCATAGAACACCGCGATCGCGAGCGCGCGGACTTCCAAGGGAAAAGTCTCGCTGACGGTGAGATAGGCGGCGCTCGCGGCGGGCGAGGCAAAGAAGAAGATCACCATCCAGGCGATGGTCTGCCCCTGCGCGCTCAAGGCGCCGATCGAGAACAGATAACCCGACAGCGCCAGCAACACGCCCGACGCGCCGTAGGTGAACATGATCATGGTCCGGCGGCCGAGCGCATCGAACAGGCGGCCGAGCAGCAGCGGACCAAGGAAATTGCCGGCGGCGAAGGGAAGCAGATACCAGCCGACATGATCGGCGCTGATCCCGTAAAAATCGGTCAACACCAGCGCAAAGGTGAAGAAGATGGCGTTGTAGAAGAAGGCCTGCGCGATCATCAGCACGAGGCCGACCATCGCGCGCTGGCGATAGACCGAGAACAGCGTGTGCACCACCTCGCGGATCGGCGTGTGAGTCCGCATTTTCAGGCGGATCTTGGCGAAACGCGCGTCGCTCGTCTCCTGGCCGTGTCCGAGCACCGAGCGCTCGACCTCGTCGACGATCGCGTGGGCCTGGTCGGGACGGCCGTGGATCATCAGCCAGCGCGGACTCTCCGGAATCCACATCCGCATCAAGAGCACGACGAGGCCGATGGCAGCGCCGATGAGATAAGCGAGGCGCCAGCCGAGATCGGGGCCGATCACCGCGGGATCGAGCAGCACGATGGCCGCCACGGCGCCCATGGCGGCACCGATCCAGAAGCTGCCGTTGATGACGAGATCGGTCCAGCCGCGATAGCGCGCCGGCACCAGTTCCTGGATGGTCGAATTGATCGCAGTATATTCGCCGCCGATGCCGGCGCCGGTGAGGAAGCGAAACAGTGCGTAGCTCGCGACATCCCACGACAGAGCGGTCGCGGCCGTCGCCGAGAGATAGAGCGCGAGGGTGATGAAGAACAGCTTCTTGCGACCGATGCGATCGGTCAGCCAGCCGAAGCCGAGCGCGCCGAGCACCGCGCCCGCGAGATAGGCGGAATTGGCAATGCCGAGATCGAGATTGGAGAAATGCAGGGAGGGGCTTTGCTTCAGCGCGCCGGAGAGCGCGCCGGCCAAGGTTACCTCGAGGCCATCCAGAATCCAGGTGATGCCGAGCGCAAGCACGACGCGCGTGTGAAACCCGCTCCACGGCAGCGCGTCAAGCCGTGCAGGAATGCTGGTTTCGATGATTCGATCGGCCGCGGCCACCGTGGAGACCACAGGTCCATCGTTCGGCGCTGGGCTTCGCTGCAATTCCATCGCGTTGTTGCATCTGACCAATGGACATGGCCCCGGTTCACATGGCGTGGATGGGGGCGATCCGATCAAGGGGGTGCGGCATTCCGCCTGCCACCTGCGACAACGTCTGCGGCAGGGGCGGGTTCCAGCAGGAACGACCGCTGACGGCGTTGGTTTTCGGTGGAGCCGCAAGGAGTTGACGCATGGCTCATGCCAGAAAGACGACACATTCTCGCAAAACATCGGCGCGCAAGAGCACCAGACGCGCCGCACCGAAGCGCTGGTCACAGCGCGTGACGAAAGAGAGCGACGCGCTCAACCTCAAACAAGGCGTGTTCAAGCTGACCAGTGCGAAGAAGATCGCGGCTTCGTTGAAGCGCTCGGCCGAGCACAGCGCGCGTCGCAAGACCGGCGCCTACCGCTCGGCGCTGTCGATGCTGACGTTCTACATCAACCGCGCCGGCAAGACGCTGCCGCAGACGCAGCGCACGCGGCTGGAGCGGGCAAAGGTGGAGCTGAAGCGGGCGTTCGGGAGGGAGTGAGCGCCAGGTCGTCCTGGACAAGCGCAGCGCCGATCCAGGACCTATTACCCCAGGGAGCGGTTTGGCGATGACTCGGAGTTGGCAGTTCGCCCGGCAACTCCGCCTTGGGGTAATGGGTCCCCTGAGTTCACAAACGAAGTGCAACACTTCCATCTGGAGGTGTTGCCATGGGGCGGACTTACAAACAGCTCTCCCTTGACGATCGATGCGAGATTGCCCGCCTTTCGGCCAAT
>NZ_JBIXJX010000024.1:0-99676 GCF_052871955.1 Bradyrhizobium sp. CAR08
CTTGGGCTCACGGAGAGCAATCCGCCCTGCCCTTGGCCTCTCGCACCCGAACGCTGCCGCGTCCACCGCAAGCCCGGCTCGCGAACATGACGACCACAAGATCGCCCCTCAAGGATGAGCCGGGATGGCCAACACATACGCCGTTTCCGAATTTCGGTAAAGCGGAATATTTTTGTGAGAGCGGATTGACACGGGGGCGACACAGGCGCGGTCCCGTAGCCCGGATGAAGCGAAGCGTGATCCGGGAAGGTGCCGGACGCAGCGCGAGCAGCCCCCGGATCACGCTTCCGCTCCATCCGGGCACCGGGGCTTCGCCGCCCTATATCATCTGCCTTGCGCAAAAAAACACCCGGCGGTTTCCCGCCGGGTGTTCGTTCATGTGTTTCGATAGATTTTACCAGTTGCGCTGAGCGCGGAGGATCATGGCGACCGAGTCCTGATCCTTCAGCTCGTAGGCCGCGGTTGGCTTGGCGGTCGCGACGCTCGGGGAGGCGCCAACCGTACCAGAATACTTCTGGTCGAGATGGGTCCAGGACACGTCCGCCGAGAAGGTCAGGTTCTTGACCGGGGTCCACCGGGTGACGACACCTAGCTGGCCGATCGCGAAGTCAGGGTTGCAACCCGTCACACCTGCCAGGGCTCCGAACACACCGGCGCCGCCGCCGGCGCCGCAGATGGTGGTCTTGGCCAGCGTGCCGAACTGGGCCTGAGCGTAAGCACCGTACAGCGAGGAGTTCCAGTTGGGATCCCAGTTGTGGGTGTAAGCGCCACGGAAGCCCCACGTCTTGACGGTTTCCTGCGAGCTACCGGTCACGTACACCGTGTCAGGAGCATTGGCGAAGCCAACGCTCTGGTAGGCAACACCCGAGCTACCGAACAGCGAGTAGCTGCTGCCCGACAGGTTCTGGAAGTTGTAGCGGGTCGCGCCGTCGGTGTAGACGCCCTGGATGTTGATCGTGTCACCCGCGCCGGTCGGGATGTTCTTGATCGACAAAGCGAGCTGAACCGCCCAACCCCATTTGTCGTCGGGATGGCCGGTGGCTTCGGTCGCGCCGTAATAGGCGACATGGTTGTCATGCGCAGCCACTGACGCCTGGAAGAGACCCCAGGCCTGATCGACACGCACCTGACCGACGAGGTTCGGCGAACGCGAGCCGCCGAGGGCGTTGGTGCCGTATGAGCCGCCGATGATGCCACCTGCGGTCGCGCCGGTCATGTTGAGGTTGCCGGCCTGATAGTAGGCCGTCGCATCTTCAGCGGAGAACGATGCCGTGACGCCCTGGCCGAAGTCGGCGGTGTAGGTGAACTGGGTGACGCCGGTAACGGTGCCGCTGCCGCCGACGAGGTTGTCGGTGATGTTGCCGGGATAGTTGGTCCAGGGCGCGTCGAACTGCGACACGGCCTTACCCATCGTGAAGCCGGCGAACTGGATGAAGGCGTAGTATACGCCGAGCGCACCGGCCGAGGTATTGCCGTCGGTCCCATTGACGTTGCCGCTACCCGAACCGACGAGGCCTGTGCCCGCAGCGTTGAGACCGAGCGTACCGCTGTACTGGGTGCCACCCGTTGCCGAACCGGTGCCCGAATAGTTGCCGGTCGTCCAGGTAAAGACGCCGTCGAAGAACGTGCGGACCACGCCGTATTCGGTCGCGGTGCGGGTGTCGATGTTGAGGTCTTCACGAGCGCGGAAGGTGTAGTAGTTCATCAGGCGGTTGCGTGCACCGGCAACACCGCTCTGGTTCGGGTTGAAGTCCGAATTGGTATTGAGGTTCGCATCGGCACGCAGGTAACCACCCAGCTTGATGCAGGTGTCGGTGCCGGGGATGTAGTAGAAACCGGCGCCGTACAGCGAGCAGATCTTCACGTATTCGACCGCCTTGGCCTTCACGGGAAGATCGGCAGCGAACGCCCCGGAGGCGGCCATCAGGCCGGCAGCCGAGCCGAGAAAGAGTGTCTTCGTCAACTTCATCAGTAAACCTCCAGGTCGGTTCAGGGGGCTCGGGTCCTCGGTGGACGCCGCTTTACCCTCTCAATTTTCGTTCAATTCAGGTCCGCACCGAAGGTTCGGACTGAAACGACAGCGAGGTGCCCCTCCGTCGCGGCTTCACATATAGTTTATAAAAACAATGGTCTCAATTTATTGCTTTGATGAATCGACACTTCGGGTCGCGATGTGGCTTGAGGGCAACAGCGCGATCTCACCCCGGAAGATCACTATAGAAAGACCAGAAAAGCCCTCGGGGGGCATCCCGAGGGCTTCTTGGAGGTCTCGCATCGCTGTCCGTCGCGTGGGTCAAGAGCAGCGAAATAGAGTGCGATAGTCGATAATAAAATTAATTGTTCTTTGCAAGTAATAAGTGAGCCTACGATTTCTTCCGCGCGGTATCTCCCCTTTAGTCGGCGCGCGATTTTCGAGACGCTTCCAAGATATCCCATTAAGGATAGGCAAGGGATAAACCGGGAGGGAGCCACATGATCGAGAAGAAACTCGACAGGGCGATTACGGACTTCATCTGGAACGTCGTCGAAATTCATTCCCAGCTGGAGGACATCCACACCAGCTGGGCCGGACTGCTGGGCATTACCGAGCCGCAGTGGCTGATCCTGATGGCCATCACCGAACTGGACCAGGGGCGAGGTGTCGCGGGAATCGACATCGCGAACAAGCTGCGCGTCCACCCCGCCTTCGTCACCAACCAGACCAAGAGTCTCGAAAAGGGCGGCTTCCTGTCGCGACGGCCGGCCGCAGAAGACGCACGCTACGTCCTGATGTCGCTGACGGCGAAAGCAACGACGGAGATCGAAAAACTGTCGAAGAGAAAGCTCGCCTTGAACTCGACCATGTTCAACGAGCTCGACGAGAAGACCTTGGCCGACCTGAATGCCGCGCTCGCAACGATTGCCAAGAATGCCCGGCTGGCCGCACGGTTGCTGGCCATCGACGCTTCCTGACTCCCTGACGTCAGGCGCGGAACGCGCGCCTCGATTCATCCCCAATCTCTCCTCGCCTTCCCAATCTTTTCTCGCCTTCCCCCAATCTCTTGGCGCCTTAGAGGTAGGTCACGGAATCCAGCTGGCGGGCAATTCCAAGTTTGCTGTCGAGCCATTCGAAAATGAAATCGTCCACCGCGATGAAATTCTCGACCTCGCCCAGAGGGTGCGGAATGCAGTTCGGCACGACGGTCGCGCAATCGGCTCCGGCCTGCCGATAGCCGGCTTGCAGTTCGAGAGCATCCTCCTCCCAAACCATTGAGCGGCTGCCGACGACCATCAGAAGCGGGCAAGGTATCCGACACAACGGCAGCAACGAACCCGTCGAGGGCCCGTCACGGACCGCCTGCTCGACGCCGATCATCCAGCGCAGCGATGCCCGGCGCATGACCGGCGTCGCAATGCCGCCGTCGCACACGGCGGCAGCCATTCTGCGATCCACGAGGGCAAGACGGGATGCGTGACTGGCGGCCGCCCCCTCGCCGTAGACCGCGATCTGCTGCGAATCGACGTCCGGACGAGCTTCCAGGTAATCCAGCCAGCATTGAAGAATATGCGCCGGCTTGAAGGGGCTACGACCGGATGAATCGCCGGCATCAACGAGCAGGAGTGACACGTTCCGTCGCCCTGAAGCCGGCAACAGCCTGCTCATCATCGAGCCGAGGGTGATGTCCTCGTCGCTGACGCAGATAACCGCGGGTGCGAAAGACCGATCGGGGAACGCCGGCAGAAAGTAGCCCGCAAGCGAGCCTTGATCAAAGCAGTCGATCTCCACACGCTCGATCGCCGAACCGGCGTCCGCCTCGAAGCCCCTCAGGCAGAGTCTGACCTTGTCTACGAGGTCGGTACCCCCGGGATCTCCGGGCCAAGACAGGTTCCTCGCGACTTCAAGGGCCGTCAGCGAGCACAGCCACGCTTCCCGCGCGATCTGAGCTGAACTGGTTACGCGCGCCGATTCGGCGAATATCCGGTACTCGCCTGAGATCCTCAACCACTCCGAAATCCACCGATGCCTGTGCGCCTCGCGCACGAGTTCCGCGACGGACAAGCTTTCGAAAAAATGGGACGCGCGTTTTCGCAAGCACGCCAGGCTTCGACCGGCGCCGTCGCACGTGCCGTGAGGCCAATGATCATCTTCCATGCCCGTCCCCGAACGGCGCGTCGGCGGTTGCTTGGACTCGGCGCAGCGCTGTCAGCGCAACGCCCTGCATGTCTGCTCGAGGCGATGTCATGCGTGCGTGATCGCGCTTGCGTCTGCCGTCCCGATGATCGTTCCGTTTTCCCTTCGCGGGCGGGGGCACTGGACCGGACGGACTACAGTCCGAACGAACCGGTCGCAAAACAAGTCGCACGCCGACTCCAACTCAATCGTCACGTCTCAGCTCCGTTGCTGATACACAGTTTAGGCCCCGCACCACTCTGCCATTTTTTGCTGTCCCGCGTTTGCAGTTTTTTGTTGCGGTGGACGACTAAAATTGGAGCTCATTTAACGGGGGAGAAGGCATCGCCTGTGTCGGCATCCATCATGATTCCTCATGACGCCGATCCGGCGCGCCACCAATCACGCCAGCGATAAAAATGCGGCGGGTTACCGCCTGATCGATGCCGATGGCCTTCGCCAAAGGGCTTTCCGCTAGTCAATGTCGCAGGAAAACCGGCGCGACAAAATCCTCGAAGTCGCTCATCCGCACCCGGCGCGCGAGACGTGACGAGGTATGATCGCGTTCTGGGAGAGCCTGGGCGATCGAGATGTGCAACATTTCTTACTTCGGTAAGCCAGTTATTTGAGCAACTCAACGACCCTGCACAACCGCCGCCGGTTTGGCGTCGTCTTGCTTTCGGCGTCAAGCAACACGCCGGGCCGCCCGCTGATCCGCGCCTTGTATCCATTATCCCAGTTGCCATCCGCACGCACTTTGCCTTACATGCCCGCCAAACTCGCCCGCGGATGACGGCCGGGTCTTAAAAATCACAAATTGTCAAAGGGACGAGACATGGCGCGTAACATCCTGATTCTCGGGGCTTCCTACGGTTCCCTGCTGGGCACGAAGCTGCTGATGGCGGGGCACAACGTGACCCTGGTCTGCCGCGCCAAGACCGCGGAGATGATCAACCGCGAGGGGACCGAGGTGCGCATCAAGTTGCGTGACGAGGCGGTTCACCGCGCCATCTTCTCGCGCGACCTGCCCGGCAAGCTCGACGCCGTGACGCCGGCCAATGTGGACCTGTCCCGTTACGACATGGTCGGCCTTGCAATGCAGGAGCCGCAATACACCAACCACACGGTGCGCGTTCTCATGGTCAGGATCGCCGCGGCGAAGCTGCCGTGCCTCTCGATCATGAACATGCCGCCGCTGCCCTATCTGAAGCGGATCCCCTCGCTCGCAGACATGGATCTCGAGGAGGCCTACACCAATGCGCAGGTGTGGGAGCGCTTCGAGCCGGGGCTGGTGACCCTGTGCTCGCCCGACCCGCAGGCATTCCGTCCGCCGGAAGAGGCTGCGAACGTGCTGCACGTCGGTCTGCCCACGAATTTCAAGGCATCCGTGTTCGCCGACGAGAAGCACAACAAGGTGCTGCGCGAGCTCGAAGCCGACATCGACGCGGTGACCCTCGACGGCCACGACGTGCCGGTGAAGCTGAAGGTGTTCGATTCCCTGTTCGTGCCGCTGGCCAAATGGTCGATGCTGCTGACTGGCAACTACCGCTGCATCACGCCGCACGAGCCGCAGTCGATCCGCGATGCCGTGCACGGTGATCTCGCGCGCTCGCAGACGATCTACGAGCATGTCGACGCCATCGCCCGGCGCCTCGGCGCCGATCCGCAGGACCAGGTGCCGTTCGCGAAATACGCCAAGGCTGCCGAGAGCCTGCTGAAGCCGTCATCGGCCGCGCGCGCGGTGGCCGGCGGCGCACCCTTCATCGAGCGCGTCGACCTGCTGGTCAAGCTGATCTCGCATCAGCTCGGCGCGCCCAATGCAGAGATCGACCGCACCGTCGAGACCGTGGACCTGAAGCTCAACGAGAAGATCGTGCAGGGCGGATCGGGCGCGCTGTAACGGGCTTCGCGGACCCCTCATTGACGGGGCGCATGCCGAGCGCACGGCGCAATGGCGGTTTCGCACATCAGCGGGGGAACTCGCGCAAGCGATACCCCAGGATGACGATCCGCAAGCCCCCTATCGGCCCGCACTTCTACGGCAATCGAATCACGCCTGAACTCCGCCGTGGGCAACAACGCATGATTCTCGGCATGGCGCTCGACGCGCCGTGGCCGGATTGATAAGCCCCTGTCCGCGAATGATGGGACTTGAGTCGGGCATGACGGTTGCGATCGAGATGGGGCAGACCACGGCGGGCGCCGCGGCGGCCATGGACCTCGAGGAACTGCTGGCGACCCGCCTCCTGGTGCAAGGCAATTCGGGTTCCGGAAAATCACATCTGCTGCGGCGGCTGCTGGAGCAGAGCGCGCCCTGGGTGCAGCAGGCCATCATCGATCCCGAAGGCGATTTCGTCTCCCTGGCGGAGCATTTCGGCCATCTCGTGATCGAGGCCGAGGATCACACCGAACGCGGCCTTCAGGTTGCCGGCGAGCGCGCGCGGCTGCATCGCGTCTCCACCGTGCTCAACCTCGAAGGGCTCGATGCCGAGAACCAGATGCGCCGCGCCGCGGCCTTCCTCGGCGGACTGTTCGACGTGGACCGCGACCATTGGTACCCGATGCTGGTGGTGGTCGACGAGGCGCAGCTGTTTGCGCCTGCGGTCGCGGGCGAAGTCTCTGACGAAGCGCGAAAGCTTTCGCTCGGCGCGATGACCAATCTGATGTGCCGCGGCCGCAAGCGCGGGCTTGCCGGGATCATCGCGACCCAGCGGCTGGCGAAGCTCGCCAAAAACGTCGCGGCGGAAGCGTCCAACTTCCTGATGGGCCGCACTTTCCTCGACATCGACATGGCGCGCGCCGCCGACCTGCTCGGCATGGAGCGGCGGCAGGCCGAATCGTTTCGCGATCTCGAACGCGGACAATTCATGGCGCTCGGCCCCGCGCTGTCGCGACGCCCCCTGCGTTTGAATATCGGCGCAACCGAAACCCAGCCGCGCAATTCCACGCCGCGGCTGATGCCGATGCCCGAAACCTCACTCGAGAATATGCGCGCCGTGATCCTGGCCGCGCCGCCGCCCGATGCCAGCCGGCCGCAGCGCCGGCCCGCGCCCGATCTGCTCGAGCAGCTCCGCGCCGCGAAGGCTGCGGCACCGGAGATCGGCCCCGAAATAATCGAGGTCCCGATTAGTGCCGAAGAGCTTGCCGAACGGCGCGAACGCGTGGATCGGACCCTTCGTGCCGTGCTCGCCGCGCCCGACGCCGGTTTCCGCGCGGTCGGCGTGCTGTACCAGGAGTTCGTGGTTCGCTGCCGCATCGAGGGACTCGGCTCGGCGGTGCCCGACCTCACCGAATTCCGCCGCATGCTGACACGCGCACGCGCCGGGCTCGGCGCCGAGCATGCCGAGGACGACGCCTGGCAGGACGTGTCGCTGCGCGCCTCGATCCTGCCCGACGACATGCAAGGCGTGTTCATGATGATCGCGCGCGCGGCGAAAGAAGGCTGGCCCTGCCCCGGCGACGCCGCGATCGCCCGCGCCTACGGCTCGCATTCGCTGCGCCGGGCTCAGCGCCTGCTCGGCTACATGGAAGAGCAGGGCCTGATCGTCTGCCAGCTCGACGGCGCCGGCCGCAGGTTCGTGACGCTGGTGGAATTGGCGTGGGCCACCGCGCCGGGCGATCCCAATGCCGACGACCTGCCGGCGGAGAGCGCAGCTTCGGCTTGAGCCCACGATTGACTCACGCTGTCTCGGTAGCATCGGCGCCCACCAGCACATCGGGCGTGCGCCGCCGCTCGAGCGCGAATAGCCTGCGATAGAGCATGACCGAAACCAGCCATGCAATCGCGAATAGCGCGACCACGGCGAAGCCGACGTTCGCGAGTGAATCGTTGAGGCCGTCGACCAGCGTCCACACACCGCCAGACAGGCCGAGCCGATCCCCGATCAGGCCAAGCGCCTCAATGCCGCCGATGAACAGCGCCACCGCGACCGAGGCACCGGTGATCGTGAGGTTGTACCAGAGCTTCCGTAAGGGATCGACGAAGGCCCAACGATAAGCGCTGACCATCAGCGCGGAATCGGCGGTATCGACCAGCGCCATGCCTGATGCGAACAGCGCGGGAAAGACCATGACGTCGGCCAGCGATGCACCAAGCGCGTATTCGCTGGCGGAGATGCTGAGCAGGCCGATCTCGGTGGCGGTGTCGAAGCCGAGGCCGAACAGGAAGCCGAGCGGGTACATATGCGCCGGCTTGGTCACCAGGCGGAACATCGGGCCGAGCAGCCGCGCCAGCAATCCGCGGCTGGCGAGCAGCGCATCAAGCTGCGCGGCGTCGTGAATGCCTTGCGCGCGCGCGATCCGGAACGTCCGCCACAGGCCGGCGAAGATGACCAGGTTGATGGCCGCGATCACCAGCAGGAACAGCGCCGACACCGACGTGCCGATGAAGCCGCCGACGTCCTTGAGCAGGCTGTCGCCGCCAAGGCTCACCAAGCCCAGCGCGAGCAGCATGGTCGCGACCACAACCACGGTGGAATGACCAAGCGCGAAATAGAGACCAACGCTGCGCGGCGCATCGCCGGCCTGCATCAGCTTGCGCACGACGTTGTCGATGGCCGCGATGTGGTCGGCATCGACGGCGTGGCGCAGGCCGAACACCCAGGCAAGCAGCGCGGTCGCCATCACCGTCGGCCGGTCACCGAACGCCGCGAACGCCCAAGCCCACGCCGCGATGTTGGCCGCGATCAACCCGCCGAACAGCAGCATCATTCCGGGATCGACCGCCCGCAAAGATAATTTCGTCACGCCAATCATTCCGTCCGCTGCACGACCCATCGCACGAGCGGTATGATCTTTTCATAAGGTGGTCATACTGACCAGTGCAATCCCGGAGGGGCGGCACGGTTCTGCAGCAGTGCTTGCGGCGTCCTTCGGGACGCCCGCTGCGCGGGCTCCTTTAGGATGAGGTCTTGCTTCGCCGCGAGGTTGCCAGACCCTCATGGTGAGGCGCCCGCCGAGGGCGGGCGTCTCGAACCAGCAGGCCGAGATGGCGCTACGCCGCCTCGGAGCCGCCGAGATAGGCATCGCGGATGCGGGGATCGTCCTTCAGCGCGCGGGCGGAGCCGGAGAGAACGATCTTGCCGGTCTGGAGCACATAGGCCTCGTGCGCGATCTCGAGCGCGAGGCTGGCGTTCTGCTCGACCATGAAGACCGAGACGCCCTCCTGGTTGATGGTGCGGATCAGCTCCAGCACGCGGTCGACGTAAAGCGGCGACAGGCCCATGGTCGGCTCGTCCATCACGATCATCCGGGGACGGCTCATCAGCGCCCGCGCCATCGCGACCATCTGCTGCTCGCCGCCCGAGAGCGAGCCGGCGCGCTGCGACAGCCGTTGGCCGAGCTTCGGGAACAGCGTGAGCATCTTGTCGAGATCCTGCGCGATCGCCTCGCGGTCGTCGCGCACGAAGGCGCCCATCAAAATGTTCTCGCGGACGCTCATGTCGGCGAACAGCCGCCGTGCCTCCGGCACCGAGGCGATGCCGCGGCGGACGATCTGCGGCGTGGTAAGTCCCAGTAGCGAAGTGCCGTCGAACGTCACGTCGCCCGAGCGCGGCTTCACGAGGCCTAGAATGATCTTCATCGTGGTCGATTTGCCGCTGGCATTGCCGCCGAGCAGGCAGACGATGTGGCCGCGCGGAACTGATATCGACAGGTCGAAATGCACCTGGGCCTGACCATAGAAGGTATTGACGTCGGTGATCGCGAGCAGCGCATCGGGAGGCGGGTTCGTCATGCCGCGCTCTCCTGCTTCGTCGTCAGGCCGTGGCCGAGATAGGCCTCGATCACCTTGGGATCACCGCGCACCGCTTCGCCCGGGCCTTCCGCGATTTTCTTGCCCTCGTCCATGACGATGACGCGATCGGAGAGGCGCATCACCATTTCGAGCTTGTGCTCGATCAGCACGATCGTCAGCCCTTCGGCTTTCAGCTCGGCGACGAGCCCCTGCATCTCCGTGGTCTCGGTCGGATTCATGCCGGCGGTCGGCTCGTCCAGCAGCAGCAGGCGCGGCTTCAAGGCGAGCGCGCGCGCGATCTCGACGCGGCGGCGGTTGGCGTAAGAGAGGCTGTAGGCCGGCTGGTCGATACGCGGCAGCAACCGCTCGCCGAAGCGCGCGAGAATGACCTTCACCTCCTCGCGCAGCCGCTCTTCCTCCGCCTTGACGCTGGCGGGGCGCAGCAGCGCCAGACCCAATTCCAGCAGCGGGCCGATCACCGGCACTGCCGGTTTCACCGCGCGCAAGCGCGTATGCGCACCGATCAGGACGTTGTCCATCACGCTGAGATTGCCGAAGACGCGGCCGAGCTGGAACGTCCGCGCGATGCCTCCGGCCGCCAGGCGTTCCGGCGAGAAACCTGTGATGTCCTGACCTTCGAAGCGAACCGTCCCGGCGTCCGGAAGGTCAAGCCCGGTCACGAGATTGAACAGCGTTGTCTTGCCCGCCCCGTTCGGGCCGATGATGCTGATCAGCTCGCCTTTGGCGAGATCGAGATCGATGGCGTCGACGGCGGTGAGGCCGCCGAAGCGCCGCGTGAGCCCGCGCAGGGACAGCATCGCCGTGTGTGCGTCCATCATCACACCGTCCCCAAAAGGCCCTGCGGCCTGAACCGCACCAGCAGCAGCAGCACGATGCCGTAGATCAGGATGCGATACTCCGCCGCGATGCGGAACACTTCCGGCAGGCCGACCAGCGCGACCGCCCCGAGAATCGCCCCGACGACATTGCCGAGACCGCCGAGGATGACGACGGTCAGCGCCAGGATGGATTGTTGCGTGTTGAAGGTCTCGTGGTTGATATAGGAATAGAGATGCGCGGCGATGCCGCCGCTGACCCCCGCGGCAAAGCCGCCGAAGATGAAGGCCAGCGATTTGTAGCGATTCAGGCTGAGGCCATAGGCCCGCGCGGCGATGTCGTCGTCGCGGATGGCGCGAAAGCTGCGGCCGAGATGCGAGCCGAGCAGGCGTCCCTGCAGCAGCGCCAGCACGACCATCACGATGAAGCTGAACCAGTAGATCGAAATCGGGCTGACCAGCTCATAGCCAAACAGCGACAGCGGCGGGATGCCGGAGATGCCGATCGGCCCGCGCGTGACGCTCTCCCAATTCAGGATCACCAGCGAGACGATCTCGCCGATCGCGAGCGTCGCGATTGACACATAATGTCCGCGCAGCCGGAACGACGGCGAGATCAGCGCCGTGCCCAGCGCAGCACTCATCAGGCCGCCGCCGATGATGGCAAGGCCGACCGGGACAGCGAACGTGAGCGACAGCAGCGCGGAGGTGTAGGCGCCGATCGCGAGCAGCGCGGCGTGTCCCAGCGAGACCTGACCAATCGTGCCTGCAACCAGGGTGAGGCTCAGCGCGAGCATGCCGAGCAGCCAGGCGTTGATCAGGGTCTGGAGCACGTAGAACGACACGGGCAACAGCGGCAGGATCGCGAAGACGACGGCAGCGATCAGCAGAGCCCAGCGCGGAATCCAGACCGGGCGGCTCGGCGCGATGAAAGTGCCGGTGAGCGGCTCGGGCGGCGCCTGCCGCGCGCTGGCGAACAGACCGTTCGGGCGCAGCACGAGCACCACGACCAGCAGCAGGAACGCGAACAGGTTGCGGTAGCTGGTGCCGAACACGGCAACGCCGTAGCTCTCCACCAATCCCAGCAGCAGGCTGCCGATCACCGCACCCGGCACATTGCCGGCACCGCCGACGACTTCGGCGACGACGCCCTTGAGCGTCGCCTGCAGGCTCATCGCGGTGTCGATCTGGTTATAGTACATACCGACCAGCAGGCCGGAGACGCCGCCGAGCGCAGCCGCAATGCCGAACACGGCCTGATTGACGCGGTTGACGTCGACGCCCATCTGCATCGCGGCGTCGCGGTCCTGCGCGGTGGCACGCACGGCCCAGCCGAGCTTGCTGTAGCGCAGGAACACGAACAGCAGCAACGCGCTGGTGAGGCCGACACCGGCGATGAGCAGATCGAGCGGGCCGATCGTGCCGCCGCCGATCTGGAAGCGGACATCCGGCAACTGGCTCGGCAATGCGCGCGGATTGGGCGAAAAAGTCAGCATCACGAGCTGATCGAGCACGAAGCTGATGCCGATGGTCGCCAGCAGCGGTGCGATGCGCACCGAGTTCTGCAGCGGGCGCAGGCCGAACCGCTCGATGATCAAGCCGACCAGCGCCGCCGCCACCGCGACCAGGATGATGGTGAGCGGCAGTGGCGTATGCAGCTGCACCACCGCGACCCAGCCGATATAGGCGCCGACGACGTAGATCGATCCTTGCGCAAAGTTGATCAGCCGGCTGACGCCGAAGATCAGCGCGAGCCCGACCGCAACGAGGGCGTAGACGTTACCGACGATCAGCCCGTTGATCGTGTAGTCGAGCCAGGAAGACACGCAGGAGATCCCCTCAGGTCGGCTTGCCGTCCCAGAGGGCGAACTGGCCCTTGCGCACGACGAGCTCCGCATTCATGGCGCCCTTGACGCGCCGGCTCTCGACGTCGAACGTCGCTTTGCCGAAGATCACGCTCGAGACGTCCTTCACTTTCGTGAAGGCATCGCGGATCGCGCGCCGGTCGGCGCCGCCGATCCTCACCACGGCGGCCGCCATGTTCATCGCGTCATAGGCGTAGGCGTTGAACGCGTCGGGCTCCACCCCGTTGTATTTCTTCTTGAAGCCGGCGATGAACGTCTGCACCTCGGGGCGCGGGTCTTCCGGGAAGTAGCGCGTGCCGACATGAACATCCTCGACGGCCTCGCCGCCGAGCTCCAGGAATTTCGGCGAGTAGACCGAGCTCGCGGCGCAGATCACCTGCTTCAGCCCAACCTGGCGCGCCTGGCGCGCGATCAGCGCACCGTCGGAATAATAGGAGATCAGGATCAGCCCGTCAGGATTGGCGTCGCGGACACGCACCAGCGTGGAGCGGAAGTCGCGCTCCTCCGCGATGTAGCCTTCGGTGACGGCGATTTCGGCGCCGTGCTCCTTCGCGGCCTTAACGAAATAGTCGCGGCTGGTACGGCCCCAATCGGTGTTGAGGTGCAGCACGGCGAGCTTCTTCAGGCCGAGGCGCTTGACGGCATAGGCCGCCAGCAGCGGCTGCTCGTCAGCCTGGCTGACCGAGGTGCTCCACATGAAGTCGCCGCCCTTGGTGAAATCGGGATGCGAATTTGTGAATCCGAACTGCACCAGCCCGCCGCGCTGATAGATCGGCGAGGCCGCCATCGAGGCGGGGCTGGAGAAGTCGCCGAGCTCCATGACAATCCTGGGATCGGAGACGAATTTCTGGGCGATCGCCACCGACTGGCGCGGGTCGCTCTGGCTGTCCTCGAAATTATAGGCGAGCTTGCGGCCGTTGATGCCGCCCGCTGCCTCGATCTCGTCGAGCGCGAGATCGAAGCCCTGCTTCCACTGCGTGCCATATTGTGCGTTCGGCCCGGTCAACGGACCACTGACGCCCAGCAAAATCGGTTCGGACGATTGCGCAAGCGCGGCGCGCGAGAAGGCTGCCCCCGCCATCAGGGCGGCAAGCGAGCCCTTGACCAGGGTACGACGATCGATGTTGCTCATGGACGGCTCCATCCTGTCAGGCGTTGAAACAACTAGCAATTTCCATGCCGGTGAGATTGGCTATTTCGAGGGCTCGCCAAGCGACAGCATCAGCCGGTTCGCCCAGTTGAAGAACGACGCGCCGTTGATGACGTCGACGATCTCGGCATCGTCGAGACCGGCGCGGCGCAGCTCATCGATATTGTCGGGGCTGAACGCGATCGGCGTCGCAGCCAACGCCACCGAGGCCTTGACGACCGCATTCCAGCGCTCGCCGAGATCGGCGCCGACGCCCTCGTCGAGCAGGCGCTGCACATCGTCGCGGCGCTTGGAATAAGTGCTGGCGAAACGCGCATGCACGGAGGCGCAGTAGATGCAGCCGTTGTAGCGCGAGGTCGCAGCCGCCGCGAGCTCGCGCTCGGCGCGCGGCAGGCCGTCGGCGACGTTGTAGAAGATGTCCTTGTCCGTCTTGGTGCGGGCTTCCAGCACCTCGGGGTCGCGCACCAGCAGGCGGAAATACTCGGACTTGGAACGGGAGCGATCGACGAGGCCCGCGAAATGCCGCTCGGTCAGCTCGGCTTCGAGCAGCGGGTCGATCCAGGACACCCAGCCCAGTTCGTCCTGGGTGAAGACGACGGGCGGATTGGCATTGTTTGCAGCGCTCATGATGCAGCCTCCTTACGCGCCGGCCGCGGCGTTCGTGGTGCGCCCGAGCGAGGCACCGAGCACGCGCAGTCCGGTGACGACGCGCACCTGGAACGACAGGAACGCAACGAGCTGAGAGAACGTGACGATTCCGGTGTTCGACCAACCGGCGGCGAGCAGAGCCTTCATGTCGGCGGCGGCCGCATCGCGCGGGCGGAACACCAGCAGATGCGCATGTTCGAACGCCGCAGCGAGCCGGTCCCCGAGATCGGGCTTGCGCTCCGCGCTGACGCGGTAGATCAAGCCGGCCTTGTTTTCGACAGACAGGGGGCCGGTTGGAAAGGCACCGTAGGGGCCCGAGGTCTCGCTCCGCGCGATTTCGACATCGACAGCTTCGACCAGGCGCGCGCCATCGGCGGTCGCAGCTAACTTCGCCCGATAGAAGCCGGCCATCGTGGGCTCGCGGTGAAGCCCGATCACGAAGAGCGCGACCGCGGCGCGCTCCACCAGCGAGACATCGCCGGCGTCGATCGGCTCGAACAGCGAGAGATAGCTCTTCTGCGCATTGTCGCGCGCCTGGATGCGCTTGGCCCGAATGCCGTCCAGAGCCGAACCCGGTTCGATCCCGGCGAGCGTGTCGATGATATCTTTCGTAGCCATCATTCAGCCTCTTGCAACCTCATTCCGACTAACCCGCCAGCGCCACGTCGGGCGCCGTCCGCGCCCAGCCCAGCGCCGGCGCGACCTTCTCCGCCACCAGCTCGATCGAGCGCAGGATATGGGGATGCGGGGCATCGACCGAATGCGCCTGGAAGACGAGATCGGTCACCCGCTCCAGCGTGGCGTCGGCGCGGAGCGAAGCGATGACGTCGTCGGCCGCGCCGACATGGGTGTCGAACGCCGCGATCATCTCCTCGAGCGTTTCGCCTGGCTTGGCGTGGCCGCCCTTGAGGAATTGCGGGAGCGCGCGCCGCAGGCCGATATCGGCAAGACGCATCGCCTCAGTCCGGTCGTCGGCAACGAAGACGGTGCGCGAGGCCATGATGCGGGGCTCCCGTCCCGGCGGCAGCGCCTCGAGATAGGCATCGATCACCGGATTCTGAATCTCGGCGAGCGTTGCCTTCGGCGCCTCCTTGGTTCGAGGCTGGGTGCGCGACAGCAACAGGCCATCGCCTGCCTTGCCGGCACGCGCGCCGCCCGCGACAGAGAACGTCGCCTGCCAGATCCTGTCGTCCAATTGCGGCCGCTGCGGATAGAGCGTGTCACCACCTTCGAGCGGCTTGCCCACCAGCGCGGTGCGGACGACGTCCAGATTGCGCGCAAAGATCTCGTTGCGCTGGGCGCTGTCGAGGCCGAAGGCGGCAAAGGCCGAGGGATTGCCGCCGGTGCCGACACCGAGTTCGAAGCGACCGTTGCAGAGCAGGTCGAGCACCGCGGCGTCTTCCGCCACCCTCACCGCATTCTCCAGCGGCAAGGTGACGATGCCGGTGCCGAGCCGGATGCGCGAGGTTTGGGCTGCGACGTAACCGAGGAAAGTAAAGGGCGACGGCAGGCCGCCCTCGCGCTCGTGGAAATGATGCTGCGCGATCCACGCGGAATCGAGGCCCGCCTTCTCGGCGCGCACGATCTGCTCGGCCGCGAAGCGATATCGGTCGGCCGGCGGGGCCTCGTCGAGAAGCCGCGTGAAAAACCCCAGGCGTTTCAGGTTTGCTAAGCGTTTCATACGACCCCTGTCGGACGAGGATAGGTCCCGATGATGTCGGTTGCCGCAGCTCCAGACAAGCGGGCATTGCGCAGGGCTAGTACGCAAGCCCGCCCGCCGGGATCGCCCTGAGCTGAACTTTGGCTGGGCAGACTGCCTACCAGCTCGGCAGAACCGCGCCCTTGAACTTGGTCAGGATGAACTCCTTGACCTCCGCCGTGTGATAGCTGTCCACCAGGATCTTGACCCAGGGCTTGTCCTTGTCGACCGTGCGAACGGCGATGAGATTGACGTAGGGACCCTTCGGGTCCTCGCGCAGGATCGGATCCTTGACGGGATCGAGGCCAGCCTGGGTTGCATAATTGGTGTTGATCGCGGCGGCGTCGACGTCGTCGAGCGCGCGCGGCGCCTGCGCCGCGTCGACCTCGATGAACTTCAGCTTCTTGGGATTCTCGGTGATATCGAGCACCGTCGGCTTGAAACCCGTGCCGTCCTTCAGCTTGATCGCGCCCTGGTCGCGCAGCAGCAGCAACACGCGGCCGCCATTGGTCGGATCGTTCGGGATCGAGACCTTGCCGCCCTCGGGGATATCGGCGAAGGCCTTGTGCTTCTTGGAATAGACGCCGATCGGGAAATTCACGGTCAGGCCGACGGCTTCGATCTTGTAGCCACGGTCCGCCTTCTGATTGTCCAAATATGGTTGGTTCTGGAACGAATTGGCCTGGATCTCACCGGCATCGAGCGCTGCGTTCGGCACGACGTAGTCGGAGAATTCGATGAGCTGGATGTCGAGACCCTGCTTGGCGGCGATCGGCTTCACCGCCTCGAAGATCTGGGCGTGCGGCCCCGGCGTCACGCCGATCTTGATGGTCTCGCCTGAAGCGGCGGCCGACCAGACGGCGAGCACGGTCGCAAGGATCAGGGTGGAACAGAACGACATCTTGGTCTCCATGACTCGGCAATGATTGGAACCGTATTCGCTTCTCCGCGGCGCGAAATCAATGAAATGTAAATCCATATTGACCGATTGACGCGGACGACGCTTCTCCGTTCGACGGCATGCGGGGAACGAATGCATCTGCGCAAGCGTGAGACGCGTCACGACAAAACCCACGGATCGTTGCCCGTAGCCCGATGGAGCGATGCGCAATCCGGGGCGCCGCCAGCGCGGCTGGACTTATCCTGGTTGCGCTCGGCTCCATCCGGGCGTCAGACCTCTCCCCGCACATTCGTCATTTCGCCGCAGGGTTTTCTGACCTTGGTGGCATTGCCGCCTCGCCCATGATCAAACATGATGGGCCTTGGCCGGTGACGACTTGTCCTTGAAGTGGGGGATCATCCGATGAACGAGAACGAAATCCGCAAGTCCATCACTGAGGTGCAGCAGGGCACCCTGTCGCGACGCTCGTTCATGCAGACGATGGCTGCGATCGGGATCGCGGCGCCTGTCGCGAGCCAGATCCTGGTCTGGAACGACGTGGCGATGGCGGACGCCACCCTGCCCTACAAGCCGACCAAGGCCGGCGGCGGCGGCCCACTCAAAATCCTGCTCTGGCAGGCCCCTACACTGCTCAATCCGCATTTCGCGCTCGGGACCAAGGACCAGATCGCCTCGCGCGTCTTCTTCGAGCCCCTCGCCGGCTGGGACAAGGACGGCAACCTCGTCCCCTGCCTCGCGGCCGAGGCTCCGTCCAAGCAGAACGGCGGCCTTTCGCCGGACGGCCTGAGCGTGACCTGGAAACTGAAGCAGGGCGTGAGATGGCATGACGGCAAGCCCTTCACCGCCGACGACGTCGTGTTCACCTGGCAATACGCCTCGGATCTCGCCACGGCGGCGTACACTACGGGGTCTTACAAAGACATCACGGTCGAGAAGATCGACGACCACACCGTCAAGGTGCTGTTCAAGGCGCCGACGCCGTTCTGGGCCGATCCCTTCGTCGGCTCGGTCGGTCCGATCCTGCCGAAACATCATTTCGGCGACTATGTCGGCGCGAAGTCGCGCGAAGCGCCCGGCAATCTGAAGCCGGTCGGCACTGGTCCCTACAAATTCGTCGAGTTCAAGCCGGGTGACCTGATCCGGGCCGAACGCAATCCCGACTATCACGTCAAGAACCAGCCGCATTTCGACACGCTCGAGATCAAGGGCGGTGGCGATGCGGTGTCCGCGGCTCGCGCCGTGCTGCAGACCGGCGAATACGACTATGCCTGGAACATGCAGGTGGAGGAGGAGGTCCTCAAACGCATGGAGGCCAGCGGCAAGGGCAAGCTCGACGTCACGCCATCAGGCAACGTCGAATTCATCATCCTCAACACGACGGACCCCTGGACCGAGGTGGACGGCGAGCGCTCAAGCCCCAAGACCAAGCACCCGACGCTGTCCGATCCCGCCGTTCGCCGCGCGATCAATCTGCTGATCGACCGCGAGTCGATTCAGAAATTCATTTACGGGCGCGGCGGCGTCGCCACCGCGAGCTTCGTCAACGCGCCCAAACAGTTCAAGTCGCCGAAGCTGAAATACGAGTTCGACGTCGACAAGGCGAACAAGATCCTCGACGAGGCCGGCTGGGCCAAGGCCGCGGACGGCATCCGCGAGAAAGACGGCAAGAAGCTCAAATTCGTCTTCCAGACCTCGACCAATGCGCCGCGTCAGAAGACGCAGGCCATCATCAAGCAGGCCTGCCAGAAGGCCGGGATCGAGATCGAAATCAAGGCGGTCACGGCATCGGTGTTCTTCTCGTCCGACGTCGGCAACCCCGACACCTACTCTAAGTTCTATGCCGACATGGAGATGTACAACACCACGCAGCCGCAGCCCGACCCGGAGCGCTTCCTGAACCAGTGCGTCTCCTGGGAGATCTCCAACAAGGAAAACAAATGGCTCGGCCGCAACGTCTCGCGCTGGTCCGATCCCGAGGCCGACAAGGCCTACAAGTCTGCGCAGAACGAGCTTGATCCGGTCAGGCGGGCCGCGCTGCTGATCAAGGTCGACGAAACGTTTTGCGAGGCCAACGTGTTCCTGCCGCTTCTATCCCGCAACATCGTCAACGCAGGGGTCAACAACCTCATGGTCGACATGTCGGGATGGGACGTCACGACCTGGAATCTGGCGAGTTGGTATCGCAGCTGACGCCGGAGAGGCTGAACGCGCAAACTCCGCCTCGGCAGACCACCAGCTCAATCCCTGCCGGCGAATTGACGGTCGAGGTTTGACGCCGCGTCGGCGCTTCTGAGCCGTTTCATCAGCTCATCCCGCTCCTTGCCGTCGGGCAACGCCTCGGCCTTTTCACGGATGGTCCTGGTGAACTCCGCAAGCCGTTCTTGCAGAGTGGTGGTTTGCTGAACGCGACGCCGCCTGAGCACGATCGGGTCTCCATCTCATGGCACCATGCGGTGCGGGATTGCCGATGATAAGTGCGAGCGCAGCCATGTCTGTATCAAATGATATAGTTCACGCCATTGGTGCCGACACCCTTTGTTCACATGTGAACAGTGGGAGCCACCTTCACCTGCCGCTCCGGAACGAAAATGGCGGCTGTTACATTGACGCGGCGAGACAGCACGGACGCGCCATGGGCAAGATATTGATCAGCACCGCCGTCGTAAGCCTGGCGCTCATCATTGCCTTCGCGGTCTATGTCATCACTCTCTGAATTGCCAAGTAGAAGCGAATGATGGTGCGGCTCGGACATCAACCGCGCGCGCAGCAATCGACCAACAGGTCCCAGATCCGCTGCGCCTCGCGCGATGCGCTGCTTTCCGGCCCCTTCTCCGGGTTGGACTGCGAATAGTCCGCCACCGGACGTTCCTCGCGAGGCACGATCCATCGCTGGGAGATCGGGTCGTACCATTTTCCGATCATCATTTCAGTCACGCCGATCGACTCACCGATTTGATCCTGGGCGAGCTACGGCTCACGGGCTTCGTCAATCCCATTCACCGCGCCTCGCCCATTTTACAAATCGGCTTCTGACACAATCGTTCCTGCCGCGGCTCAGCCAGGCCGTGCCGGATGAAGCGTACGGGGATGCCGCTCGTGCAGCAGTCGCGCGAGCTCTTCCCGCTCCGCAGGACGCCCCTTCATGGCGGTCTCGAACAGCGCTTCCTGGATGTCGCGAGGCATGTCACCCCACACGTCCATGGCCGCTCGTCCGAGCAAGCCCGCAAGATGATCCGCACCATCGCTCATTCGGCTCTCCTGATCTGATCACGGGAATGGAACAGCTAGGGCTGTGCAGCGTTCCAGTTCCATCATTGTCAAAGGAGACGTCGTTTATGGGATTCTTCACCAAGGACATCAAATCGATGGAAGACCTGCTGCTGCACGGCCTGCAGGATATCTATTACGCGGAACAGCAGATCCTCAAGGCTCTGCCGAAGATGATCGAGAAGGCGACAAACAGGGACCTTGCCGCCGGCTTGAAAGCCCATCTGGAGGAGACCAACAAGCAGGTCGACAGGCTCGGCAAGGCATTCGCGAAGCTCGGCAAGGAGCCCAGCGGGACACACTGTCCCGCCATCGACGGCCTCATCAAGGAGGCCGATGAGACCGCGGGCGAAATCGAGGACAAGGCCGTGCTCGATGCCGCGATCGTGGCCAACGCACAGGCCGTCGAGCATTATGAGATGTGCCGCTACGGCACGCTGATCGCATGGGCGGAGGAACTCGGGCACGACGACATCGTGCGCTTCCTCACGACGAACCTGAACGAAGAGAAGGCCGCCAACACCAAGCTGAACACCGTGGCGCTTCGCAAGGGCGTCAATGCCAAGGCGTCCAGCGCGGCTTGATCGAGACCTGCTGGTCAAGGCGTGCTGGTGAAGACGTACTAGACGTGGCGGCCCCACCCGCGGGGCTGCCACGTTCTCGTTGCAGGTTCGGTCAGATGAACGGCTTGCCGCCGGTGACCGCCAGGGTCGCTCCCGACGTGTAGCTCGAGAGTGGATCGGCGAGCATGACATAGGCGGTCGCAAGTTCGGCCGGTTGGCCGGCCCGTTGCATCGGCACTTGCTTGCCGAAGTTCTTGACTTTGTCCTCCGGCATCGTCGACGGAATCAGCGGCGTCCAGATCGGACCCGGAGCGACCGCATTGACCCGAATGCCCTTTGCCGCCAGCATCTGCGCAAGGCCGCCGGTAAAGTTCTGAATGGCGCCCTTGGTCGTGGCATAGGCCAGCAGGGTTGGATTCGGCATGTCGGAGTTCACCGACGCGGTGTTGATGATCGCCGCTCCCGGGCGCATGTGGGGGACCGCAGCCTTGGTGAGATAGAACATGGCGTGAATGTTGGTCTCGAACGTCCGCTGCCATTCCTCGTCGCTGATCTCAGCGATCTCCTTGAACGTGTCCTGATGCGCCGCGTTGTTGACGAGGATGTCTATTGCGCCGAACGCCTCGACGGTGCGCTGGATGATCGCGCGACAATGATCGGGATTGCGGATGTCGCCGGGGATCAGGACGACCTTGCGTCCCTCGCGCTCCACCAGCGTCTTGACCTCAGCGGCATCCTCGTCCTCGTTCAAATAGGCGATGACGATGTCGGCACCTTCCCGGGCATAGGCGATCGCGACCGCGCGGCCGATGCCACTGTCGCCACCGGTGATGATTGCCTTCTTTCCGGACAGTCGCCCGGAGCCCTTGTAACTCTCTTCGCCGTGATCCGGTCGTGGATTCATCGCGCGGGTCGAACCGGGCATCGATTGCTGCTGGGACGGATAAGGCGGCTTTGGATATTCGGTCATGGAGTGGCTCCAGGGATTTACTCCGCTAACGGAAAGCTTTCGGAAGCGTTCCTCGCGGTTCCATCACGCCTCGTGGCCAAGCCGCACGATGATGTCGCTCGGCAACAGCTCTGGCGCGTCGGCGGCGCCCAATCGCCATAGGCTCTCGCCCGCGACCAGCGCCGGCATGGGCAGTTCGTGGTCGGCGAAATTGGCAAGAATCTGCAAGATGTCTCCCTTCTGCGTCCGCCAACGGGCATCCAGGCCGCCCTTACGCTGGTTCTCCCCCAGCAACCTGCAATGAGCCGAAACGAAACCCCGTTTGATCAGCGGAACGATCTTCTCGCGCCTTATCTTCAGCAATCGGGCTGTGAGGCCGCGAAACCTGGCGCTGGCGGGAGAGCGGTCGATGCCGGCCCAGTCGAGCTTCGATGCCCCGAAGGTTTTTTCATCGCACGGATCCGGAATCCTGGCGCGCATGCCGGGCGTCGAGAACGCCTTGAAGTGCGCGAACTCCTTGCGCCGCCCTTCCCGCGTCAGCTCGGCAGCTTCGCCGGACCAGTCTGCGAAAAACAGGAATGGCGTCTCGGCCGCGGCTTCCTCACCCATGAACAACAGGGGAATATGCGGGTTCAAGAGAACCAGTGCCATGGCCTGGTCCAGCTTCTCCGGACCGACCAGCGCGGAAAGCCGCTCCCCGAGCGCGCGGTTGCCGATCTGGTCGTGGTTCTGGGCGAAGAAGATGGTGGCATCAGGCGGCAGATGCGCGCTCGGCTCGCCGCGCGGTTCGTCATGCAGCGGAAAGATTTCGCCCTGGTAGGCAAAGCCCTCGGTGAGCGCTCGCGCGAGATGTTCAAGCGGCCTGTCTGCGAACGCGCGATAATAGCCTTCGTCCTCGCCCGACAACAGGACGTGGAGCGCGTTGTGAAAATCATCGCCCCATTGCGCGTCATAGAGCCGGGTTCGCCCCTGAGCACGGTCGAGCAGGCGGGCCTGATTGGCCTCGTTCTCCAGCATCAGATGCACGCGCCGGTCCGGCAGCTGACTGCGAACCGTCTCGGCAAGCTCGATCAGGAAATGGCGGTCGGAATCGTCCTTCAGGGCGTGAACGGCGTCGAGCCGCAAGCCGTCGAACCCGTAGTCGCGCAGCCACATCAACGCGTTCTCGATCAGGAACTCGCGCACGAACGCGCCGTCGTGTCCCTCGAGGTTGACGGCAGGGCCCCAGCCGGTGCTGTGGCGCGCGGTAAAGAAACTTTCCGCATAGAGGTGCAGATAGTTCAGCTGCGGTCCGAAATGGTTATAGACAACATCGAGATAGACCATGATGTCGAGGGCATGCGCCGCGCGTAACAGCCGCTTGAGGTCTTCCGGCCTGCCGTAGCGCGCATTCGGCGCATTCAGCAGCACGCCGTCATAGCCCCAATTGTGCCGGCCGGGGACATCATTGAGCGGCATCAGCTCGATTGCGGTAATGCCGAGATCGCGCAGATAGGGCAACTTCTTCTCGACGCCGGCATAGGTGCCCTCCTCACTGAAGGTGCCGACGTGCAACTCGTAGATCACGGCCTCCGCCCAAGGGCGGCCGGGATAGAGCACCGAGTCCCGGAACGCCGCAGTGTCCACCACCTCGCTCGGGGCCCCGACGTCGTCCGGCTGGAAGAACGAGGCGGGATCGGGAACGACCAGGTCTTCGTTGATCCTGAACTGATAGCGCGTGCCGACATGCGCGGTGGGACTCAACGCCTGGTACCAGCCATCGTGGTCGCGCATCATCCGGAGTGGCGGCCGGCCGGCTTCGAGCAATTCGACCGATTGCGCCGTCGGCGCCCACAGATTGAAGCAGACCCCGTGGTCGAGGCATCGAGGGCCGTGGTGTCGCGCTGGCCCAGCCATTCCCAAACTGTGACTCAAACCTGGCCGCCTTTGCGTGCATGGCTGGAAGTTACGGCACGCTTCGCGAGGCTCGATTTTACGATCGCTTGAGCATGCTCAACGGGAGAAGCCGAGATGTGGGCATTCGTTCCTCAGGCCGGCGCCACACCGATGCGCCATGTGCGTTGTGTGCACTTTTGGGCCGAGGTGCGGCGACGATGGGTTGGGGAAGATCACTGTTGCAAACAGGGAACGGAATCGCCGGGGCGACGGTTGCAACTCCACACGGGAGTTTTCGTCATGCGCCGCTCGAAGCCACAGCCGATCCGCAACAAGCTCGACCTCGCCGACCGTACTCAGGTGCGCCTCGTCAGAAAGCGTCTCGGACTATCCGACGCAGAGCTGACCAGCATCGTCGAGCGGATTGGCAACTCGATTGCGGCTATCAGCAAGGAGGCGGCGCTGCAAAGGGCAACCACGCTGCCGAAGCCGGACGATGTGCCCCCTGTCGCGGTGATTACTTCTGCGACCGTCGGCGAGCAGGCGACGCGGAAGTGACGGCAACCTCACCAAATTCTTCAGGGGCTATTCGGGGGCAGCGATGGATCAAACGGTACATTCAGACGACACCCTGACGCGGGCGGCCTCGAGCCTGCGCCGCTCCCGCATCAGCGAGGGCAAGCCGTTTCCGCTCGGCGCCACCTGGGACGGGCTCGGCGTCAATTTCGCGCTGTTTTCAGCCCATGCCACCAAGGTCGAACTCTGCCTGTTCGACGACAGCGGCGAAACCGAACTGGAGCGGATCGAACTCCCCGAATATACCGACGAAGTCTGGCACGGCTATTTGCCCTCGGCCCGCCCCGGCACCGTCTACGGCTACCGCGTCCATGGCCCCTACGAACCCGACGCTGGACACCGCTTCAATCCCAACAAGCTCGTGCTCGATCCCTACGCCAAGCAGCTGGTCGGCCGGTTGCGCTGGGGACCGGAGCTGTTCGGCTACCAGCTCGACCATGCCGACAAGGATCTCTCCTACGACGAACGCGACAGCGCGCCCTTGATGCAGAAATGCCGTGTCATCGACCCGGCCTTCACCTGGGGCGCCGCGCGCAAGCCGGAAGTGCCGTGGGAGCGGACGATCGTCTACGAGATGCACGTCAAGGGGTTTACCCAGTTGCATCCGCTGGTGCCCGACGCAGACCGCGGCACGTTCTCCGGTCTCGCGCACTCGGAAGTTCCGGCCTACCTGCGCTCGCTTGGCATTACCAGTGCAGAATTGTTGCCGATCCATGCCTTCGTTGACGACAGCTATCTGGTCGAGAAAGGCTTGCGCAATTACTGGGGCTACAACTCCCTTGCCTTCTTCGCGCCGGAGCCGCGTTACCTCAGGACGCCGTTCGCGAACGAATTCAAGGCCATGGTCAACCAGTTCCACGCCCATGGCGTCGAGGTCATCCTCGACGTCGTCTACAATCACACCGCTGAAGGAAACGAGCTCGGCCCAACCCTCTCGTTCAAGGGCATCGACAACGCCAGCTATTACCGCCTGCTGCCGGACCAGCAGCGCTACTACATCAACGACACCGGTACCGGGAACACGGTGAACCTGTCGCATCCACGCGTGCTGCAACTGGTCGCGGATTCCCTGCGCTACTGGGCGACCGAGATGCGGGTCGACGGTTTCCGCTTCGATCTCGCCACCATCCTGGCGCGCGAACCTTACGGGTTCGATGAAGGCGGCGGCTTCCTCGATGCCTGCCGGCAGGACCCCGTGCTTTCCAGCGTCAAGCTGATCGCCGAGCCCTGGGACATCGGTCCGGGCGGCTATCAGGTCGGTCAGTTTCCGCCGGGATGGGCGGAGTGGAACGACAAGTTCAGGGACACCGTGCGCGCCTTTTGGAAGGGCGACGAGGGATCGATCGCCGACTTCGCCAAGCGCGTGTCCGGATCCGGCGATCTCTTCAACAAGCGCGGCCGCCGGCCATGGGCCAGCGTCAACTTCGTCACAGCCCATGACGGCTTCAATCTCAATGACCTCGTCTCGTACAACGACAAGCACAACGAAGCCAATGGTGAGGATAATCGCGACGGCCACAGCAACAATCATTCCTGGAATTGCGGCGCCGAGGGACCGACGGACGATCCGGACATCACGGCGCTGCGCGAACGCCAAAAGCGCAATCTGCTGGCGACCATGCTGTTGTCGCACGGCACGCCTATGCTGCTTGCCGGCGACGAATTCGGACACACCCAACACGGCAACAACAACGCGTACGCCCAGGACAACGAGATCACATGGCTCGACTGGCTCCGCATCACCGCAAATGGCCGCAGCCTGCGCGAATTCACGCGCAAGCTGATCGCCACGCGCAAGGCATTTCCGATTCTTTACCGCAGCCGCTTCCTGGTCGGCTCCCACAATGAAGAGCTGGACGTGAAGGACGTGACGTGGCTCGCGCCGTCCGGGGAGGAAATGACGACGGACCAGTGGCAGGACGGTAACGCCAAATGTTTCGGCCTGCTGCTCGACGGCCGCGCCCAGGAGACCGGGATCAAGCGCCGCGGCTCGGACGCAACCATGCTGCTGATCTACAACGCCCATTACGACGTCGTGAATTTCACCTTGCCCGCAGTCGCCGAGGGACGCAGCTGGATCGGGTTGATCGACACCAATCAACCGGAGGGGCAAATGCCCGCATTCGAGTTCGGGCACGTTTATGCGATGACGGGGCGATCCCTCGTGGTGTTCGGTCTCGCCACCGAAACCATCGCCACGCGCCGCCTGCGCCAGGGCCTCGGCGCGCTGCTGGACGTCGTGGAGGCGCCGCTGCCGGGGTAATTGGTCGTGACACGGTGAGCCGACGCTTTCGAGTTGATGACGACAGGGAACGCACGCAGGTTATCGGCGTTCGAGTAGATGGGGCATCAGTCGGAGAACACCGAGATGAAGTTCACAGGTGCCGTTATCCTCGCCGCTCTCGCGCTGCCTGGAGCAGCCTGGGCGCAGGCCAGCAAGCCTGACGTTTCGTCCGCGCCGAGCGCGCAGAATTCGGGTGCCGGCATTGCCGGGCAGCCCGGCAACAAGAACGGGCCGGCCGCAAAGCCTGGTGAGACCGTTGGATCGAGTTCGACGAGCTCCACTGGCAACACCGCCGTGCAGTCGCAGGACCCGTCGAATATTCAGGGCGCGCCAGGCAACAAGAATGGGCCGCCCGCCAAGCGTCCGGACCAACGCTAAACGAATACGCCCACAATCCTGCCGATCGACTTCGAACGACCTGCGCCCGATATCATCGGCGCAGGTCGTTTCGCGAGGAACGAACGCTAAAGCCGCCCGTTCGGAAGACATCCTCTTTCCTGTCCTCCCAATACGAGAGTCCCCACCATGTATCACCACGTCAAGAAGCTGATGTTCACCGTTCGCGTCGACGAGCCGGATCCCCGCTTCGGCAACATGCTGCTGGAGCAGTTCGGCGGCGCGAATGGCGAGCTCGCCGCCGCGATGCAGTACTCGATCCAGGGGTTGAACTGCGAGGATCCCGATCGCAAGGACCTGCTGATGGACATCGGCACCGAAGAGCTCAGCCATCTGGAAGTGGTCGGCACGCTGGCGCGGATGCATCTCAAGCCGTCGAAGTTCGACCGCCAGGCGGCCGAAGCCGATCCCCTCATCGCCATCGCCGGCGGCGGCGGCGTCAATCTCTTCAACTCCCAGGGCAATGCCTGGACCGCCGACTATCTGAAGATCACCGGCGAGCTTGACGTCGATCTGCGCAGCAACATCGCCGCGGAGGCGCGGGCCAAGATCGTCTACGAGCGGCTGATCAATTTCTGCGACGACGCCGGCAGCAAGGACGCGCTGCAGTTCCTGATGACCCGCGAGATCACGCACATGAAGGCGTTCGCGCTCGCGCTCGAGAGCATGGGCAAGCCAGCGTTCAGCATCGGCCGCATCGCGCCGACGCCCGGCCTCGTGGACCAGTTCTTCAACGATTCCACCGGCGCCGGCGACCATGGCGAGATCGACACGCGCGGCCCGTGGAACGAGGGCGGCGACTGGGTGTTCACGGAGTCGCCGGCGATCCAGGCGGGCGAACCGGGTCCGGCCTCGGCCATCGTCACCGAGAGCTCGCCGCCCGCGGACGAAGCGGGTCTCGGCGATCTGCTCATCAACGAGCTGCGCGATATCCTGCATGCCGAGAAGCAATTGACCAAGGCGCTTCCCAAGATGGCGGAGGCCGCCCGCTTCGATCAGTTGCGCGAGCTGTTCGAGCAGCACCTCGCCGAGACCGAAGCGCAGGTCGAGCGCATCAACGAATGCTTCGAAATGCTCGGCAAATCCGCCCGCGCCAAGCCCTGCAAGGGCATGATGGGCCTCGTCGAGGAAGGCCAGGAGATCATGGCCGAGGGCGAGGACAAGGAGGACGCGGCGGCCGACCTCGCCCTGATCGGCGCAGCGCAGCGCGTCGAGCATTACGAGATCGCGGGCTACACCACGGCGCGCAACCTCGCCCAGCAGCTTCGCCACAGTGCCATTGTCGCCCTGCTGTCGAAATCGCTCGCCGAGGAGGAGAACGCCGATCAGCTTCTCAACCAGGTGGCTCGCTCTCTGATGTCGGTGGCGAAAATGCCGGCGGCAGTCGAGCAGACCGAATGATCCCTAGCCGTCCAGCAGGTCGAGAAACTCCTCGACCCGGCTGAACGGATCCTGGTCGCGGCGGCCGGCGTGAACAACGCGGTCGCCGTCGCGCTGCAGCGCCCCCGTCTGCGACTTCGCCCTCGATTTCCGTAGTCGCCCCGGCAGGAACGTCGCGGCGACGGCCTCGGGCCCGACATCGAGCCTGACGATACCGCGCCGCTTGCAATCGATCCGCAGCCTGGCGGAGGCGAAGAAGTCGCGGGCCTCCGGCGGCAGCCTGCCGAAACGACGCGAGATCTCCTCTTCCAGATCTTCCAGATCGTCGTCGCTCCGGCACCTGGCAGCGCGCCCATAGATCTCGAGCCGGACCGCCTCGGATTGCACGTAGCCTTCAGGCAGCATGTCGGCGAGCGGCATATTGAGATCGGGCACCCACAGATCGGCCCCGGTATCGCTGCCTCGCTCGGACGCGCGCTTCAGCAGATGACTGTAGAGCACCGGTCCGAACACCTGGACATGCCCGGACTGCTGTTCCGAGAACAGATCGCCGGCGCCCCTGAGGTCGAGGTCGCGCTCGCTGATCGCAAAGCCGGCCCCGGGCTTGCTGAACTCCTCCAGTACCGCCAGGCGCTTCTCGGACTGCTCCGAGGTCGATTCCGTCAGCAGATGAGCAAAAGCGCGCGTGCCGCCGCGTCCCACCCGTCCCCTGAGCTGATGCAGCTGCGCAAGCCCGAACTTTTCGGGCCAGCACACCACGATGGTGTTCGCGCGCGGAATATCGAGACCGCTTTCCACGATATTGGTCGCCAGCAGCACATCCGCCTCGCCATCGACGAAACTCATCATGCGATCGTCGATCTCGTCCACGGGCAGTCTGCCGTGAAGACAGACGATGCGCAGCTCCGGCGCCACCGATTGCACCCGCGCCAGCATCGGCTCCAGATCCTGGATGCGTGGGCAGATCAGGAAGCTCTGACCGTGCCGCCTGCGCTCACGGAGCAGCGCTGCGGCAATGGCAGCATCGGACAGCGGCGCGATCCTGGTCACGATGGGAAGGCGATGAACCGGCGGCGAGGCGATCACGCTGAGGTCCCTGAAGCCGGCAAGACCCGCCGCGAGCGTGCGCGGGATCGGCGTGGCGCTCATCCACAGCGAATGGGCCCCCTTGGCGAGGCCTGAAAGCTTCGCCTTCTCGGCCGCCCCGAAATGCTGCTCTTCGTCGATGATGACGAGGCCGAGTTCGGCGAACTTCACGTCCTTTGCCGCAAGCGCCTGCGTGCCGACCACGACTTTCAGCGTGCCGCGCCGCAACCCCTCCTTGGTCTCTCGCGTCTCCGGGCCTGAACTGGCCCGCGACAGGCTTCCCACCTCGATGCCGAGAGGGCCGAATCGCTTGCGGAAGGTTTCGACATGCTGCCGCGCCAGCACGGTCGTCGGCGCCGCGATCGCCACCTGCTTGCCGGACAGCGCCACTGCGGCCGCCGCCCGCAGCGCGACCTCGGTCTTGCCGAAGCCGACGTCACCGCAGATCACCCTGTCCATGGGATGGCCCGCCGCAAGATCGTCGAGGACGTCTTGAATCGCCTGGGCCTGGTCCACTGTCGTGAAATAGGGGAACCGCGCGACGAATTTTTCGTAAGCCGGCCCCGGCGGCACCAGTTTCGGTGCACGACGGCGGAGGCGCTGGCTGATGTGTTTGGCGAGCGCCTTGGCGGCGACCTGGATTTCCGCTTCCGCCTCGGTGCGCCGCGCCCACCAGCTGCTGCCGTCCGCCTTGTCCAGCGTCAGCTTCCCGGGCTCGCCGGCATAAGGCCAGATCACGGCAAGATCGGAAGGCGGTACGAGCACGGCATTGTCGCCCGCGAATTTGAGCCTGATCATCTCGCGTCGCGATCCCTTGCCCATATCCAGGGTCTGCAAGCCATCGAGCACGGCGAGCCCGCGTTGCAGATGGACGATAGCGGCGCCCTTTTCCGGCACGTCGGGATGATCGAAAGCCGGATTCCAGGCGCGCGCCATCGGCTGCGGATGATGGGCTCGGCTGCCGAGCACGTCGGACGCGGTCACGACGACGAGCGGCTTGCGGCCGGCGCCAATGAACCCCGCGTCGAAATCGGCCAGCAGCGCGCCTTCGCGGCTCCGTGCCTTCGTCACCTCGCTCCAATCGGCCAAGCGCTCCGCCTTGATGCCGCTCATGCGCTCCATCGCGCGAAGGTCGTCCTCGACGGCCGCGACGAACAGCAGCCGCGATCCGCCGCGCTGCATGTCGGCGACGAAGGCGCGAAGCGCCTTGCGAGGCGAGGCCAGCTTCGAGAACTCCGGCGTCGAGATGAAGGCCGCCTTGCGCGGCAGCACGCTGATGCGCTTCTTCAGCTGCTTCCAGTCCGCCTGCCCCAGATATTCGCGTTCCGCATCCCTGCGGCCGGCAGCGTCCTCGATCGTGCCCTGCCAGCTCTCGGCGTGAGCCGATACCCCGGCATCCGCGATCCATCGCGCGCGGCTGCAATAATCAGGCAGTGTCACCCGCTGTCCGCGCGTAGCTCCCAGAGCGATCCGCTCGGACATGGGATCTATGATCAATTCCGGGGTCTCGTAGACGACCTCGTGCTCGATGGGATCAACCGCGACGATCTTGCGGATCGTGTCGCCGGAATGCTCGATCCGGAAGGGAGCGAGTGCGCCGGCGGGAAACACTTCGAACGTCTTGCCATGGAACAGGACACCGCCCGGATACTCCGCCTCTTCGTCGAGATCGTAGCCGAGAGCTTCCAGCCGCGTCTCCAGCTCGGTCTCGGAATAGGGCGCGCCCACCTTCAGCGTGAGGCTCGACCGCGACCAGCTCGCCGGCAGCGGCAGCCGTTCCATGATGGCTTCCGCGGTGGACACCAGGAAGACGGGCTTCTTTGTCTTGGCGAGACGCCGCAGCACCGAGCTGCGCCGGCCTGCGATCTCGCGGGAGGGCTCGAGGCCGTCGAAGGGCAGCGTGTTCAGGCGCGGAAACACCAGCACGTCGACCGAGGGATCGAGGGCGTGGATCACGCCGCCCAGCCGCTCCGCCCTACTCTCGTCGTCGCAGAGGAAGACGAGGCCGTCGCGGCCGGACTTCTCCCACTGCTCGAGCAGATGCAGCGCCAGCATGCCGAGCGGCGATGAGGAGGCGACCGCGGAACGCGAGGCGCTCTTGTCCGGGCGCTTGCTTGTCGAGCTGGTACTTTTCGAGCTCTTGCTTTTCGAACTCGTGCTCTTCGCGCTCTTGCTTATCGAGCCTACGCTTTTCGAGCTCTTGCTTTTTGTCTTTATCGCGCCGGTCGTGGCCCGGGCTTTGCTGGTGGGCGCCAATGTGTATCCAACTTTGTTTCGCAAATAGAGGCGAGCGACGACGAGCCCTCCCGTCGAGCTCCGTCGATAACGCGCCTCGGGCTTGAGCGCCCACTGACGTCATTACAATTTTGCAATTGCGTTGAAAAGCAGAGACAGGGGGCAAAGGCAAGCGGCCTGAACGGGCAGAAGGCTAACGGACAGGCGGCTATTGCAGAACCTTCGGCAGCACCACGACCACGTCCACGCTCTGCGCGAGGATGTGCGTGGCGACCACAGCGAGCTGGTGCGAGAACTCGTCCTCGATCTCGGCCGCGCAGTCTTCGTCGCTGGCAATGGCAAACAGCAGATTGCCGTCGATTTCGTCGAATCGGATGCCGGCGAAGAGGCGATCGAAAATCTCGGCGCCCGCGATGTACGCGATTCGCGCTTGGATGGCCTGGTCCTCGACGAGCGACAACTTCCTCATGGACGCAACATATGGCCGCACCACCCGAATGCAAGAGCAGGAGAGCGCTGGCGCGGCGTGCCTTGCGAACTATATTGGTGGCATCGTCCCGCCTGATCGCCGTTTGCCCTTGAGGAAATCCTTGATTCTGTTCCTGCTGCTGATCTTCCTGCCGATCGGCGTGTCGGCCGGCCGCTATTATTTGCGCGGCGACGGCCGCGGCAATTGGCAGACGGCGGATCGCTCCAGCGCCGGCCTGCTGCCGCCCGCATCGGCCAATCCGGATGCGCTGATCCGAGTGTTCGCCGCGCGCACCGTGCGCTGGCGCAGTATTTTTGCCGTCCACACCTGGATCGTCGTCAAGGAGAAGGGCGCCACAACCTATAGCCGATACGACTACACGGCCTGGGGCGACCCTGTTCGCAGCAACGGCTTTCCGCCCGACGGCCGCTGGTTCGGAGCCCTCCCGGAAACGGTGGTCGCCGTCGATGGCGCGCGGGCCGAAGCGCTGATTCCGAAGATCCGTGCCGTCATCGAGAATTACAAGTTCCGCGCCTATGGCGACTACAGCGCCTGGCCGGGACCGAATTCCAACACCTTCGTGCAGGCGGCGCTGGATGCTGTTCCCGAGCTGCGTGCCGTGCTGCCGCCGACCGCTATCGGCAAGGACTTTCCCTACAGCGGACGCTGGGCCGGCATCACGGCGTCCGGCACCGGGCTCTACGCCTCGCTGTCGGGCTATCTCGGCATGACCATCGGCTGGGTCGAAGGGGTCGAGATCAATTTCCTCGGCGCGGTGCTCGGCCTCGACATCCGCCGCCCCGCGCTGAAGCTTCCAGGCATAGGCCGCCTCGGTGTCGCGGCCGGCGCATAGGCCAATGACGGGGCCGACCCATCAAAGTCGGCGCCCTCCCAAGCTTCCCGACACATCGTCCTCCAATGTGTGCTTCAGGTCACAGCAGAATCGAGCGCCGTCGCGTAGATTGATCTTGCATGGCCGCAAACAAGGTAACGGCGGTACGCATGAGGCTGGAGAGGCGACCAACAGCTACGAAACTTTTGAAGCCGCCAGGGTGAAGAGCTCGGCGGCTTTTTTCTCTGTCCAGGACGCGCGGCCGAAGCTTGTTCGCTGCCGATGTGGCTACCGGCAGCGCCAGCTACTATCGTTTCTCTGAATCCGAGGACCTCCGCTGATCGCGCTCTTCTTCGATCTGCCCTTCCGCTTCGACCCAGAACTCCACATCGCGATCGGCCGGGCGACCGGCCTGCTCCCAGAGCTCGTACGCGCGCGCTCGTACCTTGCCGCGCCGCATCATGCGAAGGAGCTTTTGCTTCAGCTCCTCGGCGAAACTCCTGAATCGCTGGACGGTGGTTTCGTCTTTAACGAGCGCAGCCGCTCGCGTTGCGAGTTCGATCTGGTGCTCTATCTTTTGCTGCTCATCCACCGCAAACCCCGCCGTAGCCACCGGCCTGCGTCGCAGCCCGTGCTGCTCACAACCTCAATTCCTGCTGGAAGGCTTCTGTTCCGCCTTCAATGCCAGGTCGTGTCAGCTTCGACGATCACCACACTTGTTTCGGGATCTTCCGTCGTGTTGCAGGTGCAGGGCATGCCCTCACCACAGCGGCAGCCGCCCAATTCCTCGCTCCAGGCGCGGAGCGGATGGTTTACGCAGACCCATCCCAGACCGTGGCAGAATGGGCAGCCCTTGTTGGTCACAGCGTATCCGGCGTCCGCATCGGGTTCGACTTGTCCTCGTTGCGCAACTCCTGCTCGGCCGCGTGCCAGAACTCGTCCTCGCGGCCTTCCGGCTTGCCCGCCTGTTCCCACAAGCGGTGCGCGCGTTCTCTGATGTCGTGATCGGTCGGCTCCGGCATTGCATCTCCTGCGAAGAGACACGGCCCCACCCTGGGGGGTATGGGGGCTTGGAGGCGGGGCCGTGCAGGCCAGCAAATCGGCGGCGACGCTGGCCCGCTGAGTCAAGCCTCGATGGTGCGCAAGAGTTCCTAGCCCGGAGCGGCGAACACGCGAGCTCGAACGAAGCCCGCTCTCGCCGCCTTTTACAGGCCCCGGGATGGAGCGGTGCACTCCTGACGCGGAGCGTTCCTCAGGTATCGGGATGCCACGTCAGCCGGCAATCCAGACGAATCTGACGTCGGGCAGCAGGCGGCGCAAGCTCGAGCAAGTCACCGCGGCGAGCGAGAACGTTGTCATCAGCCGAAATCTGCGATACGGGCCTCGAGCGCAAACATGCTTTGATAAACTTCCGGCTCGCTCGCCCCGGCCATGACGTCGGGGGCAATTTCCGCGGCTTTCCGCAAGGCGCCCTGCAACGACGCGACGTCGAGCGCCTCGATCAGCAAAAGTCCGGCGAAAAAGCCCTCGTTCTTCCGCATGCCCTTCTCGGTCGTCCGCACCGATGTCCGCGCCTCCTCGGTCGCGCCGATCTGCACCGCGGCAACCCCGTCGCACGCAACGAGCGCCTGAGCCAGACCCTGGGGATCCTTCGGCAACGTCTCGATCCGCAGCGCCATGATCGATGCGCCCTCGCCCTGCCCTCCCCGCGCAATCATGACGCCGCCGCCCCGCATGAAATTGCCAAGCTTCGGCATGATGCGCCGGGACCACGGCGTCGGTGCGTTGAGGCGCGCCAGATAAGCCTCGCCGTCGAGGACCTCCGGCGTCCCCAGCTCGTACAGAATGAAGAAGCGGTTGATGTCGTCCCTTGCCGCGCGGAAGACACGCGATGCGAGGAAGCCCTTCGTCGTCACGCGCTCGGTCGTGTGCTCACGCGTCAGCCAGTGCCGGTAGTCGGTCAGGTCGTGAGCCTCGACGTCGCTCCAGATGGCGAGAAATCCCGTGCCGCGCATCCCGCCCTCCATGCCTACGCCTTGCCGCCGGCCGCGAGCCCGTGCAGAGCCGGTGCGATGGTCGCAGGCAATTGCCCTAGCCGTTGGATCGCCGCGAGCATCGCGGCGAGGTAACCATAGGGGCCCAGGCCGCAAATGACTGCCGTGGAGGCGCTCGACGTGATCGAGTGGCGGTGCAGCTCGTCCCGCGCGTGGATGTTCGAGATATGCACCTCGATCTTTACACCCTCGAAAATCTTCAGCGCATCGATCAGCGCGATCGAGGTGAATGAATAGGCCGCGGGGTTCATGATGATGGCGTCCGCGTTGCCATGGGCGGACTGGATCAGGCTGACGAGTTCGCCCTCCATGTTCGATTGATGGAACGACATCGAAACCCCGAGCTGGTCGGCCAGCGCCTTGCAGCTCGCCTCGATCTCCCCGAGCGTCGTCGAGCCGTAGATGTGGGGCTCGCGGATGCCGAGGAAATTGAGATTGGGTCCGTTGAGGATCATGATCCTTGCGGCCATTTTCGCTTGTCCTTCTTTTGTTGCCGACGCGTCTAGCCGCTGAACCACTTGGCCGGGATGGTCACCAGCCCCGGGAATAGCACCATCGCGAACAGGACGATCAGTTGCGCAATCAAGAAGGGCCAGACGCCCTTGATGATGTCCTCCATGCTGATCCTGGAGACGCCGCAAACCACGTTCAGCACGATACCGACCGGTGGCGTGATGAGGCCGATCGCATTATTGATGATGAAGAGGACACCAAAGTAGACGGGATCGATGCCCGCCGCCTTGACGATCGGCATCAGGATCGGCGTGAGGATGAGGATGGTCGGCGTCATGTCGAGAGCCGTCCCCACGATCACCACCACGACCATGATCGCCAGCATCAGGAGCGTGTTGTTGCCCATGAAAGGCTTGAGCAGGGTGACGATCTGTGCCGAAATCTCGGACACGGTGATGAGCCAGGACGACACCAGCGCGGCTGCCACGAGAAACATGACGATGCTCGTCGTCAAGGCCGAGGAGACGAACACCTCGTAAAGCTGCGACAGCTTCAATTCCCGATAGATGCAGGTCGCAACGAACAGCGAATAGACGGCGACGACCACTGCGGCTTCCGTCGGCGTGAAGATGCCGAAACGCAGGCCGACCACGATGATGACCGGCAGCATCAACGCCCAGAAGCCGTCGACCACCGCTTTCACCATTTCCGAGAGCGATGCTCTTGGCGGGGGCGTCAGGTTCTCCTGGCGGACCACCCACCACCAGGCCAGGCAGAGCCCCGCCCCGAGCAACAGCCCGGGGACGATCCCGGCCAGAAACAGTTTCGAGATCGACACGCCCGCGGCGACACCGAAAATGACGAATCCGATGCTGGGCGGAATCACGGGCGCGATGATGCCGCCGGCCGCGACCAGACCCGCCGCATAGGATTTCTTGTGGCCCGCCGCCACCATCATCGGCACCAGCAGGGCAGCCAGTGCCGCGGCATCGGCTGCCGCGGAGCCCGAGAGCGACGCAAGGATGCAGGACGCGAGGATCGTGACGTAACCAAGGCCGCCGCGAAAATGGCCGACCGCGACGAGCGCAACGTTGACGATTCGCTTGGCCAAACCACCCTTGTTCATGACCTCGCCGGCGAGCATGAAGAAGGGAATGGCCATGAGCGGAAAGCTGTCCGCGCCGTTGATGACGTTCTGCGCCACGATCTGCGCGTCGAACATGTCGATCGTGCTCATCAGGGCCACGCCGCAGACGATCAGCGCAAAGGCGATCGGCATGCCCAGCGCCATGGCGCCGAGCAGCGAGAGGGTGAAGACGGCAATCGTCATGGCATGATCCCGGTGATTTTCAGGATGTGAGCGCCGGGCGGCACGATACGAGGAGACAGCATCAGTGCTCCTCCGATTCCCTGACGGCTACCATGTCGGCTTCGCTGGCCTGTCCGGAAACGACGCGGAACAGGTCGTAGAGAAGGATCACTCCGGCCGAAACGCCGAAGATCACGCCGACGCCATAGAAAATGCCGAGCGAGAGGCCGGTCGCCGGCGCGCGGTCGTCGATATTGATGATCGTCTGCCGCCAACTTCCCGAGAGCAGAAGCCAGTCGGCGAACAGCATCAGGACGTAGCTGACGATGAAGCAGATGCGTTTGCCGTAAGCCGGCAGCATCCGCACAAGGCTATCGACGCCGAGATGGGCGTGCTCACGCATTGCCACGACCGCACCGAGGAAAGTCAGCCAGACCAGGAGCCAGCGCGACAGCTCCTCGGAAATCGCAATACCGGAGTTGAAGCCGTAGCGCAGGACAACGTTGCCGAACACCAGCACCACCATCACCGCAAGACATGCGGCAATGATGCCCTTCAGCAGGGTGCAATAGAGATCGAGAATTCGCGCCATGCGTGTCGTCCGGGCAAAGTCGGGTTCAGAGCCGGCCAACTGGCCGGCTCTGCCTCTTGCATGCTGACGAGGTCGACTATTTCACGTCCTTGCGGATGCGGTCGAGCTCGTCGTTGAACAGCTTGACCGCCTCCGGCTTGAGATTGGCGGCAATCTTGTCGACCACCGGCTGCGCCGTCTTGCGCATGCGATCGAGCTCTTCCGGCGCGACGGTGTTGTACTGCATGCCCTTCGCCTGTAATTCAGAGAGGGCCTTTTCGGTCTGAAGGCGGGTCTGCTCCTTTTGATAGCCTCGGCTTTCCTCATACGCCTCGCGCATCAGGCGCTGCTCGGTCGGCGAGAGCTTGTCCCAAAACGCCTTGCTCACCAGGATAATGTTCAGGGTGAAGGTGTGATTGGTGGCGGAAACGTATTTTTGCACTTCGTAGAACTTGTTGGAGAGAATGACCGTGAAGGGGTTCTCCTCGCCATCGACGGTGCGCGTCTCCAACGCCGAATAGAGTTCGCCGAAGGCCATCGGAACGGGATTGGCCTTGAAGGATCCGAAGGTCTCGATATAGACCGGGTTCGGAATGACGCGGAGCTTGAGGCCGTTGAAATCCTCGACCTTGGTGATCGGCCGCGTGCTGTTGGTGACGTTGCGGAAGCCGAGGCCCCAATAGCCCAGACCGATCAATCCCTTCGACGGCAACGTATCGAGCATCGACGTGCCGAATTTGCCGGTGCCGAGAGCATCCGCCTGCTCGATGGTCTTCACGATGAATGGAAAGTCGATGAGGCCGAACTCCGGCACGACGGTTGCGAGCGACGTCGTCGAGGCCGACAGCATTTCCTGCGTGCCGCCGCGTAGCGCGGATTGCTGCTGCAGCTCGTTGCCGAGCTGCGAGGCCGCGAACTCACGAATCTTCATCTTGCCCCCGCTCTTCGCCAGCAGGATCTCCGCAAATTTCTGCACCCCCGCGCTGACGGGGTGATCGGTGTTGTTCAGGTGTCCCCACCTGATCGTGCGCTCCTGAATGTCCTCAGCGGATGCACCGACCGTCAGCGCCACGCAGATCGCCGTCGCAGACAGCGCCCGTACCAACAAGCTCATTTTGACCTCCCTGCTCGATCGGGGCACGACGGCGGCTCGAGCCATTCTTTTCTGCACCCTCAGGTCAATCAAAAAACATAACTACATTTCTCGGTCAAATGATAAATCTCTGTTCATCTGATATTTTCGAATACATCTGTTGTTATGGATTTGCTATATTGCTGGTAACATTGATGGTTCGGCCGCCCACCACGGGGCGTTGCGCGCATATTGCGGGATCGGAGAGCATGACGTCACTCGAGGGGCGCCCCTTGTCGGCGGGCGACAGCGGTTATCAGCGGATTCGATCTGACATCATTTTCGGCGTGCTGACGCCGTCCGGACGTCTCAAGCTCGACGCCATGAAGGAGGACTACGGCGTCAGCATCTCCACGCTGCGCGAGATCCTCAATCGTCTGACCTCCGAGGGATTCGTGGTCGCGGAGGGCCAGCGCGGCTTCGAGGTGGCGCCGATATCCATCCAGAACCTGCGTGAACTCGCCGGCCTGCGCATCCTGCTGGAGCAGCATGCAATGGCCGAGTCGTTTCGTGCCGGCGACGTCGAGTGGGAGGGCCGCGTGGTGTCCGCGCATCACAAGCTGGCGGCCACCGAACGCACCGTCCTCAAGGAGGGGGACGATCCCGAGCTGCGCAAACGCTACGACGGCGAATTCCACCAGGCTCTCATCTCGAATTGCGGCTCGCGCGAGCTGATGCAGACCCACGCGATCGTGTTCGACAAATATTTCCGCTATGCGCTGCGCTACCGCGGCGCGGAGACGATCAACCAGCACAAGGCGCTGCTCGAATGCGCCCTCAAGCGCGACATCAAAGGCGCCAAAACCGTGCTTACCGACCACATCAACGGGTGCGTCGCGCACGCCCTCGCCTCCTGGAACGAGGATTGATCGTCCGCGGCCTGACGTCGTTCGGAGAGAGCGCTCGTCGCTGCAATCGGATTTCGGGATGACTCCTGACATGATTCCCGCGCATCGGGTCGAGACCGCGGTCGCCACAGGCGATATCCTCGGCGAAACGCCATTGTGGTGCGACAGCTCCCGCAAGCTGTGGTGGGTCGACATCGACCGGCGGCTGCATCAATCCTTCGATCCGGCGACAGGCGCGCATCAGGTTATTCCGTACGCATGCAACTTCCTCGGCAGTCAGGCCTTGACGGCGGATGGCTCCCACCTGCTCGCGCAGGATCTGAGGCTTTATCGCCGCGCGTTCGATGACGATCCTCCAGGTCAGCTCTGCGAGGTCGAAAGCGGCCTCGACAATCGCCTGAACGACGGGCGCGTCGACGCGCGGGGCCGGCTGTGGATCGGCACCATGGACAACCAGCTGCATCGGCCGAACGGAGCGCTGTATCGGGTGGACGCGGACGGCCGGACAACGCGCATGTTCGGCGATGTCATCGTGACGAACGGCATCGCGTTCTCGCCCGACAATCGCACGCTCTACTTCACGGACACGAGGCGTTACCGCACCTGGCAGTTCGACTTCGATCTCGATGACGGCGCGATTAGCAACAGACGGCTGTTCGCGGATTACAGCGCCTCCGGCGAGAGGCCCGACGGCGCGTGCATCGACGCTGCGGGCGGACTGTGGACCGCATTCTTCTCCGGCGGCCGGGTGGTGCGCTATCGGCCGGACGGCCGGATCGATACCGTCATTCCGGTGCCGGCGACCAATCCGACCTGCGTATGCTTCGGCGGAGCCGATCTGAAGACCCTGTTCGTGACGACGGCGAGAAAGTTTCTTGATCGCGAGCAACTGGGCCGCGAACCCCAGGCGGGTCATGTTCTGGCCATTGATGGCATTGCACAGGGACTTCCAGAGCATCGCTTCGGCAATTCATCCTGAGCGCCTGCCACCGAGACGTCGCGGCACATGACGCGACCAGGCATTCAAACAGCGGACATGATTTCTCGTTCTCGCGGCGCGTTTCGCCCGAGCTTTGCTTCGTCACTCCGCCCTCATATCCAAGAGGGCGCAGGGAAGGCCGGGTGCCGGCTGGCACCCGCGGTCCGCTGCGCGAAAAGCACACGCAGGAAAACCGCACAGCAGCATACAGGTGTAGCCAATCACTCGGCCTTCCCTGCGCGACGGTTGGACGGCTTATGCCGTGCTCTCCCGGGAGCCGAGTTCTCTTTGGCCTCCCTCGCCTCGCGAATTTGGATGATGCTGTCTGCCCGGTTGGGCTCGCACACACCTCCGCGAAAGCTTGACCGTAGCAACGACGGCCAGGACCACACGGTTTTGCCGTACGCACGGCCCGCCATTTCGCCGCAGTTTTTCCAGCCCTGTCGACGAAGCCGAAAACTTACAGGCGAGACGAAGCCTAGCAGCGCCGCTCGTCCGCACGCGGTTGCGGGCTCACAGGGTCTACCCGCCCTGCCCGCACCATCTCGTACCGACGCTGCCGCGTCCATCGCAAGCCCGGCTCGCAATCAAGACGACAACGAGATCGCCCCTCAAGGATGAGCCGGGATGAGCGACACATACGCCGTTTCCGAATTTCGGTAAAGTGGAATATTTTTGCGGAGAGGGATTGACGGGAGAAGGGTGTGTTGCCCGACGGGCTGGGTTGCCGCTTCCCTAGAGCAAGGGATTGGCCGTTTTCCACAGAGGTCTAATCACCGCGGACTGCCAGGGATTGCGTCACCGATACACGTTCTTATTTTGTTCGTTGGGTTAAGACTGCCCGCCATCTATTCCGGGCGCTTGACCGGGATCTGGCATCAATTTGCGGTGGACACCTGCGGGCGGTGTCGGAACTGTGTCGCGCCGTTCGTCTTGAGTCCAAGTCCCCTTATGGAGTTTTGCGTACCATGGCCCCCCGCGCGAACTGGAAAGGCTTTTTGCGTCTCTCGTTGGTCACCTGTCCCGTGGCGCTCTACCCAGCTACGTCGGAGAGCGAGAAGATCTCCTTCAACCAGCTCAACCGTCAGACCGGTCATCGGATCAAGTACCTGAAAGTCGACGCCGACACCGGCGACGAGGTGCCCAACGAGGACATCGTTAAGGGCTACCAGCTCGAGAAGGACCAGTTCATCGAGGTGACCAAGGAGGAGCTTGAGGAGATCGCGCTGGAATCCACGCGGACCATCGAGATCGATGAGTTCGTAGACAAGGCCGAGATCGATCCGCGCTACCTAATTCGCCCCTACTACATCCGTCCGGACGGAAAAGTCGGCCACGACGCCTTCGCGGTCATCCGCGAGACCATCCGCGAGATGAACAAGGTTGCGATCGGGCGCGTGGTGCTCACCAACCGAGAGCACATCATTGCGCTCGAGCCGATGGACAAGGGTCTGGTCGGCACCTTGCTGCGGTATCCCTACGAGGTTCGTAGCGAGCAGGAATACTTCGACGAGATCCAGGACGTCAAAGTGACGAAGGACATGCTCGATCTGGCCAGGCACATCGTGAACCAGAAGGCGGGATCATTCGAGCCGGAGAAGTTCGAGGACCATTATGAAAGCGCGCTGATCGAGCTCATCAACCAGAAGCGCACCGGCAAGCCGATCGTGCCGAAGGATCGGCCGAAAGGCGAGAACGTCGTCGATCTGATGGACGCGCTACGCAAGAGCGTCGGCGGGGCAGCAGCAAAGACCGAGGCTCCGAAAAAGCCTGCCAAGAAGACGAAGAAGGCTGCCGCGGCTCAGAAGGAGATGCTGATGCCGATCGCCGGTAAGAAGCTGGCTAAGGAAGCGGCGGCGAAGAAGCCGACAGCAGGGACGCGGCGGAAGTCGGCGTGAGATTGTGAAACATCCGGTGATACCCGATGGCAGTTTCGGACTGACATGGAAGAGGCCGCGCATGTCAAGGCTGAGCTGCGGCTCGGCACAGCGGGATGGAATGTTCCGCGAGTCTGCAAGGAAAGAGTTGGCGGGGTAGGTAGCCAGCTTGAACGCTACGCGCGGGTGTTGAACGCCACCGAGATCAACTCATCATTTCATAAGCCGCACCGGCGTTCGACCTATGAGAAATGGGCGAACGCGACGCCAGATGATTTCCGCTTTTCGGTAAAGGTGCCGAAGTCTGTTACTCACTCGTCACAGCTTGCGCAGGGTGAACTCGATCGGTTCATCGAAGAGAGCGCCGGACTTGGTGCGAAGCTCGGGGTTTTGCTCGTTCAGTTTGCGCCTCGCAAAATGTTCGTTGACTCCGATGCGGAGTTCCTGTTCCGCGCGCTGCAGGAAAAGACCTCAGCCGCTCTCGCGTGCGAGCCGCGTCACGTCAGCTGGTTTACGCCCGAGGTCGGCGCCTGGCTCGGGGAACGTCGGATTGCCCGTGTCGCCGCGGATCCGGCGCGGGGGACCGATGCCGACCTGCCGGGCGGGTGGCCTAGTCTGCGCTATTTTCGATTGCATGGAGCGCCGCGCATTTACTACTCCGCGTACGACGGGGCGTTCCTGCGATCGCTGAAGCTGCGGCTCGGTGCTGCGTCGTCATCTAGTGAGACCTGGTGCATCTTCGACAACACCGCAGCCGGCGCAGCGATCGAGAACGCACTAGACTTGCTCGCTTGAAGGGCCTTTTGGCAATAGTCCGCTGATATCCGTTACGTCGTCCAAGTTTGCCAAAGGCGTTTGAGGCTCGCACGCCATTCGAGCGGCGCGACAGCGCAGGGGACCTAATCGGGACGTGGCGGGCACTCCGGGCACGTATCGCCGATCGAATGCAAAACCTCGCGCACTTGCCCGACGGCCTGATCCGGAGATAAGCCCTCGGGTGGCTCCTGCCTGGCTATATCCAATGCGTGCTCGCGTGCATGCGGGTCGGCCCGGTCCTTCGCCCAGCCATGCTCCTCGCATTCGTGGATGGCGCCCGCCTCCTGCAGCACGCTGAGCGCCCAGCCCCGCAGCGTTCGGATCGCCGGCCGTCTTTCCTTCGTCATCAGCATCGAGCTTGCTCCTGCCCGGACGAATCGTTGGCCCGTCTTCTCGTTCCGAGCGGTTAGCACGCAGCAGGGATTCGCAATCGGCAGAGCTGAGGTTTGTCCCCGTGTTCCGCGGCTCTGGCACAATCGCGTCGGCTGCAGCACGGCTCAGCCGTAGGGTTCTGCCCGCTGAGAAGCGGCCACGCTTCGACTCCGGGCGCTAAACCGCTAAATGTACCCCGCCGTCTTCCCCTCCGCAGCGCGTAGCTTCATGCTCGCCAGCTTGCGAATTGGTGGGACTAATGTGGTACCAAGAGAGTCCGAGGATCGCAGGTTAGCAGGAAGTGCCTGATTTTTTGGTAGCGGGAGAGGGACTCGAACCCCCGACCCCAGGATTATGATTCCCGTGCTCTAACCAGCTGAGCTACCCCGCCACAGGGTCGCGAGGGCCGAAACAAGCCGACCTCGCGAACGCGCGGCATATAAGGAAGGGGGCGGCGGGCTGTCAATCCGAGTTTGGCAAAGCTTCCACCTTCGCCAAGGCTTCCGCCTTCGCTAAAGCTTCGGCGGGACATGTCGGCGGGGGATTTGGGCCTTTTGGCGCTGAATCCGTCATGGCCGGGCTGGTCCCGGCCATCCCGGCCGGCCACAAGAACGTGGATGCCCGGGACGAGCCCGGGCATGACGACGAGATTGGGATGCGGAACAGGCTCCGCCTACGCCAAGGCTTCGGCGCGACGAGCTATTTCGGCCGCACCGTCGGGTCGCCGCCGGGGCTGCCGGGGGGCGGGATGACGGGCATGGCGCCGTTCGTGCTGGGCGCCGGGGCGTGCATCTCGGGATCGACGCCGGAGGGCGGGCAGAGCACGCCGTCCGATTTTGCCAATTTGTCGCCGAGCGGTTCCCGGGACTGGCCGGTGGTGGTGCCGTCGGCCGAGCGGTTCGGGCGGTCCTGCGGCGTGCAATTGGTCGCATGCTGCGGGGATGGCGGCGCGGTCGCTTGCGGCGGCGTCGCCGGGGCGGGCGGAGCCTGCGCGATCGCGCTGCCGGAGGCGGCGATCAGGAGGCTGGCCAGAATGATGTTTGATGTCGTGCGCATGGGAGGGAAACGCGCGGGTCAGCCCGCGTGTTCCGCACCCCCGATCACGATTTGAGGTAGCGGATCAGCGAAAAGTGGCCCATCGGCGGCATCGGGCGGCGCTCGGCCAGCGTAACGCCGCCGTGTTTTGCGGCCCAGTCGACCAGGCGCTGCCATGGAAATTCCGGGCGCCAGCCGAGGCGGCGGGCGAGCGGCGCAAACGCGAGCTCGGAGACTTTGCGCAAACCTTTTTCGGCCCCGATGTGGTTGACCAGGATCAGCTCGCCGCCGGGCTTCAAGACGCGCATGAACTCGTCGAGCGTGCCTTCGGGATCGGGCACCGCGGTGATGACGTATTGTGCGACCACCGCGTCGAAGAAGTTTTCGGGGAAGGCGAGGTTCTTCGCGTCCATCACCGAGAGTACTTCGACATTGCTCAAGCGCATCGCGCGCACGCGCGATTGCGCCTTGCGCAGCATCGGCTCGGAGATGTCGACCCCGCAAATCTTCGTGGTGCGCGCATAGTCGGAGAGCGACAGCCCGGTGCCGACGCCGACGTCGAGGATGCGGCCGCCGATGCGATCGGCCTCGGCGATGGTCGACTGCCGGCCGGCGTCGAACACCTTGCCGAACACGAGATCATAGACCGGCGCCCAGCGGCCATAGGCCTTCTCGACCCCGGCCCGCGAGATGTCTGCTGCCATGCCCCCTGCCCTGCCTAGATTCTTATTTTGCGCATCATGCGCTTAGCCGCGGACCGCTTCTGCGAGCGGCCTCGTCGTGCTGCTTGCGGCCTTCGCGGCGGCGCTTTGAATGAAGCCGCCGCCGAGCACGCGGGCCTGGCCGCCAGGTGCGTCGTAGAACACGCAGGCCTGTCCCGGCGAAACGCCCTCTTCGCCGGCGACGAGCTCGACCTCGTAATGGCCGTTCGCGCCGCGCAGCCACGCCGGCTGGGGCGCGCGGGTCGAGCGCACGCGCACGAACATTTCGAGGCCATTGCCGATGGCGCGGTCGATGTCGCCATCGCCGATCCAGTTGACGTCGCGCAACACGATGCGGTGCATCTTCAGCGCCTCGCGCGGGCCGACGACGACGCGGCGGTTGGCGGCCTCCAGCCGCACCACGAACAGCGGCGCGGCGGCTGCGATGCCGAGGCCGCGGCGCTGGCCGATGGTGAAATTGGCGATGCCGTTGTGCCGGCCGAGCACGCGGCCGTCGAGATCGACGATGTCGCCGGGGTCCATCGCGTTCGGCCGCAGGCGGGTGATGATGTCGGTGTAGCGCCCGGTCGGCACGAAGCAGATGTCCTGGCTGTCGTGCTTGTCGGCGACGGCAAGACCGAAGCGCCGCGCCAGCTCGCGCGTCTCGGGCTTGGTCATGTCGCCGAGCGGAAAGCGCAGATAATCGAGCTGCTCCTGCGTGGTCGCGAACAGGAAGTAGCTCTGGTCGCGATCGGCGTCGGCGGCACACACCAGCGCGCGCGAGCCGTCGTCGCGGCGGCGCGAGGCAACGTAATGGCCGGTGGCAAGCGCGGTGGCGCCGAGCTCGCGCGCGGTCTTCAAGAGGTCGCGGAACTTGACCGAGCGGTTGCACTCGATACACGGCACCGGCGTCTCGCCGAGCGCGTAGCTGTCGGCGAAATTGTCGATGACGGATTCGCGAAAGCGATCCTCGTAGTCGAGCACGTAATGGGGAATGCCGAGCTTGGCGGCGACGTCGCGGGCGTCGTGGATGTCCTGGCCGGCGCAGCAGGCGCCCTTGCGATGGGTCGCCGCACCATGGTCGTAGAGCTGCAGCGTGATGCCGACAACGTCGTAGCCTTCCGCCTTCAAAAGCGCAGCCGTCGTCGATGAATCGACGCCGCCTGACATGGCAACGACGACCCTGGTATCCTCAGGACGGCCTTCGAGATCCAGACTGTTGAGCATGGGCCTTAAAGCGTTGTGGACGGCGGCGTTGGGCGATCCGCTGGGTGCTTCCGGCGGGACAAAGGCAATCCCCGGGAACCGAGAGTTCCCGAAGGGCGCGGCCTGCCCGGTCGAAAGCGGTTGAGAGCTCTCTCTTTAATATAGGCGGCCTTCCGGTGAAGCAATCACGGACCCCGCAAGGTTTACGGCAATTCTTGCCGGGGAGGCAGAAATGGCGGGGCTTTGGGAGGCTCCGCGGCGGGGCGCGAATTCGTCAACGCATTGATTTGATTGGATAAAATTCCTACCCACAAGGGTGGCCCGCTCCTTGCTACCTCTCATGGCGAAGATGTTTCCAAGGGGTTGCCTGTGGTCAGTCGAACGTCAGATGTCGTGGCAAGCGTGCAAGTCCCAAGCGCGCAGCAAAAGCCTGCCCGGTCGCAAGCGCCGAAAGACACGTCCAACGACTCCTTTGGCTCGCTGGTGGACAGCAACACCCAGGCGATCAGCGACAGCGCGGCGTCCTCCGTGCAGGACTCCCCGCGCCGCACCGATTCCTCGTCCTCCGCCTCCGACAAGAGCCCGCGCGATCGCTCAGCGAGCGACCAGTCCTCGCAGAGCAAGGCCAGCGACGACGCCAACAATTCCGCGCCCGCCAAAAACGACATCAAGAACGACGCCAAGAGCGACGCCAAGAACGACTCGACGGCTGATGCGGCCAAGGCTGATAGCAAGACCAAGGACAAGCCGGAGGCGTCCGACGCCAAATCGGCCGACAAATCTGCGGACAAATCCGACGAGACCAATGCGGACAAGGCCGGCGGCATCGATGGCCTCGCCGCCGCCGTCGATACCGCCGCCGCCGCGCAAGTCGACGCGACGCAGGCCGCCGTACCCGATCCGAATGCACTCGTGGTCGCCGTGCCGGTCGATTCCAACGCGGCTGCAAACCAAGCCGCCGGCTCCGCCTCCTCGCCGCTGACGATTGCCGCCGCCGGCATCGCCGCCAGCGCATCCATCGCAGCGCAGATCGCCGGCACCAAGACCGATACCGCGACGCCGGGCGACAAGAGCGCCAAGACCGCAAGCGCCAAGGTCGATGCCGACACCTCGGCAGTGCTGGCCGATGCCGCGACCGGGACCACCGATTCGACCGCGGCCGATGCCAAGACCAATGGCGGCCTGATCGCCGCCGTCGACCAGGGCACGCCAAAAACCTCGTTCAAGGCCGCAGTCACTGCGCAAGGCGCCAGCGACGTCTCCAATATCGGCCAGGACACCGGCAAGGCCAACGCCGCGCAGACCTCGGCGAGGGCAGCGTCCGCCAACGCGGCGCATCCGCACGCCGACAAGCCGCCGATCGACGCGAACGCGACCGACGCCAAGGCTGGGACTTCCGACCGCACCGCCGATGCGGCACCGGCGACGGCAGCACCGCATGCCCATGCGGGCACGCAGGCCGCTGTCTCCACCACCGACACCGGCGCGCAGGCGGCCTCGGCCGTGCAGGCGTCGCTGACCAATACGACTTCGGCCGCGACCGCATCGACCGCGACGCTCACGGCGACCGCAGCCACCAATACGGCCATTCCGATCACAGGCGTGCCGATCGAAATTGCCGCCGCCGCACGCGCGGGCAAGACCCGGTTCGACATCAGCCTCGATCCGCTCGACCTCGGCCGCATCGACGTCCGCATCAATGTCGACCGCAACGGACAGGTCACCTCGCATCTCACCGTCGAGAAGCCGGAGACGCTGCAGATGCTGCGGCAGGACGCGCCGCAATTGCAGCGCGCGCTCGACGATGCCGGCTTCAAGACCGGCAGCAACGGGCTGTCCTTCAGCCTGCGCGACCAGAATTCATCGGGCCAGAACTCCGGCCAGAACAACGACAATGGCGGCAATGCCCGCCGGCTGATCGTCAGCGACGAGGACGCAGTTCCCGCGGCCCCGGTCGGGCGCAGCTACGGCCGCATGCTCGGATCGAGCAGCGGCGTCGACATCAGAGTGTGAGGAGTATTCGATCATGACCACCACGAATGCCGCCACCGCCCCATCCGTCGTCTCGGGCACGACCGACCTGCCGAAATCCTCGTCGAACCCGAGCCTGGGCTCGACCACCGGCGCGACGCTCGCCGGCAATTTCCAGACCTTCCTGACGCTGCTGACGACGCAGCTGCAGAACCAGAACCCGCTCGATCCGCTCGACACCAACCAGTTCACCCAGCAGCTGGTGCAGTTCGCCGGGGTCGAGCAGCAGCTCAAGACCAACGACTCGCTGTCCCAGCTCGTCACCCTGCAGCAGACCACGCAGGCGACCCAGGCGCTGGGCTTCGTCGGCAAGACCGCCCTGGTCGACGGCACCACCGGGACCATGACGAATTCGTCGGCGACCTGGCATCTCAACGTGCCGAGCGACGCCACCGTCGACATCACCATCGCCAATGCCAGCGGCCAGACCGTGTTCACCGGCAAATACACCGCCGGCGCCGGCACCGACGTTCCGTTCACCTGGAACGGCCAGGGCAATGACGGCACGCAATGGCCCGACGGCAAGTACACGATCTCGGCCACGGGCAAGGATGTCGCCAACAACAATGTCGGCATCGCTGCGCAGGTGCAGGGCACGGTGTCATCCGTCGACCTGACCCAGTCGCCGCCGCTGCTGACCATCGACGGCGCCAGCTACACGCTGAGCCAGGTCAAGAGCATCATCGCGACGGCCAGCAATTAAAGGCGGAATGCCACTGGATAACGGTGTCGTCCTGGCGAAGCCAGACCCATTGCCACCGAAAGTCGCTTTGGTTCGTAACCCCGAGTCGTCGTAGCGACTCCTCCCTGGGGTAATGGGTCCTGGCTTTCGCCAGGACGACAATTGGGGTCTTGCAGCGTCGCGCGCAGGCCTCGTTCGTTAGTAAAGTATTTACGAACACCCCCTTCGGCCCGCCTGGACGCACCGTCCCGCCGGCCGAGTCGGCTGCGTTCCAGCCATTTTCAACGAGAATTGTATTGAAGCCTTAGGCTTAGCGGATTTTTAAGCCGGCGCGCGTAGGGTTCCTGAGTGAGTTCAGTGGTTGAGAGTTTGTGAGTACGCCATGACAGAACCCCATCGCCCGAGGGTAAAATACGTCATCGGGCCGGACGGTAGTCCGTTGACGATTGCGGATCTGCCTGCACCCGGCACCAAACGCTGGGTCATCCGCCGCAAGGCCGAGGTCGTCGCCGCAGTTCGTGGCGGTCTTCTCTCCCTCGAGGAGGCCTGCAGCCGTTACACGCTGACGGTTGACGAATTCCTCTCCTGGCAGTTTTCGATCGACCAGCATGGTCTGGCGGGACTTCGCACCACCCGTATCCAACAATATCGCCAGTAGGCAATCCGGAAATCTGCGGCTTTTGACGAAAATCGGCCTCGTCTTGCGAGGCCGATTTTTTTCATGCTCCGTTTTGGCGCGACTTTTGTCGCAGCTCTTAACCTTCGTTAACCATATCGAAACCATCACCTAGGCAATAATTGCCCAGTCGGCCTTTCCTGTGAAAGCAGCCGAATCTGTCGGGGCGGTTGCTTGCAAGGTCTTGCGGACTTTCTGAAGGGTATCGGAGCCGCCCGGTTCGGGGCGATGATCGCGGTCACCGCCGCGCTCGTCGGCTTTTTCGCGTTCGTCATCATGCGCGTCACCACGCCGCAGATGACGACGCTGTTCACCGACCTGAGCGTCGAGGACTCCTCGGGCATCATCAAGGACCTGGAGCGCCAGGGCATCCAGTTCGAGCTGCGCAACGAGGGCACCATCATCATGGTGCCCAAGGACAAGGTCACCCGGCTGCGGATGAAGCTCGCCGAGGGCGGCCTGCCCAAGGGCGGCGGCGTCGGCTACGAGGTGTTCGACAAGTCGGATGCGCTCGGCACCACCTCTTTCGTCCAGAACATCAACCATCTCCGCGCGCTGGAAGGCGAGCTCGCCCGCACCATCCGCGCCATCGACCGCATCCAGGCCGCCCGCGTCCATTTGGTGCTGCCCGAGCGCCCGCTGTTCTCGCGCGAGGCGCCGGAGCCGTCGGCCTCGATCGTGGTGCGGGTCCGCGGCGCGCTGGAAGCCCAGCAGATCCGCGCCATCCGCCACCTCGTCGCCTCGGCCGTGAACGGGCTGAAGCCGCAGCGGGTCTCGATCGTCGACGAGACCGGGCAGCTGCTCGCCGACGGCGCCCAGACCGATCCGGACCAGCAGATCGGCGACGAGCGCCGCACCGCCTTCGAGAAGCGGATGCGCAGGCAGGTCGAGGACATCGTCTCCTCCGTGGTGGGCACGGGACGCGCCCGGGTCCAGCTCTCCGCCGATTTCGACTTCAACAAGGTCACCCAGACCTCGGACAAGTACGATCCCGAAGGCCGCGTGCTGCGCTCGAGCCAGACCCGCGAAGAGCAGAGCATGACCGCCGACAACAACGGCCAGGTCACCGTCAACAACGAGTTGCCGGGCAACCAGCAGAACGGCGGCGTCGCGGCCAAGGACCAGAGCAAGAAGAGCGAAGAGACCAACAATTACGAGATCTCCCGCACCACCAAGACCGAAGTGACCGAGGCCGGCCGGGTTAACCGCATCTCGGTCGCGGTGCTGGTCGACGGCATCTACTCCAAGAACGAGAAGGGCGATCTGGCCTACCAGGACCGCACCAAGGAGCAGCTCGACCGCATCGCCACGCTGGTGCGCTCGGCGATCGGCTTCGACCAGAAGCGCGGCGACCAGGTCGAGGTGGTCAATCTGCGCTTTGCCGATGCCCCCTCCACCCCCCCGATCGCCGAGCCGAGCGGCTTACTCGGCATGCTCCAGTTCACCAAGGACGACGTCATGTACTTCGTCGAGCTCGGCGTGATGATGCTGCTCGGCCTGGTCGTGCTGTTCCTGGTGGTCCGGCCGCTGGTCAAGCGCATCCTGGCATCCGACGAAGTCGCAGCCGCCATCTCCGGCGCCCTCACCGGTCCGGCGAGCGACGAGGCCGCGCCTGCCAGCCAGGCGCTCTTGCCGAGCGGCGCCGCGAGCGCGATCGACGTCGCCACGGTCCAGGGCCAGGTCCATGCCCAATCCGTCCATCGCGTCGGCGAACTCGCCGAGCGCAATCCCAACGAGACCGTCGCCATCATCCGCCAATGGCTGACCGAACCCACGAAATAATCGAGAAGTGATCTGATATGGCCGCCGCCCTGCAAAACGCCAATTCCAACGACATCACCAGCGTGATCTCCACGCTCGGTCAGCGTGCGGGCAGCCGCGGAGGCGCGAAGAGCGAAGCGGTGGCGGGGCCGAAGCGCGCCGCGATCCTGATGCTGGCGCTCGGCGAGCAATATGGCGGCAAGATCTGGTCGCTGCTCGACGACGACGAGGTGCGCCAGCTCTCCCTGGAAATGTCGACGCTCGGCACTGTCGAGGTCGACACCGTGGAGGACATGCTGCTCGAATTCGTCTCGCGGATGTCGGCCTCTGGCGCGCTGATGGGCAATTTCGACGCCACCGAACGGCTGCTCCAGCAATACCTGGCCCCCGAGCGCGTCAACGGCATCATGGACGAAATCCGCGGCCCCGCCGGCCGCAACATGTGGGAGAAGCTCTCCAACGTGCAGGAAGAGGTGCTCGCCAACTATCTCAAGAACGAATATCCGCAGACCATCGCGGTGGTGCTGTCGAAGCTGAAGCCGGAACACGCCGCGCGCGTGCTCGGCATCTTCCCGGAGGACCTGGCGCTCGACGTCGTCAACCGCATGCTGAAGATGGAGGCGGTGCAGAAGGAGGTGATCGAGAGCGTGGAGAAGACGCTGCGCACCGAATTCATGTCCAATTTGTCACAGACCCGCCGACGCGACGCCCACGAGGTGATGGCGGAAATCTTCAACAATTTCGACCGCCAGACCGAAACGCGCTTCATCACCTCGCTGGAAGAGGACAACCGCGAATCGGCCGAGCGGATCAAGGCGCTGATGTTTACCTTCGACGACCTCGTGAAGCTGGATTCCGGCTCCGCCCAGACCCTGATGCGCAACGTCGACAAGGACAAGCTCGGCGTCGCGCTCAAGAGCGCCAACGAGGACGTCCGCAACTTCTTCTTCGGCAACATGTCCTCGCGTGCGGCAAAAATGCTCCAGGACGACATGGCGGCGATGGGCCCGGTCCGCCTGCGCGACGTCGACGAGGCTCAGGCGCTGCTGGTCAACCTCGCCAAGGATCTCGCCGCCAAGGGCGAGATCATGCTGACCAAGAACCGCGCCGACGACGAGCTGGTGTATTGATGGCCGCTCCGGCAAAATTCCTGTTCGACAACGACTTTGCAGCGCCCGACCGGACGCGCGAGAAGGCCGCCACCGCGGCCGAGATCGCCCAGAAGGTCGCGGAAGCCGAGGCGCGCGCCTATCAGGACGGCTTCGCCGCCGGCCAGCGCGAGGCCAAGGCCGAGAGCGACCGCCGTGTCGCGCTCGCCATGGAAGAGATCAACATCGCCATCCGCGGCATCGCTTCGGGCATCGGCAACATCGAATCCAAGATGGAAACCGAGGCGGTCGACGTCGCGGTCGCGGTGGCGCGCAAGCTGTGCGCCGATCTGGTCGCCGCCGAGCCGCTCGGCGAGATCGTCGCGCTGGTCAAGGACTGCTTCTCGCATCTGGTCGCGACGCCGCATCTCGTCGTCCGCATCAACGACGCGCTCTACGATTCCGCGCGCGAGAACATCGAGCGCCTGGCCAGGCAGAACGGCTTCGAAGGCCGGCTGGTGATTCTGGCCGAACCCGAGATTGCCACCGGCGACTGCCGGATCGAATGGGCCGATGGCGGCGTCGTGCTGGAACGCGCCGCCATCACGGCCAAGATCGACGAAATGGTGGGACGCTATGTTGCGTCCCGCAGGGGGAGTTAAGCCATGAGCGACACTGACGGACAGGTCCCGCTGCCCGATCTCAACGGCCCGATGCCGCCTACCGGCACCGACGTCGGCTACAACGAGGACGAATACGCGACGCGCGCCGCCGCCGACCTCGAGGCCGTGTTCGACGTTCCGGTGCAGGTCTCGGCCGTGCTCGGCCGCTCCAAGATGGACGTCAGCGAGCTGTTGAAGCTCGGACCCGGGACCGTGCTCGAGCTCGACCGGCGCGTCGGCGAGGCCATCGACATCTATGTCAACAACAAGCTGGTCGCCCGTGGCGAAGTCGTCCTGGTCGAGGACAAGCTCGGCGTGACCATGACCGAAATCATCAAGACTGAACGCGCCTAAAGCGACGACGCGCGGCAGCGCGACCAGACGGACAGGAGACTGATATGCGGCTTCTCATCGTTGGCACATTGAAGGGCCAGCTCACCACCGCCACCAAGATCGCGATGGCGAACGGCGCCACCGTGACCCACGCCGAGGATAACGAACAGGCAATGCGCGTGCTGCGCGGCGGCAAGGGTGCCGACCTGCTGCTGGTCGACGTCGCCCTCGACATCCGCGATCTCGTGATGCGGCTCGAGGCCGAGCACATCCACGCGCCGATCGTCGCCTGCGGCATCACCAACGACGCCCGCGCCGCGGTCGCCGCGATCCACGCCGGCGCCAAGGAATACATCCCGCTGCCGCCGGACCCGGAACTGATCGCGGCGGTGCTGGCTGCCGTCGCCAACGATTCCCGCGAGCTGGTCTATCGCGACGAGGCGATGGCCAAGGTGATAAAGCTCGCGCAGCAGATCGCGGGCTCGGACGCTTCGGTGATGATCACCGGCGAATCCGGGACAGGCAAGGAAGTGCTGGCTCGCTACGTCCACACCCGCTCGGCCCGCGCCAAGCGCCCGTTCATCTCGATCAACTGCGCCGCGATCCCCGAGCATCTGCTGGAGTCCGAGCTGTTCGGCCACGAGAAGGGTGCCTTCACCGGCGCGATCGCCCGCCGCATCGGCAAGTTCGAGGAGGCAACCGGCGGCACGCTGCTGCTCGACGAAATCTCGGAGATGGACGTCCGCCTGCAATCGAAACTGCTCCGCGCCATCCAGGAGCGCGTGATCGACCGTGTCGGCGGCACCAAGCCCGTCCCGGTGGACATCCGCATCATCGCGACCTCGAACCGCAACCTGGTGGACGCGGTGCGCGAGGGCACGTTCCGCGAGGACCTCTTGTTCCGGCTCAACGTCGTGAACCTGAAGATCCCGCCGCTGCGCGAGCGTCCCGCCGACATTCTCGAGCTCGCCCAGCACTTCGTGAAGAAATACGCCGAAGCCAATGGCGTGCCGATGCGCCCGATCTCGGCGGAAGCGCGCCGGGTGCTGTCCACCAACCGCTGGCAGGGCAACGTCCGCGAACTCGAAAACACCATGCACCGGTCAGTCCTGATGGCGCAGGGCGACGAGATCGGCGCCGATGCGATCCTCACGCCCGACGGCGACCGCCTCGACCTCGCCAAAACCGTGCCGGCCGTGGCCCATGCCACCATGGCCGCCGAGCAGGTGACGCGGGCCCTGGTTGGCCGCACCGTCGCCGACGTCGAGCGTGACCTGATCCTGGAGACGCTGAAGCACTGCCTCGGCAACCGGACCCATGCCGCCAATATCCTGGGCATCTCGATCCGTACGCTGCGCAACAAGCTCAACGAATATTCCGACGGCGGCATTCCGATCACGCCAGCGGGAACGCCGGGTGAATATCCACGCATGCCGATGGTGGGGGCGTAGGCGCTCTACGCTGACTGAGAGAAACGAATGCCCGGGCTGGTCCCGGGCATTTTTCTTTGAGAAGAACGCAAAGCAGTCACCACAATCCGTGGCTTCCGGCGAAAGTCAGGATCCATTACTCAGTGCGAACGGTAAGCCACGCCGACCCATTCGGAGCTACTCTTCCGCCGCGTGAAGCAGTTCACAATCAAACCACAACAAGATGGTTAAAGTCCTCGAGCCGCGCGACGTGATGTCGGGCAGAGCCGCATTGGTCTCGCGAAACGTCCTTTACATCGAAAGGGCATCCCATGAAGAACTCGTCGTGGACCATCTTCCGCCTCTCATTGATTGTAACGCTGCTCGCAGCGTCGGCGCCGCTTGCGCGCGCCGACGTGATCATGGATTGGAATGCAAAGGCCGACGCGATCGCCACTGAAAAGCAAATCCTTCCAGCGCCCCACAGCCGTGCCTTGTCTATGATGCACGTCGCGATGTTCGAGGCGGTCAACGCGATCGATCGCCGGTACGCGCCTTACAAGCTTGCCCTATCCGCGGATCGTTCGACGTCGCGGGAAGCTGCGGCCGCAGTTGCGGCTCACGACGTGCTGCTGTCGCTCTATCCGGACCTCAAGCCGGAGCTGGATGCGGCGCTGACGAGTTCTCTGGTGCCGATCGCCGACGGCGAGTCCAAGATCGCGGGCATCGGCCTCGGCAAGGAGGCCGCGATGCAGATCATCGCGCTTCGTGAGAACGATGGCAGCGCCGCCCTTGAAACTTACCGGCCCCTGACAACGGCGGGTGCCTACGTTCCGACGACCGTCCCGCTGTTCTCGATCGCGGGCGCGACGACGCCCTGGGTCATGACGTCCGGATCTCAGTATCGCCCCGGCCCGCCGCCGGCGCTCGGTTCAGAGCTGTGGACCCGGGACGTCAACGAAATCCGCGAGGTCGGCAGCCGAACAAGTGTGATCCGGACGCCCGAGCAAACCACGGTCGGTCGATTTTGGTTCTTTGTCGGTGCCCGCACCTACAATCCGATCGTGAGGCAGGCGGCAACGGCCAAGGGCATGGATCTCGTCGACTGCGCCCGGCTGTACGCGCTGACGTCAATTGCCGGCAACGACGCCTTCGTTGCCGTTTTCGACGCGAAGTACCACTACAATTTCTGGCGGCCGATCACGGCCATACGCAACGCCGACCTGACATCGAACGCAGCGACGCCTCGCGACGCATCCTGGCTGCCGCTGGGGGACACGCCGATGCATCCGGAATATCCCTGTGCTCACTGCATTACGTCGGCAGCGATTTCGACCGTGCTCCAGACCATCGTTGGAGATTTCGGCGAGTTCTCGGTGACCAGCCCCACGGCACCAGGCGTCACCCGCAAATGGACGCGGCTCCAGGACTATAGCGACGAAGTCTCCAACGCCCGTATCTGGGCCGGCTTTCACTATCGGTTCTCGACCGAGATCGGCAAGGAGATGGGCCGGAAGATCGGCGCGCTGACCGTCGCCACGCAGCTTCGCGGCGTGGAAGCGATGGCGGAGCCGAGGCGTTAGCCGGTTGCCACACGCTCAACTTCGTTCTGGCGAAAGCCGGGACGACGTGGAAGGCACGGTGCGTCCAATTCCGTGGACCGGCGACATGGCCGCACCGCGTTCTCCGACTAGGTCACACCGGCGCTAGGCCCTATATCCCGCGTGAGAACCACGCGAGGGTCAACATGTCTCAAGCTCAAATCACGGACTGGCTGGCGACGCAGCGGCAGGCGATGATCGACCTGCTGCGCGATGTCGTGAACATCGATTCCGGGTCGTATGACAAGGAAGGCGTCGATGCGGTCGGGGCGCGGTTCGAGCGGCATTTCGCCGAGCATAGCATTCCGTTCCGGCGCGAAAGCCATGCCACATTCGGCGATGCCATCCATGCCGAAGTCGCAAAGCCCGGCAGCAACGAGAAGCCGGTGCTGTTGATGGGACATCGCGACACCGTGTTCGGCAAGGGCGAGGCCGGACGGCGCCCGTTCACGATTCAAGACAGGCGCGCCTATGGTCCGGGTGTCGCCGACATGAAGTCCGGCGTCGTCATGAACATCTTCGTGGCAACCGCCTTCCACAAATTCGGCGGCAACCCGCACCCGATCAAGCTGCTGATCACCTCGGACGAGGAGATCGGCTCGCCCTCCTCGCGGCCGGTGATCGAGCGCGAAGGGCGCGCCGCGCGCGCCGTGTTTAATTCCGAGCCGGGCCGCCCGACCGGCAATATCGTCACGGGGCGCAAGGGCGGCATCTTCATGCATGTCGCTATCACCGGCAAAGCCGCGCATTCCGGCGCCAATTTCGCCGCCGGCGTCAGCGCGATCGGCGAGCTCGCGCACAAGATCGTCCATATCCACGCGCTGACTGATCTCGACAAGGGCATCACGCTCAATGTCGGCCTCGTCTCGGGCGGGCAGTCCGTCAACACGACGGCGCCTTACGCCGAAGGACAGATCGACCTGCGCTACGTCGATCCGGCGGACCGCGCGAGGGTGATGGCCGCGATCGAGACCATCATCGCGACGTCCTACGTTCCTGGCACCAGCGCGACGCTGACGGTCAAAGGCGAGTTCGTGCCGGTGGTACAGAGCGCCGATTCAAGGGCGCTGTTCGAGAACTATCAGGCCGCCGCAAGGCAGGCCGGCCTCACCACGCTCCAGGGCGAGTTCTCCGGCGGCTGCGCCGATTCCGGCTTCACCGCCGCGGTCGGGACACCGACCATCTGCGGGCTCGGCCCGGTCGGCGGGCTCGCGCACACGCCGGAGGAATATCTCGAGCTCGACAGCATCGTGCCGCGCGCACAGGCGCTGGCGCTGGCGATCTTGCGGGGGTAAAAACAGGTGCCGCGCCCGCCCGCGAAAACCTCACGAATAGCTCGGCGCATCCGGCCTGCGGAAGATCTGGATGGGATCGCCCGGCACGATCGGATGGCCGCTGAACATCGCATAGGCATAGAGCGCGAGATAGGCGATCGCGAGCGCGCCGACCGCATAGAAGGCCCAGGTCGCGACGCGTTTCATCATTGCGCTCCATTGCTGTCCCGGCGGGAGGCTCAGGCAGCGCTTCTAGAGCGATGAGGAGGAAAACGCCAGCCTGCACGGCCTGTCGCCGGCGGCGATCAATTGCCGCGCCGGACCTGGGTGGGAACGCTGACGTCCGCAAGCCGGAGTGCGTCTTCGTCCTGATCCACCGCCACGTACTGGCCGTGCCAATAGGCCAGCGCAGCGTTGCGGGTCGAATTCCTGACGTCTCTGACACGCCCGATGATGATCCCGTGCGAATGGCGCTCGAAGATCTCCTCGACCTCGCAATCGACGGCGGACAATGCGCCAACCAGCAGCGGAACACCCGAGACCGCCGTCACCCATCTGGCGCCCGCGAAACGATCGGCACCCTTGAGCCCGCCCTTGCCGGCAAAGCGCTCGGCGATGTCGAGCTGATCGGCCGCGAGGATGTTCACGCCGAAGGCGCCGTGGCGCCGGATCAGCGGGAAGGAGGAGGCGTCGCGGTTGATGCTGACGATCAGCGTCGGCGGATCGACCGAGAACGAGCTGACCGAGGTGACGGTCATGCCGGTGATCTCCTTGCCCCGTCCGGCGGTGATGACGCTGACGCCGCCGGTGAGATGGCGCATGGCGCCGCGGAAATCGGCGGAGGAGACGACATTTTCGGTCATGAGATCGCGGGGCACTACATTCATGGCATCGTCCCCCAGCGGGGGTCCCTCTCTATTTAGGTACGATCGTCCGCCGACAAAAGGTGGCTCAGGATCGAGCCTTCGAGACCCGCGAGCTCGGCCGAGCCGCGTTCGCGGGGCCGGGCCGTGTTAACCACGACGTCGTGGGCGATGCGCCCTTCCTCGATCACCAGCACCCGGTCGGCCAGCGCGACCGCCTCGGCGACATCGTGGGTCACCAGGATCGCGGTAAAGCCCTGGTCGCGCCAGACCCGCTCCAGCAACCGCTGCATCGAGATGCGGGTCAACGCGTCCAGCGCGCCAAGCGGCTCGTCGAAGGCGAGCACACGGGGACGCGAGACCAACGCGCGGGCAAGAGCTACGCGCTGCTTCTGGCCGCCCGACAGTACCGAGGGCCACTGGTCGCGCTTGTCGGTCAGTCCGACTTCGGTCAACGCCTTATCGGCGCGTGTATGCGCATCACTGGATGAACGATCGCGACCGAGGCCGACCTCGACATTGGAGACCACGCGGGCCCAAGGCAACAGCCGCGGCTCCTGGAACATCACGCGAATATCCTCGGGCTTCACGGCGTCGCCGAGCGAGATACTGCCGGCGTCGAACTTCTCCAGGCCCGCGATGAGGCGCAGCAGCGTGCTCTTGCCGCAGCCGCTCTTGCCCACGATGGCGACGAACTGGCCGGCAGGGATGTGCAGGTCGATGCCGCGCAGCACCTCGTTGTCGCCGTAGGATTTGCGCAAGCCGCGGATGCTGAGCGGCAGGCCGCTCGTTTGCACTGGGCGCTCCTCGCGCACGACGCGGGCGTGAGGCGCGAAATGGGAACGGCTGGCGAGTTCGGTGTCCGGAAGGGAGGTACGAAGGGCTGTCTGCATGTGATTCCCAGTATGTCTGCTCAGCGTTTCCAATAAGCGGGGTGCCAGGAGAGCGTCAGGCGCTCCAGCACGCGGGAGGCGCTGTCGGCGAGCTTGCCCAGCAGCGCGTAGATCAGGATCGAGAGCACCACGACGTCGATCAGCATGAACTCGCGCGCCTGCATCGCCATGTAGCCGAGCCCCGAGGACGCCGCGATGGTCTCCGCGACGATCAGGGTCAACCACATGATGCCGAGGGCGAAGCGGATGCCGACGAAGATCGAGGGCAGCGCGCCCGGGAAGATCACGCGGCGGAACAGCTCGCCGTCGCTCATGCCGTAGATCCGCCCCATCTCGATCAGCTGCGGGTCGACGGTGCGGATGCCGTGCAGCGTGTTGAGGTAGATCGGGAAGAACACGCCGAGCGCGACCAAAAACAGCTTCGCGCTCTCGTCGATGCCGAACCACAGGATGACCAGCGGGATCAGCGCCAGATGCGGCACGTTGCGCACCATCTGCAGCGTGGTGTCGGTGAGCTTTGACGACAGCTGCGACAGGCCATTGGCGAGGCCGAACGCAAAGCCGATGCTGCCGCCGATCAGGAAGCCGATCGAGGCGCGCCAGAACGAGACCCAGATGTTGCGAACGAGCTCGCCGGAGAGCAGCAGCTTCCAGCCCGCAAGCAACACGTCGCTCGGCGCCGGCAGCACCCGCGTCGGCACGAAGCCGGTGACGCCGGCGACCTGCCAGATCGCGATGATGGCGAGCGGCACGATCCACTGGATCAGGCCGTCCACGCGCGGCAGCCGCAAACCGCGCGGGAGCGAAACGTTGTCGATCAGGCTCATGATTGCGATACCTGCTGCTGCGGACGATAATCGCTGCCGACCGTTTCACCAAAAGGACCACCGTTGAAGTGAAGCCTGGTCACGTTGCTGGGCTGCTCCAGCGAGAGCAGCGGGAACACCAGCTCGGCGAAACGATAGGCTTCCTCCAGATGCGGGTAGCCCGACATGATGAAGGTATCGATGCCAATGTCCTGATACTCCTTGATACGGGCCGCGACCGTCTGGGCGTCGCCGACCAGCGCCGTGCCGGCGCCACCGCGCACGAGGCCGACACCGGCCCATAGGTTCGGAGCGATCTCGAGCTTGTCGCGCTTGCCGCCGTGAAGCTGCGCCATGCGCTGCTGGCCAACCGAATCCATCCGCTCAAAGTTCTTCTGCGCGGTCGCGATGGTCTCGTCGCTGACATGTTTGATCAGCTCATTGGCCGCTCGCCAAGCCGCGTCATTGGTCTCGCGGACAATCACGTGGAGCCGGATGCCGAAGGATAGTTTTCGACCGCGAGCTGCTGCGACCTCCCTCACCCTCGCGATCTTCTCGGCGACCAAGGCCGGCGGTTCGCCCCAGGTCAGATATTTGTCGACGGTGTCGACGGCGACGTCGATTCCGGCATCCGACGAGCCGCCGAAATAGAGCGGCGGACGCGGCGACTGCACCGGAGGAAACAGCAGCTTGCCGCCTTCGACATGGATGTGCTTGCCCCCGACATTGACGGTCTTGCCGGCGAGCAGCTCGCCATAGACGTTGAGGAACTCGCGGGTGACCTCGTAGCGCTCGTCATGGGCGAGGAAGATGCCGTCGCCCTTGTTCTCGACGGGATCGCCGCCGGTGACGACGTTGACCAGGAGCCGGCCGTTGGTGATGCGGTCCAGCGTCGCGGTCATGCGCGCGGCCACGCTCGGCGATTGCAGGCCGGGCCTGACCGCCACGAGATAGCGCAGCCGCTCGGTGAACGGCGCGACCGAGGAGGCGACGATCCAGGAATCCTCGCAAGACCGCCCGGTCGGCAGCAGCACGCCGAAATAGCCGAGCTGGTCGGCGGCCTGCGCGATCTGGCGCAGATAGTTGAAATTGACCTCGCGGCCGCCGATGCCGGTGCCGAGATAGCGGCCGTCGCCATGGGTCGGCAGGAACCAGAGGATGTTGGCGTTCGCTTGCTTGCTCATTTGTTTGCTCATGATCCTGGCTTCCGGGCCAGGTCGGAAATCTTGATGGATTTGGGAATCAGGTTGAGCGCGAAGAACGCGTCCGCAACCTGCTGCTGATTGGCGATGACGGCATCGGTCAGCGGCTTGATGCCGTAGGATTGCCGCTTCAGCGCGACCTCGACCACCGGGACTGACAGGCCGATGGACGGCGCCAGCTGCTCGGCAACTGCGTGGATGTCGCCCTTGGCCCAGTCATCGACCGCGCTCAGCTCGGCCAGCACGGCGTCGACGATCCTCGGATTGGTTTCGAGGAATTTCTTCGAGGAGAAATAGAACTGGTAGTTGGCGACGATGCCGGTGCCGTCGGCGAGCGTGCGGGCGCCGGTCGCGGCTTCCGCGGCGGCCTGGAACGGATCCCAGATCACCCACGCATCGACCGCGCCGCGCTCGAAAGCGGCGCGCGCATCGGCTGGTGCGAGAAACACCGGCTCGATCTCGGAATATTTGACGCCGGCTTTCTCCAGCGCCTTGACCAGGAGGTAGTGGACATTGGAGCCCTTGTTGAGCGCGACCTTCTTGCCTTTGAGGTCGGCGACCGATTTCAGCGGGCTGTCTTTTGGCACCAGGATCGCCTCGCCCTTCGGCGCCGGCGGCTCGTAGGCGACATACTGGATCGGCGCGCCGGCGGCTTGCGCGAAGATCGGCGGGGCTTCGCCGGTGTTGCCGAAATCGATCGCGCCGATATTGAGCGCCTCGAGAAGCGGCGGGCCGGAGGGGAATTCGGTCCACACCACCTTGTAGCCGTCGGCAGCTAACTTCGGCTCCAGCGTGCCCTTGCTCTTGAGCAGCACCAGCTTGCCGTATTTCTGGTAGCCGATGCGGACGACCTTGTCCTGTCCGTAGGAGGTGCCGACCGCGGCGGCGACGATGCCGATCGACAGCACGATGGCCGCGATCAGACGCTGGATGATACGCCTCATGTTCAAACCCTTTGAGATGGGGAGATTGGTTGGCACGATCAGGCTGCCGGGTTGCGCCAGACGATGTCGCGGATCACGATCGGCTTCGGGATCAGGCCGAGCTTGTGGAAGCGGTCGGCGACGCCCTGCTGGGTCGTGACGATGTCGTCGGTGACCGGGCCGACCACGAAATTCGCGCGATTGGCGGCGAGGGTCTGGATGTCCAGCGGGACGCCGGTGATCGCGGCGAGCGATTTGGCGACCTCGTCGCGGTGCTGTTCGGCCCATTGACCAGCCGCGGTCGTCACATCGATGATCTGCTGCAGGATGGCGCCGTGATTCCTGGCGAAATCGCGGTTGGCGATGAAGAAGGAATTGGTCTTGGTGACTTCGCGCGCATTGATCAGGATGCGGCCGCCCTGCTTGGTCTCGCCGATCGCGAAATACGGATCCCAGATCGCCCACGCCTCGATGCTGCCATTGGCAAAGGCAGGCCCGGCATCCGGCGGCGTCAGATAGACCGGCGTGATATCGGCATAGGTCAGGCCGGCTTTCTCGAGCGTCTGCACCACGATGTTGTGGGCGCTGGAGCCCTTGGTGAAGCCGACGCGCTTGCCTTTCAAGTCGGCGATGCCGCGGATCGGCGAATCCTTCGGCACCAGGATGCCCTGCCCGTTGGTGATGGGCTGGCCGGCGGCATAGACGATCGCCGCGCCCGCGGCCTGGGCGAACACCGGCGGGGAGTCGCCGACCGCGCCGAAATCGATGCTACCGACATTCATTGCCTCCATCATCGGAGGCCCCGACGAGAACTCGACCCATTTCACGTCGATGCCCAGGGGCGCGAAATGCTTTTCCAGGACGGCCTGCTGACGCGTGATAACCAGCACGCCGGTCTTCTGGTAGCCGACACGAATGTCCTTCACCGCGCCTTGTGACGTTGCTTGCGCGTTGGCGTGCGAAACGAATGCGGCGGCCGCCGCAGTTCCAACGGATAGTTTGAGAAAATCCCGACGTTGCATCCGACACTCCCGGCCGCGTGCGGCCGTCCTTCATTCGTGCTCGGGAATGATGGGGCGGCTTATCGGAGGTGTCGAGACGCGCGGAAAAATAGCGATGCATGCACTGCGCACGTGGCGGAGCGCATGATTAATCTTTCGATCCACGGAGCGAACGCAGGGGATATTTTTCCGCACGCGAATGTGAAAAACGCACGCAACCGAGCCGAGAAATTAAAAATCGCGAAAACAACCCCATGCACAGTAGCCGGGGCGCGCGAAAACAATGACTTACGCTTATCCGAAATTGACCTTGACTCGTCGGGCAAAACAGGAGCAGGATGGCATCGTGGCGGCGTTGCGGATGGACCGGTCCCTGCCGGCCTAATGCAGCCATCTCACCGGTAGATTCTGCAGCCCGCGAAAGGCCCATCCGCCGATCCGTACCGGCTCGTCGTCGGCGATCTCGAGCCGGCCGGCACGGGCGAACAAGGTCGGCAGTGCGACGTCGGCAATCATGGCGCGCGAGGCCCAGGCGCCGGCGCAGAAATGCGGACCGGCGCCGAACGCGACGCTCTTGGCCGTATCATGCCGCACGTCGAACTGGTCGGCGCGCTCAAAATGCTTCTCGTCGCGGTTGGCGGAGCCGAACATGAGGAATACGCGTTCATCGGTTTCGAACGCGACGTCGCGGATCGTCCACGGCTTTGCGATGCGCCGCGGCGACATGCCGATCGGCGAGATCCAGCGGGCATATTCCTCGAAGGCCTGGAGCCACGTCACCTCGCCCTTGCGCACGAGATCGAGCTGGTCGGGATGGGTCAGCAGCGCCCACACCGTGCCGGCGATCGCCTTGCGCGGCTCGTTCTGGCCGCCGGAGATCGCGAGCTTGACGTTGGCGCGCACGCTCTCCATCGCCATGCCGGACGCGAGGAGCACGCCGAGGATACTCTGGTCGGGATGCTTGCGCATCACCGGCAGGATGTCGTCGATCGCGGCATCGATGCCCGACGTCGCCGCATGGCAACGCGCCTCGACGGCCGCGTCGCCGCTGTAATTGGCGATGCCCTCGATCATGCCCTGTGACCAGGCGTCCATGTCCGCAAAGCCGATATTGGTGAGGCCGGTGATCGACTTCAGGCATTCGCCTGAGAACGGCAACGCGAAGTCGCGCATGAAATCGATCCGCCCGGGCGCGATCGCGTCGATGATGCGATCGGCATGGGCCTGGAACAGCGCGGCCCAGTGCGCCTTCACCGTCTTCGGCGACACCGTTGGAAACATCGCGCGGCGCTCGACCTGATGCGCCTCGCCGTCCTTGCGCATCATGTTGTGGCCCATCAGCCGGTTCATCAGGCCCGCGGGCTGGTGCGAGGAGAACACGTCGATCTGCTTCTCGGAGATCGAGATATCGTCGCGGCTCGTCAGCAGTGTCGAGCCGAGCTGCGGCACGAAGGCGATCGGCGCCTCCTTGCGCATCGTTGCCAGCATCGGATATGGATCGGCCCAGAATGCGGCCGGGTCGATGTCGATGCGCGGCGCGGTGCTCAAGCTTCGCTCCATTGCTGTTCGCCACCGAGGTTAGCGGCTTCAGGAGGCGCCGTCTGTCCCCAGCGATTGGGACAGCTTCAGTTCAGGCCGCGCGGGCCGGCGAGCAGGCGCAGCACGATCGCAAACAGCTCGCTTTGTGACGAGATGCCGAGCCGCTCATACGCGCGCTTGCGATAGGTTAGCGTCGAATGCAGGCTGATGCCGAGCGTCTGCGAGATCGCCTCGGAGCTGAAGCCGGAGAGGATGCGCCGGCAAACGTCCTGCTCGCGCGGGGTGAGGCTGGCGAGCGGCGCGCGCGTCGCGAAGAGCGCGGCGAGAGACTGCTCGGTCGTCGCAGCCGAGCCGTGCTGGAAATGGCGTGCCACGCTCGCACTGATGGCCGGTGCGATGGCCTGAAGCCGCGCACGCTGGGGGGCGCTGAAGCGGCCCTGGACAGCGATGCGATAGAAATTGACGTAGAAGCAGGTGTCGTCGACCCAGATCGCGGTCGCGCATTTGTCGACGATGCCGGAATCCACAAAGAACATTTTTCGGTAGCGGGCGCCGTACATGCGCGGCGCGAAGGCGGGCAGCACGAGCGTGGCGCGGCCCTCGCCTTCGAACAGCGCATCGCGGTTGGGATCGGATTGGTGGAACTGGCCGGCATAGGCAGCGCCGAGATCGCCGCCGATCGGGATGTTGCCGGCATCGAGCAGGCAGTGTGCGGCGCCCGCGTGGCTCAGCGCGAACACCATGCAATGCCCGACCCCGGCCTGCCGACGCAACGTCTCGATCAGGACATCAGGGAAATCCGGGCGACCGATGGCAAGCACCGCGGGCGTGACATCCCCAGCTGCCGGATTTGCGGGCGTCCCGCGAGGGCGCATCGTTTTCTCCCCATCGCCTTTTGACGAAATTTATCAGCAATGGCCGCGCAGCGGAAGGCGGGTGTCGCCCGATATCTCCTGCCACGTCGCCGAGCCGGCGGACGAAGGGGCTCAGGAAGCACTTTTGCGCAGAATCCTGTCCATTGCTTTTCCCTTGGCCAGCTCATCGATCAGCTTGTCCAGGTAGCGGATCTCTCGCATCGTGGGTTCTTTGACGTCCTCGACCCGGACGCCGCAAACCACGCCTGTGATCAGGGTTCGCGAAGGATTGATCTTTGGGGCCTTCGCAAAGAAGGTTTCGAAGTCCGTCCCCTGCTCCAGTTGAGCTTCCAATTCCGTCTGACCATAGCCCGTCAGCCAGGAGATGACCTGATCAACCTCCGTTTTGGTGCGCCCTTTCTTCTCCGCCTTCGCAACGTAAAGCGGGTAAACGCTTGCGAAGCTGGTGGTATAGATCCTGTGTTTCGCCATGACCACTCCATGGATCTCGCTGCGGCCGAAGGCCAATACGATATCATCGATGGAGTTGCCTGTAGAGGTTCTGACTGAGAAGCCCCGCGAAGCAATATACGGCGGCAAATGCGCTCCATCAAAGCGCCCGTGATATCGGTCACTGAGCGTTCAAGGCAGTTGCGGCACTCTGCATCGTGCCAGCGCAACCACCTTCCGGGCGGCCGCTGAGGTGACTGTCTCGACAGTGTTTTGCCGGCATCCCCTGCTAGGTTAGCAGAATTCGCACCCAGCAGGGTATGCTCGGATGTGAAGCTTACTCCAAGGCAAAGGCGCAGCTATGTTCAAGGTCGAACCCACGCTTGAAAATCTCGCATCGCATATCCAGCGGCAGGACCGGTCGCTGAAGGCTATGAGTTGGAGCGTTTTGGGGGCTACGATCCTGGCGGCTGCGGCGATCATTTCATCGCAATGGCATGCGACAGCTAATGCCGATACAGTCAAGGCCAAGACCCTGTCTGTGGAAACAATTGCCTTGCGAAATGGCACCGGCAAAATCGTCGCCTTGATCTCATCCACTTCCGACGGAACGCCGCACATCTCGCTCTTGGATAGCCGCGAGAAGGTGCGTCTCAGCATCGGGCTTCGCCAGGATGGCGTACCTTCGGTGTCGCTCCTCGATACGGAGCAGGGTCAGCGGGCAGTGCTGTCCCTGAACGATCATCAGGATGCGTCCTTGACGATGTACAATGCTGCAAAACTTCCCCGTGCGACGCTCGCTGTGGACTCCGTCAGCTCGGGTCACATGGTTCTCTTCGGGACCGGCGGTGGTCTAAACCTCTCCGCTTTGGATGGCCGGGCGCAGTGGACTCCGGTGGGCGGAGCCGTTCAGAACATCCAGACGAAAACCGAATCCAAATAAACTCAGCCGGCCGCAGCGGCGAAAGACCCTACCCCGCCGCCGCCTTCGCCGGCGGAACGTTGATCGCGAGCTTGCCATAGCGGTCGGTGAACGCCTCGGTGTCGATTTCCTCGAGCTTGATCTCGCCGCTCATGACGCCCTGCTTCCAGGCCGCCTGCGCGGGATCGTTCTGGAATTCCGGCATCACCTCGCGGCCGAACAGCTCCAGCGATTCGCAGATGTGCTCGTGGCTGTTCTTGCCCGCTTGGTTCAGCAGGATGACCTGGTCGATGTGCGAGCCCTGGAAGCGCTTCAGCTTCCTGCGGATCGTCTCGGGCGAGCCGATCAGGCCGCCGCGCAGCGCGGCCTCCTGCGCCTCAGGATTGTCGCGTTTCCACTTGTCGTACTCGTCCCACATGTTGACGGTGTAGGGCGCTGGCCGCTGGCGATTCTGCGACGCGCCGTAGAAGCGTAGCGCGAACTGGAAGAAGGTGGCGCCGTCGGCGCGCGCACGCGCCTCCTCGTCCGTCTTTGCGCACATGAAGAACGACACCAGCGCCATGTTCGGGTTGATCTCGTAGTCGGCGAGCTTGGCGAGACGCTTGGTCATGGCGTTGTAATAGGCGTGCACCCAGGCGTGCGCGGCGTCTGCGCTGACGAACTGGAAGCCGAGCGCACCAAAGCCATGGCGGCCGGCGCGCTCGATGGTCGGCAGCTGCGAGCAGGCCATCCACAATGGCGGATGCGGCTTCTGCACCGGTTTTGGCACGACGTTGCGCAACGGGATGTCGAAATATTTGCCGTGGTGCTCGCTTCCTGCGTCCTTGAACATCGGGAAGATCGCGGCGACGGCCTCCTCGAACACCTCTTTCTTGGTCTCCATGTCGCGGCCGAACGGCGTGAGCTCGGTGATGGAGGCGCTCTCGCCCATGCCGAATTCGCAGCGGCCGTTGGAGAGCAGATCGAGCACCGCGACGCGCTCGGCGACACGTGCGGGGTGGTTGGTCGTGAGCTGGAGGATGCCGTGGCCGAGCCGGATGTTCTTGGTGCGCTGGCTCGCGGCTGCGAGAAACGATTCCGGTGAGGGCGAATGCGAGTATTCTTCGAGGAAGTGATGCTCGACAACCCAGGCGTGGTCGTAGCCGAGGCTGTCGGCGAGTTCCATCTGCGAGAGCGCGTTCTGATAGAGGCTGAGCTCGTCGCCGGCCACCCACGGCCGTGGCAGTTGCAGCTCATAGAAGATGCCGAACTTCATGACGCCGTCTCTCCCAGGTTTTCTTGCAGGTTTTCTTGCAAGTTTTCTTGCCGTTTATTTTTTTCTTGCGGGCATCTTAATGGGCGGGGCGGCGCTGTCTACGCAGTCGCAATTCCGCCTTGCGGGAGAAGGTGCTTTTCGGCGCGGCGGCCATTCAGGACCACGCCGATGAAGGTGAAGCGCACCAGCAGATGATAGCTCGCCAGCATCGGAGGAAGCGCGACGCCGAGAATGATCGCGAACTTGATCAGACCCGGCCAGTCGAGCTGCGACAGCGCAACCTGCAGCGCCATCACGATCGGCAGGTGGATCAGATAGAGCCAGTAGGATGCATCGGCGAGGTAGCGCCACGTCCGACTGAAGCCGGACATGAAGCGGAGCGCGAGGCCGATGACCGCAAAGGTCGAAATCCATATCGCCGGCGCATACAGGATCACGGAGACAAGCCGGAGCGTGGCGAAGCCGAAAGGCAGTTTCGGTGCACCCGGCGCGGACGTCATCGCCCCAACCAGCACGAAACTGATCAGGATCAGAGTGATTGCGAGCAGAAGATGCGGGAGCCAGCGCCGCCCAATCAGTCGCAGCAGATCGATCTGCCGATGCAGCAGCCAGCCGATCGCGAAGGCGGTGCCGAAGCCGATCCAGGCCTGCGCGTTGGTGATGAGCGATTGATCCGGCGTCCTCACGCCCATCACATTGATCCAGCGTTGATCGAGACAGAAGGCGGCGCCGATCGGGATTGCCAGAACAAGGGGGGCCAGCGGACTTTTCATGATCCCGGCGAAGACACGGTCAATCACCGCTCGCCACCTGGCTGACGCATCTAGCCAGACAAATGCGCAGCGGAGCAGCAGCACGGCGACATAAAGCTCAAGCAGCACATAGATGAACCAGAGATGGGTCAGGGGGAAATTCGGCAGCACCGATGGCCAGCTGCGGGACCAGCCGCCGTTCGGGAAATGAGACGCCCAGATCGCAATGAAGTACATGGGCGTGAACAGGATCGGCCAACCGATCACGAGCGGCAGCCCGATTCTCAGGAGCCTGTCGCGGACAAAGCCCCTGACGCCCCGGCGATGAAAGCTCATGCGCGCGAAGAAACCCGCCATCAGGAAGAAGGTCGTCATCCGGAAGACGTGGATGGTGAAGGTCAGCAGGCCGAGGAGCAGGCTTGGATGGGTGTCCTGGATGAACCAGAACCGGGGCGTGGCGGGCACGAACGACATGGCCGCGTGCAGGACGATGCCGAGCAGCAGGGCGCCGCCCCTGAGTGCGTCGAGAGCGTGCAGCCGTTCCGATGCAGGGGTGGCGGCGGTCGAAGGTGACATGGGTGGGCCCATTCGGCTGGCGAGAGGATCTGCCGGACAGTCTGCCCAATCGGGGCGCGGCGCTCTCGCCTGATCCAAAAATCGGCTAGCCGATTTCGCGGCGCGGCGGGCTGAGTTCAGCGCTGTCGGGCCGGCTCAGCGCCTCACGCCGGAATTCGGTCGGGGTCATGCCGGTTTCGGCCTTGAAGGCCCGGTTGAAAGGTCCGATCGACTGGAAGCCGGCATCCATGGCAATGGTCAGCACCGGGACCTCCCGTTGCGTCACGTCGGACAGCGCCAGCCTGGCGTCCTCGATACGGTAGCGGTTGAGGAACGCATTGAAGTTGCGATAGCCCAGCCCTTCGTTGATGGCTTGGCGCAGCCGATGCTCGGGAACGTCGAGCCGCGCCGCGAGCGCTCCGATCGCAAGGCCTTCCTGGCGGTAGGTTCGCTCCACGGTCATCAGATGGTCGAGACGCCGCAACAGGATCGGGTCGACGACGACCCGCCCCGCGGCGCGATCGGCGGCCGGGGCTTGCCTCCCCGCCTCGCCGGATGCGATCGCGGCCGTGGCGTCATCGACGGCCATCGCCGGCGCGCTGAACAGGCCGATGCCGGCAAGCATGGCCACCACGAACAGCCCGAGCGCGGTCGGGAGACTGCCGGGCGCACCGGGAACCGCGACGGGAATTGCGGCGAAGCCGGCGACGGCGACGGTCGCGATGAGCACGACATTGATCGCAAGCATCGCCAGCCGCAGTCGGCGTCGCCGCGCGACCAGATCGGCCCGCCAGGTCTTGACCGTCTGAACCGCGGCAGCGAGGGCCAGCACCAGGGTGGCCAGAGCCAGGACTCGCCCGCCTGCGCCGGCCAAAGCGGGCCAGTTCGCCCAGCCCAGCGTGATCGCAAACCCAAAAGCAACGATGCTCAGCCACAGGGCGCCGTGCCAACGCCTCAGCACGAAATCGTCGTCGAACGCCGCGCGCGCCCACAGCCAGAAGACGGCGGGCTGCGCGGACAGGATCGGCAACACCCACCACCAAGCCGATTTGGGCAGGTTGGGCGCCGTCCCGATCGCATAGAACATGCCGCCTGCGCACATCGCGATGCCCAGCAAAGCCTGTTGGCCGGTTGCACGACGCAGCAAGGCCACGAGAACGATCAACAGGAACACGCCGCTGGCCGCGCCGCGAAGTCCGAGATCGATCGCCGTCAGCCCTGTCGCGTTCACAACCCGGATCCCCGTTCGATGCCAAACTGTCGCATCGCCTTCGCACGGGTACAACCCAAACTTGCCGTCGTGGCAACGGCCGCAGCGACAGCCGCAGATTGGCGGATTGATCCAGATCAACGCGGCAGCGGCCCGAATGCATCAAAAATGCAGCAAGGCAACGGCCCGGATGCCGTCCCAATCCCCCCATTCAGAGAGACGAGCATGTCGGCGCGTGACGACACGACCGGGCGTGTGCGCCGCAAGCGCATGGAGATTTTCGCATTCCTGTTCCTGACCGCGGTCGTGATGCCCGTCCTCGCGGTCGGAACGGTCGGCTCCTACGGCCTCGCCGTCTGGATCTACCAGATGTTCGCCGGCCCTCCCGGCCCACCGCCCTCCCTGCATTGATCCCTTAAAGCGAAAGACAGGCATCATGGCCCACGCCACACTCAACCGCCGTGCCTTGATCACCGGCCGGGTGCTCAGCGCCGAGCGCGTCATCGCCCCGCCCGGTTGCGAAATCGCCAGCATCATCGTGCAGGCGCGCCCCGAGCGCCTGGACCAGCTGGAAGCCGCGATCACCGCCCTTGCCGGCTGCGAGATCCACGGCCGCGACCCGCGAGGCAAGCTCATCGTCGTGACCGAGGCGCCTGATTCCGGCAGCCTCGGCACCCTGCTCAACACCATCCAGTCGCTGCCGGACGTCTATTCGGCGGCGCTCGTCTTTCACGCCATCGAAACGGCTTAAGGCCGGGAGAGTCGTCATGACATCGCCAAAGCTCGACCGCCGCCAGATGCTGAAGCTCGAGGCCGCCGCCATCGCGGCCGCCGCTGCGGGCATGCCGGCACCGGCGCTCGCCGCGAACCTCATCGCCGAGCGCGACGTCGCCGAACTGAAATGGGACAAGGCCGCCTGCCGCTTCTGCGGCACCGGCTGCTCCGTGATGGTCGCGACCAAGAACAACCGCGTCGTCGCCACCCATGGCGACACCAAGGCCGAGGTCAATCGCGGCCTCAACTGCGTCAAGGGCTACTTCCTCTCCAAGATCATGTACGGCCACGACCGCCTGACGCAGCCGATGCTGCGCAAGACAGGTGGCAAATACGACAAGAACGGCGAGTTCACGCCTGTGTCCTGGACCGAAGCCTTCGACATCATGGAGGTGAAGTGGAAGGAGGCGATCAAGAAGCGCGGGCCGAACGGCGTCGCCATGTTCGGTTCCGGCCAGTGGACGGTTTGGGAGGGCTATGCGGCCGTGAAGCTGTTCAAGGCCGGCTTCCGCACCAACAACATCGACCCCAATGCACGGCACTGCATGGCCTCCGCCGTGGCCGGCATGATGCGCACCTTCGGCATCGACGAGCCGGCCGGCTGCTATGACGACATCGAGGCCACCGACGCCTTCGTGCTGTGGGGCTCCAACATGGCGGAGATGCATCCGATCCTGTGGACGCGCCTCGCCGACCGCAGGCTCTCCGCGCCGCATGTCCGCGTCGCCGTGCTCTCGACCTTCGAGCATCGCTCGTTCGACCTCGCCGACATCGGCATGATCTTCAAGCCGCAGACCGACCTTTACATCCTCAACGCCATCGCCAACCACATCATCAAGACCGGCCGGGTCAACAAGGACTTCGTCGCCGCGCATACCATCTTCAGGCGCGGCCAGACCGACATTGGTTATGGTTTGAGGCCCGAGCATCCGCTGCAGAAGAAGGCGACAGGCGCGGCGAAGGCCAACGATTCCACCGAGATGAGCTACGACGAGTACGTCAAGTTCGTCTCGGACTACACGCTGGAGAAAGCGGCGGAGATGTCGGGCGTGCCGCTCAATCGCCTGGAGGCACTGGCCGACCTCTATGCCGATCCCAAGACCAAAGTGGTCTCGTTCTGGACCATGGGCTTCAACCAGCACACCCGCGGCGTCTGGTGCAACAACCTCGTCTACAACATCCATCTTCTGACCGGGAAGATCTCCTCGCCCGGCAACAGCCCGTTCTCGCTGACCGGCCAGCCCTCGGCCTGCGGCACCGCGCGCGAGGTCGGCACCTTCTCGCACCGCCTGCCGGCCGACATGGTCGTTACCAACAAGGAGCACCGCACCAAGGCCGAGCACATCTGGCAGCTTCCCGAGGGCACCATTCCCGACAAGCCCGGCGCGCACGCCGTGTTGCAAAGCCGGATGCTGAAGGACGGCCTGATCAATGCCTATTGGGTGCAGGTCAACAACAACCTCCAGGCCGGTCCCAACGCCAACGAGGAGACCTATCCGGGTTTCCGCAATCCCGACAATTTCATCGTGGTTTCGGACGCCTATCCCTCGGTGACGGCGCTCGCCGCCGATCTCATCCTGCCGACCGCGATGTGGGTGGAGAAGGAAGGCGCCTACGGCAATGCCGAGCGCCGCACGCAGTTCTGGCACCAGCTCGTCGCTGCCCCGGGCGAGTCGAAGTCCGATCTGTGGCAGCTCATGGAATTCTCAAAGCGCTTCAAGATCGAGGAGGTGTGGCCGGAGGAGCTGATCGCCAAGAAGCCGGACGTTCGCGGCAAGACGCTGTTCGACGTGCTCTACAAGAACGGCCAGGTCGACAAATTCCCGAGTTCGGAGATCGAGGACGGCTACGCCAACGAGGAGTCGAAGGCGTTCGGATTCTACGTGCAGAAGGGCCTGTTCGAGGAATATGCCGCGTTCGGCCGCGGCCATGGTCACGACCTCGCGCCGTTCGACGCCTATCACCGCGAGCGCGGCCTGCGCTGGCCCGTCGTCAACGGCCAGGAGACGAAATGGCGCTTCCGCGAGGGCAGCGACCCCTACGTCAAGCAAGGCACCGACGTGCAGTTCTACGGTTATCCCGACGGCAAGGCGCGGATCTTCGCCCTGCCTTACGAGCCGCCGGCGGAATCGCCCGACAACGAATATCCCTACTGGCTCTCCACCGGCCGCGTGCTGGAGCACTGGCATTCCGGCACCATGACGCGCCGGGTGCCCGAGCTCTACAAGGCCTTCCCCGAGGCCGTCTGCTTCATGCATCCTGACGACGCGCAGGAGGCGAAGATCCGCCGCGGCGACGAGGTGAAGGTGGTCTCCCGCCGCGGCTTCATCCGCGTCCGCGTCGAGACGCGCGGCCGCGACCGGCCGCCGCGTGGCCTCGTATTCGTGCCGTGGTTCGACGAATCCAAGCTGATCAACAAGGTGACGCTGGACGCCACCGATCCGATCTCGCTGCAAACCGATTACAAGAAGTGCGCCGTGCGCATCGAGCGGATGAACATGTCATGATGAAACGATTTGGAGTAGCGCTGCTCGCAGTCGCGATCGCGGCTGGCGCGAGTTCGCTGACCGCGCAGACGGTGACGTCAGGTCTGCGCGGCCCGACGCCGCTCAACGACGAAGGCCCGGCCCCGCCGATGCTGCCGAACCGCAACACCTCTGAAAGAGAAGTGCGCAACTATCCGGAACAGCCGCCTGTCATTCCGCACACGATCGACGGCTATCAGATCGACCTCAACGGCAACAAGTGCCTGTCCTGCCATGCGCGGGCGCGCATCGCGGAATCGCAGGCGCCGATGGTCTCGATCACCCACTTCATGGACCGCGACGGCCAGTTTCTGGCTTCGATCTCGCCGCGCCGCTTCTTCTGCACGGAATGCCACGTGCCGCAGAACACCGCCAATCCGCCCGTCAGCAACGACTTCACCGACATCGACACGCTGCTGTCGCGCGCAAGCCCCGGTGGCCGCCGATGACGACGACCGCTGATGAACCCGGCGAGGGACTGAAGGCCAGACGCGGCTTCGTCGCGCGAAGCTGGGACTTCGCGCGCGAGCTCTGGCAGGTGCTGATCCGTCCGAGCTCGGTGTTCGGGCTCGGCGTGCTGGTGCTGGCGGGCTTCATGGCCGGCGTGATCTTCTGGGGCGGCTTCAACACCGCGCTGGAATTGACCAACACCGAAAAATTTTGCACCGGCTGCCACGAGATGAAGGACAACGTCTACGCCGAGCTGAAGTCGACCATCCATTTCGCCAACCGCTCCGGCGTGCGCGCGACCTGTCCGGATTGCCACGTGCCGCACAACTGGACCGACAAGATCGCCCGCAAGATGCAGGCCTCCAAGGAGGTCTGGGGCAAGATCTTCGGCACGATCGACACCCGCGAGAAATTCCAGGATCACCGGCTCGAACTGGCGGCGCATGAATGGGCGCGCTTCAAGTCCAACGATTCGCTGGAATGCCGGAACTGCCACAGCGCCGATTCCATGGACATCACCAAGCAGTCGCCGCGCGCCTCGGTCGCCCACCAGCGCTTCCTGTTCACCAAGGAAAAGACCTGCATCGACTGCCACAAGGGCATCGCCCACCATCTGCCCGACATGCGCGGCGTTCCCGGCTGGCAGTAGGGCGCCCCGCCCGGCTTGAACCAGCGGTGCGAATGGTTAGTTTTGGGGCTGGCGAATCGCTCCGTTTTCGCCCCCTCCTCAAGACAGACATGGCCACATTCACCCCGCATCAGGATGCCGCGCTCAAGGCCGTTGGCGACTGGCTCAAGGCCAAACCCGGCCGCAACGGCACGCCGCCGGTGTTCCGCCTGTTCGGCTATGCCGGCACCGGCAAGACCACGCTGGCGCGGCACATCGCCGACGGCGTCGACGGCGAGGTGAAGTTCGCCGCCTTCACCGGCAAGGCGGCGCTGGTCATGCGCAACAAGGGGTGCGACGAAGCCTCCACCATCCATTCGCTGATCTACCGCACCCGCGAATCCGGTGAGGAGCAGCCCAGCTTCGAACTGTGGGACGACGCCCCGGCCTCCAAGGCCAAGCTGATCGTGATCGACGAATGCTCGATGGTCGATGCCGAACTGGGCCGCGACCTGATGTCGTTCGACTGCCCGCTGCTGGTGCTGGGCGATCCCGCGCAGCTGCCGCCGATCCAGGGCGGCGGCTTCTTCACCAATACCGAGCCCGACGCGATGCTGACCGAGGTGCACCGCCAGGCCCAGGACGATCCGATCGTGCGGATGTCGATGGACGTCCGCGAGGGCCGCGAGCTCGACATCGGCCGCTACGGCGAGAGCGAGGTGGTGTCGCGCAAGGAGCTCGACCCTGATCGCGTCATGGCCGCGGACCAGGTGCTGGTCGGCCGCAACAACACGCGACGCGCGTACAACATGCGGGTGCGCCAGCGCCAGAACATCGAGGACGTCTTCCCCGTCGCCGGCGACAAGCTGGTCTGCCTGCGCAACAACCGCAAGAAGGGCCTGTTCAACGGCGGGCTGTGGCGCGTGAAGTCGCGCAACACCTCGCGCTCGAAATCCCGCATTCTCAGCATGCGACTGTCGCCGGACGAGGATCTCGGCCACAAGGTGACCAAGGTCTCGGTGCGCGCCGATTGCTTCGAGGGCGGCGTCGAGGCGATCGCCTGGGAGCAGCGCAAGCCCTATGACGAGTTCGACTACGGCTACGTGCTGACCGTGCACAAGTCGCAGGGCTCGCAATGGGACGACGTCGTGCTGTTCGACGAGAGTTTTGCGTTTCAGGAGAGCCGCGCGCGGTGGCTGTACACGGGAATCACGCGGGCGGCGAAGCGGCTGAGCATTGTGGTGTAAAGCCGCGCTGCTGTAGGGTGGGCAAAGGCGCAAAGCGCCGTGCCGACCATCTCTCCACAGACGCAATAAAAACGGTGGGCACGCTTCGCTTTGCCCACCCTACGGCACCGGCATCGCGGTTCACTTCCCCGCGACGAAATAAAAATCCTCGCGCCCCGGCGGCGAGCCGTAGGAAAACGGCTGCTGCTCGTGCTTGGTCACAAGCCAGACATCGTCGCGAACGATGTCGAACAGTTTTCGGATCTCGACGCGCGGCATCTTGATCTCGCGAGCGAGCGCGGTGGCGAACGGGCTGTCGGCGCCGCCGTCGCCATCCATCGCGGTCTCGCCGTGCTTGGCGGCGTAGACCACCATGAAGCCGGCGCCCGGCTCGATGTTGGAAAAACCCTTGTCCACGAGCTTGAGCGACAGCGTGCGCTGCATGGTCGGCGCGAACGGATTGTCGCGACAGGCATCCAGCATCACCAGACGCACTTTTCGCGCAGCGCCCACCGCCGCGATCACCTGCTCCAGCGCGACCGCCTGGGTCTCGGCGTCCCTGTCGGCGGCGAGCTTGGCGTCGACGGGAACGAGATAATTCACGCCGCCGATCTCGAAACCATGGCCGGCATAATAGACCACCGCCCAATCCGCCTTCTCCGCCTCGGCGGCAAACGTCTGCAACGCTTCGAAGAACTTGTCGCGGGTGAGGTCGCTGACGGATATCACGGTCTGGAAGCCGACATCGCGCAGCGCGGCTGCGATCATTTTCGAGTCGCGTGGCGGATTGGGCAAGGCGTGGACGTTCTTGTAGGCACCGTTGCCGATCACCAGCGCCACACGGCGCCCGGTGGATCCGGCCGACGGCTGCGGGGTCAGCGCGGCCAATCGCTCCTGCGCGATCGCGCGGGCGCGCGCGACGTCAAGTTCGTCGAACTTCGTCAGCGAATAGGCCGCCGCACGATAGTCGGCACGGGCCTGGGCGAGATCCTTCTTGCGCTCGTAGATCTGGCCGCGACCCGAATGTGCCCGGACGTTGTTCGGGTTGATCTGGATCGCCGTATTGTAGTCCTTCAGCGCGGCTTCGAAATCGCCCTTCAACATGTTGACGTCGGCGCGATTGTTGATCGCGTACGTGTTCTTCGGCTGCTTCTCGATTAGGCCGTTGCAGTCGGCGAAGGCCTGGTCGAACTTGCCCATCATGCCATAGGTGATGCAGCGGTTGCCGGTGATCTGCTGCGCGGCCGGTTCGATCTTCTCGGCCTCCGCGAAATCGGCAATCGCGCCGTCAAAATCCTGCATCAGCGTGCGCACGCGGGCGCGGTTGGTGTAGCCGAGCAGGAACCTGGGCGCGTATTTGATCGACAGGTTGAAATCGTCGAGCGCGCTTTGCAGCGCACCCCGGCGCAACTGGATGACGCCGCGGTTGTTGTAGGGGACACCGTAGGTCGGGCGCTTCTGGAGCGCGAGGTTGTAGTCCGTCATCGCATGGTCGTCCTGGCCCGTCCGCTCATAGGCGAGGCCGCGCAAATTGAGCGTGACGACGTTGTCGGGATCGAGGTCGACGGCCATGGACAAGGTCTCGATGGCGTGGACGTAGTCGCGCTTGTTGATCAGCGTATTGCCGCGCACGGAGAGCGCGATGGCCTTGTCCTTGCCGGTGAGCCGGTCGGCGTTGAGCAGCTTGTCGCAGGCCTGCGCCCTCGCCTGTGCATCCGCCTGGCGGTCGCGGCAAATGGCGAGGTCGTCGCCGGGTTGCGGTTCGGCCGCCGCGAGCGAGCTCCAGCCGGCCAGGATGGCGAGCACGACGACGAGGGTCAGGGATGCCACGCGCAGCATGTTGTCAGGTCAGCTCCAGCCACGATTCTCTTAAGTCGATCACCGATCGCGCCGGTTCATCTAGCGCGGAGTTCCGGTCGTCGCCAAGCCGGGCCGCTGGAGGCGGCGCGTTTCACGGGCTCGTGTCCCTCCGGCCGTAACAATCGCCCGGTCCGCCCGTATCTCGAATGTCCGAAAATGCCGGGCAGGCTGTTCGCCCGGCCCCAACCGCCCTAGACTGTCAGACCTTCCGAAAGAGGATCGCCATGCGCCGACCTGCCGTCCTGTCCCTGCTCGCCGCAACCACCGCCCTGACGCTGGCCTTTGCCGCGCCGACCCGGGCCGCAGAGGATGCGGTCGTGATCCCCGCTCCTGCCGTTGATGTGGCCCCCGCAAGCGGGATCCAGACCGCCGTGATCGCCGGCGGCTGCTTCTGGGGCGTGCAGGGGGTGTTCCAGCACACCGCGGGCGTCGTCAACGCGGTCTCCGGCTACGCCGGCGGCACCAAGGCGACGGCCGACTACCAGACCGTCTCGAGCGGCCGGACCGGCCACGCGGAATCCGTCGAGATCAAATACGACCCCAAGAAGATCTCCTACGGCAAGATCCTGCAGATCTACTTCTCGGTGGCGCACGACCCGACCCAGCTCAACCGGCAGGGCCCCGACACCGGTCCGCAATATCGCTCGGCGATCTTCACCACGTCCGACGAACAGAAGAAGGTGGCCGAGGCCTATATCGCCCAGCTCAACGGCGCCAAGGTCTTCAGCAAGCCGATCGCGACCAAGGTCGGCGCGCTGGAGGCATTCTATCCGGCGGAGGCCTATCACCAGGATTATCTGACCCTGCACCCGAACCAGCCCTATATCGCCTACAACGACCTTCCGAAGGTCGAGAACCTGAAAAAGCTGTTCGCGGATAACTATATCGAGAAGCCGACGCTGGTGAGCGCCAGCAAGGCCACCAACTGAAAAAACGGGAGACCCATGCCCGACACCAAGACGAAAACCACGGACGACAAGGTCATCAAGAGCGAAGAGCAATGGCGCAGCGAGTTGTCGCCGATGCAGTTCGCGGTGCTGCGCGAGAAGGCGACCGAGCGTCCCTTCTCCGGCGAATATGAGCACGACCACCGCGCCGGCACCTACACCTGCGCCGGCTGCGGCAACGTGCTGTTCGAGTCCGACGCGAAGTTCGATTCCGGCTGCGGCTGGCCGAGCTTCACCCAACCCGCCGTCGAGGGCCATATCGAAGAGGAGCGGGACGTCAGCCACGGCATGATCCGTACCGAGGTGCTGTGCGCCAAGTGCAGCGGTCATCTCGGCCATGTCTTCCCCGACGGCCCGGGGCCGACGGGCTTGCGTTACTGCATCAATTCCGCCGCGCTGAAGCTCGAACCCAAATAAACCTTGCGCGGCGCCGAGTTCCGTCATGGAACCCGGCGCCGCGATGTGCTTTTCTTCCCTGGTGGTGCGGCTGGCCATGGCGTGGCGGCGGCCGCCAGGGAGGATGCCATGACGCTTGGGACCATCCTGATCATCCTGGTGATCATTTATCTCGTCGGCGGCCTGTCGGGCCGCTTCGGCGGCTACGGCTACGGAATGGGTCATTCCGGCATGGGGATCGGCGGCCTCGTCTTAGTGGTGCTGCTCGTGCTGCTGCTCCTTGGCAAGCTGTAGACCATTCAAGTCGCTGATATTCCTGCAATTTCCCGGGCTGCGGAGCTGCCATGCGCAGATTCATCATCTCGCATCGCGGGGGTCGCAATTTTGTCAAAACGGGCTATATTAGAGGACGAAAATGACATGTGCGGCGCCCACTCAATCGTGGCCTCTGCCCGTCCCAACCCCACGCGCTTAAAGCCCCAGAGAGATCACGAGGTCTTTGACCATGCGTCCACTGCGTCCGTTCAACTTCAACACTTCCGCCGAACTCTTCCCCGCTGCGATCCGCAAGAAGAAGCGTGCAGGCTTCACCTATCGCCGGTTCGGCACCGCGGCCGAAGCCGTCCAGTTCGCGATGGAGCAGTTGCCGACGGATTCGCTGAACGGCGCCTATCTCCAGGTCGAAGAAGCGCGCTTCGACCAGAACGGCATCCGGTCGCTCTATGAGAGCGAAGCCTTCCCGCTGCCCCGCCACCGCAAGCCGGTGGAAGCCAGCACCGACGCTGCCGACGCGGCGTAAGTTTTCGTCACGCGCTCCGATGTGCGCTGAAAGCGCGATGGCCGGAAAGGCCGTCGCGCTTTTTGCGTTTTGGGGCGTGTCAGATGCGAGGCTGCTTGTCGAGCCAGCGGCGGAGCAGGCGCACGTTGCGCATGTTGGCACGGAACATGACGTCGAATGCGTCGCCCGCGAACGGGACGATGCCGACGACGCCGTCGAGGGCGACATTTCCGAGCATGCGCGCGGTGATGTACCAGGGCGCCCCGAGCGCCCTCGCCTCTTGCACCAGCCAGAGCGAGATCGCGGCGGTGATGATGTCGCCGACGACGGGGATCAACCCGATCAACCCATCGATGCCATAGCGGATGTTGGTTCCGGGCAGCACGAAGGCGACGTCGAGCAGCTTTGCGATCGCCTCGATCCGCGCGATCCGCTGCTCGCGCGTTAGATTGCCAAACGGGTTGCCGGCGAAGGGACTGTCCTTCCCGAACTCGAAGCGAAATTCGCGAAAGCCCTGCCCCAGCGTTTCGGGCCGGATCTCGTGACCGTCCTGATCGATGATCGGCCCACGCCCGTCGGTGCCCGAAGAGGCCGCACCCGAGCGGCTTCCCGAACGGGATCGACGCGGAGCAAGAATATCGTCATCGGACATGGTCATGGCCTGTAGGGAACGCGCCAGCGCGGCGGAGGTTGCTGCGGCGTGATCGAAGGTCGCGCCCTCAAGTCTGTGCCGCCGCCGGCTGCGGCTCCGCGACATATTTATGCACGAGCCAGGATGAAATCACCGCCGGCACGAACCCGACGAGGCCGTACAGGATGAACTGCACCGCGCCCGAGTCCGGCCCGCGCGAGCTGTAGGTCAGCGAGGCCAGGATGAAGGCGAACACGCCGACCAGCAGCATCCGCAGCACCGGGCCGATCCGGCGGACGTGGACCAGGATATCGTCGACCGCACCGATCATCAGCGAGGGCAGGAAGCCGAACAGATAACTGTATTGCAAGGATTTGAAGAACACCGCGAACAGCTTGCCGACCTCAGCGAGACTGGTCTGGGTCCAATAGCCGGACTGATAGGTCGTCGTCAGCAGCAGCAGGAACCCGCCCACGAACGGGCCGACCAGCGCAAACACGAGATAGCGTTTCATCAGGCACCCTCATCCTTCACCTTACTATAGCAGCGCCGCGGGAACCTTGAATAGCGGGGGGGGTGCGGGCTCTGCGCTGGGAACAAGCGGCATAGCGACGGACTTGAAATTCACCTGTCAGATTTGGAGCCGCCGATGTCCCGCAAACTGTTCTTCCTGGCGACGATCGCACTGACGGCCGTGAGCGGCCTGTCGAACGCGCCCGCTCTCGCACAAGGCCATATGGGTTCGCCGCAGGAGCAGCAGGCCTGTTCGCGGGACGCCTCGCGCTTCTGCCGCAAGGACCTCGGCAATGACGGTGCGGTGCAGGCCTGCCTGCAAGCCAACCGGGCCAAACTGTCGCGGTCTTGCAGCAAGGTCTTTCAGAGCCACGGCATGTGAGGACCGGAACCATCCCCGGCGAACGGAGAGTGAAGCCATGTTGCGCGACGAACAGCTCTCGATCCTCAGGGACATCAGCCAATCCATCGCCTTTGCCGACGACCGGCACGGCAAGATAGGCGAGCTGATCGCCGACGGTTACGTGATGAAGGACGGAGATCTGTTCGAGCTCACGGCAAAGGGCGTTACGGCGGTCGAAGAGCATGCAGCGCTTGGCGCAAGCGATGTGGAACAAGCGAGCGTATCCTCCGATCGGTTGATCTGATCGCACGCGAGTCGCGTTGTGCGTGACGTGCGCGCAACAATTGCGAATTCCTTTTTGCCTGCCATTGCGGTCGCGCAACAATGGCGCATACTTGGCTCGGGCGGCGCAGCACTTTTCGATTCGAACATCACCAGAGATCGAGCAACCACATGCGGGATTGAGGTCCCGGCGTGATGGCTGAGACATGCGGCAGGTCAAGCCGCGTGCGGCGCCCCAAAACCAAGTGGCTCAAGCCCACGGAACTCGGGGACGCATTCTACATGACACGCAATCAGACGATCGCAACTCTCTTCGCCCTCGCCACCACCGCCATCGCAATCCCAACATCGCCAAGCTTCGCGTTCTCGTCCGAAGCGCAGCAGATGTGCTCGGGCGATGCGATGCGGCTGTGCTCCAGTGAGATCCCCGACATCCCCAGGATCAGGGCCTGCATGGTGCAGAAGAAGGCTCAGGTCAGCCCGGGCTGTCGCGCCGTGATGGACCGCGAGCACTCCGCCGCGACAGGATCGCGCAAGCGGGAAGCAGCCGCGCAATAGAGAGAGCGTATCTGCGGCCATCCTGAGGGCCCGCCCAAGGGGCGGGCCCTCAGGATGAGGTCTCGTTTCGCGGCGAGATATCAAACCCTCATGGTGAGGAGCCCGCCAAGGCTGGCGTCTCGAACCATGCAGGCCGAGGTCTCAGGGAGTAGAGATCTAGTCGCCCCACTGCGCGAAGGCGTCGTTGAAGGCGCGCTCGCCGGGAGCGCCCTTCTCGATGGCGATGATGGCGCGGCGCTGGTTGGCGTAGACCAAGGGCACGTCGAACCAGGAGCGCTCCTTCAGCAGCTGGACGTTGCGGCTGCGGTCGGCATCGACGTTGGAGAGGCCGACCAGGAAGAAGCCGTCGGTGACCTTGACCGCGAGGCCTGCGAGCGGCGTGCCGCGTGCCTGCTCGTTCGACTTCATCAGGATGCCCGGCACGTTGGAAACGCCGCCGCCCGGAAAGTCCGGCGGCAGGACGAAGGTCAGCTCCGCGGTGTGGCTCGCCGGCAGCGAGGAGTCGGTGTTGCGGCGGAACGACATCGTCATCTTGAACTTGCGGTCGGGAATCTCGATGTCGGCGCGCACGGCGACGTCGGCCTTCTGATTGCCCGACGCCTTGATCGGCTCGAGCCGCCACACCACCGAGCCGACATATTGCTTGCCCTTCGGATCGGATGGATCCTCGTCGTAGAGCACGACTTTCTGCGCCACCGGCGCGACCGGCTGGTCGCTGGCCGAGGGCTGGCCGACGCGATCCGGAATCTTGGGCTTGCTCTGCGGCTGAGACGAATCCTTGGGCGCCTCCACCACCTGCGTCGGCGAAGACTTCAACAGGTTGGTCGCGGTCTGGACCAGCTGCTTGCCCCACAGGATGCCGGCACCGACCAGGATCAGCACGATGCCGACGGCGATCGCGCTCTTGAACGGAAAGGCGCGGCCGGTGCGGGCGCGCTTCTTCTTGGGTTCGCGGTCGAGAACGGGGATGTGCGGACGTTGCGACGGCGGCTGCGACGGCGGCGCGTAGCGCTCAGCTTCCTCGATCGATTCGTCGTAGGAATACGGCGCGTCGGCTCCGGCGCCGCGATTCTCCAGGCTCGGCTCGAGCCGGTCGAATTCCGGCGAGGGCGAGGGCACGTTGGCGTAGGTGCGGCGCGCCGCGCGGTTGGCCTGCGCGGCGGCGCCGCCGAGCTCGTTGGCGTCCGCCGTGATGTCGCGGAAGCCGCGCACGCCCGGTGCGGGCGGCAGCGGCGGTGGCGGTCCCATGTCCGGCGGACGGCGCCCACCAGCGCGATCACGTCCGACCGGCGGAGGCTCCGGCATCGACGACGGGGCCGGCGGACCCGGCTGCCGCGGCGCGTCGAAACGCGGGGCCCGCGGCGCACGCGGGGCGTCGCCCTGGTCATCGACATTGAAGGAGGGCCGGTCAGCCCGCGGCGGCGGCGGAGCCGGACGGGTGCGCGGCGGGGCAGCGGTTTGCGGCGCGGGCGAGTTGCCCTCGGTGGCGCGGGTGCTGGCACGGCGGAAGGCGTCGCCGCTGCCGCTGCTGCGGGCGCCGCCACCGGGGCGCGAGGCCTCGCGGGCACGCTGGGCCGCCTCTGATTCGACCTTGCGGACGGCCTCTTCCAGCGAGAGGCGCTCGCGGGTGATCTCGGATTCGGAGAGCGGCGGCTGCACGCTGCGCAGTTGCGCGATCAGCGCCGTGCGCGCCCGCTCGTAGAGCGCGCGACGGCTCTCGCCGGGAGCGTTGGGGTCCAGGGCGGCAATAGCGCGGGCGATCAGCGGGTAGTAATCAGCCATTTCTACTCAATTATACGCGCGTCCCGGTAAGAGATCGTTAAGCCTCAAACGGATTTTGTACCAGGATAGTATCCTCGCGTTCGGGGCTGGTGGAAAGCAGCGCCACCGGGCACCCCACCAATTCCTCGATCCGGCGGACATATTTGATCGCCTGGGCCGGCAGCTGGGCCCAGGACCGCGCATTGGCGGTCGGCTCCTTCCAGCCCTCGATGGTCTCGTAGATCGGCTCGACCCGGGCCTGGGCGCCCTCGCCCGCCGGGAAATGATCGATCTCCTTGCCGTCCAGCCTGTAGCCGGTGCAGACCTCGATCGAATCGAAGCCGTCGAGGATGTCGAGCTTGGTCAGCGCCAGACCGTTGATGCCGCAGGTCCGGACCGCCTGGCGAACCAGAACCGCATCGAACCAGCCGCAGCGGCGGGGCCGCCCGGTATTGGTGCCGAACTCGCGGCCGCGCTCGCCGATCTTGCGGCCGGTCTCGTTGTCCTGCTCGGTCGGGAACGGGCCCTGGCCGACGCGGGTCGTATAGGCCTTGCAGAGGCCGAGCACATAGCCGACCGCGGCGGGGCCGAGGCCCGAGCCGGTCGCCGCCTGCGCCGCCACCGTGTTGGACGAGGTGACGTAAGGGTAGGTGCCGTGATCCACGTCGAGCAGGGCGCCTTGCGCGCCTTCGAACAACATGCGCTTGCCCTCGCGCCGCTTGATGTCGAGCAGCCGCCACACCGTCTCGGCATAGGGCAAGAGCTGCGGCGCGAGCGCGGTCAATTCCTTCACGATCTCCTTGCCGTCGAACTCCGGCAGGCCGAGGCCGCGGCGCAATGCGTTGTGATGCGCCAGCAGCCGGTCGATCTTGTGCGGCAGGGTGTCGAGATCGGCGAGGTCCATCAGGCGGATGGCGCGGCGGCCGACCTTATCCTCGTAGGCCGGGCCAATGCCACGGCGGGTGGTGCCGATCGCGGTCGCCGCATTGGCGGATTCGCGATGCGCGTCGAGTTCGCGGTGCAGCGGCAGGATCAGGGTGACGTTCTCGGCGACCCGCAGATTGTCCGGGCCGACCGCGACGCCCTGCGACCGCAGCTTGGTGACCTCGTCGAGGAAGGCGGCGGGATCGAACACGACGCCGTTGCCGATCACCGACAGCTTCTGATCGCGCAGCACGCCCGAGGGCAGCAGCGCCAGCTTGTAGGTCTTGCCGTTGATCACCAGCGTGTGGCCGGCGTTGTGGCCGCCCTGGAAACGGACGACGATGTCCGCCTGCTCCGACAACCAGTCGACGATCTTGCCCTTTCCTTCGTCGCCCCACTGGGCGCCGACGACGACAACATTGGCCATTCGCGGGTAATCCCTATGCAATCTGTCAGATGCGCCCAGCCCAATCACGGCCGGGGCCGCTCGAACGCGAGGCAGCCAACCGGATAAAGGATGCAGCCTCTCTAGGCAAGCAAGAACGGGACTTTTTCGAGGCCGCGAGCGCATCCCAAGCCTTTGATATCCCCTGAAAATCCAGAAACCTTCGCGGCGGGTGCAATGCTTCGACCAAAGCGTGAGAGGCTGCTTCCGCCGCTGCATGGTCGCGATGCATCCGGCCCCCGTTGATGCAACCTCGATTTCCGTGTCTTTGAACGGGGCCGGGTTTGAACCGGCCCGGGTGCCACCGGGCTGGAGGCTTGGCGCATGACGCGGGGCCACAACAATCCAATGTCCGCCACCGACGAGACCACCGGCGCCGCCACGTCCGGCCACAACTGGATCGCCAACCAACCTTATCTGCTGCTCAGCATCACCGCGCTGTGCTGGGCCGGCAATGCCATCGTCGGCCGGCTCGCCGCCGGTCACATCCCGCCGGTGACGCTGTCGTTCCTGCGCTGGTTCTTCGCCTTCCTGCTGGTGCTGCCGTTCGCCTGGAAACACCTTGCGCAGGACTGGCCCGCGATCCGCGGCAGGCTCGGCCTGATGGTCACGCTCTCGATCACCGGCATCGGCGCCTTCAACACGCTGCAATATTGGGCGCTGGAGCATACGCAGGCGCTCAACACTCTCCTCTTGCAATCCGCCGCGCCGCTGGTCGTGGCGCTGTGGTCGCTCGCCATCCTCGGCGTCCGCCTCACCGTAGCGCAGGCCTTCGGCGTGCTGCTGTCGATGTGCGGCGTGCTGATCATCCTGCTGCATGGCGACTTCACCACGCTGTCGAACATCGACTTCAACAAGGGCGACCTCATCTTTGTCGTCGCGCTGATCATCTTCGCGCTCTATTCGGTGCTGACCTTGAAGCGGCCCCCGATGCACGGCCTGTCGTTCCTCGCCTTCACGTTCGGCTGCGGTGCTGCCTGTCTCATTCCGCTGGAGATGTGGGAGTTGTCCGCGCGTCCCGTGATGAAGCTCGACGGGCCGAACCTCCTGACCCTGTTCTATGTCGCGGTATTCCCCTCGACGCTCGCCTATCTCTGCTTCAATCGCGGTGTCCGCCTGATCGGCGCCAACCGCGCCGCGCCGTTCTTCCATGTCGTGCCGGTGTTCGGCTCGATCATGGCAATGGCGTTTCTGGGCGAGCACCCGCAGGCGTTCCACTTCATCGGCTTCGCGCTGGTGCTGGCCGGCGTGTTCGTGGCGTCACGGAAGCAGGCGAGCTAGGCTTGGGGCCCGGTTCGATCGGCTGCGATCAAGCGTTTGTCGACGGGTTCATCCACACCATCTCCCAAACATAGCCATCGGGGTCTTCAATGTGTCGGTTGTACATGAAGCCGAGATCCTGCGCCGGATTGGGATCGGCGCGACCGCCCGCAGCCACCGCGCGCGCCAGCGTTGCATCGACGGCATCGCGGTCGTCGACCGTGAGAGCGAACATAGCCTGGCTGTGGCGCCGCGCGTCGCCGATCTCGCGGCTGGTGAATTCACGATACCGGTCGTGGGTCAGCAGCATCACGCCGATCGCGTCCGTGAACATGAGCGACGTCGAATTTGCTCCGGAGAATTGAGGATTCACCGCGCCACCCAGGGCTACGTAGAACGCTGTCGATGCGGCGAGATCGCGTACCGGCAGGTTGACCAGAATCATCTTGGACATTGCTTTTCCTTCGAAAGCGGCTGGAAGCCGCGCTATGGTCTGACATTGGGAACAGAGAGCTCTCAACACTCCTCCCTGGACTGCATTCAAATGTAGCGCGCGGCGCCCATGCAGAGCGCGGCGATGCCCAGCAGGCCCGCCGCCGCACGTTGGGCGGCGGCGATACGTGCACGGAGGTCCTCCGGCTTGCCGGTGCCACGACGCAGGGCCACGAGCGCACGGGGACCGATGACAGCCTGAACGCCCGCCGCAATCAGTGCGCAGACAGCACCGACGGCGAGCACCTGTTCGGTCGTGCCGAAGCTGTGGGAATGAACGAGATGGCCGAGATAGCCGCCGGTCAGGATGGCAATCGTCGCCGCGCCGAGTTGTGGAAAGACCAGCTGCTCACCGGCAACTCCGCCGATGCGGGCCAGCGCAAAGCTTGATCCCGCCCAGAACACGGACGACAACACATGAAGTGACAAGGCGATCACGAGGGCAGTTTGCATGGCAAGCTCCGAACCGGCTTCTAAATTAGATATACTACATGTATAGTCAATACGTCAACAGAATGGCAAGGCGATGCCGAAGCGCAATTATGTGAGCTCCGCGCGGGCTTCCGCGGCGGCGGCGACGCGCGAGCGCATCATCGCGGCCGGCGCGCGACTCCTACGCGAGGACGCGAGCATTGCGAACTTCTCCCTCGACGTGGTCGCCAAGGCGGCCGGCGTCACGCGATTGACCGTCTACAACCAGTTCGGATCGCGGCGGGGATTGCTGGAGGCCGTGTTCGACGACATCGCGCACCAGGGCGGACTGTTCGAACTGGCCGAGGTGATGACGATGGCGGATCCGCGCGCCGCGCTCGACCGCGTCATCGAAATCTTCTGTACGTTCTGGGGGCGCGATCCCGCCATCGGTGGGCTCAACCAGGCCATCGCGACCGATCCGGAATTCGGCGAGGCGCTGATCGAGCGTAACGAGCGACGGCGCGAATTGCTGACCGCGCTGCTGTCGCGGATCGTGGGCAAGCACGCGGCAAAGCGCGCCATGCGGGACACGGTTGATTTGATCTTCGTGCTGACGAGTTATCCGACGTTTGCAGCGCTGAGCCGGCAGCGGTCGACGGAGGAGGTCTGTCGCTTGCTGCAGACGGCGTGCCACGCGGCTGTGGACGGGCTGAAGTAAGCCGGCAGCAGGCGGCGCTACTTCATCTTGAACTTGCTGTACGCTTCGCTGGTCGCAATGATGACGTGCTCGGCGCAGGCGTTGACGCGGTGCGGATCAGCCTCCGTCTCGTAGGCCTTCGAGGTCATCATGTCGATGAAAGCCGTGACGGTGGGATAATAGACCAGCGCCGCGAAATCCCAGTCGTTGCCCTGCTGCGGGCCGAGCGCGACGGCCCTGGCCTCGCCGGTCCAGAGCAGCGTGCCGCCGCGTGCCTTGATCATCGGCACTGTGACCGCACTGTAGCGCAGATAGGCGTCCCAGCCGGAACCGTCGCCGTCGCCGGAGTGCGCGTGGAAGCGCATCAGGTTCAACATCACCACCGGTGCATGCCGATCGAGCCGATCAAGGCCATCGATGTTCAACATATTAACCGCCAATGCCGCCTCCTCTGGTCATGCCTGCATTGTAGCATTGCGGTCGCATGACTTGTGTCACGACGCAAATCCGGCGCAAGCTCGTATGCAACGCCAATGACGATCGCTTCGCCCGCGCCACCGGCCTCCAATCCGGCCAGTTGGCTCAACAACCAGCCTTATCTGCTGCTCAGCCTGAGCTCGCTGTTCTGGGCCGGCAACATCGTGCTCGCGCGCCACGTCGGCGCGCATGTGCCGCCGCTGACGGTGACCACGATCCGCTGGTTCGGCGTGTTCCTGATCCTCCTGCCCTTCGCCTGGCCGCATCTGAAGCGCGACTGGCCGAATCTGCGCAAGAGCCTGCCGCTGATGCTGTTCCTGTCGCTGGTGGGCTTTGCCTTCAACAACGCGATCTCGTACTGGGCGATGCAGTACACGGAAGCGCTGAACGCGCTGCTGATCCAGTCGGCCGGACCGTTGTTCGTGGCGCTGTGGTCGCTGGTGCTGTTCGGCGTGCGGCTGACCGGTGCGCAGCTCGCCGGCATCGGGATCTCGCTTCTCGGCGTGCTGATCATCATCCTGCGCGGCGATCTCGCCGCGCTCGCGAGCATCAGCTTCAACAGGGGCGACATCATGTTCGCCTCCTCGCTGGTGGCGTTCGGGATCTACTCTGCCTTCATCCCGCGGCGGCCCAAGATCCACCAGCTCTCCTTTCTCTCCTTCACCACCTGCTGCGGCGCGACGATGCTGCTGCCGACCGCGATCTGGGAGGCCTGGAGTGGTCGCGTCCTGCAACTCGACGGGGTGACGCTGGCGACGCTGGGCTACATCCTGATCTTTCCCTCGACGCTGGCCTATCTCTTCTTCAACCGGGGCGTGGCGCTGATCGGCCCGAACCGCGCCGCGCCGTTCTTCCATCTGGTGCCGGTGTTCGGCTCGGCGATGGCGATCCTGCTGCTCGGCGAAAAGATTCAGCCCTTCCACCTGATCGGCTACCTGCTGGTGCTCGCCGGCGTCGTGATCGCCTCGCGCCAGGGTTCTGCGGTGAAGTAATTCCGCGACGCGAGACGAGGCGACAAACTCGCGCCTTCCGATTTCGACGAGGAGACGCTAGGTTCCCCGCCAACCAAAAAAGAGGGAACGACCAGACATGCTTTCAGCGTTGATCCGAAACCTGCGTGCCATCGGCACGGGCGCCCTTTGTCTCGCCGCCGCGTCCGCTGCGCAGGCCGACAATTATCCGAGCCGCAACATCACGCTGGTGCTGCCGTTCGCCGCCGGCAGCGGCACCGACACCACGACGCGGCTGATCTCGCAGCATTTGTCGCAGGCCCTCGGCGTCGGCATCGTCATCGAGAACAAGGCGGGCGCCAACGGCATGATCGCCGCCACCTATGTCGCGCGCGCCGCGCCCGACGGCTACACGCTGCTGGTGACCACCAACACCACGCATTCGGCCAATCCCTATCTGCTCAAAAGCCTGACCTACGATCCGGTCAAGGACTTCACCCCGATCGCGCGCACCGGCGACCTGCCCTTCATGCTGGTGATCCACCCGGAGGTGCCGGCCAAGACCGTCGGCGAGCTCATCGCCTACGGCAAGGCCAATCCGGGCAAGCTGAGCTACGCCTCGGGCTCGTCCTCGGCGATCGTGTCGGGGGCGACCTTTGCACACAATGCCGGGCTCGACCTCCTGCACGTGCCCTACAAGAGCTCGCCGCCGGCGCTCAACGACGTCATGGGCGGCCGCGTCTCGATGATGTTCGTGGACATCCTGACCGGCCTGCCGCATGTCCAGGGCAACGCGCTACGCGCGCTCGCCGTCACGACGAAGGACCGCTCGTCGCTGGTGCCGAACCTGCCCTCGATGCAGGAGGCCGGCGTGCCGGACTTCGACATCTCGTCGTGGCAGGGCTATTTTGGCCCCGCCGGCATGCCCAAGGAGATCGTGACGCGACTCAACGCCGAGATCCGGAAGATCGTCGAGAAGCCGGAGATCAAGGCCCAGCTCGCCACCCTCGGCATGGACGCGTTTTCGGGCACGCCCGAGCAGCTCGGCACGTTCGTGAACGAACAGCTGGTGTTGTGGGAGAAGCTGATCCGCGAGGCAGGGATCGAGAAGCAGTAGGGGCTCGCGAAAGCCGCGCGCTCGGCATTCTCCGTCATGGCCGGGCTTGTCCCGGCCATCCACGTCGATCAAAGCGTCCGGTGTCCAAGAACGTGGATGCCCGGGACAAGCCCGGGCATGACGATAGAGGAGATGGCGTCGCTTTGGTGTGGCGACCTACGCCGCGCGCACCTTGGCGAGGAAGCCGTCGACTGCGCTGCGCAGCGCGCCGGACTGGCTGTCGAGCTCGCGAGCGTTGGTGAGCACGTCGCTTGCCGCCGTGCCGGTCGCTTCCGCGGCCGAGGTGACGCTGCCGATATTGGCGTTGATCTCGTTCGATCCGGCCGCGACCGACTGAATGTTGCGGGCGATCTCGCGGGTCGCCTCGCCCTGCTGCTCGATCGATGCTGAAATGCCCGCGGTGATCTCGCTCATCTCGGCGATGGTCTGAGTGATGCCGCCGATGGCGGCGACCGCATCGCTGGTCGATGTCTGCATCGCCGCGACCTGGGCGGAGATTTCCTCGGTCGCCTTGGCGGTCTGGTTGGCGAGCGCCTTGACTTCGGAAGCGACGACGGCAAAGCCGCGGCCGGATTCACCGGCGCGCGCCGCTTCGATGGTGGCGTTGAGGGCGAGCAGATTGGTCTGTGCCGCGATCGAGTGGATCAGCTTGACCACCTCGCCGATCTTCTCGGCGCCGGTGGAGAGTTCCTGCACCGTGGCATTGGTACGCTCGGCGTCGTTGACAGCGCGGCTCGCCACTTCGGTCGAGCGGGTGACCTGGCGCGAGATCTCCGCAACCGAGCTCGACAGCTCTTCGGCAGCCGCGGCAACCGTGCCGACATTGCCCGACGCTCTCTGCGAGGCCGCGCCGACCGTCGCCGCACGCGACGAGGCGTCGCCGGCGGTCGCGGTCATCGATTGCGCAGTGGCTTGCATGCCCGTCGCAGCCGAGGAGACCGAGCGGACGATACCATTGACGCTGCGTTCGAAGTCGCTGGCGATGCCCTCCATCACGCTGCGACGTTCCGCCGCTGCGCGATCCTTGGCATCGGCTTCGCTCTTCTCGATGTCGCGGATGCGGACAGCGTTGTCCTTGAAGATCTGGACGGTCGACGCCATTGCGCCGACCTCGTCACCACGGCCGACGCCGGGAATGTCGCCGTCGAGCTTGCCCTCGGCGAGATCCTTCATGCGGGCTCCGAGCAGGGCGAGCGGGCGGCTGATGCTGCGACCGATCAGCCAGGCAACGCTGCCGGCGACGATGACGATACCGAGCATGGCCAAGCCGAGCAGCCAGTAGACCGGACCCATCTTGGCGTCGATATCATCGAGATAGGCGCCGGTGCCGAGATACATGTCGAAGCCGGGGACCGCGACCGCGTAGCCGAGCTTGCGGATCGGCTTCTCCTGGCCGGGCTTCACATATTCATAATACAGCAGGATCGAACCATTGGCCTTGACCCCGTCCATCAACTCGGCAGACAGCTTGCGGCCGTTGGTCACGACATCCATGCGGTTGCTGCCGATCTGCTTCGGATCGGGCGCGAGCTGGGTGATGCCGTCATAGGACGTGCCGAACAAATAGCCCGCACCGTTGTCATACGTCATTGCATTGCCGTAGCGACGAATCTCGGCCATCGCCGCATCCTTCGTCAGCTCGCCGGCGTCGACCCGCTTCTTGAGGGCAGCGGCGTAGTTGCGCCCCATCTCCACGATCGCCTTGGCCTGATCGATGCGCGCGTTCACCATCTCCTGCTTCATCAGGTATCCGGCGAGGATCCCGGAAATGCACAGTCCGAACAAGGTGACGCCGACGAGGATGCCGAGCTTGGGGGCGATCTTCATATTGCTTAATTTCACGGGATGCTCCGGCAACACAGGGATAAGGACGCGCGAGTGAATCGATCGAAATCAAATTAACCTTTAGGGGGTGACCCCTTAGCAAGCTGTTACGGGGCGCCCCGTAGAAGCCCGGAGAAGACGTCGAACCAGTCGTATAAATCGCCTCAATGACAACCGGGAATTGTACGCGACCTCCTCGATTTCGCGTAAAAGACGCAAAGGCCCGCGCAAAGCATGGGTCACAACAAGAAACCAAATCGGGAGCAGGACATGCCGAGATACAGGGTGGTGACGCCGAAGGGCGCGAGCTTCACGGTCGCGAGCAGCGATTATTCCTACGAGCGCGAGGCGCTCGATCCGATCGACGCCGAGATCGTCGAGGCGCCGGCCGACGAGGCCGGGTTCATCGCCGCCGCGAAGACAGCGGACGCCATCTACGCCAAGGGCATCCCGATCACCAAGACCATCATCGACGCGCTGGAGAGCTGCAAGGTCATCACGCTGGGCTCGGTCGGCGTCGACAGCGTCGACATCAAGGCCGCGACCGCGCGCGGCATTCCCGTCACCAACATCCCCGACACCTTCATCGAGGAGGTCGCCGACCATGCCATGATGCTGCTGCTCGCTGGCTTCCGCCGGCTGGTCGAGCAGGACCGGATGGTGCGTAGCGGCCGCTGGGCCGAGGGCCGGCCGGCGTTGTCGAAGATACCGCGGCTGATGGGCCAGACGCTCGGCTTCATCTCGTTCGGCCGCGTGGCGCGTGCGGTTGCGAAACGCGCAGCTCCCTTCGGCCTGCGGATGATGGCCTACGATCCCTTCATCCAGGAAACGCTGATGTCCGACCACGGCGTGATTCCGGCGACGCTGAACGAGGTGTTGTCGCAATCCGACTTCGTCTCGATGCACGCCCCCGCCCGGCCCGAGGTGCATCACATGCTCACCGAGAAGCACTTCCGGCAGATGAAGAAGGGGTCCGTCTTCATCAACACGGGTCGCGGCGCCACCGTGGACGAGGAAAGCCTGATCAAGGCGCTTCAGGAGGGCTGGATCGCCCATGCCGCCCTCGACGTGCTGGAGAAGGAGCCGCCCTCGCACAACAATCCGCTGCTCGGCATGGACAATGTCACCCTGACCGCCCACGTCGCCTCCGCCTCGGCACGGTTTGACGAGGCGCGCAAGCGCCGGGTGGGCTACGAATTGTCACTGGTGCTTCAGGGCATGTGGCCGGTAAGCTGCGTCAATCCGTCGGTGCTGCAAGACACCGCGCTCCGCCGCTGGCAGCCTGTCAGCATGGACCGCGGCCCGAACAGCTAGACGGGACGGCCGCGAAGGCGCGCCGGCAACCGGAAAGACCCTTCACCGGCGATCAACGCCGGGAAGGGAAACATATAGGGAGGAACCGATGAGGAACGACATCACGCGTCGTGATGCCTTGGCGCTGGGCCTGTCCGCTGCGGCAATCGCGGCAACCGGTGCTCCGGCAAATGCGCAATCCGCGATCAAGGCCGCGGACGTCCCCACACCGAAACTGCCGATCGAGAAAGGCGCATCCCTGCGCATGCTGCGACCGGTACGTTTCGTCCAGGCCGACGAGGACGTGTTCCGCGCCAATGCGGCCAAATTCACCAAGGAGACCGGGGTCGAGGTCAAGGTCGACTTCGTCGGCTGGGAGGACATCAACCAGCAGACCGCGGTGACCGCGAATTCCGGTGCCGGCCCCGATATTATCATCGGCTTCTCCGATGCGCCGCACATCTATATCGACAAGCTGATCGAGCTGACCGACGTCGCCGACTATGTCGGCAAGCGGTACGGCGGCTGGCTGCCGCTGGCGCAGCGCTACGGCAAGAAGAACAAGAGCGACGCCTGGATCGGACTGCCGTTCGGCGCGACCGCGGGTCCGCTGATCTACCGCAAGTCGATCCTGCGATCGGTCGGCTTCGACAAGGTGCCGGAAGACCATGCCGGAATCCTCGATCTCTGCCAGAAGCTTCAGAAGGCCGGCAAGCCGGCCGGCTTGGCGCTCGGCAACGCCAAAGGCGACGGCAACGGTTTTGCGAACTGGGCGCTGTGGTCGCACAACGCGGCGCTGCTCGACGAAGAGGGGAACGTCGTCATCAACAGCAAGGAGACGATCGCCGCACTGAACTGGGTCAAACAGCTCTATCCGACCTTCATCGCCGGCACGACGTCATGGAACGACGTCAGCAACAACCGCGCCTACGCCGCGCAGGAGATCTCGCTGACCGCCAACGGCGTCTCGCTGTATTTTTCACTGAAGAACGATCCGGCGACCAAGGCGATCGCCGACGACAGCGAACATCAACTGCTGCCGAAGGGTGTCGCCAAGGTCTCGCCGATGGCGGGCCTGACGCTGAACGCCATGCTGTTCAAGCACAGCCAGTACCCCAACGCCGCAAAGGCCTTCCTGCAATACATGCTGGAAAAGGACCAGTACGAGCCGTGGCTCAACGCCAATTCCGGCTACTGGGCCCAGCCGCTCGCGGCTTACGCGGAGGCCAAGGTCTGGAGCGAAGATCCCAAGATCAAGATCTTCAAGGACACCATGAACACCATCTACTATGACGGCTATGCTGGCCCGATCTCGACCGCGACCGGTGCCGTCAGCGCCGACTACGTGCTGATTCAGATGTTCGCATCCGTCGCGACCGGCGCTGCCACGCCGGAAGCCGCAGCCGCGGAAGCCGAGCAGCGCTGCAAGCGGTACTTCCGGCGGCAGAAGTAGCGCTGGCCAAAAGCGCGTCATCGCGAGCGAAGCGAAGCAATCCAGCCTGTCTTCCCAGTTACAGCCTGGATTGCTTCGTCGCCCCAGTGCAAAATTGCTTCGCAATTTTGTTACGGGCTCCTCGCAGTGACGGGCCTGGTGACTTTCAGAGACGGGACAACAAACCGATGTCCGTGACCACACTCTCTTCTCCTGCCCTCGTGCACCGGCAACCCTCCTGGCTGGTGCGCCTGTTCGACTACAAGCCGTTCCTGATCGTGATGTGCCTCGCACCTGCGATCGGGCTGCTCACGGTGTTCCTGACCTATCCGCTCGGCCTCGGCATCTGGCTCGCCTTCACCGACACGACGATCGGCAGAAAAGGCGTCTTCGTCGGCTTCGAGAATTTCCAGTATCTGCTCACCGATTCCCTGTGGTGGAACGCGGTGTTCTACAGCGTGGTCTACACGGGGATCGCGACCTTTGGAAAGTTCGCGCTCGGCTTCTGGCTCGCACTGCTGCTCAACAACCATTTTCCGTTCAAGAGCCTGTTGCGTGCGATCATCCTGATGCCCTGGATCGTGCCGACGGTGCTCTCGGCGCTGGCGTTCTGGTGGATCTACGATCCGCAGTTCTCGATCATCTCCTACCTTCTGGTCGACGTGCTGCACTGGCGCACCACCAATATCGACTTCCTCGGCTCGCCCTGGCCGGCGCGCTTCTCGCTGATCGCCGCCAATATCTGGCGCGGCATTCCCTTCGTCGCGATCTCGCTGCTGGCGGGCCTGCAGACCATTTCGCCCTCGCTCTACGAAGCCGCGATGCTCGATGGCGCCAGCGCCTGGCAGCGGTTCCGCTACATCACCTTCCCGATGATGATGCCGATCCTCGCGATCGTCATGACCTTCTCGATCATCTTCACCTTCACCGATTTCCAGCTGGTCTACGCCATCACCCGGGGCGGCCCCGGCAACTCAACCCATTTGCTGGCAACGCTGGCCTTCCAGCGCGGCATTGCGGGCGGCGAGCTCGGCGAGGGCGCGGCGATTGCGGTGTCGATGATCCCGTTCCTCGTGTTCGCAACGCTGTTCTCTTATTTCGGCCTGGCGCGCCGCAAATGGCAGCAGGGAGAGAGCAATGACTGATACCGCCGCCGAGCCGGCCGCCGTCGCCACCACGCCGCCGGACACCATGGCCTGGGATTCCGGGCTGCGGCGGCTGATGATGATCTATCTGCCGCTCGGCTGCTTCGTGCTGATCCTCCTATTTCCGTTCTACTGGATGACGATCACGTCGTTCAAGCCGAACGCAGAGCTGATGAACTACAAGGAGCACAACCCTTTCTGGATCTCCTCGCCGACGCTGGCCCACATCAAGCACCTGTTGTTCGACACCGCCTATCCGCGCTGGCTGTGGACGACGATGCTGGTCGCGGTCGGGGCGACTACGCTGTCGCTGATCGCGAGCACGCTGGCCGCCTATGCGATCGAGCGCCTGCGCTTCCGCGGCAGTCCCTATGTCGGCCTCGGCATTTACATGGCCTATCTCGTGCCGCCGTCGATCCTGTTCATTCCGCTCGCCACCGTGGTCGTGCAGTTCGGCCTGTTCGACAGCCCGCTTGCGTTGATCCTGGTCTACCCGACCTTCCTGGTGCCGTTCTGCACCTGGCTCCTGATCGGCTATTTCAAGTCGATCCCCTACGAGCTCGAGGAATGCGCGCTGGTGGACGGCGCCACCAGGCTCCAGATCCTGCGGCGGATCACGCTGCCGCTGGCGGTGCCCGGCCTGATCTCGGCCGGCATCTTCTCCTTCACGCTGTCCTGGAACGAGTTCATCTACGCGCTCGCCTTTATCCAGAGCGGCGCCAACAAGACGGTGCCGGTCGCGATCCTGACCGAGCTCGTCACCGGCGACGTCTATCAGTGGGGCGCGCTGATGGCGGGCTCGCTGCTCGGCTCGCTGCCGGTTGCGATCTTCTACTCGCTGTTCGTCGATTACTACGTGTCGTCGCTGACGGGCGCGGTCAAGGAGTAGCTGTCGGCTGCGGCGTTTGGCCCGGTTTCACAAAACTGCAATGCGCGGTCCGCATAAGACGGCCTCCGTTAACAGGAGACGCACATGCGCGCGACTTTGCTTAGTACCGTCGCAACGATCATTCTGACCGCGAGCTCCGCGCTGGCGCAGAGCGAAGGCGAATTCCCCGCCAAGCTCGCCGGCCACGTCGTGATGCCGGCCGCCACGTTCATCGACGCGCCGGCTGATGCTCCCGCCGATCTCAAGACATCCGGTAAATACACCACCGGGAAGCGGGTCGACGCGCTCGGCACGGTGATGGGCAAGTCCTATGAGCGGGCCACCGGCGTGTCGCTGCCGTTCAAGGGCCAGCCGCTGCAGGGCCATTCCGGTATCAAGTCGATGGGGGACGGCTCTTTCTGGGTCATCACCGACAACGGCATGGGCGCGCGCGCCAATTCGCCAGATTCGATGCTGTACCTCAACCGCTACAGGATGGATTGGGCCGGCGGCAAGATCGAGCGGCTGGAGACCGTGTTCCTGCACGATCCCGACAGACGCGTGCCGTTCCGCATCGTACATGAAGACACCGAGAGGCGTTACCTCACCGGCTCCGACTTCGACACCGAAGGTTTCCAGATTATCGGCGACACCTTCTGGATCGGCGACGAGTTCGGCCCCTACATCCTGAAGGCCGACAAGACCGGCAAGATTCTGGCCGTATTCGAGACGGTCGCCGACGGTAAGCCCGTGCGATCGCCGGATCATTGGGCGGTGGCGACCCCGGGCGCGCCGGGTGCGACCTACACCAACGTCAACCTCCGACGCTCCAAGGGTTACGAGGGCTTCGCCGCCTCGAAAGACGGCAAGTTTCTCTACGGCCTGCTCGAGGGGCCGCTCTGGGATGCCGAGAAAAAGGACTGGGAGAAGGTCGACGGCAAGGAAGCCTCGCGCATCCTCGAATTCGACGTCGCCGCGGAAAAATTCACCGGCCGCTACTGGCAGTATGTGTTCGAGCAGAACGGCAATGCCATCGGCGACTTCAACATGATCGACCCGAGCGCCGGCCTGATCATCGAGCGCGACAACGGCGAAGGCACGCCCGAAAAGGCCTGCCCGCAAGGCACCCGCGGCGAGAACTGCTTCCCCGACGTGGCCAAGTTCAAGCGCGTCTACAAGATCGAGCTCACCGACGCCAATGTCGGCAAGCCCGTGCGCAAGATCGGCTACATCGACCTCCTGAAGATCAGGGATCCCGACAAGAAGGCGAAGAAGCCGCTCAATGACGGCGTCTACACGTTCCCGTTCTTCACCATCGAGAACGTCGATCGTGTCGACGAAACCCACATCATCGTCGGCAATGACAACAATCTGCCGTTCTCGTCCAGCCGCGATCCCAACAAGGCCGACGACGACGAGTTCATGCTGCTCGATGTCGCGGACTTCCTGAAGGCGAAGTAAGCCAGCGCTCTCTCAACGCGGGTCATCGCCCGGCTCGATGTTTAGACCGGACAGATCACTGACAGGTGTTCGGAGACATAGCTGACACTTCAAACTGGGCTGGAATGGCCGATTCGGGAGGCCTTCCATGCCCTGGAACGAGGTGTCGGTGATGGATCAGCGACGGGAGTTTGTGCGGCTTGCGTTGCAGGAAGGGGCGAACCGGCGGGAGTTGTGCCGGCGGTTCGGGATCAGTC